>JAZUPZ010000053.1:0-5480 GCA_045605445.1 Clostridia bacterium | reverse complement strand
TTATAACATCAACGGAATGACAATGATTCCTCTTGAAGAACTCACAATGTTTGGAACCTTTGTATGGCTTGGTGACCAGAGAGCTCTCAAAATGTGGGTAGAAGACGGACTTTCAATGAACTCAACAATGCAGTATGTTGCGCCTTACGGTCAGGCTCCAACACCAACACCAACTCCTTCTAATCCTTCAACACCGGGAGCAATCAGCTATTATCCGGGAACTTACATTCCTACATATGAAAGCGTTACAGGAGTAGGACTTCTTCAGCCCGGTTCGCTTAACGACGAGGGAACCGTTATGACCTACGTTTATCCTTTTACAGATGCAGATACCGTAGGCCGTTACTGGGACAGCCTTGAAACTTACGGATGGACACTTTATGACCAGAAATCAGAGGACGGTCTTTATTCAACCTATCACATTCATAACACACAGAATCAGATGATTGGTGTTACTGTTGCAGTTGAATATGACCAGGTGTGGATTATGTACACCGTTGAAGGTCAGCAACAGCCCACAACCTCAAAATATTATCCCGGAACAAATATTCCTACCTATGAAAGTATAACGGGAGTTTCTCAGATAAGAAGCCCCTATTCAAGCAGAACAAGCTCGGGCGGAACAGGATATACTTATTATTACAGCTACGACCATGACAGAATGGAAACCACATTTACAAAGTATCTGAACGCCCTTGTTTATGATTACGGTTGGGAAGTTTACGACTATGAAACTGACTATTCCACCTATGAGGTTAATGCTTACTTTACAAAAGGCGGAGAAATGTTCCTTGTAACTGTTGCTATTATTGATGAAGAAGTAAAGATTACATTTATTATTGATTGATTTAACTTAAAACTGCCGGAAGCGAAAAGCTTCCGGCGTTTTTTTTTGTGCCTTTCTTGACAAAAAGGATGTTAAAGGGTATAATTCAATTTGAAATTTATTTTCAATTTGGTGATAAAATGAGAGAAAGCTATAAAACAAAACAAAAGGATATTGTTGCCCGCTTTTTTTACGAAAACGAAGGGTGCTTTAAAGTTGAGGATATTTATAATTCCATTATATCCGGCGGTGAAAAAATCGGTAAGGTTACTGTTTACAGAAGGGTTGAAAAGCTTCTTGAAGAAGGGGTAATCAGAAAATTTACCGACGATAAGAACGCCGCTTATTACAGACTTGTGGAAAGCAAAAACTGCAACAGGCATTTTCATTTAAAATGTGTTAAATGCGGAAATATAACCCATCTTGACTGCAATGAAATGGAAGGGATTTTTAAACACATAAAGGAAGAACATAAGTTTGCGGTTAATGCTTCAATAACTGTTTTATACGGCTTATGCGGCAAATGCGAGGTAATACAATGAAAAAAATAGCAACGGTGTTAATTTCATTTGTTTTTATTCTGTCCCTTGTGGGATGTTCGGCAAATGAGAATAAAAACGAAGGAAAAATAAGAATAATATCAACAATTTTCCCTCAGTATGATTTTGCAAGGGTAATTGCAGGGGACAAGGCAACCGTTTTAATGCTCCTTCCGCCCTCTGGGGAAAGCCATTCCTTTGAGCCCTCTCCAAAAGATATAATTTCTGTTTCAGAAAGCGATTTGTTTATATATGTGGGCGGGCACAGTGACCACTGGATTGAGGAAATGCTCGAAGGGCTTGACAAAAAACCGCAAACCTTAAGAGCCTTTGACTGTGTTGAACTTATAGGCGAGGAGGGTCATACGGGGGAATATGATGAACACATATGGACAACTCCTGAAAATGCAAAGCTTATTTCCCGGGCAATATGCGAAAGTCTTTGTCAAATTTCTCCCGAAAACGAGGAATATTTTAAAAGCAATCTTGAAAATTATATAAATGAGCTCAATGGCATTGACAGGGAAATTGAGGAGGTTGTAAAAAGCGCAAAAAGGAAAACCCTTGTGTTTGGAGATAAATTTCCCTTCCGCTATTTTACGGAAAAATATAATCTTAACTGGTATTCTGCCTATACCGATTGCGGCAGTGAGGCAGAGCCTTCGGCAAAAATGGTTGCAGAGCTTACCGACAGAGTTATAGAAGAAAAAATTCCTGCGGTGCTTCATCTTGAGTTTTCAAACAAAAAGGTTGCAGAGTCAGTTGCCGAGTCTGCAAATGTAAAAACAATGGAGCTTCATTCCTGCCACAATGTAACCAAAGAGCAGCTTGAAAGCGGAATATCTTATATTGATATAATGAGAAGTAATATAAAAGTTTTAAAGGAAGTTCTTAACTGATGCTGATTGAATGTAAAAACCTCAGCGCTTCGTATGAAAACAGGGAAGTGCTGAAAAACGTAAACTTTTCTGTGGAAGAAAATGACTATGTCTGCATAGTAGGAGAAAACGGAACGGGTAAAAGTACCCTTGTAAAGTGCCTCCTTAATTTAAAGGCGCCCTCGAAGGGGAGCATTGTTTATAACAAACAGATAAAAAAAGGCAGAATAGGCTATTTGCCTCAGCAGAGCTTAATAAAAAAAGATTTTCCCGCCTCGGTAAGCGAGGTGGTTCTTTCCGGATGCCTCAATTCTCTTGGGGCAAGACTTTTTTACAGTAAAAAGCATAAGGAAAGAGCAGAATATTTTATGCACCTTATGAACATCTGCAATCTGAAAAAATCCAGCTTTCAGGAGCTTTCCGGAGGTCAGAAGCAAAGAGTTCTTCTGGCGAGGGCAATGTGTGCCGCAGAAAAGCTTATTGTTATGGATGAGCCCGTAACGGGGCTTGACCCGATTGTTACCGAAGAGTTTTACGAGGCGGTTGAAAAGCTTAACAAAGAGGAAAATGTTGCGGTTGTAATGATTTCCCACAATGTAAAGGAAGCGGTTAAACACGCAAAGCATATTCTTCACTTAAGCGAAAGCTCTCAGTTTTACGGAACTGCGGAGGAATATTCCTTAAGTGAAACCGGAAAAAGATTTATGGGAGGCGCCAATGACTGAGCTTATTTTTAAAATGTTTTCCTATCCCTTTATGCTTCGTGCTCTTGTGGTGGGGGGACTTGTGTCCCTTTGTGCGGCGCTCCTTGGGGTAAATCTCGTGCTGAAAAGATATTCAATGATAGGCGACGGTCTTTCCCATGTTGGCTTCGGAGCTCTTGCTGTAGCAATGGCGCTTGATACGGCTCCCTTAAAGGTTGCCATTCCCGTTGTTGTTATAGCGGCATATTTTCTCTTAAGAATTTCAGAAAACAGTAAAATTAACTCCGATGCGGCAATAGCGGTGATTTCAACAACTGCGGTTGCAACGGGAGTAATTATAATTGCCCTTACCACCGGGATGACCAATGATGTTTCAAATTATATGTTCGGAAGTGTTCTTTCCTCCGATGGTGAGGACGTTGTTTTAAGCGTAATTCTGTGTGTTTTCGTTCTTTCGGCATATGTTCTTTTTTTCAACAGAATTTTTGCGGTAACCTTTGACGAGGCCTTTGCAAAGGCTTCGGGGATAAGGGTTTCTGCATATAATATGCTTATTGCCTTTCTTACGGCAATAACAATTGTTCTCGGAATGAGAATGATGGGAACGCTTTTAATTTCAAGCCTTATAGTTTTTCCTGCTATTTCCGCAATGAGAGTATGCAAAAGGTTTTTAAGTCTTGTAATTCTTGCAGCAGTTATATCGGTGCTTTGCTTCTTTTTCGGAATATGTGCATCCTTTGTTTTCTCAACGCCGGTAGGTGCAAGCGTTGTAATTATGAATGTTGCCGCATTTTTAATTATGAGTGTGGCAGGTAAATTTATCAGAAGGTAATAAAAAACACTATTTGAAGTGAACCGGATTTAGTTCGCTTAAAATAGTGTTTTTATGTTAGGGATATTTTATTAGAGATTCAGAAAATCTTTCCAGGCTGTAACATATTCTGCTGCCTTTTCTTTTGAAGAGCTTTCGGCAAAAATTCGAAGAAGGGGCTCTGTTCCGCTGAAACGGCAGATAACAAAGGAAGAGTCTTCAAAATAAACCTTGCAGCCGTCCTCATAATTTACCGCCATAATCTTTGCAGGGAATTTGGGGAGCTTCTTTTCAGTCATAACAATGTTTGAAACTTCTGTTTTCATTTCTTCGCTGAATCTTAAATTTTCTTCAACCATTGTAAAGTATCCGTATTTTTTGTGTATTTTTTTTAAAAGCTCTGTAGGTGTTTTTCCTGTTTTGCTCAACATTTCAACAAAGAGCGATGCTGCGTAAACAGAGTCTTTTCCGTGAATGTGACCGCGAACGGTAAGACCTCCGCTTGACTCTCCTCCGAGAACTGCATCAACCTCGTCAATCTTAGAAGAAATGTATTTAAAGCCTACGGGAACCTCGTAGCATTCTTCACCAAAATCTGCCGCAACCTTGTCAAGAAGATGGGTGGTTGCGAGGTTTCTTACAACCGGACCCTTCCAGCCCTTGTGTTCGTGAAGATAGTAGTAAAGAAGAACTAAAATGTCGTTAGCGTTTATATACTGACCGTTGCTGTCTATAATTCCAAGTCTGTCGCCGTCGCCGTCAACGCCTATTCCCAGGTCGTAGCCTCCGTGAACAACCTCCATTGCAAGACCTTTTAAGGTTGACTCCTCGGGTGCAGGCATAGAACCGCCAAAGTAAGCGTCGCGGTTTCCGTTTATAATGTCAACGGTGCAGCGGGCTGTGCTCAATATTACCATAAGAGGATAGGAGGAAGAACCGTGCATAGGGTCAAAAAGAATACGAAGTCCTCTTTCTCTTATAGCCTGAACGTCGAGAAGCTCTAAAATGTCATCAATAAAATCATTGAAAGGATTTTTAATATAAGTGATAAGCTTGTCATTTATTCCCTGCTCAAAGGGAAGTGTTTTAATGTCGTTTAACCATACATTATCTATAATTTTCTCAAGAGCACAGGTGGTTTCAAGGGGAGCATCCCTGCCTTCTTTTACAATAATTTTAATTCCGTTGTAGTTTGAAGGGTTGTGGGAGGCAGTAACTTCAAGTCCAAAAGCAAGGTTGTTTTTCTTAACATAGTGCATAATAAGCGGAGTTGGTGCACTTCTGTTTAAAAACAGAACCTTTATTCCGTTGGCGCTTAAAACCTCTGCAATCCATTTTGCCGCAGAATCTGAAAGAAAACGTCTGTCATAGCCGATAATAACGGGAAGCTTTTCCTGTTTTTTCTTTTTAATGTATATACAAAGGCCCTGAGCAACCTTTTGTATATTCTCCATATTGAATTCTTTTCCTATTTCGGCTCTCCAGCCGCCTGTTCCGAATTTTATCATTCTCTCACCTCAGCCCATGATAACTTCGACGTCGCAGACCGAACCGGGCTGCTGTGCCTTGATTCGCTCCATTTTTTCGCCGTTGAGGCGAATCTCAGCGACGCCCTTTTCCACGCCCTTGGGGTTTTTCACCCTAATACGATACTCGGCACCCCTCCAGCGGCGAATGACGCTGAAACCATCCCAGTCTGCGGGGATGCAAGGGTCAATGTCC
>JAZUPZ010000052.1:0-64355 GCA_045605445.1 Clostridia bacterium | reverse complement strand
GGCGGTAATAAAGGTGAAAAGATTACACTTTATGAAGATACATGGGAGGGCGAAAATGTAAAACTCGCAGTAGATTTCTACTATCCCGAAGGTGCAGACATCACTTTAGAGGGTGACGAAGAATATCCGAACTGGATTGATATGAAATACAATTCAAAAAACATAACAATAGGTCCCGCACTTTTTGAGGACACAACCTTTGATGCAAACAAAGAGTATGCAAAAGAAAACGAAGATACATACGAAGAGTTTGAACTTAACGGATATGATTGCTATGCTTATGAAGACTTTGGCGGATATTGCATTTATGTACATTTAGAAGAGGTTTCAGAAACAACTGACAGATACCTTGTAATTAATACAGAAACTATTGATTACAGCAAGGATGGTACTCCTGAGGACAAAGCTCAGTACGAAGATGAGGATATCAAGAAAATTGTTGACTCCTTTGAATATCGCGGTGTAGTTGAATATCCTGAAGAGGAAGAAAAAACAGAAAAATAATTAAAGGAGACAGATTAAAATGAAAAAATTATTAGCATTATTATTGGCAGGAATTATGATTTTTGCACTTGTTGGTTGCAACAATGCAGAAGTTTCGGAAGAAGCAGACAATTCAGATTATTCAGAAGAACTTGACGAAGCCGAAGATGTAGTAAACAAAATCAATATGACCTACGGCGATGACGAAACAAAGATTACACTGCATAAGCCTGATGGTGCATTCTTTTCAGTTGATTCAGAGGATGCCGAAGATGCAGGTGACATTGTAATCATGCTTGCTGACGACTATTCCTGGGATGCAGAAATTATGGGATATAAGCATTTTGAGGGTATCAGCAGTAACGAGCCATTTGTAGAGTATTATTTTGATGGTGCGGCATCGGATGATTATACATTCTATGAACAGGAAGCAATTGACCTTGGTATTGATTTTGAAGGAAAGCCTGTAAAACTCATCAGATACACCTACAAAGAGGTAGATGACGAAGAAGAATACAAGGCATGCTTCGTAGGATTTGAATACAAAGGCACAGAAGACAGCGGTCTTTTCGGACTTAAAATCGGTTCATTTGAAGAAGATCTTTCTGATGATTACATAAAAGGTTTATTCAATCAAATTTTCCGTCTTGAGAGATAATTTGTAAGCGAAAGAAGGGAGCTTTCGCTCCCTTCTTTTCAAAACCCTTCAAATAAAGGTTGAAGGGTTTTGAAAAGAAGAATTTCTTCGCGAGAAAGGAGGACTTTTTATGACAAAAAGATTCGTATGTATAGGAATGGTGGTTTGCATCTTGCTTTCCCTTTGCTCTTGTAAAAAAGCACCAAACAACATTGTGAATGAAAATCCCGAAGAGGATATATCCTTCATTTCAGTAATGCTTGGAGAAAAAAGCATTGAGGAATGGAATGAGAACAATGTTACCCTAAATGTATCATGGGACAAACTGAAGCTTTCAGAAGATGATGAGAAGAAATTCCCCGAGCTTAAAAAGGCCTTTGATAAGCTAAACAACGAAGCATTAAAAGATGCAAAAGCATTGATGTATGAACTCTCGGGTGCTGCCAAGGATTTAGAGGGTGATGAATACAATCCCCTTTACCTTGAGGGAGAGTCAAAAGTATATTTGCAAAGAGCCGACACAAAGATTGTAAGCTATGTAGAGGATGTATTTGTACATTCTGGCGGCGTACATCCTGATTATCATTACATAACCACCAATTTCAATCCTGAGACGGGAGAGAAACTGATTCTGACTGATGTTATGCCAAGTATTAAGGGCTTGCCTGATATTCTGGAAGGTGAACTGAACAGCAAATACGATTATCTGAATTTCGGCGAGAATCAGTTATGGACGATTTTTAACGAGTATTCTCCGGAAGATTACAATTGGACACTTGATTATCAGGGCATTACATTCTGGTTTAGTCCTTATGATATAGCAGCCTATGCAGCAGGTCCTCTTTCTGTGAAAATCTATTTTGATGAAGAACCTTATATTTTCAATGAAGAATATACAAAGGCACCTTCCGGAAACTTTTGCTTGATGCTTCCGATGCGTCAAAAGATTGATTTTGACTTAAACGGAAATGATGAGGAAAAAGACTACATAGAAATAGATACTTCATTAGACCAATATGGCTCATACAATATGTTGTCGGTTACGGTAAACGGAAAAACTTATACCGATGAAATCAACTATGCTTACGATTTTGATGTTTATTTAGCACATATCGGTGATAAAAACTATATTTATTCCGATTCGTTCTCAGATAATGACTACCATATGTTCTGTACCTGGGATATAAATGGCGATACTCCCAAAATGACACAGGAGCTTTATGGTACTGAAGTTGATTATGAGTATATAGAGGAAGGCTTTGAAGATGGTACAGTGTATAAGCAAGTCTTTAATAATCCTGAATTTTTAAGGCTTGAAACAAGGTTTGAAATATTGGGAACCCGTGGAGCTACAGCAACATATAAACTAAGCGAAACAGATGGAAAACCTGAAATGACAGATAAAGCCTACACCTTTAATTACGGTCATGATGTAAAAACAGCAATACCTCTTGATGCAGAGCTTCTGCCTGAAATGGAAAAAACAGAGCTTCCAATTGGCACATCACTCACACCATATCAGACAGACGGAAAAACTTTCGTTGATTTAAAGACAGAAAATGGTGGAATTGTAAGGCTTAATATTGATGTTTCCGATTGGCCGAGAAAAGTAAACGGTATTCCTGAGGATGAATGCTTTGAAGAATTATTATATGCGGGGTGATTTTATGAGAATGGTAAGAAATATTATGAAATTTATGACTGTTATCACAATGCTGGCATCACTCTTTGGGTGTGCAACAGAAAAACCGCAACCGCTTGACAAAACAGGTATGGTATATAAGGACTCGGATTACAGAAGTATATATGCAAATGTATTCGACTTTGATAATTACGATGGTCAGCCGATGTTTGCGGTAGCATTTTTAGGCTATGGTGACAGAATGGAGTTCCGTCATACATATATTGAAGGAATTTTTGCTGACTTGGATGATTTTGCTATTGAGCAGATTGGACACGTTGATTACGAAGGCGACGAATGGTATTTGATTGTGCCGAGATACAAAGAAGATGTTGATATAACAAATCTTGATACAGGCGAAGTCCACACCATATATAACGGCGAAGCATTTACCGTTAAATGTAACTTGTCTGATTTACATTCAAATATTGAAATCAGCACCGAGCTGAATTTGAGCGGACATAAATTCAGCCCTCAAATCGGCGGTGATGGAAAGCTTATTAAAAACCCTGATGTGTGGGATATAACAGATTATGGAGTAATGGATGAAAATTTATATAATAAGCAAATGGCACCATAAGCAAATACGCCTGAAATGGCAAAAACACGCTTTTTCGGTGTTGTCGGTCTTGAAATACAACAGTATTTCTTCGCCCTGCCGCCTTGAACAATCGCGTTTTTTCTCATTTCAGGTCATAAAGATTTTTTGCCTGAATATTTTCAGGCAATGCGAGGCAAAAACGCAGTTAATGCTTGACGCATTAACGAGTATTTTAACAAAGCAGTGACCAAAATAGTCGGCAAAAAACGTGTTTGATTATTGTGTCATTTGCTTAAGGAAGGAGAATAAATTATGGGATTATTAAAAGCAGGAATTGGAGCACTTGGCGGAGTACTCGCAGACTCTTGGAGAGATTATTTTTACTGTGAGAGCATGGATAGCGACACACTTGTTGTAAAAGGTGAGAAAAAAGCAGGTGGACGTTCCTCTAACAAAAAAGGAACCGACAATATTATTTCAAACGGTTCTATCATCAATGTCAACGACGGACAGTGTATGATGATTGTAGAATCGGGAAAGGTTGTAGAACTTTGTGCGGAGCCGGGCGAATTCGTGTATGACACAGGCACGGAACCAAGTCTTTTCTATGGCGGCCTTGGTGAAAACATTAAAAAGAGCTTCTCTGAGGTCGGTAAGCGTTTTACCTTTGGCGGTGAACCTGCAAAAGACCAGAGAGTGTATTATTTCAACACAAAGGAAATTATGGGAAATAAGTATGGTACACCTTCTCCTATTCCTTTCAGAATTATGGATCAGGCTATCGGATTCCCACTTGATATTAAAATCCGTTGCCACGGTGAGTATTCTTACAGAATTACAAACCCAATGCTCTTCTACACCAATGTATGTGCTAATGTAGAAGGTTCGTTCACAAGAGATGAAATTGACGGTCAGTTAAAATCTGAACTTTTGACAGCACTTCAGCCTGCAATGTTCAAGATTTCGCAGAACAATATCTATTACGGTGCAATCCCTGCATATACAATACAGCTTGCAGATGAACTCAATGAGCTTTTATCTTCTAAATGGAGAGACAGACGAGGCGTAGAGATTGTTGAGTTCGGCGTATCTTCTGTTAATGCAACTGAGGAAGATGAAGCAAGAATCACTGAATATCAGAGAAGCGCTGCTATGGGCAGAGATGCCAATATGCTCCGTGGTCATATGGCAGGCGCAACTGCTCAGGCTATGAATACTGCTGCCGCAAATGAAAACGGCGCAATGGCAGGCTTTATGGGTATGGGTATGGCAGGAAATATGATGGGCACAATGGCAAACTTTATGCAGGGTGCTGAAAATAATCAGCCTACAATGCAGAATCAGCAGGTTAATGTAGGCGCAGGCGGTTGGAAATGCGAATGTGGAACAGATAATACAGGCAAGTTCTGCCAGAATTGTGGAAAGCCTCAGCCTGCTCAAAACGGCTGGACTTGCACATGCGGAACAGTAAATCAGGGCAAATTCTGTCAGAATTGCGGAAGCAAGAAACCTGAAGGAGCTCCTTTATACAGATGCGACAAATGCGGCTGGACTCCTGAAGATCCTCAGAATCCGCCAAAGTTCTGCCCTGAATGTGGCGATGTGTTTAATGAAAACGACGCGAAGTAAGAGGTGTGAATATGAAAAAAATTTTGGGTATTTTACTTACTTTTACAATGTTGCTTTCCTGTATCGGAATAGTAGCAGTTTCTGCAGATGCAGAATATGTAGAAGTAAGTACAGTCGAGGACTTTAAAGATGTTTTAGAGAGTGACGGAGATAAGAATATTATTGTAACGCGTGACATTATTTACACTTGTCAGGTAAATGATGTAGGCAGTTACTGGATAACTCTTGGCAGTGGTGAAAAGACATTGAATTTAAACGGTAAATCCGTTGAACTTAATGCAGAAACAGGTATGGAAACCACTATGATAAGAGTGTCAAATGGTGCCTCTCTTATTATCAACGACACAAGCGGAGATAATTCGGGTAAATTGTTCTGCTATGGAAGAATGGAAACACCCAGAACTGATATGGGTCCAAGATATTTTAACGATACTGTAAAACACAGAAATGTCCTGGAGGTTGACGGTGGTACTGTAACAGTAAATGGCGGTACTTTAGAAGCTGGACGCTCTAAAAAACAGTGGATATATGACGGCAGAGATGTGTACGATTTAAGACACCAGCTAGATTATACTATACAGTTCGGAGTTCTGGGATTGGCAATCGGTGCAAGATTCGACGGATATGCATGGCAGCAGGTAAACGGCGACTGTATCACAGTAAAAGATGGAAGTCTTTTGATAAACGATGGTATTTTCCTCGGCAGAGGTTTTTCAAGTCTTGAAACATATGTCAAAGATAACGATAACGATGTGGACGTTGAATTTGGACGCTCTGCGTGCTTAAGACTTCTGGGCGGTAACACAAACATCAACGGCGGTACCTTCTGGGGCAGAGGAAATGCCGATGTTCTTGGTGCTTCGAAGAATGCCAAGGTATTGGTAAAGAGCGGAACCTTCAGCACAAATCACCTGCGT
Organism: Clostridia bacterium; assembly: GCA_045605445.1. Lineage (GTDB taxonomy): Bacteria > Bacillota > Clostridia > RGIG6154 > RGIG6154 > CAZMHL01. The sequence goes on along the minus strand of JAZUPZ010000052.1, from coordinate 58,467 downwards.
GTTTTATTGGTTCCGACCATAAATGTTACACTGACCGGTTATTGGGAACCCTATGTTATAGGACACGCTCAAAGATATGGCTACAAGTACCATCCTGCATCCGAGGTAGGAAGTGTAAGACTTACTTCTGACATGCTTGACCCGCAGAGAAATACAGCAGAGCTTAACGGTGAAACCTTACCTGTAAGCGAATGGTCAAAACTTAACGCCACAGGAAATGACGGCTCGGCTACAGTTGTTGTAACACACCATATGTCAAACGCCGACAGAAGAAATTTTATGTCGGGCAGAGATGCCAGAAAAGAAATATCAAATCTTAATATCGATGGCACAAATGCTTACGGTATGACACTTTCTCCTGACATACTTTCCTGCGGTGCAGAGGGTGTAAGAAGCATTTCTGTCGAATGGTATCATAATGATGAGCCTTGTGATGATGAAACAACAATGGTTGCAGGAAAATATCAGGCAAAGGTTGAGGTAATACTTGACAGAGACCATATCTTCTCAAATACACCTAACTTTACCATTATGGGCGACAGAGTAAGCGATTATGAACTTTCTTCCACTAAAAAAACCGTGATACTTTGGTCAAAGGTTTATAACTTAGAGTGCAATCACTCATATAATGAGGACGAATATCTCCGCTTTGACAGCGATAAGCATTTTATGCAGTGTTCGGCCTGCAACAAGGTGCTTATCGACGAAGAGCACTACTTTGACAACGGAGAAGCTGTTGACGGTGCGATAGTATATAAGTGTCGTGGATGTGACTTTTCATATGGTGAGGCTGATGACGGTAAAGTCAGAATAGATTATTTAAACATCAATATCCCAAACCCTAGGACAGGATATTCACCTGAGTACTTCGGTTTAATAAGCGGCGAGGGAGTAAGCTTTGCAAACGGCGGAGATGAATTTACAAAGAACGGTATCCGCTGGGGACTTTATGCGAACGATTTCGGTGTTGGCGAAAATGACCTTTTCGCAAGCGGTATGGGATACCGTGCTACCTTGTACTTAAGAGCTGACGAGGGATATACCTTCAGCAGGGATCAGAATGCACAGTATAATCCCGTTGTAATCGTAAACGGCGAAGCAGCAGAGTTTGAAACAGACGGCACTCTTATGACGGTTAAATATGAAGTGAATGCTCCCGAGATTTCCGTTTCATATATCAATATATCCGGAATTGATTTCCCCGAAGTCGGAAAGACTGCCGACCGCGAATCCGAATCAGATGAGCCTAACTATTACAACTGCACGAATATCACCTGGTATGAAAACGGCGAATATATGGATTACGGCAACACCTTTGAAGAGGGCAAGGAATATAAGGTCGAAATGTACATAGACACAATCCGTTCAGGTTGGGATTATACTGCAAAGTTTGCCGAAGATATCAGTGCATTGGTTGACGGCTTTGCTGTAAAGGAAAGCGACATCGAGAGACTTCACGATACAACTGTTATAGTCACCTACACATTCCCCATTCTTGAGGAAGAAAAAGCAGAAGAACCGGAAAAACCAACAGAACCTGAAACACCTTCTACAAGCGAAAAACCGCAGGATACAAAATCCAATCCTTTTGTTGATGTGATAAAGGGGCAGTATTACTATGATGCTGTTTTGTGGGCAGCAAATGAAGGCATTACGGGAGGGACAAGTGCAAACACATTCTCACCGGATGCAAATTGTTCAAGAGGTCAGGTTGTTACTTTCCTCCATAGAATGATTGGTTCACCCGAGCCTGCAGCAATAACTTTGCCGTTTGCAGATGTAAAAACAAGCGACTATTTCTACAAACCCGTAAAATGGGCATACGGCAGTAAAATAACCGGTGGTACAAGTGATACTGCATTTAGTCCGGACGATAACTGTACGAGAGCACAGGTTGTTACTTTCTTGTGGCGAACAGCTGGTCAGCCTGAACCGAAAGGAAAAAATAATCCTTTTGCCGATGTGAAGTCAGATAGCTATTATTACAAAGCTGTTCTATGGGCAGTAGAACAAGGTATAACCGGCGGAACAAGTGCCTCCACCTTTTCACCTGACAACAACTGCACAAGAGCACAAGTTGTTACATTCTTGTATAGATTTATCAATGCCGAGTAAATGCGAGGTGGTAATATGTCACGAATTATAACAAGTATTATCTTGCTTATGACAATAGGATTTAGTGGTTGCGGATTACCGGCACGTGAAACAGATGATATAGACGGTGGAGTTAAAACATATAACAGCGGAGAGAATTCGCCGAAGGTCGTAGATTCAACAGAGATAATCAGCTTTGAATTTGAGGTTTCGCTTTATAACATTGTTGTAGAAGAAGAAAGCGAGCTTGTCGGAAGAAATTATAAGCTGAGTGCTGTTTTAGAAGATGGAGCTGTTAAATCTAAAATCAAATGGCGTGACAGAGCAGGTGCCGGAGAAGAACACGATTTCACAGCGGATGCATCATTTATGACAAACCTTCAGGAAATCGTATCAAAATATGATTTTGCACAGTATAACGGCTACATCAGCAAGGTAAGCGGACTCCCTGATATGTATGGTGCAAAGCTTGATATCAAATATGCATCAGGAGAAAGCATATATGCATACGATAATCAAGATTGCTTTATATCCATTGATGCAATAAATGAATTGGTGGAGATATTCAATATAACAGAAAAAGAATAAAATCTTTAAAACTGTGGAGTGAGTCGGTAAGGCTCACTCCTTTTGCATATCCCCATATCAAAATTTGATACGCATAAACAAAGAAAAGAGATTTTTATTTTGGGGCAAAAAAATATTCTGCGAGAATTAAAAAATATTCTTGCAGAATTGCTCTCCATAGACAAAATTGATAGAATTGACGAAATCAAGTGATGCTAAAATGATGATGTAGCAGACGGAATGCTTGCAAACGGATGCGACCGTATGCGAAATTGATGCTCATTTCGGACATGATTATTTGAACCACAAGACCATGCGCCGTCAATAAAAATATAATTAAAAATTACTAAAATTCAAAATTGATGCTCTGAAATTTGATTTTGAAACACAAAAATTTTTAATGATTAAAAAATAAGAAGTGGCTCAAACGCAGTGTTTGAGCCATTTTGTATGGCAGGGGCAGAAGGGATGGGATCGAAGTTGCTACGCAACCCCTCTTGCGGTACCCGAAAAAATCTTCGGGTGCATCCGCACTATTCCTTGATTTTTTCGACCGCTGCGCCAACGAATACTCGCTTCATCTGCCACCGGCAGCGCTCGTATGCGTTGCCCGGCACGCTCCGCGTACCTCGGGTTCGTCATATTTACCATACAAAAAGATAAGAGTACCTATTGGTACTCTTATCTTTTTGGCAGGGGCAGAAGGGATCGAACCCTCGGCACGCGGTTTTGGAGACCGCTGCTCTACCAGCTGAGCTATACCCCTGTATTTAATTTTTACAACATTGTTATTATACAGTAATAAGTTCCCTTTGTCAAGAGAAAGAGACGGATTTTTTTCCGTCTCTTTGAATTTTTAATAATATTTTGAACGTATTTTCTGTTTGACAAGCTTTGATATTGCAAGAAATGCAAGAAATCCGAGAATTGCAAGTGTTACTACATAAACCCAAGGTTCTACGGAATTGTCAATTTTAAGCTTTTCCCAGAGTTCGTTCTGATATTCGAGAAATTCCGGGGAAAGGTTTTCGTAGTAGGTTGTTTTAACCTCAACGGTTTTCGGATAAAGAATTTCCATAGCATCCTCGTGAATGCTTTCCATATATTCAATGTAATCCGGGTTATTATAAACCAATGTGTTCGGGCTTGCATAGTAAATATATTCCGCGTTTGCAATTGCCGGCTCTTCGCTCAGCATATAGTTAATATATCTTTCTGCAATTTCTTTGTTTTCAGAACAGGAAGGAACACACATGGCGTCAACGAAAACGTTTGTTCCCTCTTTAGGATAGGCAAAGCTTAATTCTTCGTTGCTTTCGTACATTGAAAGGAAGTCGCCGGCATAATAGGGTGCAATTGTTGCGGAGCCGTTTTTCATTTTATTGAAAATTTCGTCCATAACGTAGCTCTGAACCAGGGGCTTTTGCCTGAGAAGCATATCGCAAGCAGTGTCCCATTGAGCTTTGCTTGTGGTGTTAACGTCTATGCCTTTATAGTACATAGCCGTACCGAAGGCGTCTCTCGGGTTGTTGAACTGAAGAATGTCTCCCGAGTATTTTTCATTCCAGAGGTAAGACCAGCTGTCAACATCGTCTTTAACCCTTGCACTGTTGTAAATCAAGCCTACCATTCCGTAGGTATATGGAACGGAATATTCGTTGTTCGGGTCATAGGGGAGATTTTTGTAATTTTCGTCAATATATTTGTAATTGGGAATGTTGTCAAAGTTAAGCTTTAAAAGCATATCCTCTGAAATCATTCTTTCAATCATATACTCAGAAGGAATTACAATGTCATATTCCGCCGCGCCGCTTTTCAGTTTGTTGTACATTGATTCGTTGTCCGAATAGGTTGTGTAATTAACTTCAACGTCAACACCGAAGGTTTTTTTATAATATTCCTCAAAGCCTGCATTAACGTCGAAGGAATCTTCTGAGCCGTCGGAAATATATTCGCCCCAGTTGTAAACGTTGAGGGTTACCGTTTCCTCCTTTTCACCGCAGGAGGTGAAAAGCGGAAGGACAAGGAGAAGAGAAAATAAGAGGACAATAGTTCTTTTCATTTAAGCATCCTCCTTTTTCTTTCCGGTAATATTTGAGAGTATAAGAAGAATTAAAACCGCAAAAATCATAAGTGATGAAAGAGCATAAATGTCGGGTTTTACTTCTTTTTTTGTCATTGAGTAAATAAGAAGAGGAAGAGTCTGGAAGCTGTTTCCTGTTGTGAAGTAGCTTATAACGAAGTCGTCAAGGGAAAGGGTAAACGCCATAATAAAGCCAGAAATAATTCCCGGCATAATGTTTGGCATTTCAACCTTGAAAAAGGACTTTAAGGGAGTACATCCCAAATCCAGAGCCGCCTCGGGAAGCGCCTTATTCATTTGTTTTATTTTCGGCAGAACCGAAAGGATAACATAGGGCAGGCAAAAGGTTATGTGGGCAATTAAAAGGGTAAAGAAATTAAGCTTTTCCGCAAAACCTAAAAAGCTTGCCGCAAAAACAAAGAGAAGCATCATTGAAATACCCGTAACAATGTCGGGATTCATCATGGGAATATTGGTAACGGAATTTACTGCGCCCTTTAAAAACCTGTTTCTCATTTTGTTAATGCCAACTGCTGCCGCCGTTCCGATAACCGTTGAAATTGTTGCGGCGGAAAAAGCAAGAATAAGAGTGTTTTTCAGAGCATTAAAGGTGTCGGCACTTTTGAAAAGCTCCTTGTACCAGTAAAGGGAAAAACCTGTAAATCCGCCGGTGTTCGCCGTGCTGTTAAAAGAAAAAACAACCAGCACAATTATCGGAATATATAAAATTGTGAAAATGAGGGCAGTGTAAAGCTTTGAAAGAATTTTCAAAGTATTTCACCTCCGTCTTCGGAGAATTTGTTCATAACCGCAAGGGAAATGATAACCAGAACCATCATAACCAGAGAAATTGCGGCGCCCACATTGTAGGTAAGCTCGTTCTGGAACTGTCTTTCAATGGTGTCGCCGATAAGCTCAAAGGTTCCTCCGCCAAGCTTCTGGGAAATGTAGAAGGTTGAAATGGAAGGAACAAAAACCATAGTAACTCCCGAAATTATTCCCGATTTTGAAAGGGGAAGAATAACCCTTGTCATTGTGAAAAAATTGTTTGCACCAAGGTCGTGAGAGGCTTCAATTAAATTTCTGTCAAGCTTTGATATAACCGTGAAAATGGGCAGAACCATATAGGGAAGAAAATCGTAAGCCATGCCGAAAATAACGGCGCCCTTGGTTCCTATCATATGAATTTTCCCAAGATTGAGAGACTCAAGAATAGTGTTAATAAAGCCTCCGTCGTCCATAATTGCCATCATTGAATAGGTTCTTATAAGAAGATTTGTCCACATAGGGAGCATTAAAAGCATAACAAGAATTTTCTGTTTCTTTTCAGATGAAAACGCCATAATGTATGCAAGCGGATAGCCTACAAGAAGGCAGGCAAAGGTTGCAATAACCGAAAGGGAAACAGAAAGCAAAAAGGTTGTTTTGTGCTCCGAGAGGGCAAGAATGTTGTCAAAGGTAAATGTTCCGTCCGGCGTTGTGAAGGTATAATAAATAACAAACAAAAGCGGAAGAACAATAAACATAACCGACCAGAAAATGTGAGGAGCGGCGGCAATTGATTTTAAAAAGTTTTTCTTTTTCATTTTATTCACCTGCCGTTTCCGTGTTGGAAAGCTCGTCAATTTCGTCGCTGAAGGAGGAGTAATCGCCATATCTGCCCGAATACTCCGATTTTTTCATAATATGAATGGCATCGGGTTCAATAAAAAGACCTACTTTTTCGTTAACGTCAACAAAATCGGTGGTCTGAATCATCCATTTGAAGCCGCCGATGTCAATAATAATTTCATAGTGAACGCCCTTGAAGGTTACAGAGGTAACAACGCCTTTAAGCATTCCCTCTTCTTCTTTTACAACGTCAACATCTTCGGGTCTTACAACAACGTCAACCTCTTCATTTTTCTCAAAGCCCTTGTCAACACAGTCAAAGGTATGTCCTGAAAAGGTTACTTTGAAATCGTCGTTCATAACGCCGTCAACAATGTTACTTTCGCCAATGAAGTCTGCAACGAAAGCGTTTTCGGGCTCGTTATAAATGTCAATAGGAGAACCTATCTGCTGAATTTTTCCGTCAGCCATAACAACTACAACGTCAGACATAGAAAGGGCTTCCTCCTGGTCGTGGGTAACGTAAATAAAGGTAATTCCCGTCTGCTGCTGCATTTTTTTAAGCTCGTTCTGCATATCTTTTCGAAGTTTTAAGTCAAGGGCTCCCAGGGGCTCGTCAAGAAGGAGCACTCTTGGTCTGTTAATAAGAGCTCTTGCAATTGCAACTCTCTGCTGCTGACCGCCTGAAAGAAGGTTTACGTTCTTTCTTTCAAAGCCTTTAAGGGCAACAAGCTCAAGCATTTCCTTAACTCTTTTTGAAATTTCTTTTTCGGGAAGCTTCTGCAGTCTTAATGCAAAAGCAATGTTTTCATAAACGTTAAGATGGGGAAACAATGCATATTTCTGAAAAACCGTGTTAACGTTTCTTTTATAGGGCGGAAGGTCGTTAATTCTTTCGCCGTCAAACAAAACGTCGCCTTCATCGGGAGTGGCAAAACCGCCTATCATACGAAGAGTTGTGGTTTTTCCGCATCCTGAAGGACCAAGCAAGGTAACAAACTCCTTGTCGGTTATATCCAAGTTAATGTTGTCAAGAACCTTTTCTCCGTCAAAGGTTTTTGAAAGATTTTTAAGCTGAATAATTTTTTTCATAGTTTTCCCCTACCTGTCAAACTAAAATAAAAAGTGATGTGCAAAGCACACCACTCGTGTAAATCAATATAAATAGTCTGAAAATGACCGTTGTCAGAGCTTTCAGCAAAGATTGCTTACGCGTACTCTTATTGACCGTTTCACAAGTTTGCGTGCAAATGCACCGGTTATAAAGTAACCAACTTATAAAATTTGAGCTTTTAACTCAATCAATAATGTGATAAAATCACGTCTTCGGCGTCCGACCCGGCTGTCCGTCCGGCCTCTTACTTGAAACTCAAGCGGTCGTACTATCTTGCTTTGGAAAGACTGAAGCGGTATTTCCAAATTCGATTATGAAAAAATTCTATCATAATTATCGTATTTTGTCAATAATACTGTATTGAAAATATAGGGTATGGGTGTTATAATAAGCTTGCAGAGCAAACTCAATGAATTGCCTGACGGTTTCTGGATAATCAGAAAAAAGGAGAATAAAAAATGAATATAGCAACATTTAAAAAAATAAGATTTATTTTCTTTATTATAATAGTTTTTCTGATGATGGTGCAGGCATATCAGTTGGCAATAATTGTAGGTATTGTCGGGGGAGCTTTTGTGACATACATATTTGTTATCGGTCCGTTGCTGTCAAGGCTGTTTGAAAAAATAAGCGACAGAAACAGCATCAAAAAAATCCAGAGCGGTGAGCCGTTGAAAGGCGAGCTTGAAAGAAATTTTGTCTGTGCAGTAAATGTTTTGAAGGATGCATCAAAGTCTGTTGAGGAAAAACAGGTAGCTCTCAGGGTTGTTTGTGAATGTGCAAATAATGGCTATAAGCCTGCCGTTGAATTGGTGGAGCATCTGAAAAAGCCGGCAGATGAGGCTTAATTTTTAATATAAAATAATTGGAGGATGCTGTGAAATTATTGAAAATTTGTGCAGGGACTGTTAATGCTTTACTTTTAATAAGAATAGTTTTGAGAATTGTCAATATTACAATGATTGAATGGTTGACTTTCAGTACGGCATCTGAGTGGTGTACAGTGGTTTTGGGCTTTCTCGGATTTTACTTCAATATGAAACTGTTCAACGAAGCTTCAAAAGGAAAAAAAGACGATGTTATATTTGTGGGGAGCGCTGTATTTTGTCTCCTTATGGGTCTGAATCAGGTATTGGAGATATATGTAATAAGCAGAATATAATATGTAAACAGTAAAATATACAAAACCGGTTTTCAGTTTGCGGAAAAGGTTTTGAAATGAAGTAACACAAGGAGGTGAAATTATGAATATTCTTAACACGCCCCTTACGGCTTTAAAGGGCATTGGCGAAAAGAGGGCAAAGGATTTTGAAAAAATGGAGATAAACTCTCTTTATGATTTGCTTTACTATTTTCCCGTAAGGTATCAGGACAGGCAGGTTTTTCTTGACATTGAAAACCTTTCAAACGGCGACGAGGCGTGTATAAAATGCTTCATAAAATCACCCGTTAAAATGGTAAGGGTCAGAAAAATGACCATTGCCAATGCCGTTGCCGAGGATGAAACGGGAAGCATTAAGGTTGTCTGGTACAACAACCGTTTTATAGATAAGCAGATAAAAACCGATACGGAGTATATTTTCTACGGTAAGGTTACCAAAGGAAAAAGCGGACTTCAGCTTACAAACCCCGTTGTTGAAAAAGGGGAAAATCAGGGGGAAAGTACGGGAAAAATAATTCCTGTTTACAGACGGGTTGCCTCGGTTCCTCAGAAGGTTATCCGCTCGGCTGTTTCCTCTGCGCTTGAATATTCAAAGGAGCTTTTGTTCAGCCCGGTTCCAAAGCAGGTTGAAGAAAAATATGGCATTATGTCTGTTTTTGAAGCCTTAAGTGAAATTCACTACCCAAAAAGCGAAGAGGGGCTTACAAGAGCAAGGGAAAGATTTTTGTTTGAAGACTTTTTCCTGCTTCAGACGGCAATGCTTAAATTAAGGGGAAGAGAAAGGGAAGACGGACTTGTATTTGAAAACACCAATGTAAGCGGATTCATAAAAAATTTGCCCTTTACTCTTACCGATGCCCAGCAAAAGGTTATAAGCGAAATCAGGGGAGATCTTGTTAATAAAAAATGTATAAAAAGACTGGTTCAGGGAGACGTTGGCTCGGGCAAAACCGTTGTGGGAATGGCCGCCTGTTTTATTGCGGTTGAAAACGGTTATCAGGCGGCAGTTATGGCGCCTACGGAAATTCTCGCAAAGCAGCATTTTGAAAGCTTTAAAAAGCTTATGCCGGGTATGAATATCGGACTTCTTACATCATCAGTAAAGAAAAGAGAAAAAGATGCAACCTTAAATGCTCTTGAAAAGGGAGAAATTGATATTGTAATAGGAACTCACGCCCTTATTCAGGATAATGTTAAATTTAAAACCTTAGGAATAATAATTGCCGACGAACAGCATCGCTTCGGCGTTGTTCAGAGGCAGAAGCTTATAGAAAAGGGAAATAATCCTCACGTTGTTGTTATGACCGCAACGCCGATACCGAGAACCCTCTCTCTTATTATGTACGGCGACCTTAACGTTTCTGTGATAGATTCAATGCCTCCGGGCAGACAGGAAATTAAAACTTATCTTCTTTCGGAAAGTTACAGACAAAGGACTTACGGCTTTATTGAAAACATAATAAAAGAGGGTGGACAGGCATATGTTGTTTGTCCTCTTGTAGATGAATCAGAGGTTCTTGATTTAAAAAATGCCACCTCTTTTGCAGAAAAGCTTAAGGAAGATATGCCAACAGTTACGGTTGGACTTGTTCACGGAAAAATGAAAGAGGATGAAAAGAATAAAGTTATGCAGGCCTTTAAAAAGGGCGAAACGGATATTCTTGTTTCAACAACGGTTATCGAGGTTGGCGTTGACGTTCCAAATGCAACGGTTATGGTTATAGAAAATGCCGAGCGCTTCGGACTTTCTCAGCTCCATCAACTGAGGGGAAGAGTAGGCAGAGGTAATAAACAGTCTTACTGTATGGCTTTTGCAAAAACGGCAAATGCCCTTACTCTGCAGAGGCTTAAGATTTTTGAAAGCTCTACTGACGGGTTTTACATAAGCGAAGAGGATCTTAAACTTCGAGGTCCCGGTGACTTTTTCGGTACAAGACAAAGCGGCGTGCCCATGCTTGAAAGCATGAGCGGCGAGCTTGATACGCAAATTCTTTACAGAGCAAGGAATGCGGTTGAAGATTTAAAAGACAAAAAACTGGTTGCCGACAGCAATGAGAAAAAGATTATAAGCTTTATGATAAACAGGAAATTTCTGGACGACAACCTGAAAAATATATTAAATTAATGTTACAAATTTGTCGAAAAGGGTTGACAAATTCAAGGTGTATATTATAGAATATTATATGTATAGAAATATCAAAATCCCGGGGGTTTTATGCGAATTATTTCAGGAAAAGTAAAAGGACATAAAATTGCAGTTCCCACAGGACTTGATGTAAGACCAACTCTTGACAGAGTCAAAGAGGCGGTTTTTTCAATTTTGTATCCTTATTTAAGAGGAGCAAAAGTGCTTGATTTGTTTGCAGGGGCGGGAAGTCTCGGAATGGAGGCTTTAAGTCGCGGAGCGGCAGTTTGTCACTTTGTGGACAATAACAGAAAATCCTTTGAATGTGTTCAGAAAAATCTTAAGGATACGGGCCTTGATAAAGACTCGGTTTGTCACTTTATGTCCTTTGAGAAATTTCTTTCACAGACAGGTGAAAAATTTGATCTGGTGTTTCTTGACCCTCCTTACAGTATGGGCTTTGAGGACAAGGTGTTTGAAAAAATAACTCCGGTTCTTGAGGAAGATGCCAGAATTCTGCTTGAAACAGAATACGAAGCAAAAGATTACGAAGGCTTTGAGGCAGTAAAAAGAGCAAAATACGGAAGAGTTTATATAACTATCTATAAGAAGGTTGCATAATTTATGAGAATAGCAGTTTATCCCGGAAGCTTTGACCCGATTACCAATGGTCATATAGATATTATAAAAAGAACGGCAAATATTTTTGATAAAGTGGTTGTTGCCGTTTCAATAAACAGTGCAAAAACGCCTCTTTTTACCATTGAAGAAAGAATTGAAATAGTTAAAAAGGTAATAGATTTGCCAAATGTTGAGGTTACAACCTTTACCGGGCTTCTTGCGGATTTTGCCAAGGAGCAGGGCGCAAATGTTATAATAAAAGGCTTAAGAGCGGTTTCTGATTTTGAATATGAATTTCAGATGGCACTTATGAATAAAAAGCTTTCTCCGGAAATTGAAACAATGTTTATGATGACAAACGGAAGATATTCCTATTTAAGCTCAAGCATTGTTAAAGAGGTAGGACGCCTCGGCGGAGATTTAACGGGACTTGTGCCCGACACAATTATTGATGTAATTAAAAAAAAGTTAAACAGATAAAAGGAGGAAAAATGTAATGGATATTCTGGATTTGGTTGATGTATTGGAAGATACCGTTGAAAATTCTTGGAAAATACCATTCACAAGCAAAAGCTTTGTTGACAAAGAAGAATTGCTTGAATCTATTCAGGACATAAGATTAAAATTCCCTGAAGAACTCAAACAGGCTAAATGGATAACAGAGGAAAGACAGAAAATTCTTAACGAAGCACAGAAGGAAGCTGACAATATAATCAAAAATGCTGCTGAAAAGGTAAATGCAATGGTAAATGAACACGAAATTACCAGACTTGCAAATGAAGAAGCAATGAAGATTATGGAACAAACTCAGACCGAAGCAAGAAACTTGAGAATGGCTACAAAGGAATATGTTTCAAAAACTCTTAACGATTTGGAAGCTACTCTTAATGAAACTCTTATGAAGGTAAGAGAAGACAAAAGAACACTGTAAGAAAAACGGGGTTGAACCCCGTTTTTTAGTTAATAGTTAAGAGATAATAGATAAGAGTGTTAGTGCAAACTCCGCAGGTGCGGAGTTTGTTTATAATATGACAGATGGTGCGTGTTTTCCACAAGCAAATAACAATAAAACTCATTGACTTCGGATTTGGTTTGGTATATACTGTACCAAACATTTTAAAAAACGGGGTGTTAAAATGGAAAAAATTAAGTTCGATTTAAGCAAGAATGCAGGGACATTTAAGATTATGAATGCTACAAACGGCGGTCCCTGGCACAAGAGACACGCAACCGATCAGTACAGATCCAATTTTGAGGATTACAAGGCTGCAAGAATGCCTTATTCAAGAAACCACGATTCGGGAGTTTGCGGTATTTACGGCGGACCTTACAGTCACGACATAACAAATATTTTCCCTAATTTTGATGCAGATGAAACAATTCCTGAATCCTACGATTTCGCTTGCACAGATGAAGCAATTCTCTGTTGTCTTGAGGCAGGAACAAAAACCTTTTTCAGACTTGGACAGACAATTGAGCACCAGATTAAAAAACACGGTACAATTCCGCCGAAGGATTTTAATAAATGGGCGAGAATCTGCGAACATATTATCCGCCATTACACCGAAGGCTGGGCAGACGGCTTTGAGCTTGATATGCCTTACTGGGAAATCTGGAACGAGCCCGACCTTGACCCCGATGATGCAACAAATAAGCGTACCTGGGGAGGAACAAAAGCGCAGTTCTTTGATTTTTATGAAATTGCCGCAAAGCACCTTAAAAAATGTTTTCCTCATTTAAAAATCGGCGGACCTGCTGTTGCAGGTAGTAAGTATGACTGGGTAGATGAATTTTTAGGGGAAATGAAAAAAAGAGGAGTTGAGATTGACTTCTTCTCCTGGCATGTTTACGGCACAACACCCGAAAAATTGATTGACAGATCCGATAAGGTTCATGAGCTTCTTGTTAAACACGGCTATGAAAACACAGAAAGCATCTTGAATGAATGGAACTATATCCGTGGCTGGAAAGAAGATTATGTGTATTCAATTGAAAGTATAAACGGAATAAAGGGCGCGGCATTTACAATGGCTTGCATCGGTGAAGCGCAGAAATCAACAATTGATATGCTTATGTATTATGATACAAGACCATCAGTTTTCTGCGGAGCCTTTGACTTTTATACATACAGACCTTTAAAAGGCTACTATCCTCTTTACTGGTACGGTAAATTCTATGATATGGACCACGAGGTAAGATGCGAAAATCAGCCGGAAAACATCTACACCCTTGCGGGCACTGACAAGGACGGCAAGGTTTTGTCTGTTGTTACATATTACACCGAGGAAGATGACACAGCAAAAGACAAAGAGGTTTATGTTGATTTTGGCAAAGAGGGAGAATATGAAATTTATCTTCTTGATGCCGACCACGACGCAGAACTTGTTTGCACAACAAAGGAACTTGAATTTACAATGAAACCCTGCAGTTGTATTCTGATTAAAGAAAAATAATTTTAATCCGCGGTAAAGCCGCGGATTTTTATGTTGAAAATATATTGTTTTTATGTTAAAATTAAGCTTAAGGTGATTTATTTGAGAATACTTGGAATTGACCCCGGTTATGCCATAATCGGCTTCGGGGTAATTGATTATGAGGGCGGCAAGTTCAAGGTTGTGGATTACGGTAAAATAACCACTCCTGCAGGGCTTCCTCTTTCAAAAAGATTAAAAAGTATATACGATGCGCTGACTAACATTTTTGAAACCTATAAGCCCGAGGTTATGGCGGTGGAGGAGCTGTTTTTCAACACAAACGTAAAAACGGCAATTGCGGTAGGTCATGCAAGGGGAGTAATTCTTCTTTCGGCGGAAAATGCGGGAGTACCTCTTTATGAATACACGCCCCTTCAGATAAAGCAGGCGGTTGTGGGTTATGGCAGAGCTGACAAAAATCAGGTTCAGCAAATGGTTAAAATGTTTCTTAATTTAAAAGAGGTTCCCAAGCCCGATGATACGGCAGATGCTCTTGCGGTTGCAATTTGCCATGCAAACTCGTCGGCACTTACGTCAAGACTGGGACTTTAAACATTACAAAACCCTGTTCAGGAGGATTTAAAATGTACGCATATATAAAAGGAAGCCTGGCTTACACATCTTTGAATTTTGCAGTAATTGATGTTAACGGAGTAGGCTATAAAATAAATATTTCTGAATATACTTTATCGAAGCTGCCGGGAGCAGGCGCAGAGGTTATGCTTTATACATATTTAAATGTTAAAGAAGATGCCCTGGAGCTTTTCGGCTTTTTAACAAGAGAAGAATTAAATACTTATGAGCTTCTTATTTCCGTTTCCGGGGTTGGTCCTAAGGTTGGTCTTGCAATTCTTTCAACCCTTTCTCCCGAAAAATTCTCCTTTGCGGTAATTTCGGGAAATGCCAAGGAAATAACAAAAACCCCCGGTGTAGGACCAAAGCTTGCCCAGAGAATAATTCTTGAGCTTAAAGATAAAATCAAAACAGAGTCTGCCATCGGAGATGTTACTGTTACAGAAGATGCTTCAGACAATTCCGCTCTTTCCGAGGCAGCCGAAGCACTTACAGTTCTTGGTTACACACCAATGGAAGCAAAGAGCGCTGTTACGGGTCTTTCGGGAACTGTTGAGGAAATAATTTCACAAGCACTTAAAAATATGAGAAAAGGATAAAGGTAAATAATAATGGAAGACAGAATCATAACTTCTACCTTTACAACTGAAGACGAGGAAACCGAGGTTTCCTTAAGACCGAGAACTCTGGACGATTATGTGGGGCAGGAAAAGGCAAAGGAAAATCTTAAAATTTTCATAGAGGCGGCAAAAATGCGAGGGGAGTCTTTAGACCATATTCTGTTATACGGCCCTCCCGGACTTGGAAAAACCACCCTTGCCTCCATCATTTCAAACGAAATGGGGGTAAACATAAGAATAACCTCAGGTCCTGCCATAGAAAAGCCCGGCGACCTTGCGGCAATTATTTCAAATCTTGATACAAATGACATTTTGTTTATCGACGAAATTCACCGTCTTAACAGAAGTGTTGAGGAAATTCTCTACCCTGCAATGGAAGATTTTGTAATTGATATTGTTTACGGAAAAGGAGTTTCCGCAAAAACCGTTCGTGTTGCTCTGCCAAAATTCACGTTAATAGGCGCAACTACAAGGGCGGGTATGCTTTCAGCGCCTCTTCGTGACCGTTTTGGCTTTATTTCAAGACTTGAAATGTACACCAAGGAAGAGCTTATGAGCATTGTAGAACGTTCTGCAAAAATCCTGGGCATTGTAATGGAAAAAGGCGGAGCAGAGGAAATTGCCTTAAGGTCAAGAGGAACACCGAGAATTGCAAACAGACTTTTAAAAAGAGTAAGAGACTATGCCCAGATAAAGGCCCAGGGAATTATAACAAAAGAGGTTGCCGACAGTGCTCTTAATATGATGGAGGTTGACAAGCTTGGGCTTGATAATCTCGACAGAAGAATTTTAACGGTTATAATAAAGCATTTCAGAGGCGGTCCCGTAGGACTTGAAACAATTGCGGCATCAATCGGCGAGGAAGGGCATACCATAGAAGATGTATGTGAGCCCTATCTTCTTCAGATAGGCTTTATAAACAGAACCGCAAGAGGCAGAATGGCAACCAAAGCTGCCTACGATTATCTTGGCGTGCCTTTTAACGAGGAAAACTGAGCAAATAGCCAAAAAATAAAGGAATTTAAAGAAAACGGAGTTTTATAAAATAAATTTAACCGTATTTGACCGAATTGTCGGAAATTCAGCGGTTGTAATTTTGGTCAAAGATGGTAAAATATATTACGATGTTAGCACTCAAGTTCAAAGAGTGCTAAAACCAAATTTAATCAGGAGGTGTCCTAATGAAATTCAGACCATTAGCAGACAAAGTAGTTATAAAGTTTTTAGAAGCTGAAGAAAAAACTGCAGGAGGAATTATTCTTGCAGGTTCAGCAAAAGAACAGCCCCAGGTGGCAGAAGTTGTTGCAGTAGGTCCCGGCGGAGTTGTTGACGGAAAAGAAGTTAAAATGGAGCTTAAAGTTGGCGACAAAGTAATGATCGGCCAATATGCAGGAAGAGAAGTTAAGCTTGACGGAGTTGAATATACAATTCTTAAACAGTCGGAAGTATTGGTAGTATTAGAGTAAATTTTCCCGAAAGGATGTAGATAATTATGGCAAAAGATATTTTGTTTGGCGAAGAAGCAAGAAAAAGCCTTGAGAGAGGCGTAAACAAGCTTGCTGATACAGTTAAAGTAACCCTTGGACCTAAAGGAAGAAACGTTGTTCTTGATAAAAAGTTCGGAACTCCTTTAATTACAAACGACGGCGTTACAATTGCAAAGGAAATCGAGCTTGAAGACCCCTTTGAAAATATGGGAGCTCAGCTTGTAAAAGAGGTTTCCACAAAAACACACGACGTTGCGGGCGACGGTACAACAACCGCAACCCTTCTTGCTCAGGCAATTGTAAGAGAAGGTCTTAAAAATATTGCTGCAGGCGCAAATCCAATGGTTCTCAAAAGAGGTATGGAAAAAGCGGTTGAAAAGGTTGTGGCTGAAATTCTCGCAAACAGCAAAAAGGTTGAAGGCAAGGAAGATATTTCAAGAGTTGCCGCTGTTTCATCAGCCGACGAAAGAATCGGCGAGCTTATTGCCGATGCAATGGAAAAAGTAACAAACGACGGCGTTATAACAATTGAAGAATCAAAAACAGCAGAAACTTATGTTGATGTTGTTGAAGGTATGCAGTTTGACAGAGGTTACATTTCACCTTATATGGTAACCGATACAGACAAAATGGAAGCTGTAATAGACGATGCTTTCATTCTTATAACCGACAAGAAAATAAGCAATATTCAGGAAATCCTTCCGCTTCTTGAACAAATTGTTCAGCAGGGAAGAAAGCTTGTAATTATTGCAGAAGATATCGAAGGCGAAGCTCTTGCAACGCTTGTTGTAAACAAGTTAAGAGGAACCTTTACTTGCGTTGCAGTTAAAGCTCCGGGCTTTGGCGACAGAAGAAAGGAAATGCTCCGTGACATTGCAATTTTAACAGGCGGAGAAGTTATTTCAGAAGAACTCGGACTTGACCTTAAAGAAACTCAAATTACTCAGCTTGGTCGCGCAAAACAGGTTGTAAT
This sequence comes from Clostridia bacterium, assembly GCA_045605445.1. Taxonomy (GTDB): domain Bacteria; phylum Bacillota; class Clostridia; order RGIG6154; family RGIG6154; genus CAZMHL01. The sequence continues at coordinate 40,963 of JAZUPZ010000052.1, read as the reverse complement.
CCAGAAGGAAAATACCATTATTGTTGACGGCTTTGGCGATAAAAACGAAATTGCAGACAGAGTTTCAAATATAAAAACACTTATCGAAGAAACAACCTCTGATTTCGACAGAGAAAAACTTCAGGAAAGACTTGCAAAGCTTGCAGGCGGTGTTGCAGTAGTAAAAGTTGGCGCCGCAACAGAAACCGAAATGAAAGAAAAGAAGCTTCGTATTGAAGATGCTCTTGCAGCAACAAGAGCAGCAGTTGAAGAGGGGATCGTTCCCGGTGGCGGAACAGCGTTTGTAAACGCAATCCCTGCACTTGATGAATTGATCAAAAATGCAACAGGCGACGAAAAAACGGGTATGCAGCTTATTCAGAAGGCTCTTGAAGAACCCGTTAAACAGATTGCCGCAAACGCAGGCCTTGAGGGCGCTGTAATTGTTGAAAAAATCAAGGCAAGCGAAAAAGGAATCGGCTTCAATGCTTTAATTGAAGAATATCAGGATATGATTAAATCCGGAATCGTTGACCCGGCAAAGGTTACCCGTTCTGCTCTTCAGAATGCGGCATCAGTTGCGGCAATGATTCTTACAACCGAAAGCGTTGTGGCAAATCAGCCCGAACCGGAAGCTCCTGCAATGCCTGCAGGCGGAATGCCCGGCGGAATGTACTAATCAATAAAACAAAAACGGACCCTGTCAGTGACAGAGTCTGTTTTTTTTCATAATAAGCCCTTTTGAATTTTTTCTGCAAGTTTTTTTGCAATATCAATAAATTCATCAAGAATCGGGTTTTCGGATCGTTCTTTGTTCACTAAAAAGAAAAGGGTGCGTGTACAAAGCTCGTTTTTTGGAACAAAGTGAACAATGTCATCACTTTGAAATTCAGGTAAAAAAAGGTGGGAGTCCGGAATGATGCTTGCTCCTATACCGGCGCATATAAAACTGTAGTGTGGAGTAAGGTGCTTGGAGTTTTTAATGTGACATTTTACGGTTTTCAGATTATCTCCCAAAAGTTCTGTAATAAGTTTATTTTTAATATTAGGTGAGTTATAATAAAAGAATTCCACATTTTTAAAAGATGAAAAATCTGAAATTTCTCTGTCTTTTGAGTATGATTTGTCATAGAATTCCTGCTTTGTTACAGAAAGGTGCATAAGATTGTTTTTTTCTGCTATGCTTTTGTGCATTGCTATTAAAAACCTTTCATTTATAACAGGTATAGCATCAAAATCATTTGTTCCTTCTGAATAAGAAAGGACAACGTCAAGAGTATGCCTTTTAAGTTTTTCGTAAAATTTTTCGTTGCTGTGGCTATGCCCTATATCTATGTTCAGAATAATATCCGGGTATTTGCGGTACAGCTCCTTACATATCAGGGGAACAAGGTAGTAATTAAGCTGAATAGAACCGCCGATGGAAAGCGTTTTAAGAGAAGTTTCCGAAAGCTGTTTTATTTTTTGATGCATCTGCAGTTCGCTTTCAACTACATCATGCAGATGCTCTATGTAAATTCTCCCTTTCTCAGTCAAGGACAAAGGAGAGGTGGAACGGTCAAAAATTTTAAAGCCCAGCTTTTTCTCCTGCTTTGCCAGCATTGTGCTCAAAGCGGGTTGTGAAATAAAAAGCTTTTTTGCTGCGGAAGAAACGCTTTTTTCTTCGTATATTTTGTATATATACTTTTCTGTAAGTTCCATAAAAGCACCTCATCTATAAAAAGTTATAAATATATCAATATATTTATATTTGATTATATCACGGAGGGGTGATATAATCAAGCCAAAAGGAGTGACAATTATGAAAAAAATTATTTCATTGTTATTAGTTTTTATGTTGATTTTACCAACAATCGGCGTAATGGCTGAAAGCGGTATTTCAATTACAATCGACGGCGAGGCGAAAACCTTTGACGTTATGCCTGTTGAAGAAAACGACAGAGTACTTGTGCCAATGAGGGGCATTTTTGAAGAGCTTGGCGCAACAATAACCTGGGACGACATAACCTGGACTGTTAGCGCAATCAAAGGCGAAACAAAAATAAACCTTCCTGTTGGTTCAAAATATGCAAGGGTTAACAGAGAAGATGTTCCCCTTGATGTTCCTGCAAAAATAATTGACGGAAGAACAATGGTTCCCGTAAGATTTGTTGCAGAAACTTTAGGCTGCACAGTTGACTGGGACGATGCAACAAAAACTGTAATTATAAAATCATCTGTCAAAACTCCGCTTCAGGAAAAATTTGACGGCAAAAAGGTTATCTTTATCGGTAATTCATTTATCCACTACGGAAGAACCGTTGACACAGTTAATAAAAAGTATTTTACCCTTGAAAAAAGACAGGATACGAAAGGCGGATTTGTACAGCTTTGCAAAGCTAACGGAATTGATGTTTCCGTTACAAACTGGACCATTTCTTCACATAAATTAAATGATTTGCTCGGACCGAACGAATGCAGCATTTGTAAAAACGGTATGGTCCACGAGGAATACCTTACAGATAAGTACTACGATTATGTATTCTTTTCACCATCATCTGCAGAAGCTCAGAACAAGAGTTTCCTTGAAGATGTGGAATATATTGAAAAAACCTTCAAAGCAGTAAATCCGAATGTTGAAATTATCTGCATAGGAAATGTTGGCGCTTACGGTTACAGCTCATCAAAATATGTATGGGAAAACAGAGAAGAGCTTTATAAAGCTGTTGAAGAAAAGGGAATCAAGGTTCTTGACTGGGGTAAAATTGTAACAGAGGTTATTGCCGGAACAAGAAAAGTTCCCGGTGCAAAGGAAACATATACAGCAAGTACATTTATAGTTACAAAAGATAACTATCATCCTAACCTTCTTACAGGTTACATAACAACCCTTCTTGCTTATTGCACAATGACAGGTGAGTCGGCAGTGGGACAGACTTATGATTATATTTCAGATGCATCTCTTGCTCCAACCTTTGATTTACAAGGCTATGTTGATTATTACTACAAAAATGGTGATGAAGACACCAACTTCCCTGAAATCTTAAAATCAGAAAGTGAAATGAAAGGAATTCAGATGCTTGTGGATGAATATCTTGGTAAAAAAGATAATAAAAATATGCTTGACGGTAAAAAAATAGCTTTTATCGGTGATTCAAATGTTTACTGGGGAAGAGTGGTAAACGGAAATTCAAAATCTGTTCACGAGCAGAGCAAAAGAGAAAATAACGAGGGTATTTTCTATCAGATTTGCAAGGCAAACGGAGCGGAGGTAAACGTTCTTGACTGGACATGGGGAAGCCATGGATTATGGACTTTGTTTTCAGGAAAGCCGTGTACCCTCAAAGGCAAATGCCTTGATTTAAACCATGAAGAAGCACTTACCGACAAAAATTTTGACTATGTTGTAATCGGTCTTACAAGAAGTGAAACAGACGAAGCGGCAATGCTTGAACAGTTTGAACATATAACAAAGATTTTCAGGGATGCAAATCCGAATGTTAAAATTATAGCTCTTGCTCCTGCAATGCTTTACGGCTACAATGATAAAAACGCAGTTCGTCAAGGAACAATTGATAACCTTAAGGTTATCGAAGAAAAGTTTGATGTAACAATTGTCGACTGGGGAAGAATCGTAAAGGATTTGTGCGAGGGAACTGTAAAAGTTCCGGGAGCAACTCAGGAATATAACAGAAATACCTTTGTTATCACAAAAGATAATAAACACCCAAGCCTTCTTGCTGGTTATATAACCTCTTTAATGACTTACTGTGCAATAACAGGCGAAAAAGCAGAGGGGAATCCCTATGATTTTTTCTTTAAGGAAGAGTTTGCTTCAACTTTTGGTATACCTGCCTTTGTTGAGGGCAACTATGCAAATCCCGAAGAAACCACAATGGAGGAAATCTTTAATTCAGAGGCAGATATGAAAGGTATTCAGCAGCTTATAGACAAATACCTTGCAGAAAAACCTTACAGAAAATAATAACACAAAAAATGGACTGATATCAGTCCATTTTTTTAATTGACTTTGTATCTTTAATGGTGTAGAATATCTGCGAGGTGATTAAAAATGGTAAAGGTAATGGTTTTTGGTGCCTGTTCAGGAACGGAAGCAGTAAAGGATTTCCACCATACGGCGCTGGCAGTAAAAATAAACGAAAGTTATTTTTGGTTTGATGCAGGCGAAGACTGCGTATGGTCTGCAAATATGATGGATGTGGAATTTGAAAAAATAAAGGGGATTTTTATTTCACATCAGCATATCGACCACAACGGCGGGCTTTTAAGCCTGTTACATTCAATTTCAAAAAGAGAATTCAGATACGGTATAAAAATGACAGACGGAAAAATAAGACTTTTTATGCCGGATATGAAAATCGGGGAACACTTTGTGAATCTTCTGCCATATCTGGGAATTCCCTACAGAGGAGCATCTCCTGTTGAAACCCAAGAGGTTAAAGACGGTCTTGTTTTTGGAAATGAGGATGCAAAAATTTATGCTCATCACAATCATCATATTCAAAGCGAAGAGGGGGACGGCTGGAGGTCATACTCCTATGTAATAGAAGGCAAAGATAAGAGAATTGTTTTCTCCGGCGATGTAAGAGATATGTACGATCTTGACGGGCTTCTTGAAAAGGAAACCGACCTTCTTCTTGTTGAAACAGGTCATCATAAAGTTGCGGATGTATGCGATTATGTTAACAGCAAAAAAATAAAAAAATGCGTGTTCATTCATCACGGCAGACAAATTCTTGAGAACTTCGAAGAATGTGAAAAATATGTAAAAGAGCATATGAACTGCCCGGTTGAAGTTTCAAAGGACAGAACAATATACGAGGTTTAATATGAGCATAGTTGAAGTAATTCTTTCAATAGCAGAGTATCTCGGAATAATGGCTTTTGCCATTTCGGGAGTAATGCTTGCGGCAAGAAAAAAGCTTGACCTTTTCGGCTGTCTTATGCTGGGTTGTGTAACCTCGGTGGGAGGCGGACTTATGAGAGACCTCATTCTGGGAATAACGCCCCCTCTTATGTTTACCGACCCTTCTTATGTGCTTACAGCGGCGGTAACCTCTTCTGTGGTAATAGCTCTTCTCTGGTTTTCAGGGGATAAATTTGATATGGAAAATCCGGTTTATTTAAGCGTTGTTAATATAACCGATGCAATAGGCCTTGGAATCTTTTCCGCAATCGGAGTAAGTACAGCATGTATGCAGGGCTATCTTGAAAATGCGTTTCTCTGTATCTTCGTAGGAACGCTTACCGGCGTAGGCGGCGGAATGATAAGCGATATTTTTGCAGGCAAAATACCGAGAATATTCAGAAAAAACATTTATCTCATAGCCTCCCTTATAGGAAGCATACTCTACTATGTAATGTATAACCGCGGAGTAGGTGACATAGCGGGTTTTTCAATAACAGCAATAGTGGTGTTGATAATAAGGGTGTTGGCAACAAAATATCACTGGAATATGCCTAAGCTTGGCTAAAATGTCCGGATGCTGTGTTACCGCTCGTTGCAGGGCAATACAGAATATCATTGGAATATGCCTGAATTGGGATAATAATTATGGCAAATTAAAAGCTGAACGAAATCAATCGTTCAGCTTTTTTTGTAAAATCAAATCATTATTCCGTATCGGGAAGAGGCTGACCTGCGCCGGGGTCGGCAGGAGGTTGAACCTCCGGAGGATGAACTGCGCCGGAGCCATCGTCAACTACTACGACGCCTGCGCCGTTCTGGCTGTTCGGGTCATATGTGGGAGCATCTCCCGTCTGACCGTTTCCTTCCGGGTCGTATGCTGAACCGGAATGAATATTACAATGCTCTGTAATAGGCGGATTCTGACCGTCAACCGTTATGCTTGTAACTGTTATACAGCCGTCGGTTGCAAGAAGTCCCGAATCCTGGCAAACCGTAATTCTCTTTTCTGTGGAAATTCCGCTTGAAATTTCTGCCATGGTTTTGCCCAGGTCGAAGTTTTTATACTCAAGGTTACGGTAAATCGGCTTCATTGTTGCATTGAAAAGGGTTATTGCAGGGTTCTGACTGTACCCGGAAACTGTCTGAGGATTGTCATAACCAACCCAAACTCCTGTTGTGTAATAAGGAGAGACGTGCATAAACCATCTGTCGTGGTCATCGTCGGTTGTGCCTGTCTTACCGCCGGAAGGAATTCCGTTCGGAAGAGCGGCAGCAGTACCCGTTCCGCTTGTTACAACGCTTTTCAAAACGTCGATAGTAGTAGCTGCAGCTTCACCCGAAATGGCAGTTGTTTTTTCAGGAACATATTCGAAAACGAGATTATCTTCACTATCAAGAACCTTTATAATTGTATGAGGTGTAGTATAAGTTCCGTTATTTGTAAAGGCGCTGTATGCGGCAGTCATTTCAAGAACGGAAACGCCGTTGGTAAGACCGCCGAGAGCAAGGGGAGAAAGTCCCTTATCCTTTTCTGACAAGGTTGAAAATTTGAACTTGTTCTGCATATAGTCAAAGGATTTTTCAACCGTAAGCTTCTGCAGACAGTCAACCGCAACAGTGTTTATCGACTGCTGAATGGCATATCTTACAGAAACAGGACCCTTGTAGCCTGCGTAATAGTTTTTAAAGGTGTGAGAGCCTCCACCGCTTCTTACGGTTATGGGCTTGTCAACGTAAATTGTTCCCGGGGAGAAAATCTTTTCATTGAATCCGGGGGCATAAACCGCAAGAGGTTTAATAGCACTTCCCGGCTGTCTGTACGACTGGGTTGCCCTGTTTAAAACACGTCTGCCCTTTTCGCCGAGACCGCCGCTGAGGCCGACAACTCCGCCTGTATACGGGTCCATAACAACAATTGCCGACTGAATCGGATTTGTTGAATTATAAGCTATATATTCTGAAGGGTTTTTATAAACCTTGTCAATTGATTCCTGAATTTTTGGATTAACAGTGGAATAAATCTTAAGTCCGCCGCTGTAAATCATTTTAACCGCAACCGCTTTACTTACAGAAAGCTTTTCCTGCAGAATTGGGATAAGGTCGTTTATAACCTGGTCGGTAAAGTAAGATTCTGAAGAAATTCCGTCAATCTCATTATTCTGAATATTAAGAGTTTCATTTACGGCGTTATTATAGGTTTCCTCATCGATAAACTCAAGATCAAGCATTTTCTTAAGAACAATTTCCTGCTTTTCCTTGTTCCTTTCAGGGTTTAAAATCGGGTCAAAGGTTGTAGGAGCCTGAGTTATGCCTGCAATTGATGCGGCTTCTGCAAGAGTAAGCTCTGAAACGTCTTTTCCAAAGTATTTGTTACTTGCAGTCTGAACTCCGTAACAGCCCTGGCTGAAATAAACCGTGTTTGCATAAAGCTCTAAAATTTCGTCCTTTTCCAGCTTTCTGTCAAGGTCTATTGCTCTGCATATTTCAACAATTTTTCTTCCCGGAGTTCTTTTCGACTCACCGGTAATGTTTTTAATAAGCTGTTGGTTTATTGTGCTTCCGCCGTAAGACGAGTCTTTTTTGAAAATATAGTTAAAGGTTGCCTTTATGGTACGGGGAATGTCAACACCGCCGTGGGAGTAAAATCTTTCATCCTCAATAGCAATAAATGCTGCGGGGAGATACTCGGGCATATCCTCAATGTCAGCCCATATTCGGTTTTCCTCGCCGACAATTTGTTCAAATTCCTTGAAAGAACCGTCTTCATCCTGGTAATAAACAATGCTCGAAAGGTTAAGATTAAGAGCACTGTAGTTTTTTTCGTTATCAACGGTTGCAACGAAGTAAACAACAAAGCCCATAACAATAATGCCCACAAGACCGAAAATAACCAGATATTTCAACAGGTTTTTCCAATATGTTTTTTTATTCATAGTCTTCTTCTTTTTTCGCACGTTTTAAGTCCTCCGTAAATAAAAGACAATTTTTTATTATTATAGCAGAAAAATGTGAAAATGTAAACATTTTTTATGTTGACAATAATTGCGCCTGATGTTAAAATTTTATAATGGAGTGGTGTATATGAACAAAAATGTTGAAAGTACGATAAAAGCCCTTGAAAACAACAATTTCAAAGTGTTGTATTTTGAAAATTCAAAGGAGGCGCTTTTGAAAATAACAGAGCTTATTGATAAGGAAAAGGTAACTGCCTTCGGCGGCTCTGCAACAGTTTCTCAGATTGGTCTTTATTCCTTTCTGAAAAATAACGGCTACAAGCTTTGCGACCGTTTTGAAGAAGGACTGAGCAGGGAGCAGGTTGAAGAGATTTTCAGAAAATCCTTCTTTGCTGATTACTATGTCACAAGTACCAATGCAATAACCGAAGATGGATTTTTATATAATGTTGACGGAAACGGAAACAGAGTTGCGGCAATGCTTTTCGGACCGAAAGAGGTTTTTGTGGTAACCGGGGTCAACAAAATTGTAAAAAATGTTGAAGAAGCAAAGGAAAGAATACGCAAAATTGCAGCTCCGAAAAACACCCAAAGACTTAATTGTGATACATATTGCTTTAAAACCGGTGAATGTGTTGCTATGGGCAGGGATATGGGCTACGGTTGTCAGTCGCCCCAAAGAATCTGCGCAGATTATGTTCTTATGGGAAAACAGAGAAATAACAGAGTAACGGTATTTATTATAAACGAGGAACTGGGCTTCTGATTGAAAGGTCTCAGAGTGAAAGGAAATTAAAATGAAAAACAAAAAAGTAATTATAATTGCAACAGCTGTGGCTTTGGTGCTTCTTCTGGCACTTGTTGCAATTTTCGCATTGCCGGACAACGGCCTTATTGCAAAGAATGTTTTTGTTGTTGATACCGATGTAAGCGGAAAAACCGTTGAGGATGCAACCGAAGAGATAACAAAGGCATATATGGAAGCAAACCCCGTAATTGAGGTGGTTTGCAAAGAAAATACGGCGAAAGTAAATTTTGCCGATGTGGGACAGATTGATTTCGATGCAACTGTTAAAAATGCTTATGCAGTCGGAAGAGGAAATGCTTTTTCAAGAGCATTTTCAAAGATATTCTCAGGCAAAAAAGTTATTCCGCTCAGCCTTGTGATAAATGAGAAAGCACTTCAGTCAAAAATAACAGAGGCCTTTTCAGGGCTCGGTTCGGTATATACCGAAGAAAGCTTTAAAATTGACGGCGATAAGCTTGTTCTTACTGCAGGACGCTCCGGTGAGGTTATAGAATTTGAAAAGCTTGACAAAGTAATTGAAACCTTAGGACTTAATCAGAATGCAACCCTTGAAACAAAAACCTCCAAAAAGGAATACAAGGGTGTTGATGTAGATGCTCTTTATGAAAAGGTTTTCAGAGAACCAAAGGATGCTTATTATGACAAAGAGGGCGGAAAGCTTGTTCCTCACGTTGTGGGCTATTCCTTTGATAAGGAAGAGGCTAAAAAGGCAGTAGAGGGCATTGGCGAAGGTGAAACCGTTGAAATTCAGCTTGAGGTTAAAATGCCCAAGGTGCTTGACGATGACCTTACGGGAAAAATGTTCAAAGATGTTCTTGCGTCTTATTCAACAAACTATAATCCCGGTGAGGTTGACAGAACCTATAATATGCTTCTTGCCGCAAGAAAGGTAAACGGAACAGTTCTGGAACCGGGCGCAATTTTCTCTTATAACAATGTTGTAGGGGAAAGAACAGTTGCCGCAGGCTACAGAAATGCAAAAATATTTGAAAACGGAAGAGTTGTTGACGGGCTTGCCGGCGGAATCTGTCAGGTTTCCACAACGATATACAATGCGGCTCTTTACTCAAATATGGGCATTGTTGAAAGAAAAAATCACTCCTTCCCGGTAGCATATGCTCCCAAGGGACAGGATGCAACGGTTGTTATGGGCGTAATTGATTTCAGATTCAAAAATACAACCTCAAGACCGATAAAAATAACAGCTTCCGTTTCGGGAGGCGTTTGCCGTGTTGAAATTCTCGGAACAAAGGAACAGAATTTCAGGGTTGAAATTTTAAACAATGTTGTAGGACAGACTCCAAGACCGGTTGAATATGAAGAAGACCCAACTCTTGAAAAGGGAACTGAAATTGTTACTCAAACAGGAAGCGACGGTTATACGGTAACCACAACAAGAAAAGTTTATGTAAACGGAGAGCTTGTAAAAACGGAGAAAATGCCTTCGAGTTATTACACTCCGCTTAAAAAAATAATAAAGAGAAACACGGCTGAAGAGCCTGTTGAAGAGCCTGCTGAAGGAACAGAGGTTCCCGGCGAAGGGGAAGAAAATCCTTCTCAGGAGCCAACAGAAGACCCTTCAACAGTTCCGGGTGAAGAGGTTCCTTCCGAACAACCACCCGAACAACAGCCGGAACAGCAACCGACTGAAACTCCTGACCCGCAACCGGCTGAGCCTGCTCCTCAGCAGCCCGCAACCCCGGCAGACCCATCTTCGGGAACAGAGGTTGTTCCTGAAAATCCGGGAGCTCCCGTTGAATAAAAACGTTAAACTTAATAAAACCTCTCATTTGGGCAAAGCAAGCCTTTTTGAGAGGTTTATTTTTTATGGAATAATATAGTTGCAAGTTGGATAAAATTATGGTATAATTATATTAAATTTACGGTTCGGTTTAAAATTTCCGTTCGGCATTCCGGAAATGTTGCGGAGGGCCCTTGGGTCAGTTTCGGATATTGCGACGGATTTATAGATGCAAAAGCAGGGGAGTGCTGTGCTTTTTTCACGGTGCCCGTCTCTTTTTGCGTTGGAAAGAAAGAGAGGTTAATTGTGACAAAAAAATCAAAACTTAAAATTATTCCGCTGGGAGGCCTTGAAGAAATAGGCAAGAATATGACCCTTTTCGAATATCAGGACGAAATAATTATTCTTGACTGTGGAGTTGCCTTCCCCGATGACGATATGTTCGGTATTGACCTGGTAATTCCCGATATGACTTATCTTCACAAAAACAGAGATAAAATCAAAGGGCTTGTACTTACCCACGGTCATGAAGACCATATAGGTTCAATTCCTTATCTGCTTAAGGATATAAATGTTCCGATTTACGGAACAAAGCTTACCCTCGGGCTTGTTAAAAACAAGCTTAAGGAACACAGGCTTGACCAGCAGGCAAAATTAAATGTTGTAAAATTCGGTCAGAAGGTGAAGCTCGGCTCGGTTGCAGTTGAATTTATAAGAACAAATCACAGTATTGCCGATGCTGCTGCAATTGCGTTTCATACCCCTGTTGGTGTGGTGCTTCACACAGGTGACTTTAAAATAGATACAACCCCAATAAGCGGAGAAATGCTCGACCTTGCAAGAATCGGCGAGCTTGGCAAAAAGGGAATTCTTGCCCTTTTGTCTGACAGTACAAATGTTGAAAGACCCGGCTACTCAATGTCAGAAAGAAAAGTAGGCGACACTATTGAAAGCTATTTTTCAAACTGTAAAAGCAGAATAATTGTAGCAACCTTTGCGTCAAATATCGACAGGGTTCAGCAAATTGTAAACTCTGCGGTAAAGCACAAAAGAAAGGTTGCGGTTTCCGGCAGAAGCATGGAAAACATTGTGGTTGCCGCAAAAGAGCTTGGTTATCTCAAATGTCCCAAGGGAACAATAATTGACCTTGCGGATATTAAAAATTATAAACCCCATCAGCTTTGTATAATAACAACGGGAAGCCAGGGCGAGCCTATGGCGGCTCTTTCAAGAATGGCGTCTTCAGACCATAAAACCGTTGAAATTGTAAAGGGCGACCTGGTAATTATTTCCGCAAGTCCCATCCCCGGCAACGAAAAGCTTGTTGCCAAGGTAATTGACGAGCTTTGCAAAAAGGGCGCAGATGTAATTTATAAAGCCCTTGCCGATGTTCACGTTTCGGGACATGCCTGCCAGGAGGAATTAAAGCTTATGCTTTCTGTAGCAAAGCCTAAATTCTTTATTCCTGCCCACGGCGAATACAGGCATCTTATGCAGCATGCAGGACTTGCCCGTAAAATGGGAATGAAAGAGGAAAATACTTTTATAATGAAAATAGGACAGGTGCTTGAGCTTGACCGTAAGGAAGCAAAAATAACCTCAAGCGTTCAGTCGGGAAGAGTTTTTGTTGACGGCTCAGGCGTTGGCGATGTCGGAAATATAGTTATAAGAGACAGAAAACATCTTTCTGAAGACGGTCTTATTATAATCGTGGTTGGAATTTCCTCAAAAACAAAAGAGGTTGTTGCAGGTCCCGATATTGTTTCAAGAGGCTTTGTTTATGTAAGAGAATCAGAACAGCTTATGGACAATATCAAGCTTCGCGCAAGAGAAGCAATTGAAATTGCAAGCTCAAGAAAGGGCAGCGACTGGAACTCTATTAAAACTGCGGTTAAAAATAATCTTAACCAGTATCTTTTCAGTGAGACAAAGAGGAATCCTATGATTCTTCCTATAATTTTAGAAGTTTAAGCCAATTAAATTGCTTAGGAGAAAAAGGAAATGAAGAGAAAAGTTTTTGCAGCATTGATTGTATCAGTATTGGTTTTGGGAACCGTTTTTACGGCTTCTGCTTCTCCCACCTACGGAACGGTTAATCCGGGGGTTACCTGGAAACTTGACGGAACCGTTCTTGTAATAGGCGGCGAAGGTGAAATTTGGGGCTATGGAATTGATTCGGTTGACAGGCCCTGGCAGAGCTATAACGACACAATCACAAAGGTAATAATTAAAAGCGGTATAACCTCAATAGGACCTTATACCTTTTACGGAATGGATTCCCTCGGAAGCTTTGAAACGGGCGATACCGTAACAAAGCTTTATGAAAATGCCATAGGAAACTGCCCCGCACTCTGCGAGGTTTATTTCCCCGAAACAATTTCGGGCGTTGAGGGCAAAATTCTTGAAAACTGTCCTCTTGTTTCCCTTTATGTGCGTCCGGGCGGATTCGGAGAAAGCTTTGCACAGCAGAACGGGTTTAATTATTTCTACGGCGGAATGCTTTATGCTCCCGACGGTGAAACAAAAATTGTAGCCGACTATATGCTTGAAAGCTATCTCAATTCAGGCCTCTGGTATAAAGATAAAGGCGTTGCATATGTTACTATGTACTCGGAAGACGGCAGAAAAACCGAGGTTAAAATAACCGAGGTTAAGGCCTTTGAAAGCGTAGGATGGCATCTTATAAAATTTGTTCAGATGTATTCTCTTGACGGAAGAACGCTTAATGTTGCAGAAAACGAGGTTGAGCTTTATAAAACCGTAGGCTGGTATGCAACAAAGGAAGAGGTTATTTACATAAATGCTGTTGCAGCTTACGATACTGCAATGGAAGAGGGCAACTTCAAACAGGCGGTAAATGTTACCTCTGATGCAATTAAGGAGCTTAAAAGCTATCCTCTCGGAGAACCTTATATTTACTGGCTTACCGAAAAATGTACCGTTGCGGCAAACAAATGGAGTGAGTCAATAAAATGTCCTCTCGGTTATGAAACAAGCTACACTCAGGCTACCGAAACAGGAACGGGAGTAGTTGTTACTGTAAGAAATCTTGCTTCAACGCCAATAAAAGGCTTTAAGCTTGTATTTAACTGCTACGATGAAAATTCAAAGCTGGTCAGCACCGGAAGCGATTTCTATTATTGTAATAATATAACAATAAATCCCCTTGAAAAGAAATCCTTTATGTGGAACTTCAGCGGCAAAAACATAACCTCCGTAAGAGGAATAATGATAGTTCAGGTTGATTATGAAGACGGAACAGTCTGGAAAAACTGATATAAAAAATTCCCGTAATGACTTAGCATTACGGGAATTTTTTTATGGCGTCAATTTTTGACAGGATATTCTGCTTTGGCAGGGTATAATTTAATCAAGAGGGGATTGATTTGGTTGTATACATAGATGTGTTTTTTCTGTACAATTTTCTTATTGACGGCTTTTTGCTTTATGTAACCGGAAAGGCAGTAAAGGTAAAAACGGGAGCACGAATTGCGATCGGCGCTCTTGTGGGAGGGCTTTATTCTGCTTTTGCAATTATAAAGGGCTTTGAGCTTTTAGGCACTTTTCCCATTAGGCTTCTTGTTCTTTTTCTTATGGTTTTTTTCTCCTTCAGAGGCGGTTTTCTTCATTGCCTTAAGCTTTCGGGAGTTTTTGTTCTTAATTCCTTTCTGTTTTGCGGAATTATGATTTTTTCAAGCTTTCTTCTTGGCGGTGATTATATAATCGTTGATAACAGTCCTGTTTTTGTAAGCGGATATCTGCTTTTGTTTTTAAGCCTGCTTATCTGCCTGTTTTTCGGAGCAGTTACCCTGCGTTTTCTGATAAAAAGGATTACCTTAAGGGATATCTACAAGAAGGTAAAAATAAGTTTCGGGGAGAAAGAGGTTGTTTTAAATGCTTTTGTGGACACGGGTAACAACTTGTTTGATTTTGAAAATCTTTGTCCCGTAATGCTTGTAAACAGCGAAAAGGTTGACCTTGCCGGCAGCAGATTACATACAATGGAAATATCAACCGTAAAGGGAAGGGGAAGCCTTTTGTGCTTAGAACCGAGAACGGTTGAAATTGAAAAGAAAAACTACAAAGTAACAATCGGAGTTCCCGAAGAGAAAATCTTTGGCTACGATGCGCTTTTGGGCGCAAATATGTTTATTTCGGAGGAATATAATGTTTGACAAACTGAAAATATATTTTACAGAGCTTTTAAGAAAAATGAACTATGTTCATTATATAGGCGGAGGGGAAAGCCTTCCGCCGCCTCTTCCTGCCAACGAGGAACGTGAACTGGTTTTGAAAATAGATGATGAAAAAGTAAGAAAAACGCTGATAGAGCATAATCTGAGGCTGGTTGTTTACATAGCAAAAAGATTTGAAAATACAGGCATAAACATTGAAGATTTAATTTCAATCGGCACAATAGGACTTATAAAAGCTATTAACACCTTTAAGCCCGACAAAAAAATAAAGCTTGCGACCTACGCTTCAAGGTGTATTGAAAACGAAATTTTAATGCACTTAAGGAAAAACGGAAACAGACGTCAGGAGGTTTCAATCGATGAGCCTCTTAATACTGACAGCGACGGAAACGAGCTGGTTCTTTCCGATGTTCTCGGCTCAGATGTTGACCTTATTCAGAAAACCTTAGACGATGAGGTTGACCGTCAGCTTCTTAACATTGCAATTGCAAAGCTTTCCGAAAGGGAAAGGAAAATAATAAAAATGAGGTTCGGGCTTAACGATAACCGGGAGAAAACCCAGAAGGAGGTTGCCGATATGCTTGGCATTTCCCAGTCTTATATTTCAAGGCTCGAAAAGAGAATTATAAGCAGGCTTAAAAAAGAAATGGATAAGCTTGCTTGATGGGATGTTAAAAATGTATGGAGCACAAAAGTTTAGGCTTTTGTGCTCCATACGTACTTCTGTGAATTCTTCGCGGGACAGTATGTTCTGTTATCTTGCAAAGAAAACGGAAATGTAGTAAAATAATCAAAAAGATACTGAGGTGGCTTGTATGAAAAAACGTAAGATATTATTTTCTGCAGTGCTTTTATTGTGCTGTATGGTGTTTTGCTTTTCTGCCTTTGCGGCGGATATCGGCGCAGATGTTGTTGTAAGCCTTCAGATAAACAATCCCCTTATGGAAGTAAACGGCGTTTCTGCCGAAATAGACGAGGGAAGGGGAACAACTCCCGTTATAACAAACGGAAGAACCCTTGTTCCCATAAGAGCAATTGTTGAGGCATTCGGCGGAAAGGTTGAATGGGAGGAAAGCAGTAAATCTGTTATCCTTACAATGAATGACAACACTGTAAGACTTATAATCGACAGTACGGTTGCCTATCTTAATAACGATGTTTATTATCTTGATGTTGCACCAACGGTTATAAATTCAAGAACAATGCTTCCCATAAGGTTTGTGGCGGAAAGCTTTAATCTTGGAGTTGCCTGGGACGGCAAAAACAGTGAAGTTTCCATAATAAGGGATACCTTCAACGAAGAAGAATACAAATATCTTATGAGTATTCTGCCTTCTTATTCCGGCAAGCCCTTTGTTGAAATAAACGGCAACGAGCCTTTTTTTAACGATTATGAAATTATAAACGGCTCCTTTGAGTATTATAGCAACCTTGATGAACTGGGACGTTGCGATGTTTGTATGGCTTCGGTTGCAAAGGACATAATGCCTTCAGGTGAAAGGGAAAGCATAAGCTCCGTTACTCCGACGGGCTGGATAAATGCAAGCTACGACTTTATTCCCGGCGGATATCTTTATAACCGTTGCCATTTAATAGGATGGCAGCTTACGGGGGAAAATGCCAATAAAAGAAATCTTATAACCGGCACAAGATATCTGAATATTGAAGGAATGCTTCCCTTTGAAAATAAAGTGGATGACTATATAGATGAAACCGGGGAAAGAGTTACCTACAGGGTAACGCCTGTGTTCGGCGGAAATAATCTTGTTGCCGAAGGCGTTCTTATAGAGGCTTTTTCCAATTTCGATGAGGGAGAGGGCGTTTCCTTTTGTGTATATTGCTATAATGTTCAGCCGGGAATAAAAATTAACTATCTTAACGGAGCAAGCAGTCCTGAAAATCAGTCTCCGGAAAATGTAACCTTTAAGGTTTACAGAACCCCTTCGGGTAAAAAATATCATTTTGATAAAGAATGCGGCGGGAAAAACAGCTATGAGGTAACTCTTGATGAGGCAGAAGCCGCAGGGCTTACGCCTTGTGCCAAATGCGCAGAATAAAAAATATGATATTTTCGGCATAAATGAACAGTTTAAAAAGTGGATTTGTTGCAATAAGTATGAAAATGTGATATATTAAACCTGTAACTCATAAAATAAAAACAGGGGTGAAGCTATGGAGCTTTTGAGAACTTTTATTTTAGGTATTGTTGAGGGTATAACCGAATGGCTTCCCATAAGCAGTACCGGTCATATGATTCTTGTAAACGAGTTTATGAATAATAAAAACACGTTTA
This sequence comes from Clostridia bacterium, assembly GCA_045605445.1. Taxonomy (GTDB): domain Bacteria; phylum Bacillota; class Clostridia; order RGIG6154; family RGIG6154; genus CAZMHL01. The sequence continues at coordinate 24,083 of JAZUPZ010000052.1, read as the reverse complement.
CTTCAACCGACCTTTATCTTTACGTAATTCAGCTTGGAGCAATTCTTGCGGTTGTAACTTTATATTTTAAAAAGCTCAACCCCTTTGCTCTTTCGAAAAGCAAAAAGGAAAAAAACGATACCTGGCAGATGTGGTTTAAGGTAATAGCGGCGTGTCTTCCTGCGGCGGTTATAGGGCTTTTGCTGAACGATTTTATGGAAACCTTCGAAAACTGGCAGGTAGTTTCCTCAACGCTTATAATTTACGGTATTTTGTTTATAATAGTTGAAAAGCTTAATCATAAGCCGAAAATTAACTCCGTAAATGAAATGAGCTATAAAACGGCGCTTTTAATCGGAGCTTTCCAGGTTCTTTCGATAATTCCCGGAACCTCCCGTTCCGGCTCAACAATCCTCGGAGCAATAATCCTTGGCTTAAGCAGAGAAGTAGCGGCGGAGTTTTCTTTCTTCCTTGCAATTCCCGTAATGGTTGGCGTAAGCTTTCTTAAAATTGTTTCCTACATAAAAGATGTGGGAATGATTGCAGGCTACGACCTTATGATTTTAATTCTTGGAATGGTAACGGCTTATATCGTTTCTCTTGTTTCCATAAGATTTCTGGTTAATTATGTTAAAAAGCACGACTTCAAATTTTTTGGCATTTACAGAATAATTCTCGGCGCACTTGTAATTGCATATTTTGTGTTAAGTTAATAGTTAATAGATAAAAGTTAATAGAAAAGGAAAGAACGCCGATTTTTCGGCGTTCTTGTTATTCAATTTATCAACACAACAGAACAGTCCCTTTGTGTTTTGTTTTGCGTTTTTAGTATAAATGGGCTGTTTAAAAACTGATTTTTAAACAGCCTCACTCTGTAAGGGGATAGGAAAAAATGTTTGGAACGGACAAACTGAACCGCAAGCTATGCTTGCGGGAACCCGAAGCTGTACGATGGTACAGCGAGTCAGGTGAAGTTTGTTCGTAGTCAAAAGGCATAAAACAAAGAAAAACCTCAAAAATTTTGAGGTTTTTCTACATTTGGTTGAATTTTATTTTTTATGTTTACAATATCTTTCATAGGAAAAAATCAGCCTTTTGACGTTCCGGACTTTTTTAACATCCCCTTTTTAGTTCTGAGCTTTAATACTGTTGTATACACGTACAAGAGTTGTAATTGCCTGTTCAACTGTGTATGTTTCTTTGGGGGCAAATTTGTTGTCTCCCACGCCTTTCATAAATCCAAAATTGCTGATTGCCTGCACAGAAGAGGATGCCCAATCGGAAATTTCATTGATGTCGGCATACTCAAACCATACTTCTGTTGCAGCCATAGGAAATACCTTGTTTATCATACGAATGATAATCGTTGCGGCTTCTTCACGGGTGAGAAAATCTTTCGGAGCAAATTCCGTTTCCGACTTTCCGTTGATTATGCCCATGGCGTTAAGCGCAAGTATTTTTTTGTTTTTTGTGTCGGTAAATTTCTCAGTAGTGGGAATATCAATATTGTTTCCGGTTACCGTTATCAGATTGTAGATAAGCTCACAAAATTCCTCACGTGTAATGTCGCTTAGATAAAGGTACTGTTGTGTTTTATCGGTAATTCCCACATTTTTTGCAGTGTCAACGCTTTCCTTTGCCCAGTCGCTGGGTGCAGATGCAGTTGTATTTTCTTCTTCTTTGCTTAAATCAAATATGATGTTTGTAGAGTCATCACCGGGTTTTAATATGTTGTATTTGTCAAGAATTGTGCCGTCAGTTTGTTTGGCGGTTACAACGATTTTTTTATCAGTTACTTCAAATATGGTATATACAGGCTGTTCGGGCTCTGTGTTTTCGTAAACATAAACGTGTTCACCCGGTCCTTTTGTTCTGTCAGCTCCGTATCTTTTACTTCCGGCAGCTCCCAAAGTGGTATATACAGTGTCGTGTGGACTGTCAAAATCGCCTTTCATAGGATGACTTCTCATATAAATATGGTCATGTCCCTGAAGAACAAGGTCAACCTCGTTCTTGTAAATAATATCACCAAAATATAGCTCTCCGCCGCCGTTGCCTACACGGGTGTCCGCTTTGTAAAAACCTACATGCATAAGAACTATTTTCCATTTTGCGTTCGTGCTTTTCAGGTCTTTGTCCAGCCAGTCTCTCTGCATTTTCAGAAACTTTTCCATATCACCTGTTGGTTTTCCGTCATAAGGAACCTGAACAGGTAAATTGAGAACACTAAAGTGAGCATTGCCGTAATCAAAGGAATAGAATGTGTCCTCAATGTTTTCAATCATTTCGCGGTATTCTTTGGTTTCCATATCTTCGGGGGAAACTGTTGACATTGCATCTTTAGCATTATCCGGGTGATTGAAGTGCAGACTGAAATTTTCCATTTGATCCCATTGCTCGTCAAACTCAGCAACGGGACTTTCTACATCGTGATTACCTACAACTCCCATATACGGAATACTTTCGCCGTAACCCTTCAGTGACTCAAAATGCATATTCCACAAGCTTTCGTTATAACCGTGCCCTGCCAAATCTCCAAGACTTACAATGAAAGATGTTTCGGGAGCGTCGGCAATAGCTGTTGAAATATCTTTTTTAAAACATTCTACATCTTTTTCCGAATTCATCTGCGGGTCTGCGACTCCTACAAATGAAAATGAATCAACTTTTTCGGGTTTTGTGGTAAATTCAAAAGGACCGTACCACTCATCTGTGTCCGTTTTGCCAATATGATAGGTGTATTTTGTTCCTGGGGTTAAACCGGTAACATCAGCTTTATAATAAAGGTGAGTTTCCTTATCAACAACCTTTGGTGTTACGGTTTTATAGTCAGTTGTACCCGATACCGCATAACGGAGCACCATATTTTCATATCCGTCAACTGCAGTCCAGGCAAAGCCTCTGCTTGTTGAAGCATCTCCTATAAATGATGTAACAAGGTTGTATACCTTGTTGTCAAGCGACAGTTCTTTTGCTGACGCCGGTGCAAGCAATGTAAACACAAGAACTGCTGTTAAAAAAACTGAAATTATCTTTTTCATTATTTTTCTCCTTATAAGATTATTCTTTATCCTTTATTTCTTTTAAGATTCCTTTAAGATTCTTTGCAAGGTCTTTCTGCGGTTTGTTTTTCGGTTTGTAGATTATGCAGGTGGTGTCCTTCTGTGCAGAAAAATAAAACTCAATTCTGTTGTTGCTTACAAAGTCGGCAAGCTTTTGCATAGGAGAATTTGGCGTAAGCTTCATTACAACCGATTCGCCCTTTTGCTGAATGTCTGAAATTGCAAGCTCCTTTGCAAGGTTTCTTATCATTACAATGTCAATAAGATTAACAACGCTCTGAGGCGGGTCTGAAAATCTGTCAACCAGCTCGTCGGTAACCGAAAGAGCATCCTCTTCATTTTCAATTGAGGAAATAACCTTGTAAATATCAATTCTTGTAAAGCTGTCTGCAATATAGCTTTCGGGAATAAATGCGCTTATGTTGATATCAATTGAAACAGGAGCTTCCTCTCGTATTTCCTCGTTGTTTTTAACCTGGTTAACGGCATCGGTAAGAAGCTTGCAGTAAAGCTCGTAGCCAACTTGGTTCATATGGCCGTGCTGATGAGTTCCGAGAACGCTTCCCGCTCCTCGTATTTCAAGGTCGCGCATTGCAATTTTTATGCCCGAGCCAAACTCTGTGAACTCTTTTATTGCCTTAAGTCTTTTTTCGGCAACCTGATCTAAAACCTTGTCACGTCTTACGGTAAGGTAAGCATAGGCAAGCCTTGAAGAACGGCCTACTCTTCCTCTCAGCTGATAAAGCTGGGAAAGTCCAAATCTGTCGGCATTTTCAACGATAATGGTGTTCATATTGGGAATATCAAGTCCCGTTTCTATAATGGTTGTACAAACCAAAATGTCATATTCTCCGTTTAAAACGGCGAACATAATATTTTCAAGCTGAACTTCCGACATTTTCCCGTGAGCGCAGGCAATTCTTGCTTCAGGAACAAGCTTTTTGAGCTTTGCCGCCGTTGCTTCAATAGAGTCTGTATAATTGTGAAGGTAATAAACCTGACCGCTTCTTGCCATTTCTCTTGTTATGGCGGTTTTTATAACCTCGGGGTTAAATTCGGTAACATAGGTCTGAACAGGATGTCTGTCCTCAGGAGGCTCGCTTAAAACGCTCATATCCCTTATGCCTGTCATTGCCATGTTAAGAGTTCTGGGGATAGGCGTTGCAGAAAGGGTAAGAACGTCAATATTATGCTTAAGCTGTTTTATTTTTTCCTTGTGTTTAACGCCAAAGCGCTGCTCCTCGTCAATTATAAGAAGTCCCAGGTCTTTGAATTTAACATCGTCCTGAATAATTCTGTGAGTTCCGATAACAATGTCGGCAGTTCCTTTTTTCAGTCTTTCGATAGATTCCTGCTGCTGTTTTTTGCTTCTGAATCTTGACAAAAGCTCAACCTGAACTGGGAAGCCCTTCATTCTGCGTACAAAGTTGTCATAGTGCTGTTGGGCAAGGAGGGTAGTCGGAACCAGATAGGCAACCTGCTTTGAATCGCAAACCGCTTTGAAGGCGGCTCTTATTGCAACCTCGGTTTTGCCGTAGCCAACGTCTCCGCAAATAAGACGGTCCATAGGCTTTTCCGCTTCCATATCCTTTTTTACTTCTTTTATTGATTTAAGCTGATCGTCGGTTTCAACATAGGCAAAGGTGTTTTCAAAATCCTTCTGGAATTCGCTGTCCCTTGAAAAGGCAAAGCCCTTAGATGCCTGTCTTTTGGCATAAAGCTCAACAAGCTCCTTTGCAAGAACCTCAAGAGATTTTCTTACTTTTACCTTTGTAAGGTTCCATTCGTTGCCCCCGAGCTTGTTAACTTTAACGTTTCCTTCGCCGCCGATGTATTTGCTTACAAGGTTAAGCTGGTTTACGGGAACGTATAAAATGTCTCTTCCTTTATACTGAATTTTAAGATAGTCCTTTATAACTCCGTCAAGCTCAAGCTGATGAATTCCCTTGTAAACGCCTATTCCGTGAATCTGATGAACTATATAGTCGCCCTCGTTTATGTCGGAAATATTTCTTATGTTTCCTCGGGGACGTATGGCTTTTCTTTGTTTAACGGGAGCCTCCGATGCAAGCTCCTTGTCTGAAATAATTGCAATTTTAATGTCGGGATATTCAAAGCCGTGTCTTATACAACCGGGAACAAGGGTAACCTTGCCGCCTTCAGGAAGGTCTGTAAGTGTTTCTTTAAATTCGCAGAGAACGTCTCTTTTTGAAAGCTCCTCGGCAACAATTTTTGCTCTGCCGGGGCTTCCGCAGGGGAGAATAATTCTGTAATCCTTCAGCAGATAGAAAATAAGGTCGTCGCAAAGCAGGTCAAAATTCCCGCTGTAAACGGGCATTGATTTTGTCTGCATTGAAACAATCGACTTTGGAGTAAGTCCCTTTGCACTCATAGAAAGGTTTGAAAGTCCTACTGTTCCTGCCAAGGAAATGCTTTCAATAACCGTTTTGTAATCTTCAATATAATAGCTTATGTTTCTCGCTTTTTTTGAAAGCTTGTATTCCTTTTCAAGGGCAGATTTAATCTGCTCCGAAAGGTCATCTTTCATATTGTCATATGCCTGAATACACTGGTGGGGTTCGTCAAGAAAATAAACAGCATCCTTAAGATAGTCCCAAAGAACTGCTTCCCTTTGGGCAAAATCCTCGCCTGCAGGGGTAATGCAAACCCTGTCAACCTTTTCTATGCTCAGCTGAGTGGAAACGTCGAAATAACGTATAGAGTCAACCTCATCGTCAAAAAATTCAATTCTGGCAGCGTTTTCGCTTTCAAAGGGGAAAACGTCAATAATTCCTCCGCGAACCGCAAACTGACCTGCGCCCTCAACCTGAACCTCGCGGCGGTAACCAAGCTTTACCAGCTTTTCGGCAATGCTGTGAATATCGTAAACGTCGCCGTTTTTTATGTCGAGAGTATAGGAAATAAAGGCATCTTTAGATACAATTTTCTGACAAAGGGCGGTAATTGTTGTAACAACGCAAAAGCTTTTCCTTTCAAAGCAAAGGGAAAAAAGACAGTTGATTCTCTTTTTTGCAGTTTCGTTGCTGCGGGCATCAATGTCGTAGAAAATAAACTCCCTTTCAGGGTATTCAAGCACCCTGTCTTCAGGAAGGAAAAACTTAATGTCCTGAGCGGCAAATTTCGCTGTAAGAGGGTCAGCGGCAACAAAAACCATAGGTCTTTTTAATTCTGCGCACAAAGAAAACGCCAAATGCATTTTCTGCGATTCGGCTGTTGAGGTAGCCCTTACGGGTGATATGCTGTTTTTAAGACATTCGCAAATTTCAGTAAATTCCTTTTGCGATTTTAAAATGTCAATATAACCCTGCATTACAGTCTGCCTTTCTAACAGTTGTATCTGCTCATTGCAAGCTTGGCGCCGTTTTTAATATATTCGTAAACGGCATCGTTAACCCTTTCAAGAATAGAAAAAACGGTTTCCTGCTGTTCTTTCGGAATTTTTCCCAGAACGTAGTCGGCAAGGTCATAGCCTTCGGGCTTGCCGCCAACGCCTATTTTCATTCTTCCGAAAACGTCGGAATTAAGATTAAGGATAATGGATTTTATTCCGTTGTGTCCGCCTGCCGAGCCTTTTTCCCTTATGCGGAGCTTGCCCACGTCAAGGGAAATGTCGTCGTATATAATTATAATGTTTTCATTTTCAATTTTATACCAGGAGGCAATCTCCCTTATGCTTTCCCCGCTGAGGTTCATAAAGGTCTGAGGCTTGGCGAGAATAACCCTTTCGCCTGCAATGGTACCCTCGCCTATAAGAGCCTTGTGCTTTATTTTTGTAACGGGAATATTGTTTTTCTGAGAAATATAGTCAATGGCGGAAAAACCAACGTTGTGCCTTGTGGCAAAATACTTGTCGCCGGGATTTCCAAGACCTGCTATTAAGTACATTCAATCAATCCTTTTCAGCGTTTGAAACAACGCTTAAGATAACCTCCAAAACGGCATTTCTGCTGTCCTTTGAGGCTTTTTCACTTTGTATTTTAATATATTTGTCTCTGTTCATATAAATGGAGAGAATTTTTTCGGTAAACTGAGAGGGGTTCAAATCCTCCTCTTCGGTAAATTCAACCAGTCCCTGCTTTGCAAAGGATTTTGCATTGTCAATCTGGTCGCCTCTTGAAGCTTTTTTTGAAAGAGGAATTAAAAGTGCCGGCTTTTTAAGCTCAACAATTTCAAAAATTGCCGTTGCTCCCGCGCGGGAAACAAGCATATCCGTTGCCGCCATAATGTGGCAAAGCTCTTTGTTTACATATTCAAACTGGCAGTAGCCGTTAACGTTTAAAAGAGAATGGTCAATATGTCCCTTTCCGCAAAGGTGACAAATGTTGAAATGCTTTAAAAGCTCGTTTAAATTCATTCTTACGGTGTCGTTAAGAAAAACAGAGCCTAAACTTCCGCCAATAACGGTAAGAACCGGCTTATCGTTTTCAAATCCGCAGATTTCAATGCCTTTTTCTCTGTCTCCCTCAAGAATTTCTTTTCTTACGGGCAATCCGGTGTAAACTCTTTTGCCTTCGGGAAGGTGCTTTTCTGTTTCGGGAAAAGCGTAACATATTTTTGATGCCGAAGGAAGAGAAAGCTTGTTTGCAAGGCCGGGAGTAATGTCCGACTCGTGCAGAACAACGGGAATTTTAAGCTTGCGCGCTGCCCATACAACGGGGCAGGAAACAAAGCCGCCTTTGCTGAACACAACGTCGGGCTTAAGCTTTTTCAGAATTTTAACAGATTTTTTGTAGCCTTTGAAAATTTTGCTTATGTCCTTTAAGTTTTCAACGTCAATATATCTTCTCAGCTTTCCTGCTTCAATGGTGAAAAAAGGAATTCCTTCTCCTTCAATAAGAGCTTTTTCAACGCCCTTTTCGGTGCCGATATAGTAAATGTCCTCAAAATGGTTTTTAAGAACGTCAAGAAGTGCAATGTTTGGAGTAACGTGACCGGAAGTTCCTCCGCCTGTAAGAACAATTTTCATAACTAAAAGCCTTTCCGTGGAATATTATTTTCTGTCCTTTGGTTTTTTCCAGTTGAGCTTATTTGTCTGTCTCTGACGGGCAATTGCAAAAGCATCCTCCGGAACCTCGTCGGTAATTGTAGAGCCTGCGGCAATAAAGCTGTTGTCTCCGATTGTAACCGGGGCAATAAGGTTTGCATTACAGCCAATGAAAGCGTCGTTTCCGATTACTGTCTGGAATTTGTTTATTCCGTCGTAATTAACGGAAACGGTACCGCAACCGAAGTTAACCCTTTCACCAACAACGGTGTCACCAAGATAGGTAAGGTGAGAAACCTTTGTTCCGTTGCCTATAACCGATTTTTTGAGCTCAACAAAATCTCCGATACGGCAGTTTTCTCCAACCTTTGTCTGAGGTCTTATATAAGCATAAGGTCCTACTGTTGTGCCTTTGCCTATTTCACACTCAAGAAGGGTTGAGGTTTTAACCGAAACATTGTCTTTGATAACCGAGCTTTCAATATGGCTCGATGCAAGAACCTCGCAGCATTCGCCTATAACCGTGTTTCCTTTAATAACGCAGTTGGGGTAAATAACAGTGTCCTCGCCGATAACAACCGTGTCTTCAATATATGTGTTTTCAGGGCTTATAATAACAGCGCCCTTTTCCATAAGCTTTTTGTTTATTTTAAGGCGCATATTTCTGTCAGCCTCGCAAAGCTCAACCTTTGTGTTACAGCCTGCAATTTCCTCTTTGTTGTCAACAATGAAAGCACCTGCGTTTCCTATAATTTCAATAGTGTCTGTTAAATAATATTCGCCCTGGGAATTATTATTCTTAAGTCTTGGAAGAGCCTTTATAAGCTCTTTGGTGTTGAAAAGATAAATGCCCGCATTTACCTCTTTGATTTCGAGCTCATTTTCGTTGCAGTCCTTGTGTTCAACTATTTTAAGAAGTCTGCCGTTTTCGGTAACAAGTCTTCCGTAGCCGGTAGGGTTGTCAAAGGATGCGCCTACAACGGTAACGCCAAAGCCCTCGGTTTCGTGATGGGCAATAACCTGTCTTAAAGTGTCTCCCGTAATCTGAGGCATATCGCCGTTTAAAACAACAACGGTCTCACTTCCGGAATTTTCAATAAATTCCATAGCTGTAGAAACAGCATGACCTGTTCCAAGCTGCTCGCTCTGAAGGGCATAGTTAACTCTGTCTCCCAGGTGAGCCTTAATTTCCTCCGCTTTGTGACCGATTACAACAACCGGCTTTAATAAGGAAATTTCCTCTGCAGCACGAACAACGTAGTCAATCATCGGCTTGAAGCAAACTTTATTAAGAACCTTTGCGGTTTTTGTTTTCATTCTTTTTCCTTCGCCTGCGGCAAGGATAATAACTGTAGAATCCGACATAAATAATCTCCGTTTCTGTTTATCTTAATTGGTATTATACCTAATATTTTACAAAAAATCAAATTATATCTGTTTTGCTGTGCCCTTATCCAGGGAACGAAGCATAATTGCCTCCTTGATGTGATTGGGTTTTATACTGTCGGAGCTTTCAAGGTCGGCAATGGTTCTTGAAAGCTTTAAAATTTTGTCGTAGGCTCTTGCAGAAAGTCCCAGCCTGTCAAATGCCGTTTTTAAAAGGGTATTTTCCGCTTCGCCGAGAATACAGTGCTTTCTTATAAGAGCAGAGCTCATCTGGGCATTGCAATAAATTCCTTCAGACTCAAATCTTTTGAGCTGAATCTCCCTTGCTTTGTTTACTCTTTCCCTAATCATAAAAGAGCTTTCAGCAGGGGTTCTGTTTTCAAGATCCTCATATTTTACCGGGTTGAGCTGAACGTGAATGTCAATTCTGTCCATAACGGGACCGCTGATTTTTGTCATATAGCTGTTTATTTGCGACTGTGTGCAGGTGCAGTTGTGGGTAGGATCACCATAATATCCGCACTTGCAGGGATTCATTGCCGCAATAAGCATAAAGGAGGAGGGATAAGTAACCGTTGAATTTACTCTTGAAACGGTAATTTTTCTGTCTTCAATCGGCTGTCTTAAAATTTCAATGGCGTCCTTTCTGAATTCGGGGAATTCGTCAAGAAAAAGAACACCATTGTGGGCAAGGGAAACCTCGCCGGGACGGGGGATTGCTCCTCCGCCTGCAAGACCCGGCGCCGAAACCGTGTGGTGAGGGCTTCGGAAGGGTCTTTTCGTCATAATCGGGGTTGTTTTGTCAAGAAGTCCCGAAATACTGTGAATCTTGGTGGTTTCAATAGCCTCGTCAAAGGTAAGGTCGGGAAGAATGGTGGGCATTCTTTTGGCAAGCATTGTTTTTCCCGAACCGGGAGTGCCTATCATAACGCAGTTGTGCCCGCCAGCCGCTGCAATTTCAAGAGCTCTTTTGGCAAAAAGCTGACCCTTAACCTCAGAAAAGTCAATATCGTAAATACTTTTGTTTCTGAAAAATTTTTCAACGTCGGTTTTAACGGGAGTGATGGGTGTTTTACCTGAAAAATGCCCGATAACCTGAGCGAGAGAGTCGCAGGGGAAAACCTCAATGCCGTCGGCAACTGCCGCTTCGGCAGCGTTTTCGGCGGGAACAAAGGCTCTTTTTATGCCCTTTTCCTTTGCACATAAAACGCAGGGAAGAACTCCCGAAACCTTTCTTATTTGTCCGCTTAAGGAAAGCTCGCCGATGAAAATCGCATCAAAAAGAACACTGTCCTTAATTTTGCCAAGCCTTGCCGCTATTCCCAGAGCAATAGGCAGGTCGTACATAACGCCCTCCTTTTTCAGGGAGGCTGGCGCTAAGTTTACGGTATATTTAACCGCAGGCATTTCTATATAATTGTTTTTCAGGGCAGAACGCACTCGCTCCTTGCTTTCCTTAACCGCCGTGTCTGCAAGACCGACAATTTCAAAGGAGGGGAGAGATTTTATAATGTCAACCTCAACGTCAACAATGTAGCCGTCAACGCCAACAAGACCACCTGATTTAAGACTTGTAACCATAAAATTTATCCTTAGTTAAAATGTACGGGCGATTTGTTTAATCGCCCTTAGTAGTTTTTTACATAAGTTTGTCTATCTGTTCAAGAACAGCGCCTGAAAGATTGCTCATAAGCTTATCGGCACTTTTGGCATCTTTTCCGCAAACAAAGAAGTAGAACTTTATTTTCGGTTCCGTGCCCGAAGGACGTACAATGAATTTTGTTTCGTCTTCAAGCTCGAAAATAAGAACATCGGATTTTGGAAGAGATATCTTTTCCGTTTTTTCCGTAACAAGATTTGTTTTTTCGCCTCTTGAAATATCGGTAACGGTAACAACCTTCTGACCGTTCATTTCCGTAAAGGGATTTTCCTTTATGAAGCTCATCATATTTTTAATTTTCTGAAGACCTGAAATTCCCTCTAAGGTAAGGGCTTTCTGGCTTTCTCTGAAATATCCGAATTCTTTGTAAAGCTCCTGAACTGCATCGTAAAGAGTCATATTCTTTTCTTTGTAGAAAGCCGCCATTTCGCAGATAAGCATTGTTGCAACAACGCCGTCTTTATCTCTTGCATAGCTTCCGCAAAGGCAACCGTAGCTTTCTTCAAAACCGAAGATATATCTTTCGTCTTCGCCCTTTTCTTCAAGCTCTTTTATAATTTCGCCAATAAACTTGAAGCCGGTAAGGGTGTTTTTCATTTCAACGTTGTATTTGTCGCATATTTTCTGGGCAAGCTCGGTTGAAACAATGGTTTTAACCGCAATGGGATTTTCCGGCAGAGTTTTATTTTTAATTCTCTCTGTAATAATATAATGGGTAAGAAGAGCGCCCATCTGATTTCCTGTCATAGGAACAAATTTTCCGTCGGGAGCCTTTGCCATAACGCCAACTCTGTCGCAGTCGGGGTCAGTTCCGATAATTATATCTGAGCCTACGGAATTTGCCAGATTAACAGCGTAGAAAAAGCCTTCGGGATTTTCGGGGTTTGGTGAGGTAACTGTTGAAAATGCCGGGTCGGGCTTTTCCTGCTCGGCAACAACATAAATATTGTCAAGCCCTCTCATTTTAAGAATTTTTCTTACGGGAATGTTACCTGTTCCGTGGAAGGGAGTGTAAACAATTTTTATGTCAGTTTTATCCAGCAGGTCTTTGTTTATGCTTTGTGCCATAACGTTTTCAAGGTAAATTTTTTCAACCTTGCTGCCTACCATTTCCAGCATTTTTCCGGATACTGCCTCAACCTCGTCGGTAAATTTTATATCGTTGAAAATATCAAGACTGTCCATATGAGACAGAATTTTTTCTGCAACGTCCGGTGCAATCTGAGCTCCGTCCTCACCGTAAACCTTGTAGCCGTTGTATTTTGCAGGATTGTGGCTTGCGGTAATCATAATGCCCATAGCGCAGTTTAAGTGCCTTACCGCAAAGGAGAGCATCGGAACAGGTTTAAGCTCGTCGAAAAGATAAGCCTTTATGTTGTTTGCGCAGAGAACCAGAGCAGCCTCTTTTGCAAAAACGTCAGAATAGAGTCTTGAATCGTAGGCAATAACAACGCCTCTTTTCATAGCCTCTTCGCCAAGTCCGGTTATATAAGCCGCAAGACCCTGGGTTGCCTTTCTGACGGTATATATGTTCATTCTGTTGGTGCCGCAGCCGATAATTCCTCTTAAGCCTGCTGTGCCGAATTCAAGGTTTTTGTAAAAACGTTCGTTAATTTCATTTTCATCTAAAGAAATGCGGTCAAGCTCCTCCTTGGAAGCTTTGTCAAGCATTTCCGAAGAAATCCATTTTTCATATTCGTTCATTGCGTTTATCATAAGAACTTCTCCTTTCATAGAGGGAATATCACCCTAAATATATAATATTCCAGATTTTGTCTAAAGTCAATAAATTTTGCATAAATAACCTTATTGAGGATAATACTATTTTTAACGGAAAGGAGCGGATTTATGCTGATAACCGATAAAGATGAGCAGGGCGACAGAGCCCTTGCGGAGGCTAAAAAGATAATAAAAGGATGCAGAAGGAAAAAGCTTCCTTTAAAATTAAAACTTGCGGCGGTAGCTTTGTTTGTGCTTACAACAGCTCTTGTCAGCTTAAGGTTTATTTGACTTTGCCGGGATTTTTTATTATAATAGCTGAGGAAGAAAATCTTCAGGAGGCTTAAATTATGAAAGGTTCCGGTTTAAATATAAAAAATCTTAAAAGCGGTGCAAGGTTGACTCTTTCGGGCAGAAGAGCAGGCGCGGCTATTTTGCTGTTGTTTGCTTTTATCCTTGCAGGAGCTTTGACTCATATAATTTCAGGATTTTCCCTAAGAAAAGAAATTCACGATATTGTAACCAATTGTCTGAACGTTCTTTTTGTTTTTCCTCTTGTTGCCGGAGTTTTAAAATATTTTCTTGTTTTATCAAGAGGGGAAAAGAAAAAATCAGCCGTAGTTTTTTCTGCATTTAACAGGGATTATATGACGGTTGTTTATTTCGGATTTTTCCTTTTTGCCCTTCTGTGGGCAGCTGATTTTGTTGCGGCAATTGAGTTTGAAAGGGAGCTTTTTAAAAACCTTGCTGTTATTTTAAGAGGCTTTGTTTATCTCTTTTCCTGCGTTTTTGCGCTCTTCGGGGGCTTTGTTATAGCCGATGCTCCCAAAAACGGAATAAAATCAATACTTTCGAAAACAACAGGCTGTGCAGTAAAAGGATGTATAAAGCTTGCTTTGCTTACCCTTTCTTTTGTTTTGTGGTTCATTCTCGGCGTATTTACGGCAGGGGTTGCTCTTTTGTGGGCACTTCCTTACTATCTTGTTGCCTGCGCCAAGCTTTATGACGGAATGAACAAAAAAGAAGAGGAGCTTGAGGAAGAACCTGAGGAAATTCTTCCCGAGCCGGAAAAAGAGGCAGACATAACGGCAGACATTTCAAAGAAACCCGAGGAAAAAAAGCCCTCTGCCGATGAAACAATTGTGTTTACAAAAGAAATGCTGGAAAAAATTAAAAATTCCGGAAAAAATAATTAAAAAAGTCTTTACAAAACTGAAAATGTGTGATATTATAAAGTGTCGCTTTGTGCGATAACCCTTTACTACGGGATGCGGAGTATCCGACCCATCCGTTGTTAAGTGGCGATTTTATATTATACGGAGGTATACGAAAATGGATAAGGAATTAAAACAGGAAATTATTACAAACAACAGAGTGCATGACACTGACACAGGTTCTCCTGAGGTTCAGATTGCTATTCTTACAAACAGAATCAACAATCTTAACGAACACCTTAAGAAGAACAAGAAGGACTTCCATTCAAGAAGAGGCTTGCTTATGATGGTTGGTAAAAGAAGAGGTCTTTTGACATACTTGCAGAAAAAGGATATTGAAAGATACAGAGCTATCATTGCAAAACTTGGTTTGAGAAAGTAATTGTAATAATCAGAGGGTTGCGGGAAAGTATCTTTTCCGCCGACCCTCTTTTTGTTTTATTATGCCATGTGAAAAACGGCAAATCCCTCACAGTGTTTTAAATGAAAAATCTGTGTTTTTCAAAAGGGCTTGGAAGGCAGAGATTTTCTATTTAAAGTGCTGTGCGGAAAAGTAAAAAGTATTTTAAGGAGGAACTAAAATGTTCAAAGTGTTTGAAACAACTTTATCTGGCAGACCGCTTGTTGTTGAAACAGGTAAAATGGCTCAGCTTGCAAACGGTGCATGTCTTGTAAGATTTGGTGATACTGTAGTTCACGCTGCAGTTACAGCATCTGCAAAACCGAGAGAGGGCGTAGATTTCTTCCCGCTCAGCATCGACTATGAAGAAAAGCTTTATTCCGTAGGTAAAATCCCCGGAAGTTTTATTAAAAGAGAAGGAAAGCCAACTGATAAGGCAATCCTTGCATCACGTTGTATTGACCGTCCTATGAGACCTCTTTTCCCGAAGGACCTCAGAAACGACGTTTCTATCGTAACAACTGTAATGAGCGTTGAGCAGGACAACTCTCCTGAGGTTGCCGCAATGATCGGCGCAGCAACAGCTGTTGCAATTTCAGATATTCCCTTCAACGGTCCCGTTGCTTCTGTTTTTGTAGGCTGGGTAGACGGAAAACCGGTTATCAACCCAACTGTTGAAGAAAGAGAAAAGAGCCTTCTTGAGCTTACCCTTTCAGGTACTCTTGATAAAGTGGTTATGATCGAAGCAGGCGCAAAGGAACTTCCCGAAGCTGAAATGCTTGAAGCAATTCTTGCAGGTCACGAAGAAGTTAAAAAGCTCTGTAACTTTATTCAGAGCATTGCTGATGAAATCGGCAAAAAAGAAAAAATTGCTTATACTCCGTCAGTTGTTGCAGATGATGTTTACGAAGCAACAAAAGACGCTGTTATTGAAAGAATCAGATGGGCTCTTGATACCGACGATAAGAATGTTCGTGACGAACAGCTTGCAGTTGTAATCGAAGAGGCTCATGCAAAGCTCGACGAACAGTTCCCTGAAAGAGAAACTGAAATCGACGATGCTATCTACAAGCTCCAGAAATACGTTGTAAGAAGATGGATTCTTGACGAAGGAAAACGTGTTGACGGAAGAAATCTTGACCAGATAAGACCTCTTTCTGCAGAAGTAGGACTTCTCCCGAGAGCGCACGGTTCAGGTATGTTCACAAGAGGACAAACTCAGGTTCTTACAGTTGCAACACTTGGTCCTGTTTCTGAAGTTCAGATTCTCGACGGTGTTGATATGGAAGAAACCAAGAGATATATTCACCACTATAACTTCCCGTCATACTCAGTTGGCGAAACCAGACCTTCAAGAGGTCCCGGAAGAAGAGAAATCGGTCACGGTGCTCTTGCTGAAAGAGCTCTTGTTCCTGTAATTCCTCCGGTTGAAGAATTCCCTTATGCAATAAGACTTGTTTCTGAAGTTCTCTCTTCAAACGGTTCAACTTCTCAGGGAAGTATCTGCGGCTCAACTCTTGCTCTTATGGATGCAGGTGTTCCGATTAAAGAACCTGTAGCAGGTATTTCAGTTGGTCTTGTTACAGAAGGCGACAGATTCGTTACAATGCTTGATATCCAGGGTCTTGAAGACTTCTTCGGCGATATGGACTTTAAAGTAGGCGGAACAAAGAACGGTATCACAGCTATCCAGGTTGATATTAAAATTGACGGTCTTACAACCGAAATAATCAAGGAAGCATTTGAAAAAACAAGAAAAGCAAGACTTCATATTCTCGATGATGTAATGCTTAAGGCAATTCCAGAAGTAAGATCAGAGCTTTCACCTTATGCTCCTAAGATTATAACTCTTACAATCCCGGTTGACAAAATCCGTGACGTTATCGGATCAGGCGGAAAAACAATTCAGAAAATTATTGCTGATACCGGCGTTAAAATCGATATCGAGGATGACGGTAATGTATTTATCGCAACCTCTGATGCAGAAGCAGGTAAAAAAGCTCTTGAAATCATTCAGGGAATCGTTGCAGACCCTGAGGTTGGAACAATCTACAAAGGTAAAGTTACAAAAATTATGGACTTCGGCGCATTTGTAGAATTCCTTCCGGGCAGAGAAGGTCTTGTTCATATTTCAAAGCTCGACTTCAAGAGAGTTGAAAAGGTAACAGATATCGTATCAGAAGGCGACGAAATAATGGTTAAGCTTGTTGAAATAGACAAGCAGGGAAGAATGAATCTTTCAAGAAAAGACGCTCTTCCAAAGCCTGAAGAAAAGAAAGAAGACTAAAATTAACAGCCACACCGAAAGGTGTGGCTGTTTAAATGAAGAGTGAAAAGTGAAAAGTGAATAATTGTTGTCCAAACTCCGCAAAAGCGGAGTTTGTTTAAAACAAAAAAGACCACGGAACACAGTCTATTCCGTGGTCTTTTGTAATTCATTTTAAAAGCTTTGCAACAACGATTCTTACCCAGAAAAGGGTGAACATATGTATGTTGATAAAAATATATATGATTCCCGTTCCTCCGAGCAAGCCTGTTATAAATCTTCTTGTGTTGGTGCTTTCGTAGCTTGTTTTCTGCTGAATAATTCCGTCTGCAAGCATTGGTAAAATGAGCAGAGGAAAATAAATATAGTGAGAACAGCGGGTTATAACCGCAAGAATTATACCTGAAAACAAACCAACCAATATTCCCGTACATCTTGCGCAAATCGGAAACTGTTTTCCCTTAAAGAAAAATGATCTTTCCGGGCGCTGATGGCACATAAAGAATATGGCTAAAAATTTACCGAAACTCAATACATTCCCATTGAGCCGATTGCCGCACCGATAATAACAGCGTATAAAATGTAAAATACGGCTGATATAATAACTGAAACAAGAGCTCCTTTACCTGCTGATTTAGCACGAAGCGGGGTATTGTCCTTCCAGATAAGGTACAGAATAAGACCTACAATCGGAAAACAGAATCCCAAAAAAGCATAGCCGAAGCTGCTTGCATCGTTAGCTGCGGGTGTGTTTCCGCCGGTTGAACATCCGCATCCGGGACAAATTACGGCTTCGTCCATAAGCTCTTTACCACATTTGCTACAATATTTCATAAAAACTCTCCTTTATCTTTTTTGACAAAAAACGTCAAATTCATTGTAGCATACGGAAACATCATATGTCAATAACTTGACAGTATATAACAAAAAAAGTAAAATTAACGTATAAATAAGGTTAAAAGGTGAAGTATGAAGCTTGATAAAAATAAAGCAGGAGAACTGTATAAAGAAGCAGAAGGGATTCTCCTCAATAAAAACCTTACAGGCTTTTCAAAGCATAACGGCGAGCTTTTGCGCTCGCCGTATTTGTATCTAATAATCAAGTTCTACAGTTGTTACAACATTATTTTCTGTTTGAAAAATCAAAGTGCTCCCTGAACTGCTGTTAGGAAAATATGGAGTGTAATACTCTAAAATTGTTGTTTCTTTATGGGAAACGCTATGAGGGGTTCCGTATTTCTCTATCACATCTTCATACGTATCACCAAGCCTGATTCCTCTCGCTGTAGCTCCTGTATTTTTCAAAGCATAATAAGGAATACCCTCCTGCAACTGAGAATAATTACCGTCAGGTTGAACATCTTCATTATTCAGAAGCATAATGGGGAAATCCAGACATATCCAACATTCTCTTCGTTTTGCACCCAGAGAACATTTAACCCCAAATATTCGCAGGCATATCTTAGAGGAACAAATGTTCTGTTTTTAATTATGGTTGCTTCTGTGGGCATGAATTCTTCTTTCCCGTCAACAATAACCTTTGCGCTTCCTATATTCATTTTTATACTTTTATCTTCTTTTGACAAAATCACCGAACGGGTATTTTCTTCCCAGGAAACATTGAACCCATACATATCGGCTAATGCCCGCAAAGGTACAAGTGTATGGTTATTTTTCAACACAGGGGAAACATCGCTGTTAAGATAATCAAACCGAAAATCTTCCTTTACAACAATAACATTTATATTCCACTCTTCCTGAGCTGAACAAACCGGCGGAAGGGTTTGAAAAAATAATACTAAAATCAATGCCCTGCAATAAGTTTCCTTTTCATATAAAATTTCTCCTTTTTTGTGTTCTTATCTTTTGTTTTTGAGATACTTACCAAAACCGGCAATGAGCCAGGAAATACCCAGTAATACAAACTCATATTTCATAGCCAGAACGGCTAACCCTATAGATATATCATCAATGTTTTGTATACCTCCTTTTGCAATCAGCTTTGGGAGCCAATGTACAGAAAAAATAAATATACAAAGCATAAGCATTACAAATAAAGTTGCAATTGCAAACGATTTTCCTGATGTTCCCGTTAAATCAGAGTTTAAAATTGCATAATAAACCGGCACTGCTGTAATTATAACAAATTCAAGACACAACGCTCTTGTGCCGGAAAAATTTGTGTTCAGCAACCTGCAGCAAACTATGTATATACAGCCAATTATAATAGGCAAAATATTTAACAGTATACGTTTAACTTTCACAAAGTATATCCTCCTTTTGGTCGTGATGAGCATTATTAAGTGTATACTGTTTTATTCGACAGAAAGATTGTAAATCCTTTTTTATATAAAAACAAAAGAAACTCCGATGAATCGGAGTTTCTTTTAGTATGGCGAGCCTGCAGGAGCGCCCGTATTGTTTAGTTAAAATGTGACAAACTGGTTTTTGTTACCTTGAGCCACTTTTATGGGTAATCCACCATAATGCTATTATGAAAAGCAGTAATCCTGCCAGTTGTATTCTTATATCTAAAAATACATTTTTAACCGGCGGTGCAATTTCATAATCAAGCAGTTTTATGTTATACTTTTCTGACATATCTTTTGCCGATATAATATAAGCTTTTTCATTATCTTCAGAGGAAGAATACCAGGCATTGGGAAAAACGTCGCGTACCTTGGAATAAACTTCTGTGTCCCCCATATAAACCGCCCCATATGCCTTTCTGCTTAAATGAGAATAAAAAATTTCTGTTTCAGCTGTTTCAAGCAAAGTAATTCTTTCTTTCCCGCTTTTAAGGTAAGCTTTCCACTGTCGGCTAAATTGCATATCAGCAGTAGTCATAGTATAACCGCCAAATTCGCAAACAAGCACATCAAAAACAGAGTATGTTTCGCCATTAACTTCATATTTGAGAAAAAAAGGAAATTCTCTTTTTCTGATCAACGGTATTGGTTCTATTGAAAAAACGCAGAACAATAATGTTTCAATCACAAATATAACTACCAATATCCAGTTTAAGGTTTTCACTATTCTGTAAGGCATATATATCATCTTTCTTCCAATATGTTAATTAAAAACAACAGAAATACTCTTGAGTTTTCTGTTTTTCCTTTTTGTTGTTATAATTTAACGTAAAAAAACATCAATGACTGTTGCTTATTTTTCTTGTTTGGGAAACTGTTTGTTTATATTTGTTTTTATATTCCCTTAAAAAGTGTGACAGGGAATTAAAGCCGCTTGAATAGCAGATTTCCGTTACGGAAAGAGAAGAGGAAAGTGCAAGCTTTTTGGCATATTCAAGCTTTAAGTTTGTTATATATGCCTTGTAGGTTGAAGAGGTTGCTCTGTGGAAAAGGGAACTGAAATAGCTGGGGTTGAAGCCGCAAAGCCTTGCAACCTCTTCCATAGAAGGATTTTCTCTGAAATGCCCGTGCATATACAAAAGAGCTTTGTGAACGGCATTTTCCGAAATTTCGCTTTCCTCACGGGAATAAACGTCGCTTTTCCTTAAAAGGGTTATAAAAACACATTCAATAATATTTTTGGTAAACCGGTAAAAACCGCTTTCCCCCTTGTTAAATTCGGAAATTGCAAGCTCCAGAAGAAAGCTTACGCTTTTTAATTCCTCTTCATCAAGGCGGAAAATAATATTTTTGTTGAATTTTAAAAAGCTGTATAAAAGCTTTTCGTCAACAATGTCGTCGGCAATCATAACATTTATTATTTCGGTTTTTTCGTTAACGGTAAATTCGTGAAAGTCTGTAGGGTTAAGAAGATAAATGTCTCCCGGCTGAAGCTCATATTTCTTGCCGTTTAAAATCTGGGTTGCACTTCCGCTTAAAATAAGCTCAAGCTCAAAGCAGTCGTGCCAGTGAAGAGGATAGTCTTTAAGAAACTTTTTTCTTACAACTATGTCGTCTTTGTTAAGGTTCATATTCTTAATGTAAAGACGGTTACTTTCAACAGAATAATTCACAAAATCCTCTCCTTTTAGTTCAGTATATTGTAAAATTTAACAAAAGTCAATAAAAATCCAAAATTTTGCAATAATATTGCAAAAATTAAGGAAGAAAGTAACGGGAAACGGGAATATAATTAGGGGGCTTATTAAGAAAGGGTGATAGAAAATGAAAATATTTGTTGATACAGCAAATGTAGATGAAATCAGAAAAGTTAACGATATGGGAGTTATTTGCGGCGTTACAACAAATCCTTCTTTAATTGCAAAAGAGGGAAGAGACTTTCTTGAGGTTGTAAAAGAAATTACAGAAATTGTTGACGGTCCCATCAGTGCAGAAGTAATCAGCCTTGAAGCTGACAAAATGGTTGAGGAAGCGCTGGCAATTGTTGATAAAATCAAGTCTGATAATATTGTTATTAAAATTCCAATGTGTGAAGAAGGACTTAAAGCAGTTAAAAGACTTTCTGCAAAAGGAATCAGAACTAACGTTACTTTGATATTCTCTGCTGCTCAGGCTCTTCTTGCGGCTAAAGCAGGAGCTTCCTTCGTTTCTCCTTTTGTAGGCAGACTGGACGATATCGGTGCAACAGGTGTTGAGCTTATAGCTCAGATAGCGGAAATTTTTGAGGTTCAGGGCATTGAAACTGAAATTATTTCTGCAAGCGTAAGAAATCCGGTTCATGCAATCGAGAGTGCAAGAGCAGGGGCAGATATAGCAACAATTCCATACAAGGTAATAATGCAAATGGTTAAGCATCCCCTTACAGATGCGGGAATTGAAAAGTTCTTAAAGGATTGGGAAGCTGTTAAATAAAAAAATATACCCAAAAAAGGGCTGTGAAGAAATGAGAGTGTCCGTAAGGACACTTTCGAATTAAATGAAAACCCATACAATGCTTTAAATAAGCGTTGTATGGGTTTTGTGATATGTTTGCTTTGCAAACGCTATATATATGTCTTGCGACAAATCCGATATAATTTTTATAAAAATTGCGATATGATATAAATCCCCTGAAAACTCGTTGCGATAGCAACATATCGCGCTGCATAGCATATCGCGTGTGAAGCACATATATAAAATTCCGCAGGAATTTATATCGCTGCCGAGTGTCCTTGAGAACACTCGGCAAAATTACAACCCTTTTTTTGTTGCATAAAATACCTTTTTATGGTATATTGAAAAAAGAGGAGGGATGATATTATGAAAAAACTCTTGATTTTAAGCTTGTTTTTGTTGCTCCTTTTCTGTGCAACGGGAGCATATGCGGCAAATGGCGACATTATCGGCGCAATTTATTCAACAGATATTATTGCCGATATAAATAATGTTCCCGTGGAGTCTTACTCCCTTAACGGAAAAACGGCAATAATTCTTGAAGACCTTGCCCAACACGGAGCAAACGTTGTTTATAACGACGCTGCCCGTACCTTAATTGTAAATACGGCAGATATGACCGATTTTAAGGTTAAAGAAATAAAAAGAGGAACCGTTGGCTCAATTGTTGGTTACATTTATGAGTCTGATATAAAGGTTTACCTTAACGGCTTTGAAATAAACGCTTTTTCCTTAAACGGAAAAATGGCGGCGGCAATAGAGGAAATCGGCTGTGACAATGCCTATTCTTCTTATAATGCAAAATATGTCTGGAACGGCGCAAAGAGAACAATTTCTCTTCACTGGCTTACAGAAAACTTTCTTGGTCAGCTCAGCCAAAAGCTTTCGGGAAGCGAATGCGGATATATGTTTGTACTGGACGGAAATCAGCTTACCGTAACTGTTGACAAGTTTTCAAAGTCTCTCGGCTTTTCTACCTGTTCTTATGAAAACGGTCCCGTTTACTGCGACGGGATGGAGGTTGGATATTGCTTTAAATCTTACAAAGCAAGCTTCTCGGAAAATGGAATGGAAACAGATTTCCTTAATAATGCAATTTATATTGACTGGGACAAAATGCTTGCAATTTTGAGCACAAAGGAAAAAACTCCTCCCGACTACAACGAAATAATGCAGTATATCGAAACCAGATATATTCCTGTAGGAAATGTTATCGACAGAATTGATACGGAAAATTATTCCTTTGTTTATATCAGTATTGCAACAACCCGCGGCGCAACTCAGGTAATGCTCTATGCGGGTAAAGACGGCACCTTCATAAACTATGCCGACAATTTCAAATCAGTAAGTCTTCACGGCAATAAGTTTTTTGACAATCTTGTAATTGATAAAGAAAACGAAAAGGTTTATTTCCGTTATGATAAAGATTATGTTATAGACCTTAAAACAAAAGAACTTAAACCTGTAATGTAAAGAAAATCCGGAGTCACAAAGCAGTGAGCTCCGGATTTTTTTGCTGCCATATTGCATTTTCGGAAAAAGTGTGATAGAATGATAAAAAATCAATAGTATCTTCAGGGCAGGGTGTAATTCCCGACCGGCGGTAAAGTCCGCGAGCCTTTTTGGCTGATCCGGTGAAATTCCGGAACCGACAGTAAAGTCTGGATGGAAGAAGATGTTTTTTTTGTTGCCTGCTCTGATTTTATATATTGAAATAAAGTCAAAGGGGTATTTTTTATGCAGAAAAATTTAAAACTTACAGTACTTACAGCCTTGTTTGCTTCAATAAGCATACTTTTGTCTTATTTTGAGGTTCCGGTAATTCCGCCCCCATTTACATTTTTAAAGCTCGATTTTGCAGAGGTTCCAATTATTCTTTGTGCAATTCTTCTCGGCTTTGTTCCTGCAGTTGCTGCAGAGTTTGTACGTTCTGTTATATCTTTGTTCTTAACAGGAAGCCCAACAGCTGGAGTGGGAACAGCGTTTAATTTTGTTCTCGGTGTTGTTTTTGCAGTTATTTACTGCTTTGTTATTAAAAAGATAAATGTTAACGTATTTGTTAAAATGATTATTATGGCAGTTATTATGATAGCTGTTGCCTGCCTTTTGAATTTTGTAGCAGTTGTACCTTTGTACAAGGCAATAGGAATGTTCCCCAAAGGCGTTGCAACAGAGTATTACATTTTGGCAGGCGCCCTTCCGCTTAATGCAATAAAGTGGACAACAAACTCAATTCTTGCCGCAGTTCTTTACAAGAGCGGACTTAAGAAGATAACAAAATAGGGGATGTTAAAAAAGTCTGGAACGTCAAAAGGCTGATTTCTCCTATGGAAGATATTGTAAACACAAAAATTTAACCAAATGTAAAAAACCTCAATTTTTTTGAGGTTTTTCTTTGTTTTATGCCTTTTGACTACGAACAAACTGAACCTAACTCCGCGTAGCGTCGCAACCTTCGCTGTTAATTGAGCTTTTGCAAAGCTCAAAGTTTACGCTTGGTTGCTCCTTTTCCCCATAAAGTCAATTGACTTTATGGGGACCCCGAAAAGCAGACCTGATTTTCGGGGAGAAGGAAAAACAATGCAAAGAA
>JAZUPZ010000051.1:0-3344 GCA_045605445.1 Clostridia bacterium | reverse complement strand
AGTCGGTATTTTCTTTATATTCATAGGTTGCAATCTGACCTTTTTTGTCGACAGATTTAACAACTCTTCCACCCTTGTCGTATTGGTACTTATTATTATATCCCATCGCATCGGTGGTTGTCAACAAAAACCGCCCCACCGACCGAAGCCGATGGGGCGGAAATAAAGTTTAATTCAACACAACAGAACCGTCCCCTTGTGTCTCTTCCCCTTGTGTCTCTGTGTCTTGATTTACCTTGTCGTTTTTCTGTTATGTCAAGAAAAGCGTTGAATTATCAAATTTCAAATTCTAAAATAACGACTTTTTCAGTGGTCTCGAATCGTTCCTGTGTCACCCTGTCTTCTTTGTCTTCAACAGTCTATTAAAGTCCATTCAAATACATCATTAAGGTCATTAAAACATTTGCTACAAATATATATGTTATTCTCTGTAAAAAAACCTTCCTTCAATGTATCCAGTGAATTTGACATTTTATCAAAACAAAAATCACAATGATAATGTTCCGATGGATTACGAATGTCTTTATATTGCACAAATTTTAGTTTTGCATTTTTTAAAAATTCCAGTTGTCCTCTGTTTCTCCAGTCGTTATTAAAATCCATTTCGTCCTCCTATTATTTGGGCACAACACTGCCATCAGGCATTATTCTGTGAGTAAATCCCTTTCCAGATCCAGGAGAATAATCCCAATGAGGACCAATAGGAGCAGGATGGTTTAAATCTGGATGAAGAGACTCACCTGTTTTGGGATTATACCAACTACCCTGACCAGAAGAAGGATCTCCATTTCCTCGCCATTCCCAATCTTTCCCCGGTGATTTTGCGGGATTATTTCCAGGGTATTTAACTGTGCCAGCACTTATATATGCTATTCCTGTTTTTATTGCAGGGGCAACTACCAATGTTACTCCACCAATAAACAGAGCACTATCAGTAAAATTTGTCCTGTTATACTCATCTTCAGCTGTGGTTACAGAATTTTTCGCTGCCTTTAAACTTTCCAATGAGTTATTGTCACCGTTTACTATCGGAGACAATACAGCTTTTAACCCCGACCAATCCTCCATATATATATCACTGTTTTCTATCTTTTCTTTTGCAACTAATATATTAGAGTAGGCCGTCCAATATTCATATTCAGGAGTCCCCGGACTCATCATTCTTGATTTGTTATCAATTATAGTTTGTAGTGCCTCTGCTACCTCGCTATATGATAAACCATTTAGATCAACGTATCTTAAAGGATTATTTCCACAGTACGCATACCAATTAAGGCCGTCTTTTATTGGATCCTCTGTTATGAAGCGTTGGGTTTCGGGGTTATAGTAGCGGTTTCTTAAGTAGATAAGTCCGCTCTCTTCGTCGAAGTATTCGCCGGAGTATCTGTATGGGTTAGTTGTATTACCCATAATCTGATTTCCGTATGGGTCATAGTCGAGCCAGTTGGTTACTTCGCCGTTTTTGATAATGTTTGTAACGTCGCCATGACCGTTTTTAAGCATATATTCAGTGGTGTTTCCGCTTTCTATTGCGAATACTCCCTGAACACCGATATAATTCTTTGCAGTAAATGCTCCGTTTACGCTTTCTGCGGACATATATCCTCTGTCCCTGATTTGATTATATATCTGATTTACTATTTCGTCAATATCAAATCAGTTAAGTTTGCCTTCGGCAAGTGATGTTATCTTCAACAGTGATGTTTACTCTGTAAGTGATGTTTCGCCTGTCGGCGAAGTGCAAACTTTACTTCACTTTTGTAAAAAAACTTCACTGCAAAAGCAACTTCACTTTGAACTTTAGTTCAAAACATCACATAAAAAACCGCCCCACCGACCGAAGCCGATGGGGCGGAAATAAAGTTTTGTTTAATTAAAATGTGCCAAACCGGCACGTCGCCGTGTCACCTTCATTTCAAGTATGAAAAATCAGGCTCTTCCTTATATTCGCCTTTAGCATTTTTCAACAAATGCACATTTTGTGCAGAAGATATTTTTGTGTAGTAGTATCCGTTTTCGCTCACTACAGGACTTACCTGACATGTTATTGATACATTCTTGTATTTATACTCACGAATTTTTAATGTTAAAAGATATTTTTTTTGATGCCCATTTTTAAGGGGGGAAATTTTTGAAATATAGAAATCATATTCAGGATATTGTGATACTACTAAAGTCAAAGCAGAATCTTTAACTAAACTCAACGTATTTATCTTGTTTGATATACTGGAAGCAATAACAGATAGAGTTAAAATAAACGCCAATATAATTCCAAATACCACTGCAATCCTTTTCACTATTTTCTTTCTCCTCTCATCAAAGCTTCTTGCAATATTTCAAATCCGTCTGCACTATATACTATTTGTCCATTTTCATCCAACATCATTTGGTTATAAAGTTGATTATATACGGTTGAAGAATATATTTTACCATTCGGTCTAGAGACGGACAATTCTAAGCATGAGCCTATTATAGTATAAACTCCGCCATCGTCAATCACATATCCCCAGTTAGGGGAAAAATTGTAACTGTTATGAATGGATGCGTCTGTTTTTATGGTTCTAGTCGACAACAAACCATTCTGCCCATTAGTTATCGTCATTGAAGATATAGCGAAGCCGGAGTTAAGAGAGATATCGATACTAACAGCTTTTAATGTCACATATTTGTAATTTTCTTCGTATCTTCTCTCGATTTTTACTGTTATCACTATGCCTGTGCCTGTATAATTAGTAGAATAATTTGTTGAACTTACTAAAGTTTCTTCAACATATCCGTTTTCTAATAATCTTTGTCCATCTTTCAAATATTTTTTTCGTATATTACGACTGGATTCGGCTGCTGCACTTTTTTGCTTCTCATTTCCATTTGTCCAAAGCGCATCATTATCTTTAATTTTTTCCAAATCCTCTTTTGAAAGATTTTCCTTATCCCACGTTGTTACTACTAACCCCGTCGGATCAACAAAATTCACAGGATTATTTCCGCAGTAAGAATACCAATTAAGTCCGTCCTGTATTGGGTCTTCGGTTATGAAGCGCTGGGTTTCGGGGTTATAGTAGCGGTTTCTTAAGTAGATAAGTCCGCTCTCTTCGTCGAAGTATTCACCGCAGTAGCGGAATGGGTTTGATGTGTTACCTGTTGTCTGTTTTCCGTATGGGTCATAGTCGAGCCAGTTTGTTACTTCGCCGTTTCTTACAAGCTTAGTTACGTCGCCGTGCCCGTTTTTAAGCATATAGTCGGTGCCGTCTGAGGTCTGTCTTGCGAATACTCCCTGAACACCGATATAATTCTTTGCAGTAAATGCTCCGTTTACGCTTTCTGCGGACATATATCCTCTGTCC
>JAZUPZ010000050.1:0-5445 GCA_045605445.1 Clostridia bacterium | reverse complement strand
CGAACAGATGCATCTTGTTCATATCGAAAGCGATTGTGATCTTGTCACCGGACTTAGCAACGGATGTCGGCTCAACACGAGCTGTGAGGGCATTGCCTTCGCAGTTCAGGTAGAGGTAAGTCTCAGCGCCCATGAGCTCTGTAACTTCAACCATAGCTGTGGTCTTAGTGTCGCCAGCCTTTGCGAGGAAGTCCGGCTCATCATGTACGTCTTCCGGACGGATACCGAAGACAACTTCCTTACCAACGTAAGCAGCGATTTCTTCGTTTTCCTTGTGTGCCGGAATAGCAACCTTAGTCTCACCGAAGGTGATAGCATAGCCTGCGCCATCCTTAACCAGAGTAGCGTCGACAAAGTTCATCTGCGGGGAGCCCATGAAGCCAGCAACGAACTCGTTGACCGGGAGGTCATACAGGTTCTGCGGAGTGTCGACCTGCTGAATGAAGCCGTCCTTCATAACAACGATACGGTCGCCCATTGTCATAGCTTCTGTCTGGTCATGTGTAACGTAAATAAATGTAGTATCAAGTCTCTGATGGAGCTTTGTGATTTCTGTTCTCATCTGAACACGAAGTTTTGCGTCAAGGTTAGAGAGCGGTTCGTCCATAAGGAATACCTTAGGTTCACGAACGATTGCACGACCGAGAGCAACACGCTGTCTCTGTCCGCCTGAAAGCGCTGAAGGCTTTCTGTCGAGAAGGTGAGTAATGTCAAGGATTTTAGCTGCTTCCTTAACTTTCTGGTCGATAATGTCTTTCGGAACTTTTCTTAATTTAAGACCGAAAGCCATGTTGTTGTAAACTGTCATATGAGGATAAAGAGCATAGCTCTGGAAAACCATTGCGATATCTCTGTCCTTAGGTTCAACATCGTTTACAAGCTTATTGTCGATGTAAAGTTCACCTTTTGAGATTTCTTCAAGACCTGCGATCATACGAAGAGTTGTAGATTTACCACAACCTGAAGGTCCTACAAGAATAATAAATTCCTTATCTGCGATTTCAATATTAAAGTCACTTACGGCGGTTACGTTGCCGTCATAAATTTTGTACACATTTTTCAATGTAACTCCTGCCATTTGTTCTTCATTCCTTTCAAATTTTTAATTACTTTCTCAATCTACAGTAGTGATTATAACATATTTTCCCATTAAATAAAAGGCTTTTACCCGCAAAACTTTTACACATTTTTTTGTGCAATTTGTACAAAGGGAGCTCTGCAGGCGCTATGCTAAACAGGTATAGCCCCCCGCAATGCTCGTTTAAAGAATAAATAATAAATAAAAAGTCGTCTCAAAAGACGACTTTTTCCCATAATATTGTGTAATAAACATCATACGCAAAGCGTACTTCACTTGCAACTTGTTGCAAACATCGTTGTAGTATCCCTAAGGATACTACACATAAAGGAGTTCTTTCCGACACTATTAACTGTTATCTGAAAATCATTATCACCGCAAGCAATAAGGTTAGCTTTTTCATAGAATTTCCTCCCTGCCAACTTCTATATATTCCCCCGGCTGTAAATCGTCGGGGAGAACAAGCTTTCCGAATTTAACCCTTTTAAGATAGGTAACTTTATTTCCGACAGCCTCGAACATTTTCTTGACCTGATGAAATTTACCCTCTCTTATTGTTATTAAAACTCCGCCCTCGGCAAACTTTATTTCTGACGGCATTGTTACATAACCGCCTATATCAACACCTTGCTCAATTTTTTGTCTGTCTTCCTCACTAAGGGGCGACAAAAGCTGTGCAAAGTAGGTTTTATCAACGTGTTTTTTTGGTGAAAGGGCATTGTGCGCCAGCTCGCCGTCGTTGGTTATAAGTAACAGCCCTTCGGTGTCAATATCAAGACGTCCCACCGGGAAGGGCTGAAAATTTGCATATTTTTTGTCAAGTAAGTCTATAACCGTATTCTTTTTATTGTCCTCAGTTGCAGAAATCACGCCCTGAGGCTTGTTCATCATTATATAAATAAACTTAGAATAGGAAACAGATGCGCCGTCAACCGTAACCTGCGCCGGGTCACATTTTTCTCCCGACGCCCGAACGATTGTATCGCCACACTTAACTTTTCCGTATTTAAGAAGCTTTTTAACTTCTGCTCTGCTGCCAAAACCGCTTTTGGCAAGAATTTTGTCAATTCGTATGAGTTCCACTTTATATTCACCTTTTGACATTTTGTTTAATTTGCACTTTTCATAAGTATATCTTTATTTCAAGACAATCATCAAGCAAAGATTTTCCTTCTTTTTCAGTTTACTACATATATTGATAAAAGAAAAGCAATGCTTTTCTTCATCTTTTATTCTCTATTATTTATTACTTTTACAACCTGCTCCGCCAGAGCCTTTGAGCCTTCATCATTGAAATGGGTAGCATCGGCACGCATTGAATCGTCAAAAGATGCAGAAAGAGTATAAAGGTCATTTAACTCAACGCCCAGTTCTTTCATTACCTCCAACGCCTTTTTGTTATATTCCTCGATTTCTTTATTGTATCTGTAGAAGGTAGGCTTGTACCATTCTTCCTTTACAGAGGTTGACAGAGCAAAAATAACCTTTGCATTCGGAAACAGAAGTCTTATGCGCTTATAAATTCTTTTAAGCAAATCGCCGTAAAATTCAACAGGGGTAAGAGGCTCATCGTCAAATTCACGAAGAACGTCCCACAAGCCGTTGTTCCAGTGAACAACATCAATTTCTGCTGCGGGAACCCTTTTTGCCCATTTTCTTAAAAATCTCAGGGTGTACTGCGCAAAACGGCAGTTTTCATCGGGAGCATAAACATTTGCCTTTCCCTCAAGCATTTCTTTAACATAAATTCCGTATCCGGGGCTTAATTCATTGTTTTCCGAAACTGTGTGAGCTCCGTATCTTATTGAATCTCCAATTAAAAATACATTTTTCATAGTGTTCTCCTTTAATTTCTTTCAAGATATTTAAGAGCTGTTGTTACCATTACATTTATACCAACGGGGAAAGCATCTTCATCCGCAACAAAATGCTCGTTATGGGTGGAGTAATAAGGAGTTCCCGGCTTGTGAACGCCCGTATTAAAATAAATACTTGGCACCTGTGCCGAAAAGAATGAAAAATCTTCTCCGCCCATTGAGGGTACGCAGGGGATTTTTGCTTTTTCTTCACCGTAAAGCTCAAGAACAGTTTCTTTTAAAAGCTCAAACATTTCCTTATTGTTTACGTTAGGAGAATACCCTCTTACATAACGGAAGGTGTATTCTGCGCCCATTCCTTCTGCAATGCCTTTTACAATTTCGCCCATTCTTTTTTCGTTTTTACTTCTTATTTCCTCGTTGTAGTTTCTGCAGGTGCCCTCCATTTCGGCGTGGTTTGCAATAACATTGTAGCGTTCTCCTGCATTGAATTTACCGATTGTTACAACTGAATTTTCCATAGGGTCGGTGTTTCTTGAAACAAGACTCTGTAAAGCCGAAACAATCTGTGAACCGATTACAACCGTATCGGTACCAAGATGAGGTCTTGCCGCGTGGCTGCCCGTTCCGTCAAGAGTTATGAAAAATCTGTCGGAAGCTGAGTGAAGATACCCTTCTTTTGTAGCAATTATTCCTGTGTCATATAAGGCGCCAACGTGCTGAGCTATCATAGCATCAACCTTCGGGTTTTCAAGAACACCGTCGGCAATCATTTTTTTAGCACCACAGTCCATAGAATTTTCTTCTGCAGGCTGAAAAACAAGTTTTACACAGCCATTAAAAGAATCTTTAAGTTCATTTAAAACATAAGCACAGCCGAGAAGCATTGATGCATGAACATCGTGACCGCAGGCGTGCATAACTCCCGGAACGGTTGATGCAAACGGAAGGTCTGTTTCTTCCTGAATGGGGAGTGCGTCAAAATCTGCACGAAGACCTACGCATTTTCCCTCGCCGTTACCCTTAATAAGCGCAACAACACCGTAACCGCCAACACCTTCTGTTGGCTCAAGTCCCATTTTTCTCAGTTCATTTGCGATATATGCTGCAGTTTCCTTTTCCTGCCCTGAAAGCTCGGGGTGAGCATGCAGATAATGATAATGCTCAACTACTGTTTCTTTGTACTTTTTTATTAACTCTTCTATACGTTCTTTCATTTTTATTCTTCTTTCTTGTAAATTTATATCGATGCAAGGCTTTACATAAATAACTGCAAACCAAGCGGTACGGTTACAATTGCAAGCAAGCTTGTTATAAGCGTAAGAGCGGCTCCCGTTCTGCACTCCTCACCAACCAGACGGGGGAACACGATTGTGTTAAGTCCGCAGGGCATGGCAAACATCATAAAAGACGTGATAACCGTTGCCGATGGAAAACCAAACAGCTTAACAACTGATGCAATCGCCGTAGGAAGTATTAAAAGTCTTAAAGCCGCAATAATGTAATTTTTCTTACCCTTGAGAAGCTCTTTGAATTTGAATTCAGACACAACCATTCCTGCAAGCAACATCCCTATCGGACCCATACACGCTGCCGACTTGTCTATAAGGCTGTCCACAACAACGGGGAGCTTTATTCCCGTAAGTCCGATTATTGCACCGACAAGTGTTGCAATCAATGTGGGGTTTAAAAGTCTCTTAAATGAAAACTTTGTTTTTGTAAGCATCGCATAACCGATTGTGTATGCATATAAAGACATAGGAATAGTAAAAAACATTGCGTTCTGCAACATAACGTCGTCAAAAAGTCCGCTTATAAGAGGATAACCGAAAAAGCCGTAGTTTGAAACCGTAAGACTGTAATGATATACCCCTTTAAGATATTTCTTGTCCGTAAGCAGAGTGGAAAGAATATATGCCACACCGGTCATTATCACAACAGTAACCGCCGAAACCAGTATGATTGAGTATTTTTCTTTAAAATATTCAACTGTAAAATTTGCCGAAAAGGTGTTAAGAACGTTGCACGGAAGAAAGAAATACACCTGCAACACCGAAAGAAGCTTTGTATGTTCCTCTTTAGCCTTTCCTGTTTTACATAATATGTAACCTACCGCCGCAAACATTATGAGCAACAAAACCTGTTGCATTACTATAAACATTTTTTACCTCCATAGGAAAATTAAAGAATAATGAATAATTCAGATACAAACTCCACCTAGGCGGAGTTTGTTTTTATTGTAATTCGTTGAACCATTTTAACGGGTTGTTTTCAATATATTGCCATTTTATGCGGTAATCTTCCTCGTCACGAATAATGTGGTCATAGAAAGAGGATTGCCACAATTGTTTATGTCCATATTCAAAACATTTACGCGTGGTAATTGATTTGAACCCCTGTATTATTTTATGTAGGGGTGGACGCCCCTGTCCACCCGTGTCTTTTTTTGAACCAATCGTAATAATACCGTGAAAATGATCAGGCATTATTACATATTTACCCGTTTTTATATCATCATATAATTCATTTATATTATTCCAACATTCATCC
>JAZUPZ010000049.1:0-4591 GCA_045605445.1 Clostridia bacterium | reverse complement strand
TCCGGAACGTCAAAAGGCTGTTTTTGTTCTATGAAAGACACAGTAAATATAAAAATTTAACCAAATGTAGAAAAACCTCAATTTCTTGAGGTTTTTCCTTGTTTTTATGCCTTTTGACTACGAACAAACTTCACCTAACTCGCTGTGCGTCGCAACCCTCGCTGTTAATTGAGCTTTTGCAAAACTCAAAATTTACGCTCGGTTGTTCCTTATCCCCTTAAAGTCTTGCGACTTTCGGGGACCCCGAAAAGCAGACTTGCTTTTTGGGGAAAAGGAAAAGCAAAGCAAAAAAGCGAAGGTTTTGCAGAGGGCAAAACGGAGCAAGTCTGCTTTGTTTTGACGCTCGGGTTCCTACAAGCGTAGCTTGTGGTTTAGTTTTTTCGTTCCAAACATTTTTTCCTATCCCCCAAAAAGGAGGTGTAAAATAATTTTACACCTCCTTTTAAGTTATGCCGTATTATAACAATTCAGTAAGGTTTTATTCTTCTTCAATTCTTATAAACCGAACGTAAATGCCGCCTTCTAAAAGCTCAATGGTTGCATAATCGCATCTGTAGCCTAAAACCTTTTCGTAAAAATCAACGCTCAATAAAATTCTGTCATTTATTTCCCTTACAGGGTGGTCAAGGGTAATTTCCCTGCCGTCAACAATAACAAGGTCAGAGCCGTTGGTTATAACAATTTCCGAAAAGTCGTAGAAAGCGCATCCCAGGTTTTTAACCGTAAGAACTCCGTCAACATAGTTATATTCAAAGTGCTGAGGTGTTTCTTTGTAGTAGTAATGCATATGTTCGCCGTCGTCGAAGAAGGCTCTTATTCCTACATAGATAACGCCGTCCTCATAGGCAGTATTTTCATCCTCACCAAAGCTTATGTAATAAGGCGGATATTCTTCATAATCTTCTTCATAGTCGTTGTCATAGCCGTAAAGCTCGTCATAGGTTACGGAGTTTTCCTCGGTAAGCTCGGGGAATTCAACGGTTGTTGTTCCTACTCTGCTGTACTGAGCAGTTTCGGTAAGGGTGAGGGCAAAGTCGCAGTCTTCCTTTGTAATTCCCGTCACATCTGCTTTTTCAAGGAGATAGTAAATGTTAAATTCAAGGTCGTAAACTGCGCTTGTGGATTTTATGTTGCCCCATCTGTCAAGAATATACTGAATTCTTATTCCGTTTTCTCCGAAAATATCAATGTTTTTAAAGGGCTCAAGATATTCCTTGTATTCCTCAAAGGTTTCTGTTGAAAATTCGTCCGAGTAGGAAAAAGCCTGCTTGAACGCCAGTTCAATTGTGTCGTAAATATACTGGTTTGCGCCCTTTTCGTCAAGAATTATGTTAATTGTGTTGTTGCCGCTGCTTACTGTAGCGTTTTTCCTTATAAGCTCAAGAGAGGAATCTGAAACAGAGGCAATAGCTTCGCTGTTTAAGGTCTGCTTCAGAGTTTTTATAAATTCGCTGAGGTCAAGGCCGCTGTCCTTAGCCATATCGGCAACGTCAACGGTTAAATATTTGTTAAGGGTGGGATCACGAAGAATTATATCAAATTTCGGATTTTCCTCGTCGGCAATGTCAACATCAGCCCACATTCCCACAACAAAATCCCCTGTAACCGAGGCGTTCTGATTTATTTTAAGGGGAGTTGAGGTAGACATAAGAATTTTTGCCTGCATTTTGTTAAAGTCCTTGGAAATGTCCGCCTGAACGTTTATGTTAATCTTTGTCCCAAGGAGCGATTCAACAAGGGCATCCAGGTCAACATAATAAAAAACCTCTTTAAGCTCGGGGAGCTTGCTGAAAATCGTAATGGGCTTGTCAACCGTTACGGTTAAATTCATTTCGGCAGTATAGTTGCTCATAACCGCAATGTCTTCAAGCCCTGCAGCTCCTGCAGTAACGGAAAAGAGCATCATAACCGTAATTAAAATACATAAAATTCTTTTCATAGTAATTTCCTCCTTAGGGTGTTAATTATACTTATTCTATATAAACTTCAAATTTCCTTTTTTAGGGTGGAAATTTGTCCTCTCCTTCGTCTTTTGTTCTTTTTAAAAAAGGAATTCCGATCTTTTTGTCGAATAAAACAGTATACACCAACGGCACCGACTATATGCTTAAAAACGGTCACGGCGACGTAACAAAGCTTGTAAGAAACGTGAACAAAACATACATAAGGAGATAATATGAAACGTTTTTTTACTCCGATTAAAATCAAAATTTTTCTTATAATTGCGGTTGTGTTGATAATATCGGTAAACATCCCGGTGTTTAAAATTGATACATATGACAATTATCATACCTATAAATCAGATTTCAAAAAAAACAAGGATTTTTTTCTGCTTAAATATGAATACACAACAGGTTATGGCTGGACGATAGAAGACAGCTCTGTTAAAAATTCGGAGTTTGATGAGGCGGTATTGTGTAATATATTTGATCCAAGGTATTTAAAGGACAACAAGGATTTCAGTCTGGACTATACTGCTTATTTGCTGGTGGAGTCCCAAAATTACAAAGAAATTGAACCGGGAGCACTTCATATTGTTGCTGATTCGGTTACGGTGTTATATAACACAGATAAATCATATTACACGGTATGCGATATGAGTTTTACAGGATTTTTAAAAGGGATTTCAGGTGTGTTTATTCCGCCGTTAAGACACAGTTATTAGGTCTAACATGGGGACGAGCCGGGTTGTCGCACTTTAATTAAACAAAACTTTATTTCCGCCCCATCGGCTTCGGTCGGTGGGGCGGTTTTTTATGTGAAGTTTTTTTACAAAAGTGAAGTAAAGCTTGCACTTCGCCGACAGGCGAAACATCACTTACAGAGTAAACATCACTATTGAAGATAACATCACTTGCCGAAGGCAAACTTAACTGATTTGATATTGACGAAACAGTAAATCAGATATATAATCAAATCAGGGACAGAGGATATATGTCCGCAGAAAGCGTAAACGGAGCATTTACTGCAAAGAATTATATCGGTGTTCAGGGAGTTTTCGCAAGACAGACCTCGGACGGCACCGACTATATGCTTAAAAACGGTCATGGTGATGTAACAAAGCTTGTAAGAAACGGAGCAGTAGTTCAAAACTATGACTTCGATGCTTTCGGTAATCAGAAAACCGAAACAACAAACGATACTAATCCATTCAGATATGCAGGTGAATACTTCGACGAAGAGAGCGGACTTATCTACTTAAGAAACCGTTACTATAACCCCGAAACTCAGCGCTTCATAACCGAAGACCCAATACAGGATGGACTTAACTGGTATGCTTACTGCGGAAATAATCCTATCAATTTTGTGGATCCAACGGGGTTAGTAGTAACAACGTGGGATGAAGCGAATCTTTCTGATGCAGATTTAAAACAAATAAAAGAAAACGATAAGCAGTGGAAGAATGGAAATGCAGAACAAAAAAAGGCTGCTGCAAAATCTAGTCAAAACATAAGAAAAAAATATTTAAGAGACGGTCAAAAACTATTGGACAATGGTTATGTAGAAGAAACCCTGACAAGTCGTATACAGTTTTCTACGGCATACACAGGCACAAAGATAGTAATGACAAATCAAATAAAAAGAATATATAAAGAACATCATACATACGTGTCATTTGAAAGTGTAAAGATAGAAATATCAACTGATTCCGGATTTGCAATTACAGCTATGTCTGTGACAAATGGACAAACAGGGATTTCTTCTGTTAAACGTATAGAAACATTTACAGAACCCAGCAATAGTTATAATTTCACTCCAAACTGGGGTTATGTAATTGACGATAATGGAGTATATACCATAATAGGAACAAGTTTAACTGTAACTGTATCTAGACCTAATGGTAAGGCATATTCCACTACTGTATTCAATCAACTTTATAATAAAATGGTGATTGATGAAGATGGTCGTATTATTTATCATGCAGACGGATTTGACATATTGCATGAGGCGTTAATGAGAGGAGAACGTTAATTGAAAAAACTAATTATTTATATCGGACTTGTTTTGATTATAGCTTCTGCTTGCTTTTTCCTTTATAATAAAGTAGAGCATAGTATGGAATCGTACTTGTTAGCCAAAGAATCTGCCTTAAGATCTGTAGAAAGTAAATATCCCGGATATGATTTTTATGTAACTAACGCTTCGTACAGAAACGACAGATATTACGTTACTGTTAAAATAAGAGACTACAAATATAGTTTAGTAGAGTTTCACTGTTATGTAACTCCTACAATAAATGAAAACGGATATTATTTTGTTCAAATATGGAGTTCTCAAAATGAAAACTTGTTAAAATGAGATAAGTGGAACGGCTTAAGTTGTGTTGAATTAAACTTTATTTCTGCCCCATCGGCTTCGGTCGGTGGGGCGGTTTTTATGTGAAGTTTTGAACAAAAGTTCAAAGTGAAGTTGCTTTTGCAGTGAAGTTTTTTTACAAAAGTGAAGTAAAGCTTGCACTTCGCCGACAGGCGAAACATCACTTACAGAGTAAACATCACTGTTGAAGATAACATCACTTGCCGAAGGCAAACTTAACTGATAAGAAACAAGGAAACGGCTTAAGTTGTGTTGACAAACTGAATAACAAGAA
>JAZUPZ010000048.1:0-30210 GCA_045605445.1 Clostridia bacterium | reverse complement strand
GGATGCAAATAGTTCTCTTATCTGCGTGAACACGCCCGTGTATGTTGCGGGGTTACTTCTCGGCGTTTTGCCTATGGGCGACTGGTCTATCGCTATTATCTTGTCAAAATGTTCTATACCTAAAATATCAGCGTAGTTTCCTTCACGTACTTTGGCGTGATTTAATCTATTAGCAAGCGTAGGATAAAGTATTTCGTTAACGAGCGAACTCTTTCCCGAACCCGAAACGCCGGTAACCGCCGTAACAAGGCCTACAGGGAATCTTACGTTTACATCCTTAAGGTTGTTTTGTTTTGCGCCGGTTATTTCAATATACTCCTCTGTTGCCGGAGTTCTTACTGCAGGAACCTCAATTTTTTCTCTTCCGCTGAGATAGGCACCTGTAAGGCTCTTTTTACTTTTAAGAATTTCTTCATATGTTCCCGCAAAAACTACGTTTCCGCCGTGAATTCCCGCTCCCGGACCTATATCAATAATATAATCCGAAGCCTTCATTGTATCCTCGTCGTGTTCAACTACAAGAACTGTATTACCCAGATCTCTCAGATTTTTAAGAGTTTCAATAAGCTTGTCGTTATCCCTCTGGTGAAGTCCTATGCTCGGTTCATCAAGAATGTACAAGACTCCCATAAGACTTGATCCTATCTGAGTTGCAAGCCTTATTCTCTGCGCTTCTCCGCCGGACAGAGTTTCCGATGCCCTTGCAAGAGTAAGATAGTCAAGCCCTACGTTCACCAGGAAGCCAAGTCTTGAATTTATTTCCTTAAGAATCTGCTCTGCAATGATTTTTTCACTTTCCGTAAGCTGAATTCCCGCAAAGAAATCCTTCAGCTTGTAAACAGAAAGCTCTGTAAGCTCAATAATGTTTTTATCTTTAACCGTTACCGCAAGACTCTTTTTTGAAAGACGCTTCCCGCCACAGCAGGAACAGGTTGCATTAGTCATTATTTTATCCATCTCGTCTTTCACATAATCTGACTTGGTATCTCTGTACTTCCTTTCAAGATTGGTTATAACACCTTCAAAGGGAGCAAAGTATGAGCCTCCGCCGTATGCGCTTTCATATTCAATTTTTATTCTTTCCTTACCCGTACCGTAAAGAATAGCATTCTGTTGTTCCTCTGTAAGTTCTTCATAAGGAGTATTCATATCAAAGCCCATATGCTTTCCAAGAGAATTATAAAGGGCAAAAGCAATACTGTTTTTCTTTGAAACGGAATTCCATCCGCTGGCAACAACTGCACCCTCCACAAGGGATTTTGATTTATCCGGAACCACCATATCGGGGTCAATTTTAAGGGTTGAACCCAATCCTGCACATTCGGGACACGCTCCAAAGGGGCTGTTAAAAGAAAACATTCTGGGAGTAAACTCTTCGAGGTTAATTCCGCAGTCCTTGCAGGCATAATTCTGACTGAAGGTTATTTCTTCTCCGCCGATAATATCAATCGTTACAAGGTTATTTGCAAGCTTTAATGCCGTTTCTACAGAATCGGTCAAGCGCTGACGCACATTTTCTTTTATCACCAGTCGGTCTACCACAATTTCTATTGTATGTTTTTTCTGTTTTTCAAGAGTTATTGTTTCGGAAAGGTCGTATATAACAGAATCCACTCTTACACGAACATATCCGCTTTTTCTTGCATCTTCAAAAACCTTTGTATACTCGCCTTTTCTTGTACGAACCACCGGCGCAAGAATCTGAAATTTTGTTCCCATTTCAAAGCTTAATATCTGATCAACTATTTCATCAACCGTCTGCTGTTTTATTTCTTTTCCGCACTCGGGACAGTGTGCCACGCCGATTCTTGCATAAAGAAGTCTTAAATAATCATAAATCTCAGTAACGGTTCCAACAGTTGAACGGGGATTTCTGCTTGTTGTCTTCTGGTCAATTGAAATTGCCGGAGAGAGCCCGTCTATATAGTCAACATCAGGTTTTTCCATCTGCCCGAGAAATTGTCTTGCATATGCAGACAACGACTCTACATATCTCCTCTGACCTTCTGCATATATTGTGTCAAACGCCAGTGAGGATTTCCCCGAACCGCTGAGGCCCGTAAGCACTACAAGCTTATCTCTGGGGATTTCTATATCTATATTTTTAAGGTTATGCTCTTTTGCACCTTTTACAAAAATACTGTCTCTTGCCATTAAAGTGTACCTCGTAATTCCTCAATTTTATCTCTTAAAATTGCCGCTCTTTCATACTGCATTTTATTTGCAGCTTCAAGCATTTCTTTTGTAAGCTTTTCAATAAGTTTTTTCTTATCAATTTCCTTTTCAGGAGTTTTTATTTCTTTTACTTCTTTTGTTGCCTCGATTATTTCACGAACATCTTTTACAATTGTTTTGGGAACTATATTATGCTCTGTGTTATATTTCATCTGTATTTCGCGACGTCGGTTGGTTTCATCAATTGCTCTTCTCATACTGTCTGTTATGTCGGTAGCATACATAATAACCTTTCCTTCTGCATTTCTTGCCGCTCTTCCTATTGTCTGAATAAGAGAGGTTTCAGAACGCAAAAAGCCTTCTTTGTCCGCATCAAGAATTGCAACAAGAGAAACCTCTGGAAGATCAAGTCCTTCTCTTAAAAGGTTAATTCCCACCAGAACATCGAATTCTCCCACTCTAAGGTCTCGTATTATTTCCATACGTTCAATGGTTTTAATATCAGAATGAAGATATCTTACTTTTATTCCCGCTTCTTCAAGGAAATCGGTAAGGCTTTCAGCCATTTTCTTTGTAAGAGTTGTAACAAGTACTCTCTGTTTTTTCTCCACCCTCTTATTTATTTCGCTGATAAGATGGTCAATCTGCCCCTCCTGAGGAACAACCTCAATTTCAGGGTCAAGAAGTCCGGTAGGTCTTATAATCTGCTCAACAATTTTATCGCTGTGTTCCTTTTCATATTCAGCAGGCGTTGCCGAAACATAAACGGTCTGTCCCACTTTTCTTTCAAACTCTTCAAAGCAAAGCGGTCTGTTATCAAAGGCACTTTTCAGCCTGAAGCCGTATTTTACAAGATTTTCTTTTCTTGAACGGTCTCCGGCATACATTGCTCTTACCTGAGGAATGGTAACATGGGCCTCGTCAACCATTAAAAGAAAGTCGTCGGGAAGATAATCAAGAAGGGTAAACGGCGGTGAGCCTGCTTCTCTTCCGCTTATATGTCTTGAATAGTTTTCTATCCCCTGACAAAAGCCCGTTTCCTCCATCATTTCAATATCGTAAAGAGTTCTTTGTTCTATTCGCTGAGCTTCAACCAGCTTACACTCCTCGTTGAATTCTTTTATTCTTTCTTCAAGCTCTTCCTGAATTGAGCCGATTGCTCTTTTCATTTTCTCTTTGGTTGTTACATAATGAGAGTTCGGGAAAATAACTATGTGATTTCTTTCGCAAATTATTTCTCCGGTAAGAGCGTTTATTTCCGTTATGCGGTCAACCTCATCACCAAAAAATTCTATTCTTACGGAATTTTCGTTTGAGCTTGCAGGGAAAACCTCTACCACATCGCCTCTTACCCTGAACTTACCTCTTGAAAAATCTATATCATTTCTTTCGTACTGCATTTCCACAAGGCGCCTGATTACTTCGTCTCTCTCCTTTTCCATTCCCGGCCTCAGAGAAATTACCATAGTGTTATAGTCAATCGGGTCGCCGAGCCCGTAAATACAGGAAACAGAGGCAACAATTATAACGTCACGTCTTTCAAACAAGGAAGCTGTCGCACTGTGACGAAGCTTATCTATTTCATCATTTATGGCAGAATCCTTTTCAATATAGGTATCAGTATGAGGAATATACGCTTCGGGCTGATAGTAATCGTAAAAAGAAACAAAATACTCTACTGCATTTTCAGGGAAAAATTCTTTGAATTCGCTGCAAAGCTGCGCCGCAAGAGTTTTATTGTGAGCAAGCACAAGGGTAGGTCTGTTGATTTTTTCAATAACCTTTGCCATTGTATAGGTTTTTCCCGATCCGGTTACTCCCTTTAAAATCTGCCCGCAAAGCCCGCTTTCTATACCGTCAACCAATTCTTCTATGGCTTTTGGCTGATCACCCGCCGGCTCGTATTTTGATATAACTTTAAAATCTGCCATAATGACACCTCCCATTCTTGATTTTTAAGAAAAAATCATACCATCAACTTATTATTATACCACGATTATTTTAACTTGTAAACAAAAAGGACATCCTTTTCACAAAGGTTGTCCTTTCATTTTTAATCTTCCATTTGCTTGCTTAAAAACATAGCTGCTGACTGTGCAAGTTTTTGTTCCACATCGCCCATTACTTCCGCTTCATCGCAGGTAAAGAAAATTACCGTTCCTATTGAATCACCTTCTGCAATAATGGGAACACATATGCTTACAACAAATTTATCGGTCATATCAAGCAATTTGTATTTTTTGTCTTCCGTATGCTTCAAGATATAAGTTGTACGTTCCTTTATAAACTTTTCAACCTCTCCTGAAATTTTCTGTTCAAGAAGTTCTTTTTTTGGCGCACCCGATACAGAAATAATTGCATCATTATCGGTTATACAAACGCTTTTTCCTGTGGTTTTTGCAAGAGTTTCCGCATAGTGAAGGGCAAAATCACCAAGCTCGCCAATCGGTGAATATTTTTTAAATATAACCTCGCCATCCTTATTTGTAAATATTTCCAGCGGGTCTCCCTCTCTTATCCTCATAGTTCTTCTTATTTCCTTTGGTATAACAACACGACCAAGGTCGTCTATCCTTCTTACTATTCCTGTAGCTTTCATTTCCAAAACTCCTTGTAATTTGATTTACATTTCTATTCTGTGCAGACAAGGATTTTTTATGTAAGGAAAAAGGTGGTATTTACTTTTCAATCCAATGATGCTATAATAAACTGATTATACACACTTATGCGATGGGAGTTTGAAAATGTCAATATTATCTGTTTATTTTTTACTTTTCTTACTGTTGCTTACAATAATATATTATATTGTACCAAACAAGGTAAAACCTTTTGTAATACTTGCAGGTAACATCTATTTTTATCTTCAGTTTGACTTAAGGTATTCCATATTTTTACTTTTCAGCATTTTAACCGTTTACTTTGGTGCTCTTTTTATTGAACGCAGCAAAACGTTAAAAATTAAAAAATTTATTTTGGGTACTGTACTTTCGTTAAATATCGGGCTTCTGTTTTTTGTTAAATTTGTGCCATACATTTTAACAAAATTACAAACGCTTTATACATATGACCCATCAAATATTGTAAACAGTATTATTGTTCCTGTAGGCATTGCTTTTTATACGCTTCAGCTGTCAGGCTACATAATTGACGTATACAGAGGCAAATATAAAGCTGACAAAAACTTTATAAAATTTGCTTCATTCTCAACTTTTTTCCCTCTTATGTTACAGGGGCCCATTTCCAGATACGACCAGTTAGCCGGACAACTGTATAACAAAAGCAAGTTGACCGACATTTATCACAATTACACATACGGGGCACAATTGATGCTCTGGGGGTTTTTCAAAAAGCTTGTTATAGCTGACCGAGCGGCACTCCTGGTAAACGAAGTTTTTGACAACTTCACCTCATATTCGGGTTTTACAGTTGTAATTGCTATACTTTTATACACGATTCAGATATACACAGACTTTTCCGGTTGTGTTGACATATGCAGGGGTGCAGCCAAATTATTCTGCATTGACATTATAGAAAATTTCAAACAACCTTATTTTTCAAAATCAATACAGGACTTCTGGCGAAGATGGCATATTTCCCTTTCAAGCTGGTTCCGTGATTATTTATACATTCCTTTGGGTGGAAACAGAAAAGGTATTGTAAGAAAATACATAAATCTTCTTATTGTATTTTTTGTAAGCGGACTCTGGCACGGCGTAGGAATTCATTATATCGTATGGGGAATTATGCAGGGAG
Organism: Clostridia bacterium; assembly: GCA_045605445.1. Classification (GTDB taxonomy): domain Bacteria; phylum Bacillota; class Clostridia; order RGIG6154; family RGIG6154; genus CAZMHL01. Next base: position 24,282 of record JAZUPZ010000048.1, on the reverse strand, counting down.
TTTTTCAGATTGCAGGAGCACTCACTCTGCCATTCAAGGAAAAATTATCTGTGAGATTTAAAATTGACCGCTCAAAAGGATTTTCCTTATTGATGCAACGATTGATAACATTCGTTCTTATAAACCTTTCCTGGCTTGTATTCAGGGCAAAAAGCACCAAAGCGGCTTTAAGTATGCTTGGAAGCATTTTTACATTTGCTCCCATTGGCAATAGTTTACCCCAGCTTACAATTCCCGATTTAATTATTCTTGCCGTTGCGCTTACGATTATGTTTGTGACATCTTATTACAAAGAGAAAGGGCACTGTATACGCGACATTCTGGCAAAAACATATTTACCTTTAAGATGGTGCATATTCCTTTTAGGTTTTGCCATAGTACTTATATTTGGCATATACGGACCGGGATACTCCGACGCTTCCTTTATTTATATGAATTTTTAAGAGGTGATACTGTGAAAAACAACAAACTTATAAATACCGTTAAAATAATTTCATTTATTTTGTGCGCAGTTATACTTTTTTCTTCCATTTCAGCAATTTTTGAAAGAAAAACTTACGATGGTGCCTGGAACTATATGGCTAAGCTCAATGAGTTTTACAGTTTGGAGGAAAACTCGCTTGATTACATAGGCGTTGGTTCAAGTCATATATACTGTACTGTAAATCCCCTGGAGGTATGGAACAAATCAGGCATTGCCGGTTTTGTTCTTGCAACACAGCAGCAACCTCTTACAGCATCTTACCATTACATAAAAGAAGCTTTCAAAACCCAATCCCCTGAATATGTTGTACTTGAAGGTATAATGATAACAGGCGGAGAAACATATGAACCTGCGGTATTGTACAATGCAATAGATCCATTGAAATTTTCATTAAACAAAATAGAGATGATAAACAAACTCGCAGAGTATGACGAACGTCCGAATTATTATTTTAACATTTTAAAATATCATACCCGCTGGAATGCTTTAAACTTTCGTGACGTAACTTCAATCTTCAACCCACCGGTAGATATGTATAAGGGTTTTGTTGCTCTCGAAGGCTCTTATTCCGGAAAGAATTACATTCCCGATTATGCTGCCACAAAGGATATCGAACTAAGTGAATCCAACACTGAAATTATGAACGATATATATGAACTTGTAACACAAAACGATGCAGAACTGATTTTAATGATTGCCCCATACGAAGCAAGCAGCAACGAGCTTCGTGAAAAAATAAAAGCTTTGATAAAATGGGCAGAACAAAAGAATGTAACCGTACTTGATTACAGCAGTATGCTTGACGAAATTAACATAGACCCTGAAAACGACTACTTTGATTCAGGACACCTGGATATATCCGGTGCAAGAAAAATAAGTCACCATTTTGCTTCATTTTTACAATCACGCGGAATTGGTAAAAGTACACTGATAAATGAACAAAAATGGAAAAAAGATTATGAAACTTACCGTGAGCAACACTCTGCGGAGTTCAATTGAGTTTGTTACTAAGTTAAAATTTATCAATAAATGATAACCACCGGTTTATTGGTGGTTATCATTTTTAATTTTATTCTTTTTTCGAAGCATATTTCTATACTCTGTTGGAGTATAGCCCGTATAGTTTTTAAAGAGTTTACCGAAATACTTGCTTTTCTTATAGCCTACAATTTCGCTGATTTCATAAGTTTTGTATTTTGACATTTCAAAAAGCTTTTTTGCTTTTTCCATTCGTATTTTAACGAGGTAGTCTACAAACTTTTCCCCCGTTTCACTTTTAAAGACTCTGCTGAAATATGCAGCGCTGAGACCTACATATTCTGCAACATCACTTAAGGATATCTCATTAAAGTAAGAACGGTTTATATATTTTTTTGCATCGAGAACCACCGTTTCACTCGCAGAGCCCGTTTCACCTGTTTCAAGTTCAAAGGCTTCAAGAAGTGATTTTTTGTTTTTATATGAAAAGAAATCTTTTATTGTATTGAAATCTTTTATTGTTTTAAAGGAAACCTCAAGACCCATAATGCTTTTAATGGAATCTGCTATATCGGACGCCTGATAACGTGATATAAATCCCTTTTCTTTTAAAACTACAATATATATTTTTTCATCCTTATGATTTACAGGTACAAAGGTTAAATTTCCTGCAGATTTTCCCACAAAGTTATATACTGCGTTATAAAGAGATTCTTTTTCATACTCCCATACATTTTCAACATAGTTTTCATAATTCTCTATTACTACGGTTACAAAGCTTAGGCTGGTTTTGCTGTAATTCATATTAAAATTAAGGCTTGGAAATCTTTCTTCAAAGTATTCTTCGTCACGTTCTCCGCCCATTAACTCAGTAAAATAATTTATACGGATTTCGCCGATATCCTCATCACCGGAATAGAAGCTTGAAAGGGTCTTTTTTTCTTTTTTTATATCCCTTTTCAATCTTTTGAGCAAAGCCTCCATTTCAGCCGGGTCAAGAGGCATGGAAAGATATCCGTATGCTCCCGAATCTATTGCCAGCTTAACCGAATCGTAGGTTTTTCTGCCGTAAAGAACAACTCTTGTTTTCAGATTATTGTCTTTAACCTGTTTTGAAAGCGCCGTTCCGTCTGCCTCCTCGCTTTTTACCGGACATATAACAACATCCGGACAAGGCTTCATTGCCTCTTCTATGCTTCCGGTTATTATTTTTAAATTAAATTTGTTTTTCTCCCAAAGCTCCAGCGAGTTGAAACTGTTGATGACGTGCTTGGCAGTAGAAACAACCGTTACACTGTACATTTGATTTTCTCCAAAATTTTATTCTGCCCTTTTGTCTCTCATCATAAGGTCATATACCGCATCGGAAGCTTTTACACCGTTGTATAAAACATCGTATGCAGTATTTACAATAGGCATTTCCACGTTATATTTTTTTGAAAGTCTGTATGCGCTGATACAGCTTTTCACCCCTTCGACAACCATTTTAACTTCTGAGGTTGCCTCCTCAAGACTTTTCCCCTGACCGATAAGTATGCCCGCTCTTCTGTTTCGGCTGTGCATACTTGTGCAGGTAACTATAAGGTCGCCCATACCGGTAAGTCCCATAAAGGTTTCGGCTTCCCCGCCCATTTTTACGCCAAGTTCTGAAATTTCTTTCATTCCCCTTGTCATAAGCGCCGCCTTGGTATTATCCCCAAGACCTATACCGTCGCTTATACCGGCGCAAAGAGCTATAACATTTTTAAGAGCGCCTGCTACCTCTACCCCTACAACATCGGTATTGGTATAAACTCTCAGACTGTCACACATAAAAGTATTCTGAACAAGCTCTGCATACGCCTCCTTTTCGCAGGCGGCAACAATTGTTGTAGGAATTTCTCTTGCCACCTCTTCTGCGTGAGTTGGTCCCGAGAGAACTACAACCTTATCGGTATTAAGCTCTCTTTTTATAATTTCTGAAAGTCTTTTGTCATTTTCTTCGTCAAACCCCTTTGCTACGTTTACTATCAAAGGAAGGTTATTAAATTTTTTAAGACTTTCAACCGTTGAACGTACAACGTGAGACGGAACTGCTATAACCAGCATTTCTGCCTCTTGTATTGCATTTTCAAGACTGCTTGTCATTTTTATTTCCCCGGGAATTTTTATTCCGGGTAACAAACGACTTTCTCTTTTTTCATCAAGCTCTTTTATTTCATTTTCAAAAAACGACCACAAGGTTACCTGATGTTTGTTTTTATTCAAAACCAAAGCAAGGGCTGTTCCCCAGCTTCCCGATCCTAAAACTGAAATTTTCATTATGCTCTCCTTTATTTTTTAAAAGAGTTCTCCTCGCCTTTTATAAGCCTTCTTATATTGTCCCTGTGAGCATATATAACTATAAGCGTTATTACGCCGCAAAGGGCAACATTTATTATGTTACGGTCGAAGACAAAAAATACAAAAGGAAGGATCACAAAGCTTACAATTGTACTTATTGAAACAACCTTTGTTGTTTTTATAAGTATCAGATGAACCGCACCCACTATCAGCGCCGCATAGAGGTTTATTACAGCAATAACGCCATATGTAGTAGAAACACCTTTCCCGCCTTTAAAGCCGAAATACAAAGGAAAAATGTGCCCTAAAATTGCAAATATTCCTGCGACAACCACATAATCGGGCGCAAATATTTTTGCTGCAAGGCAGGGCAGAATTCCTTTGAGAAAGTCAAGAAGAAATACTGCCACACCGTATTTTCTGCCAAGAGCCCTTACCGTATTTGTAGCTCCGGCATTGCCGCTTCCGATTTTTTTTATGTCTACGCCCTTAAATCTGCAGATTATTATTGCGGAATTTATACTTCCCACCAGATAAGCAATAAGAATAAAAATTAAACCTTTAATCACATTAACGCCTTCTTTTCATTTTTTTCTCTTACAATGAACCTGAGAGGAGTTGCATCAAGACCGAAATATTCTCTCACCTGATTTTCAAGATATCTTATATAAGAAAAATGAGCAAGCTTTTTATCGTTTACAAAAACAATAAATGTAGGCGGTTTTATTGATGCCTGAGTCATATAATAAATTTTAAGTCTTTTTCCTTTATCTGACGGCGGCTGAACACGGAGAATTGCCTGATTAAGCACATCGTTGAGAACACCTGTTGAAATTCTCATTGTATTCTGTTTGTAAACGTGTTCAATTTCCTCGTATATTTTAGGAATTCTGAGACCTGTTTTTGCAGATATAAAAAGAATAGGCGCATACATCATAAAATTAAAGCCTTCAAGAACATTATCCTTGTAGTTTTTCATAGTATTTGTTTCTTTTTCAACAAGATCCCATTTATTTACAAGAACAATCATTGCCTTTCCCTGGTCATGGGCATAACCGGCAATTTTGGTATCCTGCTCCGTTACTCCCTCGTTTGCATCGAGAACAACCATAACAACATCTGAACGGTCGACTGCAAGCAGACTTCTTACAGCGCTGTAATGTTCTATATTTTCATCAATCTTGCCTCTTTTTCTGAGGCCGGCGGTATCGGTAAACACATATTTTCTGTCCCCCTCTTCCACTATTACATCTATAGCATCTCTGGTTGTGCCGGGAATATCACTTACTATAACTCTTTCATTTCCGAGGATTTTGTTGATAAGAGACGACTTTCCTGCATTTGGTCTGCCGACAATTGCAACTCTTATAACCTCTTCGTTCTCAAGAGGGTCAACATCATCAGGGAATTTTTTAACAACCTCATCAAGCAGATCGCCGAAGCCCAGCGAGTTAACCGCAGAAACAGGAACCGGTTCTCCCAATCCGAGATTATAAAACTCATAAATATCCATAGGAACGTCGCCTACGTTATCAACCTTATTGCAGGCAAGAACAATTTCCTTGCCGGACTTCTGAAGAATTGAGGCAACGTCGCGGTCTGTAGCAGTAAGTCCTGTTTTTATGTCAACCACAAAAATTATAACATCTGCTGTTTCAATTGCAATTTCCGCCTGTTTTCTCATTTGTGTAAGAATGATATCATCCTTAGCAGGCTCAATTCCACCCGTGTCAATAAGAGTAAATTTTTTATCAAGCCACTGACAGTCAGAATAAATTCTGTCTCTTGTAACGCCGGGAGTATCTTCTACTATTGATATTCTCTGCCCTACCAATTTATTAAACAACATCGACTTACCTACATTCGGTCTGCCGACTATAGCAACTACGGGTTTCATTAAAATCCCATCCTTTCTGTCTTTTATCCGGGTTATTTTACAAGTATTTCAGCAAAATCATACCCTGATCTTACAACCATTACTTTTACTCCCAGTTCATTTTCCACATCGGGTACGGTTTTATCGTCAAGAAAAACATCTGTTGAATCACGAAGCATATTTTCAGGAATCAGAAGAAAATCTCCAAGTTCCTTACCCTTAAGCTGACTTATAAGGTCGCCGCCGGTTACAAGGCCTGAAACCGTTATTCTTTCTCCGAAGAATTTATTCTCAATTGCATAAACATTACAATCAATACCATTTATATGAGACACAAGCCCTTTTATAAATTCTTCGCTTAACACTCCGGTTGCAACGGAGCATTTTTTATAACATACTTCTTTGGTGTTTTTGAGTTCGTCATAAAACTCATCTTCAAACACCTTTATCATTCCTACACCATTTTCAAGCTGAGGGAATTCTTCGTATTCCTCATAATCAGGAAAAGGCATTTCTGCCATTATATAAAACTCGTCTGCAAGATAAACCGTTCTTTTTCCGTATTTTTCAAGAAATTTTTCCTGCCATTTGCTTACCTGCTCTATTACCTCTGTGCTTGATTCTCTGTCAAAGCCATCAAGCTTACAAAGCCCGTCTCTATAATCGGTAAGCCCTACCGGAACAATTGACACGCTGAATACAGAGGGAAAGAACTTTTCAAGGTCAGAAATAGTTCTGTCCAGCTGAGCTTTATCATTTATATTACGGCAAAGCACAACCTGGCAGTTTATTATTATTCCCGCATTTGTGAGAATTTCAAGCTGTTTTAAAAGTTTTTCTGCTTTTTTGTTTCCAAGCATATATTTTCTCAGTTCAGGATCGGTACACTGAACAGAAACATTTATTGGCGACATTCTCATTGCAGCAATAGACTCAAGCTCTTTATCGGAAAGATTGGTCATAGTTATATAATTCCCCTGCAAAAACGAAAGCCTTGAGTCGTCGTCTTTAAAATAAAGAGTTTCCCTCATACCGGCAGGCATCTGGTCGATAAAGCAAAAAATACACTTATTGGCACAGCTTCTTGCTTTTGTCATAAGTGGATTTTCGAATTCCACGCCAAGCTCTTCATTATATTCATTTACAATATCGATAATCTCATAGCTGCTGTCGGCTTTTTTTATTGTTATCTGATATTCTTCATCTGCTGTCATAAAGCGGAACTCAAGAACATCCTTAACATTTTTCCCGTTAACATTTACAAGATAATCTCCCGCTTCAATTCCTGCATCGCAGGCAAGAGAGCCGGGCTCTACATAGCTGATTCTGGTCATAGTACACTCCATTATAATTTTACATCATATATTATCTTATAAAACGAAAAAAAAGTCAAGCAATGGATGCTCAAAAAGCCTTTTCAAAAAAGCATTTTTCATTTTTCAGACAAAAAAATATATCCCCACTTATAAGTGAGGATATAAGATTTGCAATTTTTAGCCGTTTACTTTAACAACTTCTTTGCCCTTATAATAACCGCATTCAGAACACATTCTGTGTGACAAAATTAAAGCTCCGCACTGTGGACATTTTACCATTCCCGGTACTGCCAACTTCCAGTTAGCTCTTCTTTTATCTCTTCTTGCTTTTGAAACTTTTCTCTTTGGAACTGCCATGTTCACACCTCCTCAATTTAATTGATACAGATCTGTCAGTCAAACAAACCCTTTAATATATCAAACTGTGGATTCCAGTTATCATCATCCTGACAACTACATTTGTCCAAATTTAGATCTGCACCACATCTTTGACAAATACCTTTGCAGTTTTCACTGCATAACCTTTTTGACGGAAAATTAGGAAACACATTTCTTACGGCAAAATCGTGAAGATTTATTTTTTCCTTTTCAACAACCGTAATTTCCTCGCCGACCTCATCGTTGATTCTTGCAAAGCTTTCCTCAGCTTCAAAATCAATCGGGAAAGTTACGGGCTTTCCGCAACGGTCACAAAGAGTTTTAAACTCACCTGTAAATTTTGCAGAAAGATTAAGCACTCCGCCTGTGTTTTTTATTTTGCCCGAAACAAGAACGGGCTTTTCAAAACTTATTGCATCTTCGGAGAATTCACCGTCAAACGAAATCTCTTCATTCAAATCGAGAACCAAGTCGGGATTCTTGTAAAGAGCAGATACATCAAACAGCATTATATCCCCCCTCCAACACACAGTATATCACATTATACTAAACTTTTAACAATTTGTCAAGAATTATTTCTGAACAAGTTCTTTTGTTTCCAATGCAATCATAAGTTCTTCATTTGTAGGAATAACAAATGTCTTAACTTTTGCATCTTCTGAGGATATATCAATTTCCTTTCCTCTTTCCTTGTTCTTTTCTTCATTTATTCCAAGTCCGAGAATTGAAAGGTTTCCTGCAACTTCTTTTCTCAGTGTGCTGTCGTTTTCACCGATACCTGCTGTGAATACAACCGCATCAACTCTTCCGAGAGCCGCTGCATAACCACCAATGAATTTTCTGATCTGATGGTAGAACATTTCAAGACCTTCTTTTGCCTGAATGTTACCCTCTCCGGCAGCTTCCGCAACATCTCTGAAGTCGCTGGTTACGCCGGACACGCCGTAGATACCTGATTTTTTATTCATTATATCGTTAATTTCTTTTGTTGTAAGTTTTTCCTTATCCATAAGATAAGTTACGATAGCAGGGTCGATATCTCCGCATCTTGTTCCCATAAGAGTACCTGCAAGAGGAGTAAAGCCCATGGTTGTATCAAAGCTCTTACCGTTCTTTACAGCTGTGATTGAAGAACCGTTTCCGAGATGGCATGTAATTAAATTTACTTCATCTTCGTTTTTACCGAGCATTGCTGCAGCTCTTTTTGTAACATACTTATGAGAAGTACCGTGGAAGCCGTATCTTCTTACTTTATATTTTTTGTAATATTCATATGGAAGAGCATAAAGATAAGATGCAGCGGGCATTGTCTGATGGAAAGCTGTATCAAACACTGCAACCTGAGGAACTCCCGGCATTACCTTTTCGCAAGCTTCGATTCCGATAAGGTTCGGAGGATTGTGAAGCGGAGCAAGTTCGATGCAGGCTTCAAGAGCCTTTTTAACAGCTTCTGTAATAATTACAGATTTGCTGAATTCTTCACCGCCGTGAACAACTCTGTGTCCTACTGCTGAAATTTCGCTCATATTTTCAATTACGCCGTGTTCTGCATCTGTAAGTGCAGAAATAACAGCATTGATTGCATCAGAATGATTTTTCATTTCTGTAGGAATCGGGAATTTTTCACCCTTTGCCTGATGGTTTAAAAGTGAACCTTCAATTCCGATTCTTTCGCACAAACCCTTGGCTACAACTACGTTGCCATCCATATCGATAAGCTGATATTTAAGAGATGAGCTTCCTGCATTTATAACAAGTATTTTCATTTTAATCCTTCTTTCTTATTTATTTGCCTGTGCCTGAACACATGTTATTGCTACAACACCAACGATATCATCTGCTGAGCATCCTCTTGAAAGGTCGTTAATAGGCATTGCAATACCCTGGGTAACAGGACCGTAAGCTTCTGCCTTTGCAAGTCTCTGAACGAGTTTATATCCGATATTACCTGCATCAAGGTCAGGGAACACAAGAACGTTTGCTTTTCCTGCAACATCTGAATCAGGAGCCTTTGAAGATCCTACGCTCGGAACGATTGCAGCATCGAGCTGAAGTTCACCGTCCACCTTAAGGTCAGGATTAGCTTCTTTACAGATTCTTGTTGCTTCAACAACTTTGTCAACATCAGCGTGTTTTGCACTGCCTTTTGTTGAATGAGAAAGCATTGCAACGATTGCTTCTTTTTCTGCAAGCAATTCAAAGGATTCTGCTGAGCAGGATGCAATTGCAGCAAGTTTTTCAGGATCAGGATTCTGTTCAAGTCCGCTGTCTGCGAAAATAAATGTTCCGTCAGCACCGTATTCACAGTTTGGAACTACCATTACGAAGAATGCAGAAACGAGTTTAACGCCCGGTTTTGTTTTGATTATCTGAAGGCTTGGTCTTAATGTATTTGCAGTTGAGTGACAAGCGCCTGAAACAACACCGTCTGCATCTCCTGCTTTAACCATAAGACACGCATAGTACATATAATCTGAAAGTGCCTGTTTTTTGGCTTCTTCATATGTAAGTCCTTTTGCTTTTCTGAGTTCAACAAAAAGATTGATATAATCTTCTGTTTTTTCATAAGTGAAAGGATCAATGATAGTAGCCTTTGAAATATCAAGACCTTTGCTGTTTTCTTCTACTTCTGCAGGAGTACCGATAATTATAATATCAGCAATATCCTCCTTTAAAATTGTTGCAGCTGCCTCAAAGGTTCTTCTGTCCATTGATTCAGGAAGAACGATTGTTTTTTTGTCTGCTTTTGCTCTTTCTTTTATTCTGTCTAAAAACGTACTCATAAATACATCCTCCTATGTAAATAATAATATTATCATCTAACTTTTACATTATATAACAATTTTTGCAAATTTTCAATAGCATTTTTCACTATTTTATGCTACAATTACTATATAAATTACTTTTTGGAGGTGATTTGTTGAATACCCTCGGCATAATTGCAGAATACAATCCGTTGCACAACGGACATATTCATCATATTAAAAGTTCTGTAGAAAAATTGAACCCCGACGGAGTTATTTGCATTATGAGCGGAAACTTCGTTCAAAGAGGTGCTCCTGCCATTTTTGACAAATGGACAAGAGCGGCACACGCCGTTAAAAACGGAGTTGACCTTGCTATAGAGCTCCCTCTGGAATTTTCTATGGCATCTGCCGAAAGATTTGCCCTGGGTGGCATAAGCCTTCTTAACGCCGTTAATGCCGATTTTATTTCCTTCGGAGCAGAAAACAGTGAAGAGGAAATTTATAACACATACAGCCAACTAAAGGAGCTTGACAGACAAAAGCTTCAAAGCACCTTAAAATCGGGAGTTAACTTTGCCGTTGCAAGACAGTCACTTTTAAAAAGCGATGTTCTTGACAAACCGAACAACATCCTTGCCCTTGAATATATAAAAGCAATTGAAAAAACCAACTCCCGCATAACTCCCCTGTTTATCAGAAGAGAGTCCTCTAAATACAACAGCCGGGAAATAAACGAAAATTCAGCATCGGCAAAAGCAATAAGATTTGCCCTTCAGGAAAACAGAGATATTTCCGGGCTTGTTCCCGAAAATATTCTTAATGATTTCATCAGCTTTACGGAGGGAGAAAAATTCTTCAGCCTTATAAAATATGCAATAATGAGCAAAAGCACCACCGAGCTTTCAGAATACTGCGAAATAAGAGAAGGGCTTGAACACCGCATAAAAGACGCAGTTTATGAAAGCGAAACTCTCGATATTCTTATAAAAAACATAAAATCAAAAAGATATACCTACAGCAGTATTTCAAGAATGTTATTCAACATTTTACTTGGAGTCAAAAAAGATAACATTTCCGAAAAGCCTTTATATATAAGAGTGCTTGCAGCAAACCAAAAGGGGTTTTCAATTCTTAAGGAAATAAAAGAAACCTCGCCTCTCCCCATTATTACAAAGGCTTCCTCCGCCTATGAATTCAAGGAAATTGTTCCTCAAATAGAAAAGGATTTTCTTGCCTCCGACATTTATTTTTCTGTTTTAGGCAACAAAAAAGGAAGGGTTGATTTAACAACCTCTCCCATTATTCTTTAATATTTTTCCAGTACTCTTTTGTGAGCTGTTCGTTTTTATTATTTCCCGGGTGATAATACGTCCGGGATTTTAATTTATCCGGAAGATACTGCTGTTTTACATAGTTGTTTTCAAAGGCATGAGGATATTTATATTCAATACCCCTGCCAAGCTTTGAAGCTCCGCCGTAATGTGCATCCTTAAGATGAAGTGGTATTTCCCCTACATTTCCGCTGTTTATATCAGCAATGGCATCGTCGATAGCGCAAACCGCTGAATTCGACTTAGGCGCATTGGCAAGGAGAAGTACCGCCTGAGCAAGAGGAATTCTTGCTTCCGGAAATCCCAGCTGAAGTGCGCTGTCGCAACAGGATTTTACTATTGTTGCCGCCATCGGATATGCAAGTCCGATATCCTCGGAGGCTATAACCATAAGACGTCTTACTATTGACTGCAAATCCTGAGAAACCACAAGACGGGCAAGATAATGAACTGCCGCATCAGGATCGCTTCCCCTTATGGATTTCTGAAATGCCGACAAAACATCGTAGTGGTTATCCCCATCCTTGTCGTATTTAAACGCCGACCTCTGGGTAACCTCAACTGCATTTTCAAGAGTTATTTCAATTTTATCCTCTGTTGAATAAGCATTTAGAGAAAAAGCCAGTTCCAGACTGTTCATTGCCTTTCTTATATCTCCGTTTGAAACATTAGCAATATGAAGAAGGGCATCTTCGGAGATTTCTATTTTTACGTTATTTTCCTCTTCAAGAATTTTGCAGGCACGTTTTAAAGCCTTTACAATTTCATCGGGCATTATAGGTCTGAACTCGAAAACGCTGCATCTTGAAAGAAGTGCGTTATAAATATAAAAATAAGGATTTTCAGTTGTGCTTGCAATTAAGGTTATTTTTCCCTTTTCAATAACATCAAGAAGAGACTGTTGCTGCTTTTTATTGAAATTCTGAATTTCATCTAAATAAAGAAGCGCCCCATCGTATGCAATCATACTGTCAACCTCATTTATTATGCTCTTTACATCGGAAACAGAACAGGTTGTTGCATTAAGCTTATACATTTTTTTATTGGAATTTGCGGCAATTATATTTGCAACTGTTGTTTTTCCTATTCCTGAAGGTCCGTAAAAAATAAGGTTTGGTACATCGCCTTTTTTTATAAGAGCAGACAAAACCTTGCCCTCACCTATCAAGTGGGACTGGCCGACTACATCTTCAATTCTTCCGGGCCTTATTCTGTCTGCAAGTGGAGTATTCATAGGCATCTCCTTTCAAATAGTACAAATATTATACTATTTTTGCACAAAAAAGTAAAGTCTGTTATTGAAATTAAGTGTTCCGTATGATAAAATAACCCTTTGGAGGCGAAAAGTATGATAAAAAAGGATTTTATATCAAAGCTTATTGAAATATTTGACAAAGAATATCCCGATGCAGAATGTTCATTAACATACAGTAACCCCCTTGAGCTTCTTATTGCGACTCAGCTTTCAGCACAGTGCAAGGATGAAAGAGTTAACATTGTTACAAAAGATTTATTTAATAAATATAAAACCTGTGACGACTATGCAAATGCAGAATTAAAAGATGTTGAAGAAATCATAAAATCTCTTGGGTTATACAAAAACAAATCCAAAAACCTTATTGCCTGCTGTAAAAAAATTTCCGAAAATTTCGGAGGCGAAGTTCCCGACACTATGGAAGAGCTTTTAACTCTTGACGGCGTAGGAAGAAAAACCGCAAACCTTGTGCTTGGTGATGCCTTTAACAAGCCTGCGGTTGTAGTTGACACGCATGCAATAAGATTAACCAACAGAATGAAGCTGGTTAAAACAAAAGACCCTTACAAAATTGAGCTTGAGCTTAAAAAAATTGTTCCGGACGAAAAGCAGTCAAGACTTTGCCATCAATTTGTTCTTCACGGCAGAAAATACTGTGACGCAAGAAAACCCGACTGTGAAAACTGTCCCGTAAATGAAATTTGTCCAAAAAACATTTAAGAGGTGCATTCGCACCTCTTAAGCGTATCGATAAGTTTATCGACACGCTGGCAGACAATGAAAAAGGAAGGTGTATTTCGCCGAAATGGACGCAGGCAGTACTTCTGGTACGGCAAGGCTCATTTCGGTGAAAAGCAAGCAACAGAGCCTCTTTTCAGGAAGAAACAGCTCTGTTTTTAATATTCGATTGCGGTTTGTTGAAAATCGCCAAACCCTACACTTTTAATTTTTTTTTGCGGTAACCCGACTTTTTCGACAGTCTGAGAGGTGCATTCGCACCTCTTTTTCAATACAGTCTGCCGAAGGAAAATATTCCGTAACCGTATTCGTTATCTTTGCCGTTATTATTGATATCATCGGCATAAATACCGAGAACTGTGTTCGTTTCGGGAATTGTTAATTTCCTACCAAATCTTTTTAAAGCTTTGCTATGGAGAAGAGCAACTGCGCCTGTTATAAGCGGGGTTGCCATAGATGTTCCGCTTAAAACTGCATAAGAATTATTCTTATAGGTTGAAATTATTTTTGTACCTGCAGCAGCAATATATGCCTCTTTTCCTGCAGAGCTGAACTCTGCGTGTTTTTTATTTATATCAACCGCAGTAACCGCAATAACTCCCTCATATTTTGCCGGATACATTATACTGTTTTTACCTCCGTTGTTTCCTGCCGCGGCAACAGTTATTATTCCTCTTTTAACACATTCGTTAACGGCATATTTTTCCATTTCCCCGGGAGATGGCGAAGAATAGGACATATTTATAACATCAACGCCCTCGCTTATCAGCCACATTATGCTCTGATAAATACCGGTTGTATCTGCATTTCCATTTTCTCCGAAAGCTTTTGCAACATAAAGCTCGCAAAGAGGAGCTACACCTACAACCCCGATATTGTTTTTGTTTGCCGCAATTATTCCGCAAACGTGAGTTCCGTGACCGTTTGTATCATAATCTGCCTCTTTTGTAAAATTGGCAGCTTTTTTTATTCTTCCTTTTAAGTCCTCGTGATTATAATCTACTCCTGTATCAATAACACCGACTTTAATACCCTCTCCCATTGTTTCCCGCCATTCTGACGGAGCATCAAGCATTTTAACGCCATAGCTTATAACTTCCCTTGCAGGAGTTGAAGTTGTTGTATCTAAAATACTGTAATCAGCAATTTTAATCATAAAAAACCTCCCTTTTCATTTTATGAAAGGAAGGTTTTTAGGTTATAGTTTAATTAAATTGTAATTTTAACAAGCTGTTTTTCGTCAATCCAGTCAACTTTAGCGCCAAGAGCTTCGGAAATAAATCTTACAGGAACAAGAGTTCTTCCGTTTATAACTACAGGAGCAATATCCATTTCCTGTTCAACTCCGTTGATTGTAATTTTATTGCTTCCGATTGTAAGCTTAACTGTTGTAGTATCAATACCGTAATTATCGGAAACCTTTCTTGTTGCCGTAACTGTTTGAGTTGCATCGTCCCATTCAACAACTGCGCCGACGTCTTCAAAGATTTTTCTCATTGGAACCATTGTTCTGTCATTTATAAGCTGCGGTTCAACGTCAAAGATTTCAAGCTGATTGTTAATCATAACCTTTACAGCATCGTCTTTATTTGTATAGAAAATGTTTTCTGCATCTCTCGGAACGCCGTATTTTATTCCACGTCCTGATGAACCTACATAAACAACACCGAAAGTCTGTCTGTCTGCGCACATTACCATTGTGGTTGTAAGCTTGTATTTTGCAGTTGCATCGTTATAAATCACATCCCAGGTTACACCGTTATCTGTGCTTCTGTGAATACCTGTTACGTTTTCTCTTGTGCCGAAAACATAAATAGTTGCGGGAGAATTTTCGTCTTTTTCTTTGCCAAGAGCAAAATCTTTTATTGATGTAAAGTCGCCGATTTCTTTGCAGAGTTCCCCTTTGGTTGTTGAACGGTAAAGCTTTCCTGAACCGGAAAAGAATATGCCTGCGCCCTTACCAAAAGATGCTCTTATATTATCTGAATTTAATATTAATTTATCACCAAAGCTTGTGATTTCGCTGAAGTTAAGACCAAAGTCATCACTTCTGTAAAGAGAACCGTTTGATGCCAGAACATATAGGGTTTCGGGAGATTTAGGATCTGCCGCACTATATTTATTTCTTGACCATTTATCTCCTGACATTTTAGGACCGTTTGACTTAATCCAGGTTTCACCAAGGTCAAAGGTTACGTATGGAACACGGCTCGGTGATACGATTAAAATTGCAGGATTTCCTGTTTCAGGGTGAACATCTGATGAAACAACAACATCAGTTATATCCTTACCATCTAAATCTTCAGGAAATGTTCCCAGAGATCTCCAGTTAATTCCGTTATCTGTTGAGTATGCACCGTAACCCTTACCTGCTCTTACAATGAAATTCGGGTTGTTTTCGCTGAAAGACATTCTGGCAGGGTTTGTTTCTTTTGGCGGAAGCATTTCATCACAGTACTGTGTTACATCTGTAAATCTGCCTGCACTGTAGTCATAAGAAGAAACTATAAGTCTTGCACCAACAGGAAGAGAAATCATATTGGTTATACAACCGTGTTCAATTCCTCTTGTGTAGTTTGTCCACACAGTTTTTTCAGCAAAGATATCTTCTGTCATATAGAAGTTCTGCCAGCCTGCAACGAAAACTCTTGATTCGTTAAAGGGATCAATTGCAATATCGTTAACATTAGCCCAGAATCCACCGTATTCAACACGGGGAACATAGTGAGCTTTAATTGCGTTATCATTTATAAGAGTCCAGTTTTTACCACCGTCTCTTGTGTAGTAAAAATACTGTCCGTAAGAACCTACCGGTCCGTAGTTCCATGATGTAATCATATAATTAGGATCGGTTGGTGAAATTGCAACTTCAGTGAATTTTTTACCGTGAACGGGAGAAATTTCTTTCCAGCTTCCGTCTTTTCTGTTGTATATAAACAAGCCTATTGAAGTAGAAACCGCTGTTGTTCCGTCGTTTGAAAACCTCACGTGATAAACATTCTTTGCAGGACAATTTTCAATAACAGAGAAGGTTTCTCCACCATCTTCTGAAACAAGAAGTCCGATGCCATAAACTGAAACATATATTCTTGTACATCCGTTTGGTGTTTTGGTTGTAGGGTCAAAGGCAATTACTCTTGGAATTATCGTATAGCCGCTGAGTTCAACGGGAAGTTCTACATTTTCCCATGTTTTAAGTCCGTCATAACTTCTTACAAGACCGCCACCGTTATATGATGCTACCCATACATTATTTGAATTTCCCGGGTCAACACCTACGCATTCACCAACACTTCTTTGATTAAAGTTGGCACCAAAATAACCTGTAAAACCTGTTTCAACCCAGGTATCCCCCCGGTCATAGGATTTAATAACTGCACCAAGATGAGCTACGCCTTTATTTGGGTTGGTTCCCACCGCAGCATATACAATATCAGGGTTATTCGGGTCGGGTGCTATACTGTCAACCCCAAGCCAGTGACCGTGTTTTTCATCTGCAATTGTATCAATAAGCGGTGTCCAGGTATATGTATCATCATTCCATCTGTACATACCGCCCATATCTGTTCCAAGGTAAACAAGACCTTTTTCTGTAGGGTGGAACATAACGTGAGTTGAAGCTCCCGTTCCGCCTTCCATTACCTGCTGCCACGCATAAGGCTCATCACCATAAGCAACGGGAGCGCTGCCATCAAGGTATGGAATTTCAGCGGCTATAGCCTCGTATGCTCTTGCATAAGAAAGAGTTACATAGTCAATATTTATTTTTGCACCGGATGATGCAGGATTTTTGCCATCAACTCTGAATTCAAACCATCTTCCTGAGTACTGAATATTACAGGGAAAATCGCCAAGATTTATCTCTGTATATTCTTCGCTCGGCGAATAAAGGTCAATCTTTTCACCGATTCTTTCATTAACATCAGAGAACCAAAGCTGCATAATACCCTGATCAGGACCTTTTTTAACACCTACTTTAATGTTAAATATTGCTCTCTGATTAACAGGTACTGCAAATCTGATGTAATCATTATTCAGCCAGTCATCATATTTTGTTACATTAAGTTCAACTGCACTTCCGCCCGAAAATCCGCCTGCGGAAATTGTTGAATACTCTCCTTTTGAAGAAAGAACTTTAAGTGTTTCTGCTTCGTTTTTTTCAACAGTACCAAAGCGTGCCGCCAAAGCACCTGTTGACAGTGACAAAAGCAAGGATAACACTATGCACATTGCAACAATCTTTTTCATTTAATTTCCTCCCTTTATTACAAATATTCATTGTAAGAGTATCATATTTTACAATGCTTTTCCATATACTTTCAGACACAAATTTTATATTTGGGGACATTCATATCTCAAAGATATCATTTTATATTATTATATATTATAAGCGCTTGTTTTTCAATATAATTATCGTATCAATTATATAACTATATTCTTAAAAAAACATACTCCCGAAAGTTTTTCCTTTCAGGAGTATGACAAAAATTTATTCAACTGATTTATTGAGAACTGTTATTGTTGCCTCACATATTGCCGCCGCAAGGTCAGTTTTAAAATTATCGTCCATAAGCTTTTCAAGATCCTCTTCATTTGAAACAAAAGCATTTTCTATTATTATAGAGGGCATTTCGCTTTTGTAAATTACTATATATCTGGGATTGTCCACCATTCCTGCTTTTTTAAGCCCCAGTTCAGCTATGTTATTATAATAAAAAGAGGAAAGTTCTCTGTTTGTCATATTACCGAATTTTGCACAGCTTTCGGAATAATAAATCTGAACGCCATTTGTTTCGGGGTTTTCTGACGCATTACAATGAACAGAAAGGTAAAGATATCCGCCTTTTTCATTGGCTATTTTGGGACGGTCAAGAATATCAACCGTTGCATCCCCCGCCCTTATCATATAGGTAGTAACACCACAGCTTTTAAGAAAAGCATTGAGCTTATTTGCAACAAAAATGTTTATATCCTTTTCATAAACATCTTTCCCGTCATAGTTTCCTATTGTTCCAACATCTTTTCCGCCGTGGCCTGCATCGATTATAACAATTTTCCCCTTTGCCTTTGATGCAAGCTGAGTAAATTCATAAATTCCGCCAAGAGAAGTTTCACCAAAGCTTATTACCAGATCGCCATTTGTAGTTTTAATTTTATATTCCAAAAATTTGTCCATATCCAGAACAACTCTTGTTGTTACCGTGTTGAACTGAGCAACACGAACCTTGCTGAAAAATTTGTTTTTGCCGGTAAGCGTAGTTACGGAAGATGCCATTGTTGTGCTGGAAAAATCGAATATAAGGCGGTTTGGCGAGGTAAGCTTTGAAACCTTTGGAGTAAGCCCGCCAAGACCTTTTAAGGTTACATAACTGCCTTTGCTTTCATCGGTAACAAACACATTTGTAAGCTTATTAGTGTTTGTTGAGCCGGTTGTTACCGTTACGGTTTTTGTAGGATCGTCCCAATCAACAACAAACCCGAGATTTTCAGAAACAAACCTGACGGGAATCATAGTTCTGTTATCTATAATTGCTGCGGCTACGTCCATTTTTTTTGCTACGCCGTTTATTGTGGCATTTTTTGAATCTATTTTCAACACTATTGTTTTTGTGCTGTACTTGATTGTAACTTTTCTTTCTGTATCGTTCCAGTTTACAGTTGCATTTATATTTTCAAAAAGTGCTCTTACAGGAATAAGAGTTCTTGAATCAACAATCACAGGAGGAACATCTGATTTTATTTTCTTGCCGTTCAAAACAAGGGAAACCTCTGTTGGTGCCGCTTGTGCAACATATGAAAACATCAGCATCAGACACAATAATATGCATAAAACATTTTTATACATTTTTCTCCTCCTTTTTTCCTTTTTATTTCAGTATAACAGAAAAAAAGCCTTTTTTCAACATTTCTAATGTGAAAAAACAGCGAAAATTTCTTCCGCTGTTTCTATATTTTTTATATTAAATTATCATTCTGCAGGTCTTTCCTCCATAAGCTTAACGTCGTAGGTAAGCTCTTCTTCTCCTCTTGCAACGGTAATCTGCATTATGTCACCCACTTTATGTCTGTCTCTGATTTCGTTTATATCATCAATTGTTTCAACTTTTTCACCGTCGCAGGCTATAATTACATCACCGGCACGAATTCCTGAAAGATAAGCTCCGTAGCCCGGCATAACCTCGCTTACATAGAAGCCTATGGGCAGATTATAATATCCTGAAAGCTTTTCGGTTATGTTTGTTCCCGACACGCCGATTACAAGCCTTCCTCTTACATAGCCGTATTTTATCACATCGTCAACTACGGTTTTAACAGTATTTGAAGGAAGTGCAAATCCAATCCCCTCTACTCCCGTTGCCGCCATTTTAACAGAGTTAATTCCGATTACTTCGCCATATGCATTAACAAGAGCTCCACCTGAATTCCCGCTGTTGATTGCAGCATCGGTCTGAAGAAGAGTAAGCGTTTTATTGTCAACAGTAACCGTTCTGTTAACTGCGCTGATAATACCCTGGGTAACAGTTCCCATAAGTTCTGTTCCCAGTGGATTTCCTATTGCAATTGCCCTTTCGCCTACCATAACCTGAGAAGAATCTCCAAAGGTTGCGTAAGTAAGTCCGTTCTTTTCTATTTTAAGAACCGCAAGGTCGCTTCTTTCGTCAAAGCCTACAACAGTAGCTTCAACCTCTTCACCGGTGTTCAATATAACACGAAGAGCTCTGCTGTTTTCAATAACGTGATAGTTTGTAACAATATATCCGTCCTGAGTAATTATAACTCCCGAACCGGTAGAGGTGGTTTCCTGCTGCATAAAAAAGTTCATTGCTACCCCTGTATTTACTATCCCCACAACAGACGGTCCTACCTTTGCCGCAACAGCCTCGGTTGTAAGCTGATTGCCTCCGAGAACAAGCTGTTCGCCGTTTTGTCCATTACCCGCCCCATCGTTTTTTGCATCTGATGAATGAAAAACAGAATCAGGCTTTTCCTTTGGAGAATATACCTTAAAAGCAAAAATTGTTCCGAGGGTCATTGAAACAACCAGAGCCGACGATAAAATTACAATCACCGGATTTGTTTTTCTCTTCTTCTTTTTCAGAGGTTCACTCTGCGGTTCTTCAAAAATCATTTCTTCCGCAGGCTCGTCGGAAAATACCACTCCTGCATCTTCATCGGTCACCTCTGAATCTGTTTCTATAATCTCATCGTTGATAATTTCTTCATCATTATTTAAATTGTTGTATTCGTCCATAACAATTACCTCCTGTGATTCTATTTTAATACTTAAATTTGAAAAAAATGTGATAATTATGTTAATTTACAGTAAATTTATATCCGACACCAAAAACCGTATCTATTTTCCAATCATTTTCATAGCCCTTAAGCTTTTTTCTCAGACGGTCGATATGAACGTCAACAGTTCTTGTATCTCCATAATAGTCAAAGCCCCAGATTTTATCAAGAATCTGTTCCCTCGTAAAGGTAACATTCGGATTGGAAGCAAGGTAATACAAAAGTTCAAGCTCCTTTGGTGGAATATCCCTTTTTCTGCCGTTTGTTATAATACAGTAACTGTCAAGATCAACCGTAAGCCCGTTAAAAACCAGAACCTTTTCATTCCTCATACTTGAATTATATCTTCTGAGCACCGCTTTTATTCTGCAAACCAGTTCTTTACTTTCATAGGGAACTGTAATATAATCATCACATCCCATTTCAAAGCAGACAACCTTATCGGTAAGGTCTGTGCTTTCATCTAGAACAATAACGGGAATACTGCTCATTTTAAAAACCGATCTGAGAAAATCAGGCAAAAGGGAGCACAAAACAAGGGCGGGAGATTTTTCTTTAAAGGTTTTTATCCCTTCTGTTTCGTCTAAAGCAAAGAAAACCTCAAAACCTTCTTTTTCCAGTTCAGTTTTAAGATTATTTGTAATTTTTGTATTTTTATTAAGTACAAGTAATTTATACCTTTGCATTTTATCACCTTTTAAGATTATACCACTAAATTTGCTATTGCACAATATTAAATTTTATTGTATAATATTAAAGAAATTTTTACGAAAGAGTGACAAAAATGAAATTAGGTATAGTCGTTCATGTACCTGTTTTATATAAATCTATATATCCTATAAATCTCTCTAAATGGCTATAAACAAGGTAATTTCACAAAAGCGAAAGTTTATATATCTCCGTGTAACACTATATATTTTGTAAAAAATTGGTGTCAGAAATGGTGTCATGAAAGTATAAAAATATTCAAGAGGCGTGCCGAAATCAAATCGGCACGCCTCTTGAATTTAGTTTTTAATAATAGAATAACCTAACCTTCCTTGCAAAATTTTGCTATCATGAAACAATAGAGGAATGTATTTATTTTTGCTGAATTCTACGATAAACTTTTCACTCACTTCTTCGTTATAGGATGAACCTGTACAAATTTTGTCCGTTAAGCATTTTTCATAATAGCATTCATCACCGCACAGCACATAGCTATCTGCTAAAACGATACAGGAACCAACAGAATGTCCACCTATTTTCTTTATAGTTAAATTCTCCGCTAATGAAAATTCATCATCAATCAGATGAACATCAAAACTTGTTGGAATGTACTTTTTTGCCGCAACATATTCATCCTTTTGAATGTGTATAATGGCATTTTCATAATACCTGATGGCTTCTATGTGGTCGTGGTGTGAATGTGTAATGATAACATCAGTAATATCATTTGGAGAAAGACCGTATTCTTTTAATACGTCAACCGGCTTTTTGAATAGCGACATTTCAAAGCCTGCACCATCATCGCAACCTACATCCACAAGTATATTCTTATTTTCGGTTTGTACCAAATAGATTGTGAATGAAATCGGCAAAAGAATATCTTTTCTACCACCTTTAAAAATATAGTTTTCACCGAATACTGATTCTCCATATTTTAATGCTACAATCTTCATTGTACCTTTAGCACTACCTTGCCTATATTTTCACCACGGTAAAGAATATCGTGTGCTTCTTCGGCTTCTGTAATCGGGAGAACCTTATATACGGTAGGCTTTATCTCGCCGTTCGCTACCTTTTCCCAAACTTCACTGACAAGCTTGGAGAGAATTTCAGCTTTCATTTCAGGAGTGCGTGAACGAAGCGTACTGCCAACAATTCTGATGTTCTTTTTGTAAATATTTTTAAGGTCAATGGTTGCATTTGCTCCGGCAAGAGCCGCAATTACTATCCAACGACATCCATATTTTACATATGGCAGACAGTCACCAAGATTTTGACCGCCAAGACAGTCAATAGCAATATCAACAGCCCTGCCTTCAGCTTCTTCTTTTTTAAGTATTTCAGGCAGGTTTTGCACTCTTGTGTCAACTACGAGGTCGGCACCAAGATGCTGAATGTTTTTAGGATCACTTATGACCGTTGTAATAACACGCAAACCAAATGCTTTTGCCATAGGGATAATAACGCTGGCAAGTCCACTTGCTCCTGCCTGCATAAGCAATGTATCACCTGCTTTAGCATGACCTTCAATAAATAGCTTCAAATATGCAGTTGCAAATGCTTCGGGGATCGCCGCAGCTTCTGCCATTGTACAATTCTTTGGTACAGGCATACACATATCAAATCTGACAGAAACAAATTCTGCATAACCGCCACCACCAAGCAGTGCACAAACTTTATCGCCGATTTTGTAATTTGATTTTGCTTTTGCACCTTCTGTCATTTCAACAATTTCACCTGAAACCTCAAGCCCCATCCATTCCGGACAGCCTTCAGGTGGTGGATAGTCGCCCTCTCTTTGCATAAGGTCTGCACGATTCAGAGCTGCATATTCAACCTTTATTAAAACTTCATCTTCAGTAAGAACAGGATTCGGAACCTCATCCCATCTTAAACTCTTATCATTATTTACAAGTATTGCTTTCATAATTTACATCCTTTCTCTATAACATCCGGCAAATAATCAAAATTATCCCGCACGGACTTTGCCACTTTTATTGTAGGCTGTGTGGGAACAGCTCGTTCATCATGCTCTCTCACTGCAAGATAAGAAACACAGCCAAGCTGAGGCCCAATCATTCTATGGATTTTAGAATGTGTACCGCCGGATAAGAATAAAAACGGAACCTTTAATTCTTTTTTTAACAACGTAGTTATTCTTAAATTCTCAATTTGCTCTTCATCAGAATTTGCTGCTGTTACAATTTTTACAATATCAGCGCCTCTCCGTTGTTGTTCATAAGCAATTCCCAAAACCGTTTCTGCCGAGACGAATTTCAAAACATGGGAGGACATTAAGGCTTCCTTTCCCATTTGATGAATTTTATCAATCAAACGCATCTGTTTATCAATGGCAGAATGTTTCATAGAAAGCTCAAGACCTATGCCCATTCCGCTATCTGAGTCAAACCAGCTTGCCGGAACATCACCAAGTGTTGCACCGCAGGACAGTGCCTTTAAAAGTCCGTCTGCAAGTTCTTCGTCTGAAAATCCATTGTTTTCATTCCCTCTGTAATTGGTTATATATATCGGGTGCCCGGAACACGCAGCAAATATCTTTTCGTAATTTTCTTCGCTTTTATATTCTTTTTTCAGACATTCAAGCTGTATGCCGAGACAGTCTGCTCCATCATAGATGGAATTCTTTACCGCAAATCTTATGCTGTCGGGATTATCCTTCAATATCATACCTGTAATCAACGGACGATTCTGATTTAAAAAGCTATTTTTCATATTAGTTCCACCTTCCCATAGCATTTCTTCCGCCGTCAATCATAATATTTTCACCGTTTATAAACTGTCCCTTATCGGACGCTACAAACAGGCACAAATCTATGATTTCCTGCGGGTCTGCAG
>JAZUPZ010000047.1:0-54200 GCA_045605445.1 Clostridia bacterium | reverse complement strand
TCAAAGTCCGATGCTGCCGTCTTGCGACAGCTTTTATATATTATCACAATCCAAAGCTTTTGTCAAGCATTTTTTGAGCTTTTTTTCTGCTTTTTTTCCTTTGCTGACATTTTGCTTTTTTCAAGCGACAACTCGATTATTTTACTACACCCCACGCCTTTTGTCAACCCCTTTTTTGAAAAAAGTTGAAAATATTTTTTGCAGTCGGTGCAGTTATACCTTTTACAGCCTTCAACTCTTCGAGATCGGCATTTTTTATATTCTCAATTGTCCTGAAATGTTTAAGAAGCAATCTGAAAGTTTTTTCACCAACACCATCAATTTTTCTGAGTTCGCTGTTATAATTACTCTTTTCTCTCAGGTTTCTGTGATAAGTTATTGCACATCTGTGCATTTCGTCCTGAATATTTACTGCAAGTTTAAAGCATTTTGTGCCTATAGGAATATTATAAACCTCTGTATTGGAAATAATATCTCTTGTTTTGTGTTTGTCGTCCTTTACTATTCCAAATACAGGAATTTTAAATTCGCATTCTGACAATGCCCGAACTGCCGAATTTATCTGCCCAATGCCTCCATCAACAAAAATCAAATCAGGCAGTTCTGAAAATTTACCATCTTTATTCAGAGCTCGTGTAAATCTTCTCTTTATAACCTCGTACATTGCCCCATAGTCATCACTTTTAGACGTTTCTTTCATTTTAAATTTTCTGTAGTCTTTTTTTGACGAAAGTCCGTTTTTGAAAACAATCATAGATGCAACGGTTTCACTTCCGGAGGTATTTGAAATATCGTACGCCTCTATACGTTCAGGCAGAAAATCAAGTTTCAGATAATCCTTTAACTGTTCGATTGCCGCAGTATTATCTTTTTTATAGAGTTCTTTCACCCTTACACTCTCGCCGGCATTCTTTGCGGCCATTTGCATAAGTTTGTTTTTATCCCCTCTTACAGGTTTTTTGATGTATACTTTTTTACCCTTCAGTTCAGACAAAAACTCCGATACAACTTCTAAATCAGTTATATCAGAAGAAATGTAGATATATCTCGGAATACTGAACTTTGTATAGTACTGTAAAATAAAAGCATATAAAATGTTTTCGTCGGTTTCATCAGAAACATTTTTGAGAAAAGACGACTTTTTATCTATCACCTTACCGTTTCGCACAAACATCATCTGAATGCAGACATTGCCATCTTCTCTGCAAAGATATATAAAATCTTCATCAACACTATCAGCGCTGACAACAATCTGAGACTGATTGATTTTCTTTATATTACTTATTCTGTCACGTAGCTCCGCAGCCGCTTCAAAATTTAACTGCGATGCTTCATATTTCATTTTTTTATTAAGTTCCGCTACAAGCGAATGAATATTCCCATTAAGAATACAAACTGCCTGATTTATTCTTTTTCTGTATTCTTCCTGCGTTATTTTTCCGTTGCAAGGAGCTGTGCAAATACCGATATGGCTGTTAAGACAAGGTTTTTCTTTCATGTCAGTTGTGATAATTTTCTTGCAATCTCTTATACCAAAAGTCTTTTTCAGCAGAGCAAGAGTTTCCTTCGCAGCCAATGAGCTTGTATAAGGTCCAAAATATTCACCTTTATCATTTTCAACTCTTCTTACTATTTCAATTCTTGGAAAAGTCTCATTTGTAACCTTAATATACGGATAAGTTTTATCATCCTTAAGAAGAATATTGTATTTAGGCAGATGTTTTTTTATCAACGAACATTCAAGATTAAGAGCTTCGGTTTCAGAATTAGTCACAATGTAATCTATATGATCAACATTATTTACCATTGCTCTTACTTTAGGAGTATGCCCGGAGTTTGCAACAAAATATTGATTAACTCTGTTTCTGAGTTTTTTGGCTTTACCTACATAAATTATTTCATCATTAATATTTTTCATTATATAGACGCCCGGTTCCATCGGCAAACTTTTCAAAAATTCATTATCAACCATCCGTATCACCTCCAAAAAAATTATACCCACAAATGTGGGTATAATTAACTAACAATTATCATTCTGCAAAGTTGGATTCAATTAAAGTTTTCATAGCCTCAATAGCAGCTTCCTCGTCTACACCATCAGCAATAATTCTTATTTCTGTTCCCTGAAGAACTCCTAATGACAATACCCCGAGCAAGCTCTTTGCATTAACTTTTTTTGAATCTTTTTCAATAAACATTCCACATTTAAATTCATTTGCTTTCTGAACGAAACATGTTGCAGGCTTTGAACGAATTCCAACTTTATTTTTAATTACAACTTCAGCAGATATCATATATTTCCTCCCAAATTCACGAAGTATAGAAATATTATACAAAAAAACTCAAAATAAGTCAATATTTAATTACTCAACTGTTACAGATTTAGCAAGATTTCTCGGTTTATCTACATCGAGACCTTTAGCATAGGAAATATAGTATGCAATAAGCTGCAGAGGAACAATTTCAAGAGCACCTCTTAATTCTTTGAAAGTTTTCGGAATATATATAACACTGTCGGCTTCTTTTGCAATATCTTTATGACCTTCGGTAGCAACTGCAATTACATAAGCTCCTCTTGCTTTTACTTCTTTTATATTACTGAGCATTTTTTCAAAAAGCTCATCCTGAGTTGCAAGAGCAAATACAAGCGTTCCGTCTTCTATAAGAGATATTGTTCCATGTTTAAGTTCTCCTGCCGCATATGCTTCTGAGTGAATATATGAAATTTCTTTCAGTTTGAGGGAACCTTCCATTGCTATTGAATAGTCAAGACCTCTACCGATAAAGAATACATTTGAACAATCTTTAAATTTATTGCCCAATTCTTCATATTGTTTTACGTCTGCTGTAAGTTTTCTGATTTTTTCAGGAACAGATTTCATTTCCGCAACCATATTTTCAAGAGTTGCATCATCTATACAACCTCTTACATGTGCCATATGAAGACCGAGAAGTATCATAACCTGCATCTGGGCACTATAAGCTTTAGTTGTGGCAACTGCAATTTCCGGACCTGCATGAGTGTAAATTACATTATCAGACTCTCTGGCAATTGAGCTTCCTTTAACATTTACTACTGATAAAATATTTGCCTTGTACTCTTTTGCATATCTTAGTGCCGCAAGAGTATCCGAGGTTTCGCCGGACTGGCTTATTACAATAACGAGATCGCCTTCATTTATAATAGGTTTTCTATATCTGAATTCAGAAGCAAGATCAACCTCTGTATTAACTCTTGCGATTCCTTCTATTATATTCTTTCCTACAAGACCTACGTGATATGCACTTCCACAGGCAATAACATATACTTTTTTCAGATTTTTAAAGTAATCGTCGGTAAGATCGATTTCGCTCATATTTATTCTGTTTCCGCTAATTCTGGGCATTATTGTATCGTTTACAGCTTTCGGTTGCTCCATAATTTCTTTAAGCATATAGAAATCATAACCGTCTTTTTCTGCAGATGAAACATCCCAGTTAACCTCAAAAACTTCCTTGCTGATACTATTTTTGTTCTTATCTACAATTTCAACTTTATCTTTTGTGAGGATTGCATATTCACCCTGTTCAAGAAGATATATACTTCTGGTATGTTCCAAGATTGCAGGTATATCAGATGCAATAAAATTTTCATTTTCACCAAGTCCGACAATAAGAGGACTGTCTTTTCTTACTGCATATAATGTTTCAGGTTCATAAGTACTTACAACACCGAGAGCATATGCTCCTTCAAGCATTCCGACAACCTTGGTTAAAGTTTCAAAAATATCTCCGTTATAATGATACTGAAGCAACTGAGGAACAACCTCTGTGTCAGTTTCAGAAAGAAAGCTGAAACCTTTTTCTGTAAGAAATGCTCTTAACTCAAGATAATTTTCAATAATTCCGTTGTGAACTACTGCAAAATTTCCATCATTTGAAAAATGAGGATGAGAGTTGATTTCAGTCGGAGCACCATGAGTTGCCCATCTGGTATGACCTATTCCAACTGTTCCTGTCATATCTTCTGCAGAAGTTTTTTCCATAAGGTTTGCAAGTCTTCCCTTAACCTTTGAGCTTTTAAGAGATTCCTTCCCCACAACGCATATTCCTGCTGAGTCATAACCTCTGTACTCGAGTTTTTCCAATCCTTTCAACAGGATGTCTTTAGCCTGTTTTTGTCCTACATAGCCGGTAATACCACACATAATAATAATTCCTTTCATTTTGTCTATATTAGTAACCATTATCCATAGGCAACAATGAAATTACTTATGTATTAAAACGATATTTGTCCCTGAAATCACTTTCGGGTTTTGTTCGTTTTTAACCAGTTATACACGAACCGTGAGGCATCCGCCGAAAATTCGATAAACCTCATCCTCGTCAACTCATATGAGTTCCGGCGCTTTATATTCTCCTATGATTTTTCTATATCTGCCGTATAAAATACGGCAGATTATATACATTATTTAAGTCTTTCTTCAATCAATGCAGAAATCTCTTCAACATAAGTTTTGATTTCTTCCTGATCATCGCCCTCAATCATAACTCTGATTACGGGTTCGGTTCCTGATGCTCTTACAAGCACTCTTCCTCTACCTTTAAGTTTTTCATCAGTTGACTTTATTTTAGACTGAATCGCTTCGTCGCCTGAAAGTAAAGCTTTTTTTGCATTGTCAATTCTGACACTTTTCATACACTGAGGAAGAACTGTCATTACTTCACAAAGTTCCGAGAGCTTTTTGCCGGTCTTTTTCATTATAGAAAGCAGCTGAAGTGCTGATATAAGACCATCACCGGTTGTATTATAATCAAGAAAAATTACATGACCGGACTGTTCTCCGCCAATTCTTTCTCCGGTTTTTAACATTTGTTCAAGAACATATCTGTCGCCAACTGCAGTCTGAAGAACGTTAAAACCGTGTTTTTCCCCGGCAAGTGTAAGTCCGAGGTTACTCATAACCGTTGCAACAACAGTATTGTTTGTCAATTTATTTTCCTTAAGCATTTCTTTTGCACAGATTGCCATAATCTGATCGCCGTCTACAACATTTCCTTTTTCGTCTACGGCAAGCATTCTGTCTCCGTCGCCATCAAAAGCGATACCAACATCACTTCCGGTTCCGGTTACAATTCCCTGAAGCTGTTCCATATAAGTAGAACCGCATTTATCGTTAATATTTCTGCCATTCGGAAAATTGTTTATAACAACAAGAGATGCACCAAGTTTCGCCAAAGCTCTTCCTGCAACCTGGTATGTAGCACCATTGGCACAGTCAACTGCAATTTTCAATCCGGTCAAATCACAATCAATTGTGCTTCTTGCAAATCTGACATAGTCTACAATACCGGATTCTTCCCTTACAACCTTACCCACATCTTTGCCGATACACAACGGAATATCTTTAAGTTTATCATTGAGAATCAGATCTTCAATTTCAGCTTCAATGTCATCACTGAGCTTATAGCCGTGCGCATTGAAAAATTTGATTCCGTTATATTCCATTGAATTATGTGAAGCAGAAATAACCACACCTGCATCAGCCTTATACATTCTGGTAAGATATGCAACTGCAGGTGTCGGAATAACACCAAGTTTTATAGAATTTGCTCCCACTGAGCAAAAACCCGCAATAAGGGCGCTCTCAAGCATATCGCCTGATATTCTTGTATCTTTTCCAACTACAATCTGAGGCTTTGAGTTAAATCTTTTAGCAAGAACATAAGCTCCCGCCTGGCCGATTTTAAAAGCAAGATTGCAGGAAATTTCAGAATTGGCAATTCCTCTTACGCCATCAGTACCAAATAACTTTCCCATATTACTTCTCCTTATTTCTTTTCAAACTTAACTGTAATTTCAGTCACAGAATCTTTAACTGTTATTCCCTCAGGTATAACAAGTGTCGCTTTCCATTCATTTGCAAGAAGTTGTTCTTCGTCATCTGTAGGGACAGGTTCTACAACTGCTGTAATCTGTGAAATTTCTTTTATATGTGCCCTTTCACCATGCACTTCTATTTCATAAACAGAAGGATTCAGATTATACGCTTCAACAGAAAAATCTTCGGTTGTCTGTATATTCTGTAAATCAAGAACAACAGGAAGCATCTGCGAATATCCAAATTTCACTGTCACCGAAATATCTGTAACAGAAAGTTTGATTTTGTCAGAAACAATTTCTTCGTTATTTGAAGAATAAAGTTTCACCTGACAAACCTTATTTAAGTCTTCTGAAGCTCCCGAAATATCAACAACAGCTTTAACCTTTTCTATTCTGTTTATAATGCTTTGAGGACCTGATACTATTACTTTATTATTTGCGCTGTACACTTCAGACACCCTGAAGCCCTTATCAGCTTCGCCGACAGTTTCTATTATTATGTCCTTTTCAACTCTTGAAATATAATCCACATAAACGTTAACACTATCAACGCTCGTGCTCACAACAGAAACTCCATTAGCACTAAGCTTAATATCAGGTGTAATATAATAATTATTAGCCGAATAAACATTCGAAACATCGAGCTGAACCAAAATATCCTCCACGGTAACGTCTGACACATCAAACATTCTGCCGGAAATTCTTACGTCAATTTTATCATCAGACATACTGATTATCTCAAGTCCGTTGTTTTCAACATTTTCTATATTTGTAATCTGAATAGGTACATTTCTCACAGTTGTAGTAATCTGAGGATTTTTAACACTTACAACATACATCCACAATATTACGGCAATAAGAAGAGAAACCATTCTGATAACTGTTTCATTTGAAAAAAACTTTTTTGTATTCACAGTTATTTCCCCCTTGCCCTGAGTTTGGCAAAAGCGGACTGTTTTTGATTTTCACTGTTAATAAGAGTTTTTTCGAGATATCTTTTCAAAGACTCTTTTGTGAAATTTCTCGTCAGAGTTCCGCTTTTAGCAACAGATATCTTTCCTGTTTCCTCAGAAACAACCAGAACAAGTGCATCGGAATTTTCCGACATACCTATTGCTGCTCTGTGTCTCGTTCCAAGTTCTGTACTGAGTGTGTTGTTCTGAGACAAAGGAAGAAGGCATCCTGCTGCTTTTATTTTATTATCCTCAATTATCACCGCGCCATCATGAAGCGGAGTGTTAGGATAAAAAATGTTTATAAGCAGATCGGCCTGCACATTAGCTTCAATTATTTTACCGGTTCTGGTAACATCCCCGAGTTTCGTTTTTCTTTCAAGTACAATCAAAGCACCGATTCTTCTTTTGGAAAGCACATCCATTCCGTTACAAATCTCGTCGATTACATCAACTTCATCGCTATTTGAGTTGTTATTAAAACTCATCCAATCACCAAGCCTCGTTCTTCCGACCTGTTCAAGCACATGTCTGAATTCCGGTTGAAAAACAATAATCAAAGCAAGCAGCCCCACCTGAACCGCATTAGAAAGCAGATAGTTCACTACATTAAGCTTAAGAATTCCGCTCAGATAAGTTATTATAAGCAAAACAACAATACCCTTAGTCAGCTGCACTGCTCTTGTTTCTCTGAGAAACTTTATAATCCAGTACACAGCAAGGGTAACTATAAATATATCAAACAAGTCATTCAATTTAAAAGCATTTATATAACTGGCAAAAAACGATATTATTTTTTCCATACGCCAGCTCCTTTTCCAACTTACAATTAACTCAATTATAGTATTTTTTACTCACTTTGTCAATGACATTGAGGAAATAATTTATTTCACCAGGAGTATTAAAAAAGCTTACGCTTGCTCGTGCACATCCTTTTTCCGATGTTCCTATTGTTTTATGAGCAAGATACGAACAATGTAACCCTCCCCTCAGCATAATGTCGTACTTTTCGTCAAGCATCGAACAAAGGTTAATACAATCGATTCCTGAAACATTAAATCCAACTGCACCGGAAGTTTTTTTACAGTCACAATTTCCATAAACTTCAACATGAGGGATTGATTCCAATCCGCAAATAAGGTTTTCAATCATTACTTCTTCATATTCCCTTATGTTTTTAATTCCCTTATCAAGTATATAACTAACTCCCGCAGACAAGCCGCCTATCCCTGGCGCATTAAGCGTTCCGGTTTCGAAGCGGTCCGGCAATTCTTCAGGCTGAGTATCCACATTTGAAAAGCTTCCTGTTCCACCTTCTATAACAGTATCCGTTTTATTTCCGTCTGCTATATACAAAACACCCGTTCCCTGTGGTCCGAAAAGACCTTTGTGTCCTGAACATGCAAGAATATCAACACCATCTCTTTCCACATCTATATCTATATGTCCCGCCGACTGAGAAGCGTCGATCATAAACAAAATACCGTGTTTACGACAAACCTCAGATATTTTTTTGATTTCTGCAATGTTCCCTGTCACATTCGATACATGGTTAATTATTACAAGCTTTGTATTTTTTCTTATATAGTTTTCAATATTATCAAAATTCCCATAAGGGTCAGAATTCAAAACTGAAAACTCTACCCCTTTTTTATAAAGAGCAACAACCGGTCTGTAAACCGAATTGTGTTCAAAAGACGAAATGATAACATGCTCCCCCGGTTTAAGTACTCCTTTAACAGCATAATTCAATGCTAAAGATGCATTGCAAGTAAAACATACTCTTGATTCGTTTTTTATATTAAAAAGCCTGCAGATATTTTCTCTCGCCTTGTAGATAACATCTTCTGCCAGGGCAGACATTTTGTGTCCGCCTCGTCCTGCATTTCCACCTTTATTTTTCATTACATCAAGTATTTCTGAATATACGCTTTTCGGTTTTTTCAAGGTTGTTGCACTATTATCAAGATATACCATCATATTCTCCTATCTTATACAAACAGCTACCCTCCAAAGGATAGCTGCAAAAAATAAATCCACTACTTTACATATCTGTAATTCAGACCGTCGTATAATTCCTTATACACCCCGCGGATATTAAATTCATTATCTTTTAAAACAGAAACAGCTTTTTTGGAAAATGCGGTTTTCAGTTTTAAAGAGTTACTGCATCCGCCGTTTGATATACCCGAAGGCGTTCTTATGACATTGCAGGAAACTCCGTTTCTTTCCAGTATTTTCTGTGCTCTTTTGGCTGCCGTAACAGAAGTTAAAACAATAATTGAAGAATTCATATACAGCCTCCATTTTTTGTTACATTACTATTTTATGATATTTATTCTATTATGTTAAAAGTCCACGGATAAAATACGTGGACCAGGTTTAATATTTACAATTTTCAACATTTGTTGTAATCATTGCGATTTGATTATCATTACACATTTCAATTACTTCTCTGGGTACTTCAGGAATACCTGCCTGAATAATCGCAGTAACTCCGGCTTCTTTGAGAATTTCAAAAAATTCAACAGAATCAACATTACTGTCAACTGCAGCTACACTGCCTTCCGCTTTAGTTCCTGCATTATTTACGGCAATAGTAAGAGAGGTTGAGTAAAGCGGCTGCCCCCCACCGATACCGATGGTCTGTCCGGATTTAGCAAGTACAACTGCACTGGTTTTTACGTTCTTGGCCACACGCCAAGCAAACAATAAATCTTTTTTTTCATTTTCATCAGGTTGCCTCTGTGTAACACACTGAAATTCGGGTTCGCAGGAAATCATACCTTTGTTTTTCTGAATCAGAATGCCACCATTAACAGACTTGATATCATAAGGCTTATTTGTGAAATTTTCTTTAATGAACAAATTAAGCCCGTCCTTCTGACTAAGTAAATCCTCTGTGTCAGCACCATAGCCGGGAGCAATTACCCCTTCAAAGGAATATTTAACAAGTTCTAATGCGCATTTTCTGTCAACAATTCTGTTAAATACAACAACACTTCCACTTATAGCAGGCAGTGCAAGCCTGTAAGCATTAGAATACGCCTCATATATATCGTCTCCGATACCAACTCCGCAAATACATCCGTTGTTTACAAAAACAACAGTACATTCGTCAAAATCACTCACCGTTTCCAAAGCAATATCCGCATTGTTAAAGCCGTTAAACGACAGTGCTTTACCCTGAAGCTTTTTCATATTACAAAGACTATCAGGCTCCGAATCCAGTCTTTCATACACTGCAGCAGCCTGATGAACATTTTCTCCGCACTTGAAATTTGCAAGTTTTTCGTATGCGATGTTCATTGTATCCGGATATGTATCACCAACTATTCTCAAATTGAGGTAAGAAGAAATAAAAGCATCACGGCCGCAAAGATATGAAAGCGCTTTTACAGCAAACTTAAATCTGGTTTCTTTTGAAACTTCACCGCCGTTTTTTATTTCTTCAAGAACCGTCTCATAATCTGACGGATCAATAACTACACATACATCATCACAATTTGAAATTCCGGCCTTAATCAGTGAAGACCTGTTTATATCCACATCGGGAAATATACTGGTTATATTTTTGTTTTTGTCACTCAGCAACTGTTTTACATCTTCAAAATTTGTCACAACAATATCTATAGGCTCAATTCCGCTTGAAATTATTGTAGAGATATGTTCTGTATCAGATCTGTCAGCAAGAATTGCAGCAAATATATCAGAACGCATTACTTCCATTCTGACGCCGATACTGCTGTTCACCGGAGAATCGTCGGTTATGGCAGTATATTCAACTCCGTTCTCTTCCAAAACTGAAATATTATCCTTTGCACAAAGAATTTCATATCCAAGTTCAACAAGTTCTCTTGAAAACTCTGCCAGCAAAGATGTATCAGAAACGTTTATGATAGCACGATTTTTCATTTAACTCCCCCTGTCGAATAAAATCATCCCTTATTGAAGTATATTATCATAAATAAGAAATATTGTCAAACTCGTCCCTTCTTTATGTGCTTTGTCAAAGCAAAAGGCTCTGCCTGAGCAGAGCCTGAAATTATTTTTTCCACGAAGTAGGAGCAAGAAGTGCCAGCACAGGGAATATTTCCAGCCTTCCTGCAAGCATATCAAATATAAATACAAGTTTTGATACGTAATTAAAATGCAAAAAATTCTCAGTAGGACCAACTGCAGCTAATCCCGGGCCTATATTATTCAGCGTAGTGGCAACTGCTGTAAAATTCGTAACAAAATCATTTCCTTCAAGACTTATAATAAATCCGGATATTACAAAAATCACAAAATACGCCGCCATATATGCATTTATTGTCCTTAAAGTTGAATGCTCTATTGGCCTTGAATTGAAGGTTGTCTCGCAGGTAAGTTTAGGATGAATTGCGATTTTAATCTCTTTTACAACACTTTTTATCCACATAGTCATTCTCGAAACCTTTATACCTCCGCCCGTACTACCGGCACAGGCTCCGATAAACATAAGAAAAACAAGAATGGCTTTGGAAAATTCAGGCCATTGATTAAAGTCTGTTGTCATATACCCCGTTGTAGTTATAATTGAACCAACCTGAAACGCTGCATGTCTGGTTGTAGTTGCAAGACTGTCATAATATCCAAGACAATTTATTGTTATAGCAATAATAGAAACTAAAATTATTCCCAGGTAAATTTTAACTTCTTCGGATTTGATAACAGCCAAAAAGTTGCGTGTAAGTAAAAGGTAATACACCGAAAAATCAATACCACAAAGTATCATAAATACAGTTATTACATTTTGAACATAAGGTGAATATGTCGATGCGCCGCTGTTTAATACAGCAAAACCACCTGTTCCTGCAGTACCAAAAGACAGGGCAAGGGAATCAAAAAGATTCATACCTCCGGCAAGTAAAAGTATAACCTCGATCAATGTAATAACCACATATATTCCATACAGTAATTTTGCAGTGGTTCTGATTTTGGGAACAAGCTTGCTTACTGCAGGACCAGGGCTTTCAGCCTTCATAAGATACATATTATTTCCGCCACATAACGGCAAAAAGGCTAAAAGAAGTACAAGAACACCCATACCTCCTACCCAATGAGTAAAGCTTCTCCAGAAAATTATTGATTTCGGAAGTATTTCGACATCCTTAAGTATAGAAGCACCAGTTGTAGTGAATCCGGAAACAGTTTCAAAAAGCGCATTTACGAAATCAGGAATGGCTCCTGAAAAAACAAAAGGCAATGCTCCGAAAATACTCATTATAATCCAACTCAAAGCAACAATTACCAGTCCTTCTCTTGCACGCATTTCACGACGCGCAGGCGGTTTAACAATACAAACAGCACCTACCAAAAGGCACAGAGCTATACATTTAATAAAATCAACACTGCACGCTTCCCTATAAACTAATGAGCATATCAAAGGAAGGACCATGCAGCAGGCTTCAAAGATTAAAACCCACCCTGTTGTATAAGCTATTATTCTGCGATTCATTTTTTCTTCCTCTATTCTAAAATATCTCTTATGTCATTAAATCCGGTATGAGTAGTTACTACAACCACTGTATCCCCCGGCAAAATAACACTGCTTCCTCGGGGAATAATAACGCTCCCCTTTCTGTTGATACAAGCCACAAGAATGTTATTCTTAAGTTTAAGACTTTCAAGCGGAATTCCGGATACAGGAGAGTCGTTGAGAATTCTGAACTCAAGTGCTTCTGCCTTTCCGTCTAATATCGTATGCATAGTTTCTATATTGCTTCCGATAGAATTGTTTTTAGCCCTTACGAATCTCAAGATGTACTCTGCCGTGATATTTTTAGGATAAACAGTTGTATCAAGGTCGAGATTTTTAATTACATTGTCGTAAGCAATTCTGTTTATTTTGGTTATAAGCTTTCCGTTCATTTTACTTTTCGCAAACAGCGACAAAAGAATATTTTCTTCATCTATGTTTGTAAGAGAAACAAAAGATTCTGCATATTCAAGACCTTCTTCAACAAGAACTCTGTTATCTGTTCCATCGCCGTTTATAACTGTTGCTTTTGGAAGAAGCTTACAAAGTTGCTTACATCTGTCCGAATTTTTTTCGATAATTTTTACATCTATTCCGCTCTGGATAAGCTGATATGCAAGATAATATGCAGTATCTCCTCCGCCAACTATAACAGTATCTTTAACACGGTTTGTTTTTACCCCGATTTTCTTAAAGAAATATGTTCCGTTTTCTAATGAAGCAACTATGCTTATAAGGTCACCTGATTTGAGCTCAAAATCACCACCAGGAATAAAAGCTTCGTCGTCTCTTTCTACTCCGCAAACAAGAACATCGCAATTAAGCTTCTGACCCATTTCTTTTATTTTCATACGGTTAAGTACAGAATTTTCCGGAATTCGGAATTTAAGTATTTCAATTCTGCCCTTAGCAAATGTATCAATCTGAATCGCCGAAGGGAATCTGAGACATCTTGCCATTTCTGTAGCGGCAGCGTGCTCGGAATTTATTATCATTGCAAGTCCGAGGTCGTCTTTAAAAAGATGAAGCTTGCTTGTATATTCCGGTTTTCTCACTCTTGCTATAGTCTGGCAATCTCCTGCTTTTTTTGCAACGAAGCAGGAAAGCAGATTCAATTCATCTGTGCCGGTTACTGCAATAAGTAAGTCCGCGTCTTCAACACCGGCGTCCAGAAGTGTTTCGTAAGCTGCACCACTTCCCACAACGCCCATTATATCAAATTCTGCCGCCAGATCAGAAACAACATTACTTCGTAAATCTACAATTGTTATGTCGTGTTCGCCCTCATTGCATAGCTTTTCAACAATTTTTTGTCCTACTTTGCCGCATCCGACAACTATAATTTTCATTTTAATGCTCCTTTTTGTATACTGTTTAAAATTATAACAAAACAAATCATTGAAGTCAAATTCACGTTCAACATAGGCGTTTAAGAACCTCTAACAGCATATTCCAAACCCTCTGCACAGAAGAAACATACATTTTTTCTCTGAATGTATGAATGTCTTCAAGTTGAGGGCCAAAAGAAATACAATCCAGATCCTTTATCTTTCCGGAAAATACGCCGCATTCAAGCCCTGCATGTATTGCTTCTATTTTCGGTTTATGTCCATACTGTTTTTCAAACACATTAACCATTAAATCTCTTAACGGAGAATTTTTTCTGTATTCCCAGCCGGCATAATCCCCAAAAGTTTCAGCGGTTCCGTTCAACCCCTTCATTATCTGTCCAAGACGAACTGTAAGCATTTCTTTTTGAGAATCAACACTGCTTCTGACACACATTTCAGCATTAACTGTGTTATCCTCTGTTTTTAAAATACCGAGATTCAAGGAGGTCTGCACAAGACCTTTTATATCATTGCTCATACTTACTACTCCGTCAGGAAGACAGTTAAGCATACAAATCACTTTGTCGGAATCTTCCTTTGTTAAAGGCATACTGTAATCGGCATTTGTCACAGTAACAGTCATATTCTTATCTGTGGTTCTGTATTCATTTTTCACTTTTTTTTCAAGGGCTTCGCATTCTGCTTTTACCAAATCAACGTTATCAGTAACCAGAACAGCAGTAGTATCAACGGGAATTGCATTGTTTTTCAGCCCACCACCAACAGAAATAAGTCTTATTTCACCCAAAGGAGCAAGCAAAGCAAGAAGACGTCCCATAATTATATTGGAATTTGCACGTCCTTTGTCAATCTCAACCCCGGAGTGTCCACCGGTAAGTCCGTTTATTCTGATTTTCAGAGTTTCTCCTTTAAAGTCTTCCCTTTTCACCTCAAGAGAACATAATGTTACATTTCCTCCTGCACATGATACCGTAAAAACGCCTTCGTCTTCTGAATCAACATTAAGCATCATTTTCCCTTTAAGTGGAGAAACATCAATAAAGGAAGCTCCGTACATTCCCGTTTCTTCATCGACAGTAAATACACATTCAACCCTCGGATGAGAAATCATATCATCATCAAGAATCGCCAGCATCATTGCAACTGCAATTCCGTTATCGGCTCCAAGAGTTGTTCCCTTTGCTGAAATTACATCACCGTCAAGCACCAGGTCAAGACCTTCGTTTTCCATATCCTTGTTGCAATCATCCGATTTTTCACAAACCATATCCATATGTCCCTGAAGGATTATTGCATCAGAATTTTCGCAATTTTTTGTTGCTTCTTTGATTATTATAACATTGTTAAGTTCATCCTGATAATGTTCAAGATTTCTTTCTTTTGCAAAGGAAACCAGCCAGTCGCTTACTTTTCTGGTATTCCCGGAGCCTCTCGGAATTGAGCTTAACTCCTCAAAATATTTAAAAACTTTTTCAGGTTTAAGATTTTCAAGTACAGCCATTGTTTCACCTCAATAATTTATACATTTACATTATTGTAACCCTTTTTCATTGAAATTTCAATACAAACATAAAAAACGGCTGAATTTCAGCCGTTTTTAATTTACATTTTAAGCTCTATTCCCTTTTTTGAAAGGTCTTTGATAATTGAGTCGGTCACAACGGAAATTTCTTCTTTGGTAAGAGTTTTTTCGGGATGTGAGAAAACCATTCTTACTGTGATTGATTTTCCGTTTTCATCAACATAAGTATCAACAACCGATACATTTTTGATAAGCTCGCAGTTTGAATCTTCAATTGCTTTCATAATCGGTGCAAATTTTTCAGACACAAAGGACAGGTCAATTTCTATTTCAGGGAATCTTGAAGGCTCAACATATGAAATACTTGCATTCTTGATTTTTGCAAATTCTTCTATGTCT
Organism: Clostridia bacterium; assembly: GCA_045605445.1. Taxonomy (GTDB): domain Bacteria; phylum Bacillota; class Clostridia; order RGIG6154; family RGIG6154; genus CAZMHL01. Next base: position 38,608 of record JAZUPZ010000047.1, on the reverse strand, counting down.
ATTTCAGCAAATACTATATTGGCTTTTTTATCAATTTTCTTAGAAACGACAGAATTAACAATACCTATTTTACCAATTTTTATTCCTGCACAGCTGATTTCATTAAGATTCTTCGGATGTTCATATGAATGTACGGCTTCGGCTTTTTCAAAAACAAGCTTTTCGTGTTTAATATCGTCTGCAACAACGGCAAGTATGTCACGAAGTTTAAAGTAAAGATTTTCCATTTCAGCAGTTTTGCTGAAAAGGGTTATTGCAAGCATTTTTCTTTCGTTGCACATTCCATCTTCTTTAAGACCTTTTACAACTCTTCCCACTTCAAACACACCGAAATCAGTAAATGCTACATTACCTTTTACCTGGCAAAGCTGAGTAGGAACAATTGAATTTCTGATTGTTTTAATGTTTGGATTTGTTGCATTAACAAGCTCAATATTATCTTCTATTTCTATACCAAGAGCCTTGTATTCATCAAAATACTGCCACACATAAGAGTGAAGTTCGTGCATAGAATAACGTTTTACAAGAATATCCTTAATTCTGTCCTCGTCAGTTTTTTCCTGAGCTGAACGAACAGGATACAAAGGAGCAGCAGCTGTATTAACATCAAAATTGTCATATCCGTAAATTCTTGTTATTTCTTCAATAATATCAGCTTTAATGGTAACATCCTTAGTTGCTCTCCAGCTTGGAACGTTAACTGTAAAGTTATCTTCCTCAAGCTTAACTCCAAATCCGAGTGATTCAAGGGTTTTTACAATTGTAGAGTTATCAATCTGAATACCTGTATATCTGTCTACAAAAGATTTGTTGAAGGAAAGAGTTACCTCATTATATTTCAAAGCATATTCATCTGTAAGTGAAGATGTAACCTTTGCATCTTTATCAATATCTGTAAGAAGTTTTACAAATCTTGCAACAGCGGGAACAGTCATCTCAGGGTCAAGGCTTTTTTCATATCTCATTGAAGCATCGGTTCTGTGAGAAAGTCTTACTGTTGACTTTCTGATTGATGCTGCATCAAAAGTTGCAGATTCAAGAGTAAGAGAAGATGTATCTTCAACAATTTCAGAATCAAGACCTCCCATAATTCCGGCAATAGCCACAGGCTGATCTCCGTTGCAAATCATAAGTGTATTTTCATCAATTTCTCTTTCTATCCCGTCAAGAGTTTTGAATACGAAGGTTTTTTCGAAACGCCTTACTCTGATTTTTTCAACTTTTCTTGAGTCAAAAGCATGCATCGGCTGACCCATTTCAAGCATAAGATAATTTGTAAGGTCGGCAAGAAAATTAAGTGCTCTCATACCACAATAATAGAGTCTTATTCTCATATTAACCGGACTTTCGTGAACACTGATGTTTTCAAACTGAATACAGCTGTATCTCTGGCACAACTTATCTTCTATTTTCAAGTCAAGTTTCGGAAGCGAGTCATATGCTTCAAGTTTTGCAACATCAAGAGGCTTTAATTCTCTTCCCGCAAGGGCTGCAAATTCACGGGCAATACCGTAATGTCCCCAAAGATCGGGGCGGTTTGTAAGTGACTTATTGTCAACTTCAAAAATTATATCATCAATTTCGTAAAGTTCCTTAAGGTCTGTGCCGTTCTTTACGTCATCTTTAATTTCCATTATGCCGTCGTTATTGTCGCTGATTCCGATTTCTTTTTCAGAACAACACATACCGTTTGAAAGATATCCTGCAAGCTTTCTTGGGGTTATTTCAATATCTCCGATATGAGCACCTACCTTTGCAAAAGCTGTTTTCATTCCAACTTTAACATTAGGTGCACCGCAAACAACATCAACAAGTTCTTTCTCCCCGATATCAACTTTGAGAAGATGTAATTTTTTTGATTCGGGATGATCTTCAACAGATTTGATTTCCGCAACAACAATCCCTTTTAAATCTTTACCCTTGAAATATATTTCGTTTTCTACCTCTGCTGTAGAAAGGGAAAACTTGGCAATAAGATCAAGTTTGTCAAGACCGGACAAATCTACATAGTCCGAAATCCAATTCATTGATAAAAACATTTAATCCGACCTCCTTATTATTCATCATCCGTGAACTGAGACAAGCTTTTAAGGTTGCCGCTGTTTAAATCACGGATATCTTTTATACCATATTTCATCATTGCAAGTCGTGTAAGTCCAAGTCCGAAAGCAAAACCTGTATATTCTTCAGGATCAATTCCGCCGGCCTTGAGAACCTCAGGATGAATCATTCCACAGGGGCAAAGTTCGAGCCAACCGCTGTGTTTACAGGAAGGACATCCGTCACCACCGCAGATAAGACAGCTTATGTCAAGTTCAAAGCCGGGTTCCACAAAGGGGAAAAATCCGGGACGAAGTCGTACTTTTATATCTTTTCTGAAAACTTCAGAAAGCATAGTTTTCATAAAGAATATAAGATTTGATATTGATATATTTTTATCAACCATTACGCCTTCCATCTGGAAGAAAGTATTCTCATGGCAAGCATCTGTTGCTTCATTTCTGAAACATCTTCCGGGGAAAATTGCCTTAATCGGTTTTCCTTCGTTAACAAGAGCATCTTTATATTTTTTATAGATGGCATTCTGGGCTGCAGATGTCTGAGATTTAAGAAGCTGACCGTTTTCAAGATAATAAGTATCCTGCATATCTCTTGCCGGGTGATTTTTAGGTATATTCAAAGATTCAAAACATTCATAGTCGGTAACAACCTCGCTGTAATCCTCAACGGTAAATCCCATTGATTTGAAAATTTCTTCACACTGACGCTGAACCAGAGTTATAGGATGATAAGAACCTCTTGAAACGTCGGCAGGCATGGAGATATCAAATTCAGGCATACGACTGTTTTCAAGTTCGATTTCTTTTTGTTTGATTTCTTCTCTTTTTTCTGTTATTCTTTCATTAACTTCATTCTTAAGCACATTAACCTTCTGTCCGAATGTTTTCTTTTCTTCGTTTGAAAGAGATTTCATTTCTTTCAGAAGTTCTGTAACATAGCCTTTTTTGCCAATGTATTCAACTCTTATTTTTTCGAGTTCTTCCATATTATCAATTTTTGATAATGCTTCAGAAAAGGCCTGCATAATTTCTGTTGTTTTTTCTGACATAATACATATCCTTTCTATAATTATTCGGAGTGCACGGCTAAATAAAAAAAGACCCGTCCCCTGTTAAGGGACGAGTCATAAAAACCCGCGGTACCACCCAAATTCAGAACAAATTCTGCACTTGATATGCCAATTGCGTGCGGCACAACACTCTGCTTAATCCAAACGGTTTTCGCAGAAGACTCCAATGCTGAAATTCACATATACTTCTGTAACAGGTACTCACAGCCGACGATACCCGATCTCTTTTACAGAAAATGTATACACTACTTACACATTTTCACAATCTTTTGATATTCTACCATAAAATTTCAAAAAAATCAATACCAATTTAAAACATTGCTTTTTAAGAAAAAAGTGCACAACAGTGCACTCTTAGTTTATCATATCTTTCATAGAATAGTAGCCTTTTGTTTTGCCTGCCATAAATTTAGCAGCTGATAGTGCTCCTACACCAAAAATTTCTTTTGATGTGGCAGTATGTTTGATTTCAATAATTTCGTCACATCCGGCAAAAATAACATTATGTTCACCTACTATGCTACCGCCTCTGATACTGTGTATTCCCATTTCGGATTTTGCTCTTTTTTTACGAACACTGTGTCTGTCATATATATATTCTTTTTTGCTTTCTACAGCTTCATTTATCGCATCTGCAAGAGCCAGGGCTGTTCCGCTGGGAGCATCTATTTTCAGATTGTGGTGTTTTTCTATTATTTCTATATCAAAATTTTCTTCGAGAACCTTTGCTGCCTGCTTGACAAGTTCCATAAGAAGATTTATTCCGATTGACATATTAGCAGAGAAAAACACACCTGTTTTTTCAGAAACCTTGTTAAGCGATTCTTTTTGCTCATCACTCAACCCGGTTGTTGCAACTACAACCGGAGTTGAAGTTTCAACAGCATATCCGATAATTTTTTCAAACATACTCGGATGAGAAAAATCGATAATCACATCGGCTTTTTCCTTATAATCAGCAGGGTTTTCAAAAACTTCATAATCAAAGTTTTTTGTTGTGTTTATATCAAAGCCTGCAACAACTTTAACATCTTCATCATTTAAAGCAAGCTTGGAAATAACCGTGCCCATTTTTCCGTTACAGCCTGAAATTATTACCTTTATCATAAACCAATCATTCCTTTGTGTACAAACCTGTATCTATCAGGCATTCTTTTAAAAATTCAACGTTTTTATCTTCCATATCATAAAGCGGAAGTCTGATTTCACCATTACCGAGTTTCATAAGCTTAAGCGCCGCCTTAACCGGAATAGGATTAACTTCACAGAACAGAGCCTTTATAAGTTGAGAATATTTTATCTGCATTGTTGCGGCTGACTTATAGTCTCCATTAAAGCACAACTGACACAACTCGTGTGTTTCTTTTGGAGCAATATTTGAAAGTACAGAAATAACCCCCTGAGCGCCAACAGACATAAGCGGAACAATAAGGTCGTCATCTCCTGAATATACAGTCATACTGTCACCGCAAAGTCTTTTAATTTCAACAGTTTGTTTTATATTGCCACTCGCCTCTTTAACTGCAACAATATTCTCAAATTCCGAAAGCTTATAAACCGTTTCCGGAAGAAGGTTAACTCCCGTCCTTCCCGGAACATTATAAAGAATTGCAGGCAATGATGTTGACTGAGCAAGAGTTTTGTAATGTTCATAAAGTCCCCTTTGAGTAGACTTATTATAATATGGCGTAACCCACAAAAGTCCGTCTGCACCTCTTTTTTCAGCCTCAATATTCATCATTACAGCATGAGCAGTGTTATTGCTTCCCGTTCCTGCGATTACGGGAATTCTTCCTGCTGTTTTTCTGACGCTGTATTCAATAACATCGAGATGCTCGTTATCTTCAAGAGTGGGAGCTTCTCCCGTTGTACCGCATACAACTATTGCATCAGCTTTATTCGCTATCTGAAATTCTATCAGCTCTCCAAGATTATCAAAATCAACCTTTCCGTTTTTAAACGGAGTAACGAGAGCCGTAGCAACACCTTCAAAAATTACTTTTTTCACTTCAAAGGCCTCCTAAAAGATTAGTTGAAATATCCTTTCTTTGCAAGTAATTCTGCCATTAAAACAGCACCACCTGCAGCTCCTCTTAAAGTATTATGTGAAAGACATACAAATTTATAATCATACTGACTATCTTCTCTGAGTCTTCCGATAGAAACAGCCATACCACCTTCCAGATCTCTGTCAAGTTTTGCCTGAGGTCTGTTATCTTCTTCAAAGTAATGAAGGAACTGTTTCGGAGCGGAAGGCAGGTCAAATTCCTGAGGTTCACCTTTAAATTTTTTCCACGCTTCAAGAATTTCTTCTTTAGACGGTTTCTTTTCAAAGGACATAAACACAGCTGCTGTATGACCGTCTGAAACGGGAACTCTCAGACACTGTGCAGTTATTGATGGTTCTGTTGCCTCTACAATTACATCATTTTCAATTTTACCGAAAATCTTAAGCGGTTCAACTTCGCTTTTTTCCTCTTCTCCGCCGATATACGGAATAACATTATCTACAATATCCGGGAAAGTTTCAAATGTTTTTCCTGCACCTGAAATAGCCTGGTAAGTACAAACAAGCGCTTTTGTAACCTTATATTTTTCCATAAGTGGGAACATTGCAGGAACGTAGCTCTGAAGAGAACAGTTTGATTTTACCGAAACAAAACCTCTTTTTGTTCCGAGTCTTTTTCTCTGAGCATTGATAATTTCTGCATGTTCCGGATTGATTTCAGGAATAATCATAGGAACATCCGGAGTATGTCTGTGAGCAGAGTTGTTTGAAACAACCGGACATTCGAGCTTTGCATATGCATTTTCAAGCTCTCTGATTTCATCTTTGGGCATATCAACCGCACAGAATACAAAATCAACTTTTGATGCAATATATTCCATATCTTTTGTTGCATCATAAATTGTCATTTCTCCGATTTCAGATGAAAGCGGTGTTTTCATTTTCCATCTTCCGTCAACAACATCTTTATATTTTTTACCTGCACTTCTTGAAGAAGCCGCCAGTATTTCTATATGAAACCACGGATGATTTTCAAGGATTGTTATAAATCTCTGACCAACCATACCGGTAGCTCCGATAATACCAACTTTAAAATTCATTTCTATTCCTCTTTTCCATCTTAATTTTATCTGTTAATTGTAACACTTTAATTATGCATTGTCAATAAAAATCAAAGTCTGGATGCCAATAATTCTACGTTTTCTTTATAGAAAGATTCAAATTCGCCTTTATCAAGAGCTTCTCTTATACGCTCCATAAGATTATTGTAAAATCTCAGATTGTGAATAACACTAAGCCTCAAAGCAAGCATTTCATTTGCTTTAAACAAATGTCTTATATATGCTCTTGAGTAATTTCTGCATGCTTCACAGTCGCAGGCAGGATCAAGAGGTCTTTCGTCTCTGGTGTATTTTTCATTTTTTATATTTATTATTCCCCGGGAAGTAAATATATGACCATGTCTTGCATTTCTGCTCGGCATAACGCAGTCAAAAAAGTCTACCCCACGCCTTACTGCTTCAAGAATATTTACCGGAGTACCAACTCCCATAAGATATCTTGGTTTGTCTTTGGGCATATGCGGCTCAACAGCTTCAATAATTTCATACATTTCTTCTGCTGTTTCTCCGACCGCAAGACCGCCTATAGCATATCCCGGAAGATCAAGTTCCGAAATTCGTTTCATATTTTCCACTCTGAGATCTTTGTATATACTCCCCTGATTTATTCCCCAGAGCATCTGTTTTTTGTTAACAGTATTTTCCAGGCTGTTAAGTCTGTCCATTTCGGTTTTACATCGTTCAAGCCAGTTTTCAGTTCTTTTAACCGATGCTTTTGTATATTCATAAGTTGCAGGGTTTTCAACACATTCATCAAACGCCATTGCAATTGTTGAACCCAAATTTGACTGAATTTGCATACTGGTTTCGGGTGACATAAAAATCTTTCTTCCATCTATGTGAGAAGAAAATTTTACGCCTTCCTCGTTTATATCTCTTATTTTCGCAAGGGAGAAAACCTGAAATCCACCACTGTCTGTTAATATAGGTTTCGACCAGTTCATAAATTTATGTAGTCCACCCATATCTCTTACTACCTCATCTCCCGGACGAAGATGAAGGTGATAAGTATTGGAAAGTTCCACCTGACAACCGATGTTTTCAAGATCCACTGTTGAAAGTCCGCCTTTAATTGCGGCTATTGTACCTACATTCATAAACACCGGGGTCTGAATCGTTCCGTGAATTGTTTCAAAAGTTCCGCGTCTTGCAGCTTTTTCCTGCTTAAGTAATTTATACATTTTGTACTCCTATTTAATAAACATAGCATCTCCAAATGAGAAGAAACGGTATTTTTCTTCAACCGCCGTTTCATATGCTTTTAAAATTTCTTTTCTGTCATAAAGAGCGCTTACAAGCATAAGCAATGTTGATTCGGGCAAATGGAAATTAGTTATAAGTGCGTCTACGGTTTTAAATTTATACCCAGGATATATAAAAATCTCGGTATTACCGCTTTGCGGAGAAATAAGCCCGTTTTCATCTGCAGCAGATTCAAGAGTTCTTGTTGATGTTGTTCCAACAGAAATTACTCTGCCTCCCGACTTTTTGGTATTGTTAATTATGTCGCAAGCTTCCTTCTCTATTCTGTAAAATTCTGAATGCATCTTGTGTTCTTTAACATTTTCAACTTTAACAGGTCTGAATGTGCCCAACCCAACATGGAGGGTAACATAAGCAAATTTTACACCTTTGGCTTTGAGTTTTTCAATAAGTTCATCGGTAAAATGAAGTCCGGCAGTAGGTGCTGCGGCAGAACCGGTGTTTTTAGCATATACAGTCTGATACCTGTTTTTATCTTCAAGCTTCTCTGTTATATAAGGAGGGAGAGGCATTTGTCCAAGACGGTCAAGAATTTCTTCGAATATTCCTTCATATTCAAATTCAACTAATCTGAGCCCGTCTTCCAGAGTTTCCTTGATTTCCGCTTTAAGTTCTCCGTTTCCGAAAACAACTTTTGCTCCGTTTTTAAGTCTCTTCCCCGGTTTAACCAGAGTCTCCCATCGCTTATCATCTATTCTTTTAAGAAGGAAAACCTCCGCATGAGCTCCGGTATTTTCTTTTATCCCAAGTAATCTTGCAGGAATTACTTTGGTGTCATTTAAAACAAGACAGTCATTTTCATTGATATAGTCAATTATATCAAAAAAATGTTTATGTTCTGTGCTTTTATCTTTTCTGTCGATCACCATCAGTCTTGAAGAGCTTCTGTCTTCAAGGGGTTTTTGAGCAATTAGTTCTTTCGGCAGATCGTAATAATAATCATTTAATTTAAGTCCTTCCATTCTTTCTCCTCAGTATACTGATGTTATATCTACTCCCGTAAAATAGTGAGTAATAATTTTATCATAGGTATATCCTGCATTGGCCATTGCTTTAGCACCGTTCTGGCTCATTCCTATACCGTGTCCGTTACCGTAGCCGTTTAATGTTATTGAATCAAAGCTTGCCGAAGGCTCAATAAATTCTATGCCATTTGCAGTTAAAACTTTCATTGATCCTACAGTTGAGGTGCCTTCTGCAGATAAAACAGCGGTATCAGCACCAATGCTATTAAATCCGCCCGCTCCCAAAGAACAAAAAGACCCTGCAGAATCTGAATTTTTCACAATTGTAAACACCTGGCTTCTGACTCCGAAAAATGTACGGGCAGCCTCCCTCTGGTATACTTTTGTTCCCTCTGAACCTGTCAGGATCAGTTTCATAACAGCGCCCTGCTCATTATACTCAGCACTGATATCTTTGATTTCCCCGATACCCAGACCTTTTCTGGATATAAGGTTGTTAATTTCCTCTTTTGTAAAAGTAACTTTCCAGGGGCCGTTATTTTTTATAACTTCTGATTGAAGCGAATCATCAACACTGACCAGATAAGGGTAACCGCTTGACCCCCACACATCCTTCACATCCAGAGTAGTTCCTGAACTTGTTGCAAAATAAAAGGTACTTGCAATTTTACCGTTGTATGTAACAACCATACCTTTAGTTTCATCAACCGCCCGGGTACAATCTTCTTTTTCCGATGACACACCCCCGTAAACCTGCGACAAGGTATTGTCAGTAAGGTCAAATCCATAGCTTTCAAACCTACCCATATTGCTTGCTGAATATGTACGGGCACAAATCGCCTGACTTTTCAAAGCTTCTATCGGCCATCCCGTTGACATTTCATGAGGTAAAACACCATAAAGATATTCTTCAAGGTTAACAACATTTATTACAGTAATTCTATTCCCCGAATTTATAAGCCTGATATATCCTCTGTAAGGTTTTTTATTTACCGAAATATAACCTTCGGTAGGATAAAGCTCAATCTGACTCTGTACTTCCTTGTATTCCCCGATTTTGAATCCGGTTTCAGTTGGAGTTATATTGAATTCCAATGCCTGAACAGCGCCGTCTGTTGTCCCGCAGATAACATCGCTTGTACCGGAAATAATCACTTCACTTCGTGCAGTAGAGCCATAATAAAGTCCGATGCGGATATCTGTTGGTATGTTTATATCAGCCTCTGCAGGGTAAATAAACAAAAGCGACAAAATCAACGTAATTATTAAACATCTGTATGCGTTTTTCATCATTTCACCTCAATTCAACACATTGTGTTATTATCATTATATCAAAAGAGCAAAAATTATGCAACTATATGTCTTTTTCTGTAATAATTTTAACTCCATTTTCAAAAAGCAGCTGTGCAGTTTTTCCCATACCTGAAATTTTATTTCCTGAAAAAGACCCGTCATAAACCGTGCCAAACCCGCAACTTGGACTTGACTGTTTCAATATTGCCAATTTCGCATTGTTCTTTTTGGCAATCTCAAGTGCTTTTTCTGCACCGATTATAAAATTTTCAGTAACGTCTTTACCTTCAGAGGAAAACACTTTGCCGTTTGAAGGGTTTATTTCACTGGGGTCTCTTGGAACAGGTAACCCTCCCAAACACTCGGGACAAATACTTATGTATTCTTTGTCTTCTAAATATTCGACAATCTTTTTATTGTAATTGTTTCCGCCATTATACTTGCAATTTTCGCCAAGCAAGCATTTACTTACCAACACCATATCAACACCTCTTTAAAATAAGCACCTCTGTAAAGGTGCTTATTTAAGTTTGCTTGTTATGAACTCTAACATATCTTTCAGAAATTTTCCCTTTTCTCCGAAAATTTCAAGGGCTTCGGATGCTTTTTTTGAACACGCTCCGATTAACTCCAGACATTTTTCTCTGCCGTAAACAGCAAGATAAGTGCTCTTGTTACTGTTAATATCGCTTCCTTTTGTTTTGCCGGTATCAACAGTCGGATCATTATCAATAAGGTCATCAACCAATTGAAATGCAATTCCAAAATTATCGCCGTATATTTCCGCAGCCCTGATTTCTTCCTCATTGCCTCCGGCAACTGTGACTCCTGCTACTACAGCCGCCTTAAACAGTGCTCCGGTTTTCAGTTTGTTTAGCGTAATTATAATTTCTTCCCCGGGTTGTCCGTTTTCATTATCAAGATCTATCTGCTGACCACCCATCATACCTTCTGCTCCTGCTGCTTTAGCTATTACAGAAATTGCTTTGACCTGTTCAGTTTTTTTTACATTGGACGCCATAATTTCAAAAGGTCTTACCAGAAGTGTATCCCCTGCAAGAATTGCAGTAGCTTCACCATACACCTTATGATTGGTTGGCTTCCCTCTTCTCAGATCATCATCATCCATAGCAGGAAGATCATCGTGAATAAGAGAACTGCAATGAATCATTTCAAGGCCTATTGCAAAAGGCATTGCATCATTTGCCTTTCCTCCCGCCATTTCACAGGCAGACAAAAGCATCACAGGTCTGAGTCTTTTACCGGATGCAAGAAGGCTATAATTTATCGAATCAAAAAGTTTTTTCTGTAATCCATTGTAATCAATTGTATATTTTTTTAGTTCTTCTTCAAAAGACAAAAGATAACTTTTATATTTAGAATCAAAATTCACCATAATCTGTTTCAACTTCCTTTACTCCGTTCTCTCCGGACGAAAGAATAGTAATTTTCATTTTTGCATCATTAAGCATTTTGTCACAAGTTGCTGAAAGCTTAATTCCTTTTTCATAAAGTTTCACTGCCTCTTCTAACCCCGCATCGGAATTTTCAAGTTTTTCCACTATGCTTTCAAGCTCTGCCAATGTTTCTTCAAAGGTTACTTTCTTAGCCATTATTTTTTCTCCTTACCAAGTACATCTGCTGTTATTATTCCGTCCGAAACTTTTATTTCAAGCTTGTCCGAAACAGAAACATCTTCAATACTTTTAACGACAACTCCCTCTTTTTTTACAACACTGTATCCTTTTGAAATCATATTCAGAGGGTTCAATATTTTTAACTTTTCAACTTCATTTGTAAAATCAGCGTGCTTATTCTCAACAATTTTCTCCAAAAGTTGTCGCAATCTATCAGCAAGATCACAAACATACTGTTCATTTTGCTCTGTAAAGTTTTTCATAATCTGAGCAATATCTAATTCTTTTATATTCTCAAATTCTTGTGTTTTACTGTCAATTATTTTTTCAATCCCGTTATTCAGTCCGGTTTTCAAAAAATTAAAATAGTTCTTTAATTCAAATACTGAAGGAGTAGCAAGTTCAGCTGCAACGCTGGGAGTTGCTGCTCTGACATCAGCAACAAAATCTGATATTGTATAATCGGTTTCATGACCTACTGCTGAAATAACCGGAATTTTTGAATCGTAAATTGCTCTTGCCACAACCTCTTCATTAAAGCACTGTAAATCCTCCGCAGAACCCCCGCCTCTGCCAACAATTATAAGGTCGACATCTGTTTTAAGATTAACATATTCAATGGCACCGGCAATGCAAGGAGCTGCCCCCTCCCCCTGAACAGGCACAGGACATATAAGAATATCACACATATTATATCTTCTGCTGATAACGTTTATAATATCATGAACCGCTGCACCTTTTGAAGATGTAACTACTGCAATTTTTTCAGGATATGCAGGAATTTGCTTTTTGTGCGATTCATCGAACAACCCTTCGCGGTAAAGTTTAGCTTTTAATTGTTCAAACGCCAGATAAAGCGCACCGGCACCATAAGGTTGCATTTCATCAATATACAACTGATACTGCCCTTCTCTTTCATAAACAGAAACTCTTCCGTGAACAAGAACCTTCATTCCGTTTTCAGGATTGAATTTCACAAGCTGAGCGCTTGATTTGAACATAACAGCTTTTAACGAAGCTGACTCATCTTTCAAAGTAAGGTACATATGTCCGGAAGAATGGTGTTTGAAATTTGAAACTTCTCCCATAACCCATACATTACTCATAAATTCGTCAAAATCGAGCAGGCTTTTTATATAAAGATTTAATTGTGAAACAGTAAGTACACTATCAGTCACAATTATTCTCCTTTTCGTTATTCCTCAATATTCCTCTTAAAATACCGTTAGCAAAGCCTCCGGATTTCTGACTGTCGAATTTTTTCACAAGTTCAACAGCCTCATATATGGAAACGTGTTCAGGAATATCATCCCTGAAAAACAATTCATACACTGCAAGTCTTAAAACAGCTTTATCAACCTTAGAAATTCTGTTCAAAGTCCAGCTTTTAAGACCTTTGGAAATTTTTTCATCGATAACCTCAAGATTACCAAAAACACCTTCAGCTACATCGTTTATATATTCTTTATCACTGTCATTTACAGTATTTTCCCTGTAGTACATTTCCAATATTTCTGAAACGGGACATTTTTGTATATCCGTCTGATACAGAACCATAAATGCCGCTTCTCTTGCTTCTTTTCTTCCCATTGATTTTACCTCCGTCACTCAGGTCATTAGAGTTTTTCTTCTTATCAGATTATTATACAACAAACATCAGAAAAAATAAAGTGATTTTCAAAAAAAATAACCTGAAATGAAAAATTCATTCAGGTTATTTTTTTATATTAAGCTTTTTTAATTCCGCCTACATTTTCAATTTCTTCGTCTGAAAATCCAAGTTGAACGAGCATCTGATATTTTTCTGTATTATCTTCTGAGTAAAAATTAAGAACCTTACTTTTACCGTTAATTGAATATTCACCAAGCGACGCCGGAATAACAAAAGTGTCTCCGGTTTTAAAAGACTCATAGCCGCCTTTGTATTCTATTTCCCCTTCACCGTCAGCTATAAAAACTATGTTCACGCTGTCTTCAGTTGCAATTTCAATTTTATCGGTAATGTCCATAATATCCATTGAAAAATATTCACAACTTACAGAATATGTAATTTCATTATTTCCTGCTTTAATTTTTACTCCCGTTGATTTTTCCTTACCGGTCACACAGTCAAGATCAGATACAGCCACCGCTTTTTCAACGTGAAGTTCTCTTTTTTTGCCGTCTGCTCCAACACGGTTGTAGTCATATACACGATATGTTGTGTCTGAGCTCTGCTGCATTTCTGCAATCATTATGCCTCCACCTATTGCATGAACAGTTCTGGATTTAATAAAGAAGACATCTCCTTCTTTAACATCAACATAATTAAGGAGACTTTCCAAAGTTCCGTCGTTTATGGCATTTTTATACATTTTCTCCGTAACTCCGGGATTGAATCCAAATACGAGTTTTGCTCCTTCGTCAGCCTTTAAAACATACCACATTTCCGTTTTACCAAGTTCGCCGTTTTCATTCTTATCAGCAAACTCGTCATCAGGATGAACCTGAACAGAAAGCTTGTCGTTTGCATCAAGTAGTTTAAACAGCAATGGAAATTTCACGCCGTCACAATAGTAAGTGCCCATTATCTCATGTCCGTGTTTTTCTATAACCTCCGAAAGCGTTAATCCCTTAAACTCACCGTTTGCAACAATAGAGTTGCCGTTTTTATGGCAGGCAACCTCCCAGCTTTCTGCGGTTTTATTTCCCGGGATATCTTTCTGATAAACTTTTTTTAAATTTTCTCCACCCCATATTGCTTCTTTGAACTCGGGTCTCATTTTAAGCGGATACATCATTTATATTCCTCTTTTCGTTTTTCTTTTATTATAGCCTAATATTTAAAATAAATCAACTAAAATATATACTCCGACAAAAATAAAAAAGCTAAAATCAATATTGTAACACTATCCTTTTCATTTTCCGACAGTAGCATTATAAGAACAGCAAGAATAAGAATATCATCAACTTTAATGTCAGATAAAAAGCCTTTTTGTTTTACACCTGTTATGCGCTTTTCTTCTCCGCTGCTTTTATCCGCCTGAGTTTCCGCATTGAACTCCAATACAGGAAAATCCTCCTGTCGTGGCACAACTTTTTTATAAGGTTCATACTGTCTGTAATATTTCCTTTCCATAACTTCACCTTCCAAGCTGATTAAATGCTTTTCCAACTTTAACAGCAGTCATAATTTTACTGAGATTGTCAGTTCTTTTACTGCTTAGATATGGTGCAAGCGCATTAAGAAGATTTATCCCCGGATCTTTTTCATCAGAATAAGCATCATAAGCTTTTTTCATTTTGTTCATCATTTCAAGATTTCCCGGACTGCCTGCCAGCAAATCTGAAAGAAACGATAAATCCGGAGCCTCTGATGCAGGCAACGCACTTCTCTGTTCTTTTTCCGGCTCATCTGATACCATTTTTTTCAGATTGTCGAGGGTGTCTTTATTTTTTAACAGATTTGAAAAAAGTTCCATAGCATCTGCCATAAATTACCTCCCGTTCTTAAAGTATTTATTATTCATACTGTTCAATTGCTCAATTAGTTCTTTACGGTTGCTTTTATCTAATTTTTCAGAAATGTCCTTTAAATTTATTTTTGTCAAATCTGTATTCTTAAGCTTTTCTTCCAGCTCCTTAATATTTATTTGGGACAATTCATTTTTCAATTTTTCACCTTCAGGTGAATTAAGAAGCTCCGAAAGTTTCTTTAAGGTCGCATCATCAAGATTTTTGCCGAAAATATTCAAAGAATCACTCCTTATAATTACGATGCCACACTAAATTGTATGGCACCGTAAAACAAAATATGTTAACAGGAAAAGAGAATAAGGAAAACGAGAATAAAGAACAAAATGCTTGTATCCATGCATTCATGCTGCTTTCTGAGCATTCATAACACCTCCTATACATTACATAATATGTATTTTTAAAACGGATGTTACTTGACAATTAACCAAAATTAGAATAAACTGTTCTAAGGTGATGTTGTGAAAAGAATCCTTATTTTTTCAGATACTCACGGCAATATAGGCCGTTGTATCGAAACAATTGATATGATAAGAGATATTGATATGGTGATACATCTTGGTGACACCGTTCGTGATGCAGAAAAACTAAAACAAATGTATCCTGACATTACTTTCAGGTATGTTTCGGGAAATAACGATTTTTACTCATCTGCACCATCAAAAATAATTGTTGAATTTGAAGGAATAAAACTCTTCTGTTGCCACGGTCATTCAATTTCGGATATATCACTTTACGGATATGCAAAAGAAAACGAATGCCAATATGTTCTCACAGGACATACTCATATAGGGAAAATAGTAAAAGAGGATTCCATAACATTTTTAAATCCCGGAAGCATTTCAAGGCCGAGGGATGGAAAATTCAGTTACGGAATTATAGAATTTGAAAACGGAAAAACAGGAGAAGCCATTATGGGGAGGGAATATTAAATGAATTGTCCGGTATGTAATGCAAACTTAAAAGAAAATGAGGTTTTCTGCAAAAACTGCGGAACTCCTTTAACTCTGCAACAAAGAGCATTTTCCACATACAAGGAAAATGCAATTACCAAGCCGTTGAAAACACTTGATTTTGCCCTGATGTTTATTTTAAAATACATCCCTGTTGTAAATTTAATTTTTTACATTGTATGGTCAATAAATGCAACTAATCTTAACAGAAAAGCGTATGCCAGAGCAACTCTGATTTTCACTCTTCTGGAATCTTTAGTAATAATTGTAGCTGCAATTATTATTTTACCATATACGGGCTTATTAAAGTAAATAAGACACACAAAAAGCTGAACGGTTACCGTTCAGCTTTTCTTTTACAGTTTATTTATCATTCTTACGCAGTTAAATCTTGTCACAAGCGTTCCGATAATAATTATCATTACCGCACCTATTACCGACTGCGAGCCTGCCAGCATAGAAAAGAGTATTCCTTTAAGTATCAGGCTGATTACAAAATTCTGAATCATAAGAACCTTACAGTCTTTAACTATATTAACATAGTTGATTGCAGGAGTAAGAGAATCTGTCATAGTATATGCAAGAACATCTTCCTCCGTATAACCGAATCTTATTGTATTAAACATTTTTTCATATTCACTCGGTCCTTTAGAAAAAAGAATTGCCGACTGAAGAAAGCTTTTTTCTATTGTTTCAAACTGGTCTTCATTTTCAACATTTATAACGTTGTCTATCCCTGCTTTTGTACAGATATCCTTGGTAAACTGACTTGTACCTTTGCTCATTACGCAAAGTTTCTTTATTCCTGCAAACCTCAAACTGTCAATACACAGGCGGATATCCTCTCTTACAGGATAATCAAGTTTAATATAGCCGGCAAAATTATCATTTACCGCAATACACATAATGTTTATATCATCGTCAAGTCCTACGATAATGCCTCTGTTTTTAAGTTCCTGCGAAGTTGCAGTAATAATTTCAATATCTCTGTTGAGTTTAACATAAGCCCCATTATCTTTAAGTTGCTGAAACTCGATAATTTCGCTCGCAAAGATTTTTTCATCATTTTTCTTGAGAATTGCTTTAGCAAAAGGAGTTTCTGAACGATAGAGCGAATATGCAGCAAACTTTATAAGTTCTGCTTCAGTTATCCCAAAAACAGGGAGAACTTCTACAATTGTAGGTTTGCTGTCGGTAAGTACACCAGCTACATCAAAACACATTTCTTTGACGTTAAGAGTATTTTCAAGAATTGATTTATCCTTAATTATAATAGCTTTTTTCATAGCGTGAAACATTGCAGCCTTATATGAATTAGTTACGCTTGAAAGACTGATTTCCGTTGATGCACAAAGAAAAGCAAGTGGGATTCCATACTTAAAAAAAGTAATTTCCTTTGTTGTTACATAGGAATAAATAACAAAAATCAAAGAAAAGGCTAAAATAATAAAGGACACAATATCAAAGAAACCTTTGCTGATTCTTTCAGTTTTAACTCTTTTCTCCGAAATTTTCTGAATTCTGTCTCCTTCTTTTTTAATAATACTGTCTTCAACAGTGCTTTTGGCTTCAATTATTATATTTCCGCCAAGAAGAATATATCCGGCATACACATTATCATTGGTTTTATAGTTCTTAACCTTGCTATCTCCGGTTATATTAACTGTGCTTATTGTACCTGAACCGGCTTTTACAACTCCATCTACCGGAATTATTTCCCCGGAAAAAAGCTCAACGTTATCTCCAACGGAAATCTTTTTTGAATCAAGATAAAAAGATTCACGATCGTAAACACAATGATATTTCTTTTCTCTGATTTTTTTATAAACCTTTACAGAAGAGGGCTTAAAAAGTATATTCGCACTTGACAATTGATTTACTATTACATAGAAAAGTAAAGAAAAAATGGACTCAAAATACCCACCAAAACAAAACAGGTAAATTGCCGCAGCAGAAATAACAAGATCAAGGGTAAGATATTCTTTTTTTCTTATTTTCAGAACTGCAAAATATGCAGGGAACACAACGGCAAATGCAAGAGAAACAGCAAGAGTTACTACTCTCATAGCACCTGAATACATAAATGAAACAAGTATAAACATTACTGACATAAAAATCAAAAAGCTCTGAAATGCCGTTTTATTGAGTTTGTATCTGCTTTTCTTATTGTTTTGTAGTTTTCTTCCTTTTTTTTCAGTTTCTTTTACTTTTTTAGTTATCTTTTCCAACAAATTCATTCATACCACCCATAACAAACAAAACGTTTACTCTATATCATTTCAAGTATATCATTTTTTTGTTTTATAGTCAAGAGACACAATGATGAGAAAAAGGAGCTTTACCCTAAACGTTTAAAAGGGCAAAGCTCCTTTTTCTATTCTTCTACGTGCTCTATTCCCTGACGAATTATTGTTCTGACATGTTCATCTGCCAGAGAATAAAATACAGACTTTCCTTCTCTGCGGTTTTTAACAAGTTTACTTCTTTTTAATACATTAAGCTGATGTGAAACAGCCGAAGAAGTCATTTTTAGTATTTCAGCAAGATCACAAGTGCAAGCCTCTGTTTCAAGCAACACAAAAAGTATTTTCATTCTTGTTGAATCTCCAAAAACCTTAAAAAGCTCAGATAAATCAAATATTTTTTCATCTTCAGGCATTTTTTCGTCTATTTTTTTCAAAACGTCCGGATGAATTTGCATCACTTCGCAACGTTCATTTTTGTTTGTTTCCTTCATTTTATTCTCCTGTTATATATTTTTAATACTAAGCGTCCTGATAGCATTTAAAACTGCCAGAATCATAACGCCTACATCTGCAAAAATTGCAAACCACATATCTGCACTTCCCAGCGCGCCCAATAACAAACATATAATTTTAATCCCTATTGAAAAAAATATATTCTGATATACAATATTCATACATTTTTTAGCAATACGGATTGCCTTTGCAACTTTAACGGGATTGTCATCCATAAGCACCACATCAGCAGCTTCTATCGCAGCATCTGATCCAAGGGCTCCCATTGCTATTCCGATATCTGCCCGACTCAGAACGGGAGCATCATTTATTCCGTCTCCCACAAAAGCTGTTTTCCTTTTTTCCGATATAAGCTGTTCAATTATCGAAACCTTATCTTCAGGCATAAGTCCGGAAAACACTTCATCAATTCCTATCTGTTCTCCTACATACTCACCAACTGTTCTGACATCGCCGGTAAGCATCGCAGTTTTTTGTACACCAATTTTTTTTAATTCTTTAACAATATCAAAAGCTTCGGGCCTTATTTCATCCGATACCAGTATATGTCCTGCAAACTCATTATCAACAGCCACATATACTATTGCACCTTTATGTTCACACTCTTCCGGTACTATATTAAGCTTATGCATCAGTTTATCGTTTCCAACTGCAACAGAAACACCGTCAACACGAGCGATAACACCCAGTCCGCCAAATTCTTTTATTTCTTCAGTTTTTTTATCAAGCTCTTTTCCGTATGCTTTAACAATACTTTTGCTTATGGGATGTAATGAGCAACTTTCCGCATGTGCTGCATACTCCAGTAGCTTGTTCTCATCTAATTTATTGCTTTTAACATCAGTTACCTTGAATTCACCTTTTGTAAGTGTTCCAGTTTTATCAAAAGCAACACATTTTACCTTCGACAAAGTTTCAAGATAGTTAGACCCTTTAATCAGAACTCCAGCTCTCCCTGCCCCGCCTATTCCGGCAAAAAAGCCAAGAGGTATACTTATAACTAAAGCACACGGACAACTGATTACAAGAAAAGTAAGTGCACGATAAATCCAACTCTGCCAGTAAGGTTGTACGCCAAGAAAGATTATTCTTATAAGTGGCGGTATAAATGCCAGACAGAAAGCACTTATGCACACAATCGGAGTATAATATTTAGCAAACTTTGAAATAAATTTCTCAGACTTAGACTTGAGTGAACTTGCATTTTCAACCATATCAAGAATTTTAGAAACAGTTGATTCCGAAAATTCTTTTTCTGTTTTTATCTTCAGCAATCCCGTAAGATTCACGCAACCACTTGTAACACGTTCTCCGACACAAACATCTTTTGGAAGACTTTCCCCTGTCAGTGCTGAAGTGTTCAGCGAAGAAACTCCCTCTTCTACATTTCCGTCTATCGGTATTTTTTCTCCGGGTTTAACCAATATTATACTACCAATTTCCACTTCATAAGGGTCAACCCTTTCCGTATCCCCGTTATCTTTAAGCAAATTCGCATAATCAGGTCTGATATCCATAAGTTCACTTATATTACGCCTGCTTTTCCCCACAGCACAGCTTTGGAACAATTCACCTATCTGATAAAACAGCATTACAGCTGTTCCTTCAGCATATTCTCCCAAAGCAATAGCCCCTACCGTTGCAAGTGCCATTAAAAAGTTTTCATCGAAAGGCTGTTTGTTGAATATACCTTTAACAGCTTTTATAAGAATATCATAACCTATCACTACGTAAGAAATGATATAAAAAACATATTTCAAAACACTATGAGCAGGTACAATTATAGCAGCAATCATTAAAAAAGCAGCTGCTATAATCCTTTTAAAAACTTTCTTTTGTTTTTTAGTCATATCAGAAATAAATTTCACAGTCGCTCTCAACCTTTCTGCAGGATTCAAGAACCCTATTCATAACATCTTTTATTTCAGCATTCTCTTCAAATTCAACAATCATTTTCAATGCCATAAAATTTACGGTTGCTTTTTTTACTCCTTCAGTTTTATTTGCAGCTTCTTCCATTTTGTTTGCACAATTTGCACAGTCGACTTCAATTCTGTAAATTTTTTTCAAAATAACCACCTCTTTTTTCAATTGAACAGTTGTTCAATCGTTTATTTATTTTATCACACAATTCTGTATTTGTCAACAAAAAACATACATTTACATGAAGCTTGCCTGTGCATCACATAAAACAATAGAATTTAAAAATGCGAAGGCATTTCGCCTTCGCAATACAGAAAACTATATCACTCTTCATCTAAGCTTCAATAGCAATTTCAATACCAACCACCCCGAACTTTTGTTGTTCTTCTTTTGAATAATATTCTTCCATATCAATATAAGATGCCTGACTGATATTTTCAGAAGAATAACCGCATTTTTCCAAAGGCAGCTTTTCGTAGAGTTCTTTAAAGGAACCAAAACGATGAATTGCCATCACTTTACATTTCACAATATTCTTTTTTAACGGTAATTCTGAAAATACTATTATATCCCCAACCTTCACTTTTTTACGTTTTTCATCATTAAGTCTTAGTTCTATTGTTTTGGTGCTCGCCAGAATCTGCCTAAAAGGCTTGGGATTAAGTTTCATATAATGAATCATTTCATACTCCTAATTATGACTTAATAAAAAAAGACAGATTCTTTAAAAGAGTCTGTCTTTTTTTGGAGCGGAAGACGAGATTCGAACTCGCGACGTTCACCTTGGCAAGGTGACGCTCTACCACTGAGCCACTCCCGCATATCTTTTCAACAAAAAGAATTATATCACAAAAACTTTTAGTTGTAAAGACCTTTTTGAAAATTTATTTAATTTTTCCTCCGCCAACCACAACATCGCCATCATAGAACACCACAGATTGACCGGGTGTAATTGCTCTTTGCTCATTTTCAAACTCAACAAGCACATCGCCGTTATCCATCGGAATAATAATTGCTGGCTGTTCTTTTTGCTTGTATCTTGTTTTTGCATGCACCTTCATAGGCTGACTTAATCTTTCAATAGAAATAAAATTAACATCAGTAGCGACAAGGCTTTTTTTCATAAGATCCTTTTCGTCGCCAACAACAACCTCGTTTTTTTCAGCGTTTTTTGAAACAACAAATTTCGGCATTCCAAAGGAAACGCCAAGCCCTTTTCTCTGTCCTATCGTATAATATTCTATTCCTTTATGTTCAGCTACAACATTGCCTTCGGTGTCAACCATTTTGCCCTTTTTGGTTTTTTCGCCTGTCAGGCGTTCAATAAAACCAACATAATCACCGTCAGGAACAAAACATATGTCCTGACTGTCAGGCTTATCTGCGCTGATAAGTTCCTTTGTTTTTGCGGTTTTTCTTATTTCTTCCTTTGTTAAATCTCCAAGAGGTAAAATCAATCTTGAAAGTTGTTCCTGAGTAAGATTATACAATACATAAGACTGATCTTTTTTTTCATCAACCGCCTTTT
The DNA here is from genome assembly GCA_045605445.1 of Clostridia bacterium. Lineage (GTDB taxonomy): Bacteria > Bacillota > Clostridia > RGIG6154 > RGIG6154 > CAZMHL01. The sequence goes on along the minus strand of JAZUPZ010000047.1, from coordinate 16,515 downwards.
TCAGCAAAAACCTCCCTTTGGGTTCATCATATTCAACTTTTGCATAATGCCCTGTTGCAATATATTCCAATCCGATTTCATCAGCTTTTTCGACCATCTTGCTGAACTTGATGTATTTATTACATTCTATACAAGGATTAGGTGTTTCTCCCTTTCTGTAGCTTTCAACAAAACTGTCAATAACCCTTTTTCGGAAGGTTTCCTCAACTCCGATTGTATAGTGTTCAAAATCAAGTTTTTTTGCAACCCGTTCTGCATCTTCAGCATTTTTTTCTGTATCTGCACAAATACAAAGTTTTTCAGAATTAAACATTTCAAATGTAATCCCAATAACTTCATATCCTTTTTCTTGTAAAACAAGAGCTGTTGCTGAGCTATCAACTCCTCCGCTCATTCCAACAAGAACTTTAGTTTTCATAAACAGCACCTCCTGATTATTTTACCCTATTTAGAATAATGTGTCAATAAATACGTATCAGGAATATTATATTATAACTGACAAAGAAAGGAATACGATATGCCCATTAAAATTTTTATAGACCAAGGACACAACCCATACGGAATAAATGCCGGTGCAGAAGGCAACGGCTTAAAAGAACAGGATATCACCTACAATGTTGGAATTTACCTCGCCCGATATTTAAACGATGATTACCGTTTCAGTGCAATGACATCAAGAAAAACTCCCGATGAAATTCTTGGAACAAACAACACTACAAGTCTGCGGGCAAGAGTGGAAATGGCCAATAACTGGCCGGCTGATTATTTCATAAGCATTCACGTTAATGCTTCGGAAAACCCTGCACTTAACGGCAGCGAAGTTTATGTATACAGCGAAAACAGCCCTGCATACGATATGGGAACCGATATACTCAACTCTATTGTAGAAATTGTAGGAACCCGTAACAACAGAGTAAGAATAAGCAGAACGCTTTTTGTTTTAAGGAGAACCACGATGCCTGCAATGCTTGTTGAGCTGGGATATATAACCAACTACGAAGACGCTATTCAACTAAGAGACAATCAACGGCTTTTCGCTTATGCAATATACCGCGGAATTCTCAATTATTTCGGTTACGAAGAACTCTAAAAAAATGAGATTTGCGGTGTGTTCCTGAGAACACTCGGCAAATCTCTGTTTTTTTAAAGCTTATTTCTCTGAATTTTTCCACTTACAGTTTTTGGAAGACTCTCTTTGAATTCAACAATTCGCGGATATTTATAAGGAGCTGTTCTTTCCTTAACGTATGTCTGTATTTCTTTTTTAAGTTCTTCGCCTGGTGTTGTTCCGTTAACAAGAACTATGCTTGCTTTTACAATTTGACCTCTCACTTCGTCAGGGACAGCAGAAACACCGCACTCAAGAACATAAGGAAGTTCCATTATAACGCTTTCAATTTCAAAAGGTCCGATTCTGTAACCCGATGATTTGATAACATCGTCACTTCGACCTACATACCAGAAGAAGCCATCTTCATCCTTCCATGCAACGTCACCGGTATGATAATAACCGTCGTGCCATACTTCTTTTGTTTTTTCTTCATCACGGTAGTATCCTGTGAACAATCCGCAAGGGGCACCGTTTTTAACGTTAATGCAAATTTCTCCCGACTCACTGGTTTTAACAGGATTTCCGTCAGCATCAAGAAGTTCAACATCGTAAATCGGTGCAGGTTTACCCATTGAACCGATTTTATGAGGTTTACCGATAAGATTGCCGATAATCATTGTACTTTCAGTCTGACCAAACCCTTCCAAAATCTGAAGTCCTGTTGCTTTTTCAAACTGTCTGTACACCTCAGGATTAAGAGCCTCTCCTGCTGTTGTCATATGTTTAACAGATGACAAATCATACTTTGAAATATCCTGTTTAACCATCATACGAAGCATTGTAGGAGGAGCACAGAATGTTGTTATTCCGTATTTTGCAAACATAGGAAGGATGTCTGCCGCATCAAATCTGTCAAAGTCATAAACAAATATTGCGCCTTCAGCAAGCCACTGACCGTAAAGCTTACCCCACATTGCTTTTGCCCAACCGGTATCGGAAATAGTAAAGTGAAGTCCGTCGGGATCAACTGTGTGCCAATACTTTGCAGTATGGAAATGACCAAGACCATATTTATGATTATGAGTTGCAATTTTGGGGTAACCGGATGTGCCTGATGTAAAATACATAAGTAACGTATCATCACCACAAGGCGAATCTTCCGTACGGTTAAAGTGAGTGCTGAAGCGAACATATTCTTCATCAAAATCTCTCCAGCCGTCTCTCTTTTCTCCTACAATAATTTTATTCACAAGTTCAGGACACTTTTCAGCCGCTATTTCAACTTGGTGAGCAGTATCTCCATCAGAAGTACAAATAATAGTACTTACACCCGCTGATTTGAATCTATATTCAAAATCGTGTTCCTGAAGCTGATTTACAGCAGGAATTGCTATAGCGCCGAGCTTATTAAGACCCATCATTGCAAACCAGAACTGATAATGTCTTTTAAGAACGAGCATTACCTTATCGCCTTTTTTGATGCCAAGTGATGCGAAATAATTTGCACACTGTGCTGAAGCTTTTTTAATATCGGTAAATGTAAATCTTCTTTCAACTCTATTTTTATCAATGTGAAGAAGAGCAAGCTTTTCAGGTTCACGTTTTGCAAGTTCATCAACAAGATCGAAGGCAAAGTTGAATTTTTCTGTATTTTTGAATTTAATGGATGTCGGAGTTCCGTCTTCATCTTCAACAACATCAATGAAGTTGTGGTAAACTCTCTGTTTATCGTCTCTTACCGGTGCACCTATTACATTTTTTGTTACCATTTCTTTGGCTTCAGGAACTGCATTTTCATCTGCTTCGATAACAATAGCATAAAAATGACAGTCTTTTCCGTTTACAGCAACCATTCCGTGCGGAGTGTTACTGTCGTAATAAATGCTGTCTCCGGGGCCGAGCACCTCTTTGTGGTCACCAACCTGAACCATAAGATTACCGTCGATAACAATATCACATTCCTGCCCGGCATGAGTTGTAAGTTCAATATCTTTTCCCACAGCATCTTCATTGTAAATACTATGAACATACAAAGGTTCAACAGTACGGTTTTTAAAAGCATATGCCAGGTTAAAGTATGTCATACCATGTGCATTCGCTATTTTCTGACCTGCCCCTGCACGTGTAACCGTATATGATTTAAGGTTCGGACTGTATCCTTCGATAATATCAGTAACGTTAACTTTAAGTGCCTGAGCGCATCTGTAAATAAATGCAAAGTTTAAATCTTTATCGCCATTTTCACAACGAATATATTCTTCGACAGACACGCCTGTTTTTTCAGCCATTTCTTCATGGGAATAGCCTTCAATTTCTCTCAGTTCCCTGATACGACCTGCCATTTCTTTAATTTTCAGATCAAGTACTTTATCCATTTTTTCTCTCCTCCGTTAATTTGTTCTTTGGAACGAAAAAAACTCGTCCCAAAGAATTATAACTTTGAGACGAGCGCTTAATTCAAACACCCGCGGTACCACTCAAATTGCGATATAAACCGCCACTCTCGGGATCAAACAACCCCTATGCTTTAACGCAGCAATCACGGAAAGGTTCTACTAACCGAACGGTTTTCTTCCTTTCGGCTCGGAAGCTACAAACACAATAGCCGTTCCGTTGGCTCACACCACCCGCCAATTCTCTCTTCGGACTAACTAAAGCGCCCTCTTCGTCAACGCCTTTTATTAAATTACGGTAATTATACCATAGCATTAAACAATTTGTCAAGCATCGTTAAAATAATTTTAAATAACCATTGACGAAAAGAATTTTCTGAGGTATAATATCTTTTGTTGGTTATTGAAACCAATATTAAGAGGATTAAGCGTTTAGCTCCTCCTCGGGGTTACCTCTCCCGTGTAAAAATTATGAGGTTTAATTTTATATGCGGATGTGGCGGAAGTGGTAGACGCGCCAGCTTCAGGTGCTGGTGGGGGCAACTTCGTGGGGGTTCGAGTCCCTTCATCCGCACCAGAAAAAGGGACTTGTTTCGACAAGTCCCTTTTTCAACGAAATATGCCTGACGGCGTGTGAAATATTGCTACACAATGTGAAATAGCTTCGCTGTGAAATATTTGCTTCGCAAATGTTAAAGGCGTATTTTATTTCACAGAAAACAAAGTTTTCTATTTCACAATTTATATAAATAAATTATTTCACATCGAGCAAAGCGAGATATTTCACTTAAAATAACACCTTGAAACCCTTGAATTTACTGCATTTCTACATAGATCCTATAAGAACATCACTACCATAAAAACAGATACTTGTTTGAAGAGTACAAGTATCTGTTTTCATTTTTTAATATTCTTTTATAAAAGTTTCACATTCGTTTAACGGAATTGGTTTCGAATAGTACCAACCTTGAATAAAATCGCACTCTGATTGAGAAACCAATGAATTTTGTTCTTCTGTTTCTACACCCTCGCAAATTACGGACATATCAAGATTATGTGCAAGAGCGATAATTCCCGAAAACAAATCTCTGCCACGTTTGGTATCGGTTTTCAGTAAAATATCACGATCAATTTTCACAACATCAATCGGATAATCGCAAAGGTTTGCAAGAGATGTATATCCACTTCCAAGGTCATCAAGATATATTTTGAACCCGAGTTCTTTACAGAGTCTTACATTTCTTTTAGCTGTTTCTCTGTCTTTTTCTATCGCATCCTCAGTTATTTCTATTACCAACTTAGATTTATCAAATTTATAACCATCGGAAATTGTTTTGAGTTTTTCGATACAATCTTCTTCTGAAAGAGTTATTCTCGTAAAATTGCACGAAATAGAAATATCCTTATAATCTGTACCATTCCACTTTTCAAGTTGCCTGCAGACAAGTTCAAACATATAGAAATCGTGTTTGCTGATCAGACCGGATCTTTCCATATGGCCAATATAACTTCCCGGCCCTACAACACCTTTTTGAGGATGTTCCCATCTGGAAAGTGCTTCCGCAGCAACAATCTTTTCCGTTTTATTTTCAACAACAAACTGAAGATACATTTTAAACTCACCATTTTCGATTCCTTTTAAAATGTTTTCAACAGTTTTCTTTTCCGAGCAGGCATCATCATTTACATATTGATTTTTAACCCCAACAGCATAGGATTTTTGTTTTCTATAAAAAAGTAATACTATAACAAAGACTGACTGCACAAAAAATGCAAATACTAATGCTAGTATTATAAATTTCTCCATTTTCTGCACACCTCCATGATTAATATATTACATATATCATTTAAATGCTATCGGAATTTTGCTTGAACTTCTTACTGAAGAAGATATTATGTATTTGGGTCTGCCTTTGATTTCTTCGTAAATACGGGCGATATAATAACCTATAATCCCAAGACTTATCATAATTATGCTTCCTATGAATATGGTTATAATTATTACCGTTGTCATACCTTCGAGAGCTCTGCCTACTATTTTATCAATAAGCGCCCAAACGCCAAAAATAACAGATATCACCAGCATAACAAATCCCAAAGCTGTTACAACCTGCATAGGGGCAGTAGAATAAGACGTAATATTTGAAAGAGCATACTTCACAAGTCCGCGTGTTGACCATTTTGATTCACCGTCAATACGTTCTCTGACATCATATTCTACCGTTGTTTTATTATACCCCACCCAATAAGAAATTGCTCTGAAAAAACCTCTTTCGGGCATTTGATTAAGAACATCCACAACTTTTCTGTCAAGAAGTTTGAAATCGGATGAATTAGCCATATCAAACCCTGCCATACGGCTAATGACACGATAGAAAATTTTAGCACCCAAACTGTGAAGTTTCTTTTCCTGACCACGCTCGTTTTTTATTCCTTCAACAATTTCATACCCCTGTTCCCACAGACGATACATTTCTACTATTTTTTCCGGCGGATGCTGAAGGTCGCAATCGATAACAACTGCACATTCTCCGTTCACCGCAGCAAGTCCTGCTGATATGGCAGACTCTTTTCCGAAATTTCTTGAAAAATGCAGACCTGTTATATTTTCTTTTTCAACGGCCATTTCGGTTATCACACTATAGGTGTGATCCTTTGAACCGTCATCAACGAAAATAAACTCACAGTCAATATTATTTTCTGCAAGAAGAGAATTGATTACATCATAAATACGCCTAACGCATTTTTCCTCATTATAAGCAGGAATAATTACGGATAACATACAAACCACCTTACTTTTTTTCAAATAATTTTTCCAACTTGGTAACAGGCATAGGATGGTAAAAATAATATCCCTGAAGCATATCACATCCTGCATCCACTACCCTGTTTTTATGTTCTTCTTTTTCTATACCTTCACATAGTGTTTTAAATCCAAGATCATGAGCTGTTCTGATAATATTTTTAAGAATTAAGAATCCTGTATCGGTTATTGCATTTTGTGTTATTTCTTTATCAATTTTCACAATATTTATATCAAACGCTGCCAAATCTCCAAAACCGGTATAGCCTTTACCGAAATCGTCTAAAAGCACCATAATTCCTTTTTCTTTAAGACGCTTTAAATTTTTTATCATTTCTGTTTTTTCATTTTCATTCAGGTCTTTATCCTCAAGAATTTCAACAGCTATGCAGGAACAGTCAATTCCGTACTTTTCTGTAATTCTGATTATATTTTCAGCTAATTCCGGATCGCAAAGAGTATATCGGGAGAAATTAATAGTATATACATATCCCGAACGGGTTTCTTTATCACTTGAAATCCATTTGCAGTTTTTCTCAAAAATATAATAATCAAATTTTTCATTGAGTCCCACATTATTTACAGCAGAAAGAAAATGATACGGCGACAAAATGCCTTCTGTTGAAGAATTAAGTCTGGAAAGCACCTCAGCGCCAATAATATTATTTGTTGCAGCATCAAGAATAGGCTGATACTCCAGAAAAAATCTGTTATTGTCAATTTCATTTTGTATATTGTTCTCTATTTTGAGTTTTCTTTCAAAATCTTTCCCATCAGAGTTGCCCCACTGGTAATAAGGAACATTTTTATCAGTAGCAATACTGCATGCCTGTTTTGCTCTTCCTAAAGCAGCTTTAAAAGATACATCAGCAGAGCCTGTCAGATGATACCCGAAATTAACGCGAACAACGTTAACCGCACCATATTTTACAAGAACTTCGCTGATTTCTTCAAGACACATATCAACACAAGACTCTATCGTGTTTGAATCCAAACCATTTAATGCAACAAAATTTTCGTTTCCGTAAAGAGATATTTCTCCTCCGCTATCAATACACAGTCGGCTAAAGAGAATTCTTTTTATTTGTTCATATATCAGATTTGCCTTAGATTCAGAATACAGTCTTTTCATAGCATCAAGTGATACCGAAATGTATAACACACATCGATTTTTTCCCGAAGCGCCGTTTCTTTCAAAATCATTTTCTATTTTACCTATACCGCAAAAGCTTTTTTCCGCCGTACCTTTTGCCGTTCTTACGGATTTAACCGTAAAATATAATCCGACAAGCGCCATAATAAAGAAAAATATTACAAGTATAGTTATAATTACATAAGGGTATTCAAAAAATTTCATTTTGTAGACTCCTGCCTTTTATTTTTCAAAGATAGGAAACTCCTTCGTTCCTGCTGTCTGTTTAAGTCCAAGTTTTGATGCAATCTTTTGGCATTTTCCTATGTCCTTTTTCGCCATCTTTTTTCTTCGGATGATTTCTTTTAACAAATAAAAAAGATTAAAAGTAAGCATTGCTTTTAAAACATCTGCCTTTGCTATGCCGCATCTTTTATATTCTGCCAGTATTTCAAGAAGGGCATAATTTATGTTTTCTCTGTCAATCCTTCCGGCACTAACATTCCTAAGCCATTTCGCAAATTCAAGAAAATTTTCTATATCTGCATTCTCTTTGAAGTAGATTCCGCTTATATAAAATTCCTTCATTTTTTCGTCCATTTCCTGAAGAAGCTTTCCGTAATATTTCTGTTCAATTTTAAGCACTTCAGTATGCTGTCTTTCAAGAGTTGTACTTGTAATCTGCTTATCGTGAAGGCGGTAAATCAAGAGACATTCCGGAAGAATTTGAAGTTTATGATTTTCGCTTGCCATTCTGGTCCACAACTCAAGATCTTCTGTACAGGTTAGAGTTGTATCATAATTAAACTTTTCCATAACTTCGGCTTTCGCTATAACGCCCGGGTGCAGTATTGGATTTGCCACAAACAGCATTGTACTTAACGCTTCACTGTCGCAACGACCACCCGCCCCGCCGGAAGCATATACTCCGTTTTTAACAGTCATAAACCTGCAGGATGATAATGAAATATCAGGATTTTGTTCCATAAATTCAAACTGTTTTTCAAGTCTTTCAGGAAGGCAGATATCATCTGCATCCATTCTTGCGATATATTTTCCGCTGGAAAGAGAAATTGCCTTGTTAAGTGAGGTTGGAAGCTTTAAATTAACTTCATTTGTATGCACCTTTATCCTTTCATCCTTAAGTGAAAATTCTGCAAGAATATCCGCTGTTGTATCAGTGGAACAATCATTTATAACTATAAGTTCCCAATTTTTAAAAGTCTGATTTCTTACACTCTCAATTGCTTCGAACAGATAAGTTTCTCCGTTATACACACTCATAATTACTGATATATCAGGTCTCATAATATGTTTCACCCTTTCCCAAGAACTCTTTTGATTTTTTTACATAAATTAAGAAAATAAAATGCTGTTTTATAACATTTCTTTTTCATTAAAAACACAGATATCCTGCTTTTTAATGATATATTTTTAAACTTTGCATCTCGTATTTTTTCTCTATGAGTTGAGTTTAAAATATTATTTTTAATTTCATTTATACTTTTAAAATAGTCCCCTTCCGCCGCCGACGCCAATATTGCAAAGCACATAAAGCAGGAATAACGGCAAAGCTGTTCATTAAAATCAATCAAACGGGACACATCGTTTTTGCTTATTTCATTTATAACATCTTCCACAAGATAAATTTGATTTGAATTAAACTCTTTTGATATAGAATCGTTTCTTACTGTATATAAGTAAGCTTCCTTTTTACTTATGTATACACTTTTGACGCGAAGATACAAAGAAAACGTACAATACAAATCTTCGCCTAATGACAGCCTTTCGTTCACTCCCAACTGAACAGGTAAAATCAGTTCTCTTTTTAATACTTTACCTGACAAATAATAGGATATATGATTCATATTCTCATCCATCAAAAGTCTTGGATAAATATATTTTTCAATTTCATTTTTCGTATAAAGACCTTCATCAAGACCATCGGTTGTAACATTTACAGTATGCCCACCATTAACCCATTTGTAAGAAAATGACACAACCTCACAATTGGTATCTTTTATTATTTTATAGGCACACTCCAAAGTATCATTTTCTATAAGGTCATCAGAATCAAGGTTTAAAATATACTCCCCGGCGGCTTCCCTTATTCCGGCTTTTCTGGCACTTGCAAGTCCGCCGTTTGTTTTATGAACCACCTTTACACGTTTGTCCTTTTCCTTGTAATTGTCACAAATTTCAGGACACCTGTCAGGAGAACCGTCGTTAACCAGAATAAGTTCAAAATCAGAAAATGTCTGATTCAAAACACTTTCAATGCAATTCGCTAAATATTTTTCAACTTTATATACAGGTACTACTATAGAAAAAAACATATCTTGCTCCTATCTGCTTCTTAATCCCACAAGTATTTTCAACAAAAAGTACAGCTTATATTTCATACCATAAGCAAACACACGCTGTTTGAACGGCAATGTTCTGATTGGATATTTTTTCAAAGCCTTTACGGTTAAAACGTGAGAACACACTTTTTTTAACCTTTGTTTTAAAACGTTATACCTGACACCGTTGGTAGCTGCATACATTATTTCCTGAGAACAGAGTACTCTGCACATTGCCTGCCAGAATCTGTATATATAAACATCGTATTCTTCCGGGCTGATATCTTTTTCAAATCTCTTTTTGACTTCATTGACAAAAACAAGGCTTTTTTCAAAACGGTCTTTCTTGTACGATTTTGAAATTGATTCATCGTTTCTGCAATAATTATAAAATGCCTCAGCGATTCCGGTTGCTTTTTTTATGCAGGATATGTAGTCAATCATAAAAAGAGCGTCTTCTGACAACATTTCACGTTCCGACTTAAAATATATATTATTTTTCTTTATTACTTCAGTCTTAAAAAGGTTTTTCCAGATGCTCATTCCGTATTTACTGTCATCAAGGTCATAAGGTGATGCACCCACAATACCCAGTTTGAGGTTTTTAAGACTTTCCTTAGTTTCAAAATGAGTATCCTTATCAAAATATATTTTTCTTTCACGTTCACCCTTCTGACTGAACATATTACCGTCTACAAACAAAACTCCGGACATAACAAGATCGGAGGTATGCTGTTCTGCTTTACAGTAAAGAGATTCAAACATATTTGTCTCCACATAATCATCCGAATCAGCAAAACCTATATACTTACCGGTTGCAACCTCAAGTGCCGCATTACGAGCCAGTCCCGCCCCCTCGTTTACCTTATGGATAACCTTTATGCGGGAATCTTCATTCGCCATTTTATTACAAATTTCCAAAGATGAATCAACAGAGGAATCGTCTACCAGAATTATTTCAATTTCTTTTAAAGTCTGATTCCTTAAGGAATTTATACATCTTTCAATATATTTTTCCGCATTATATACCGGAACGATAATGCTTACCTTAGGCTGTTGCACTATTATTTCACCTCTTGATCAACTTTTCATATTCTTTAATCAAAACATCAGCGTAGGTTTTTACGCTTAAAATACTCTCTTTTTCTTTTTTGCAATTTTCTTTAATGCTGTTGTAGTAGTCATCATTTTCCAAAGTTTCTTTCAGTTTAAGTGCAACCCCTTCCGGCGTTGGTTCATTTACAAGAGTTCCCGTTATTCCGTCTTTTACAAGTTCAGCCATTCCTCCGCTGTTCATTGTAACTACCGGAACACCCATTGAATGCGCTTCTAAAATTGAAAGAGGGCAGTTTTCATAACATACGGAAGGAAGCAGAAGAACCTTTGCTTTTCCCATAAGCTCTGTAAGTTCATTCCCTGTAAGAAATCCTGCAAGTGTGATATTAGGAATATCCTTTAACATATCCTCATCAGGACCGCTTCCCACTACAACAAACTTGTATTGCGGAAGAAGTTTTGCAGCACCTGCAATATTCTCTATTCCTTTTTCTTTTGAAAGTCTTCCGACAAAAACAATATAGGAATCTGTTTTACGGTTTGTGTCTTTAAATTTTTCTTTATCTATAAAATTATGTATTGTTTTTGTCTTGCCTTTAAAATATTCTTTTGCAGATAGAATTTTGTTTTCCAGAAAAGTACTCGGACAAACAAACAAATCTACCTTTTTATAGGTCTTTAAAAGTGAATAAAGTTTCCCCTCTATAACCCCTATAATGCTTTTTACGGTTGACCCGTGGATACACTTATTTTTAATGCAGTTAATATATGACCCATTAATGCACTTTTCGCAAGGAATATTTTTATCAAAATTATAAAGAAGATGGTTAGGACATATCATCTGATAGTCATGCACCGTTTGCACAAGGGGAACTCCTTTTTTCTTAACTCCGTATATAATAGAAGGAGTAAGTTGAAAATTTATATTGTTCATATGAACGATATCCGGTTTAAAATCGTCTATCACCTGCATAATTTTCCTTTTTGCTTCAAAGGAAAAAATTATTTTAAAAGGATACAGGAACCTTGCTAACCCTTTTGAATGAAAGTCCATATTCTGAGTATACATACCGACAGAATTGCCTACAGTATTATTTTCATCAAACATTCCGAAAAATTCAACTTCATGACCGGTATTTTTAAGATGTTCAGCAAGGTAGAGCATATAACTCTCGCTCCCGCCGCGAGGGTAAAGAAATTTATTTACCATCAATATTTTCATAACAACGAATCACTCCCGTTCTTCCGGTTAGCTTTTGAAATATAACCAAATATTTTCTGTTCACTATGGCGAACATTTTCTTCAAATCCATTTCCCATCATAAGTATTGCAAGCACCCCGGTAAGCAACGGATAGTTCATAGTATTATCAGTAGTTGAAACAATTATCAGATAAAGTGTAAGCATGAAACTTGTAATGGCATTATCAACATTTCCGTGTCTGCCGAAATAGCAGGCTCTGACCAATGTCATTGAAAAAAGCCAGATAATATATCCCCAGAAGCCCAGATCTATAAAGTGCTGTAGAAAATCGTTATGAACTGAAGCAACGCCCACCTTCATAAAGGTATTGAGCTGATACGTTAAAAATCCGATTCCGTTTCCGAGGAATCCGGGGCTGAATTCATAAAATTTATCCACCGCATTATAAATTTCAACACGACCGCTTGTATTTATTCCTGCCTTTTCAAGAAGCTCGAATGCATCCATTTTTATGAGGGCAATGTATGCAATTAAAAGAATAATTACAACTAAAGAAAAAAACGTCACAAGTCTTTCTGCTGTTTTCTTGTTGTATCGGGCAATAAATTTCAGAAGATAACCGAAAGCAAGAGCTATTACGATTGCAATTATCGCAATTCTTTTAAACGCTGACAAGAAACAAAACAAGCTTAATATAAGCAGTATAAAATATACAATATTTTTCTTTGGTTTATAAAGCATATAAATTAAATATGCACCAAGGCAGAATGCAAGCTCGTGAATTTCCGCCTGAACTATGATATCCCCTGTTACTCCGGCAAAGGTAGTAACAAGAGTTACAAACTCCGAAAAATAATTTCCAAGTCCGTTCTGAGCTATAACGGTAAGTATCATTAAAATGTTTGCAATTAAAATTGCCACAAGATTATACCAGATACCTTTTTTCCCGAAAATGTAAAGCAAAGCACCTGCACCTAAAGCAAAAGAAAGCATATTTGCATATATAAATGAGCTTGACAAGCCTCTTGATATAACGCCAACATCCACCGTTTCCATAAACCAGATAAACAGTGAAACTACCGTAGTAACCAAAAGCGGTACGCTATATACGCAAGCATCCTTAAATACGGCAACTCCCCTTGCAACATCGGGCTTATACAGAAACAAAACAGCAGCACTGCCAAAAAGAACAAGGGCAAAGGCATGGCGGTATGTAACATGCAAACCAATATCGATATATTCATTAAGAAAATAATACATCATTACAGCTACAACCATAAAATAAAACCCTTTTGCTTTTTCAAGAATCTTATTTTCCATACTTTCTGCCCTCCCTTCTTTATTTACCGGCGTTTATAATACAATTAGTTTTTATTACTTAAATCAGTAGTATAACTTTTTTTATTTCTGATTGCTTCAGAAAGCAGTTTTCTTGCGGTTTTATTTTCTTTGAAGGTTTCTGAAATACCAATTTTGTACTCAATAACAACGTTTTTAAACTCTTCTCTTTCGTCAAGTCTGAGTCTGAAGAGTCTCATTATATCTTCAATAGTAATATAGTCTGATTCCTCTGTAAGCATAACAAAGCTTCCGTTGCCGTTATAGATGTACTCTGTTTTAGATTTACCAAAACACTCTTTTATATAACCTGTGAACATTTTGATAATTTCATCACCAACATCTCTTGAATGCTCGCTGTTAATCTGCACTAAGTTGGATATGTCAACCATACAGTACACAACTCCGTCATCAAGTAGCTTTTTATCTTTTGATTTTAAATATTTATCAAGATACGCTCTGTTATTAAGTTCCGTAAGATGATCTGTATAAAAAATGTAATTTATTATATCAGCCATTCTTCCTAAAACGATTGCTCCGCCACAGCAAAGTACCATAAGGAAGAAGAAAGCAATTGCAGTATAAAGTTTAACATTAACACTTTCTCTTACAGAAGCCGATGAAAGTACGGAAATGTAGCTTGCTCCAAGATACTTATTATATTCATTGTTTGTTTTCATCGTAATGTCATAAAGTACAGTTAATTTACCAAGCAGATCGTCAATTCCTTTTTCAACCTCATCTTTTACAGTTGCATACTGAGAATCTGAAAGTTCTGAACAGGTCATACCAGAAGATTCGCATGCCCCGCCGCAATTACCCGTACAGTTTGTGAATGTATCAAGAACATAATTGCAATACGCAGTATCGATAATTGAATGTTCTTTACTTTCGTTACGGTCTCTCCAGCTGTAAATCAATTCATCATAAGTTACAGTCTGATCGCCCACATAATCCTGAACGTTTCTTTCGTGAAGATTATCAAGAATATATTCATAAGTAATATTTGTATTACCAGACTCTCTCATTTTCTTGACATAAGCATCAATTACCGTAACAATATCTTCAACAAGACTTTCATCTTTTTCGTTGGAAATATTATTATTGTCTATTCTTGTGGTATAATCCGAAACAAGAACCGATTTATTTTTCGTAATCTGATATTTATAAATTTTTGAAAAAAGCGACGAAACATTAACCTGTCTCAGATAGTTGAACTCGTCGGCCAGTTCCGCAAAGGAAACGCCCGTTTCGGTTGATCTGTAATAATTGTTCTGATCAATTCTCTGATACAAAGTTGTAAGAGTATTGTCAATACTTGTATCAATAAGCTCCATCATTTCGATGTAGTCATAATCATTCTTGTCAAGTTTATCAATTGTGTTGTTTGCCGGAGCAACATTTACATATTTCTGACTGAACTGTTCAAAATATACATCCAGTATTTCATCGAGAACTGTTCGTGCAAAATCAGGGCCTTCACCGCTGGTTGCAGCAAATGACACAATGAACGTGCTCGGTTCGTAAATATACTCCTCACCTTCTTCGAGCTTTGCGTCCTTTTGTGCAACCTTATCTGCATCCGCAATAGGAGTTATATCTATTCTTGAAATAAGACTGTCCACAGAATAAATTCCTGTAAGCCCCATTTTATCAACCACTCGCGACATTACTGCGGAGGATTTGATTTCATTTACATCAAGCTTGTCTCCCGTTGGAGCAAGCCCTTTTTCAGCCTGTTCATCATTATAATGAATAACCTCTGAGGCTATATATGTATTAGCTGATGAAAGCTTGAAATACACAGCATATGTTGCCAAAAGGCAAAAAACAACGATGAGAGGCAGAATCTTTTTTAAATATCTAAAAATCTGAAAACTTTTCATTGTTATCCTCCTATGCCTTTTTTGGAAATTTTTTCGAAATCAGATAAAGTGTAATTGCAATGTAAGTAAAGACTGCAAACAGTACAAGTGTTTTAAGTTCGTTCATAAGAGAAACTCCGTAAATACTTACTGCTATACACTGATTCATTTTATGTCGTGAATACTCTCTGCCTGCAGTAATAGCTTCTTTTTCAAACCCTTTAATGCCGGCATAAACAGATTCTATCAGCTGATCTGCAGAGGAAGCAATTTGAGTCCCCTGACCATTTGAGGATATTTTATCCATAATCAGATTATTATCCATAATTTCTTTTTCGTTAGAAGCAACGTAATTACTGAAATTAGTTGCCATAACAGACAATTCGTCAACGCCAACCTTGGTTCGTCCCATATAATATTTACCTGCCTGATCCCAGGTGGGAACAAGAACAACACGGGTCATTTCTTCGCTGTACATATCAATAGCTTCATTACAAAGTCTGTAGGAAGCATCGTTTTTCTGTCGGTCAAAATCAACATTGGTATTCTGGTAAGAAAGTCTGTCTACAAACCCCTCTTTGTCTCTTACAATACCATTTTGAAGGATAAGTGACCTTAAATTCTGATTTATCTGCGTTTCTTTGAACTGATGTACCTTACCTGCGATTGAATTAAAAGTACTTCCGTTTTCTGTAACAAAGCTGGGATTCTTCCCTGCCATACCGTATAAATAATTAAGAATAGCCTGAGTTTCTTTTTCAAAGTAAGAAACTATATCCATATATTCCATTTTGGTGAAATCGGGCTTTTCAGGGTCAAGCTGAAAATTATCGGTATACTTTTCTATGTAATATTCCTTATATGCTGATGTAATAAGCTTAATTACGTTTTCCGAATCGAGATGTGCAGTATCTTTTGAGGCGTGATATTCCACCGCAAACTCAGTAGAAATATGGTACTGTGTTTCATCCCCGACGCCGCCCTGCACACAAGGATAAACTACAAGACAGTTTTTAAGTTGCTTTACGGTTACATTTTTCAGAGCACCTTTTTTTATAGCTCTTTCTACAACATCATCACTTATAATTTCCGCCATATTATATCTTGTTCCGTTAGAATTCTGAGCCTGAGACGCTTCTGAATAATTTAGTGCTACAATAGCCGTAACAGAGTGTTTTGCCTTCATATGATTAAAAATTCCGAACACAGCGGAAGCAACTATCACAAAAATCAAAATCCACGCACCTATTAAACGTGTGCTTTTGAATATCTTTAAGAACTCACTTTTTGTAACATTCTTTGAACGAAAGTATATTGTCAAAGCTGATACAA
>JAZUPZ010000046.1:0-78584 GCA_045605445.1 Clostridia bacterium | reverse complement strand
GCTTGCACTTCGCCGACAGGCGAAACATCACTTACAGAGTAAACATCACTGTTGAAGATAACATCACTTGCCGAAGGCAAACTTAACTGATAAGAAACAAGGAAACGGCTTAAGTTGTGTTGACAAACTGAATAACAAGAACGCCGATTAAAATCGGCGTTCTTGCCTTTTCTATTAACTATTAACTAAAAAAACGGGCGAGCACGAATGCTCGCCCTGTGTTTTTATTCAAGTGTTTCAAAATTTGTTACGGGTGCCACGTTATCAAAATCGCCGATAAGGAACATTTTTATGAAAACATTGCTTGTGTCGTATTCCGTTAAGTCGATTTCACATTCTGCATATCCCGTTTCGCTGAAGTTAACGCTGTTTCCTGCTACAAAGGTTACCATTTTTCTGGGGGAATCTTTATAGTAAACACCAATTACCGGGAGAGCTGTTCCCGAATAGTTTTCAGCATACATTACGCCTTTTACTTTTCCCGCCGGAAGCTCTTCGAGCACGTTTCCGCTTTCATCGAAGAAGCCCGAAGCTTCTTTCCATACAGCTTTTAAGGTTACGTCTTTATACTGAATTGTAAAGGTGTCGCCCGGCTGATAGATTTTTGTTGCGGTTGAAACCGTGTTTTTGGTTGAGTCAACAACATTATATGTATATTCCCAGCCCGCAAAAGTGTATCCTTTTTTAGATACTTTTACTTCCGGGATTGTTGCAGTTGCTCCGTAAGCGCCTGTAATTTTTGAAGGAGCACTTCCCGCAACGCCGTTGT
This sequence comes from Clostridia bacterium, assembly GCA_045605445.1. Classification (GTDB taxonomy): domain Bacteria; phylum Bacillota; class Clostridia; order RGIG6154; family RGIG6154; genus CAZMHL01. The sequence continues at coordinate 77,815 of JAZUPZ010000046.1, read as the reverse complement.
TATTGAATTTTACAATATTGTCTGTATTAGAATAATTATTGTATTCATAAATTATTGTACCGTTGCTGCAGGTTCCGATAAACACTTCTTCGGATACCGGGGAGAACTGAAGGGTTTGAACATTCATAGGTCCTACAGAGCCGGGAACAACATACCAGCTGTCACCGCCGTCCCAGGTTTCAACGATACCGTAAGAATTAGTTCCCTCAGAGGTTCCCTTACCGCCTGCAACAAGATGCTTACTGTTGTTGGGGTCCTGGGCAATTGCCATTACCGAAACCTGAAAGTTTGCACTTCTGTATGGAATTCCCGTGCTTTTTCTTGTTGCTGTTGCCGCTCCCACAGAGTCGTAGGTTACTTTGAAAATATCGCCGCTATAGGTTCCGAGCCATACTACGTTTTTATCAAACTCATCGGGATATACGCATTCAATTGAAGAGTTGTTTGGCGATGAATATTGTGTCCAGTTAGCGCCGCCGTCGGTCGAACGGTAATAAATTTTACTTGATGTTGAATAAACAACCTTTGGGTCAAGCTTACTTAATCCGTGATAGGTTTTGCTGTTTGCTGTCCAGGTTACGCCGTTGTCTGTACTTGTATATTTTGAGCTTATAATGGTGTTGTCGGCAACATATCTCATTATAGCAAAAGGAGCTTTTGCAACATCTGTTCTTGCAGTCCAGGTAGCACCGCCGTCGGTTGATTCCTGCAGTCTCTGATCTGACCAGTCGCCAAGGTTTGTAAAAATGTGGTTTGAATCGTTAGGGTCGATTGCAACACTTGATGCAGTTCCACCGCCCTTTATCATTTTTGCTGTAGGAAGCTTTTCGCTGTTATAAGCAGAATCGGTTGCGCCAAGACCTTTATCGGTAAAGGCAAACCAGAGTCTGTTATCAGGACCAAAGAAGAACTGATTTACATAGTTTCCCGAAAAACCTGAGCAGGCGATATCAAAGGTAACGCCGCCGTCGGTTGATTTAAAAATCATATCCCCAAAGGAGAAGTAAACAAGGTTGGGGTCGGACTCGGAAACTGCAAGACCTTCACTGTAATATCCGTTTGCATTTAAGAATTTGTTTGTGGAGTTTGGTCCGAAGGTTGGTCTTACCCAGTCTCCGCCCTTTGTTGCTTCTGTGGTAGTGAAATTAGTTTTTGAGCCGTTAAGAGCAACTCGGAAAGGACAGTTCATTGTATTGAAAATCATAATGAGGTTCGGAGTTCCGTCGGCTTTTGGCTGAGTGAATTTTACAAATGCAGGGTAATATGTATCATTGGTATACTTCAAAGAATTCATTGTCTGCCAGTTTTTGCCCGCATCGGTTGAAGTATAAACACCTGAGCCTGATGTAATTGCTACCCAGTGCTTATCGTTTGATGTATCAACTGCAATTGAATAAGCAGTAACTCCGTTGAACACATCGCCTGCAAAACCCCAGGTTGCACCGCCGTCGTAGGTTACATAAAGACCTTTGTATGCCGCAACGGCAATTGTCTGACCGTCTTTTGACACATACATTGAGTATATAACCTTTGTGACATCCTCTGTATAGGTTGTATCATTTCCGTTTGTGTAGAAATAGTTGTATTTTGTGGTTTCTGTTCCGCTTTCGTCGGTTGAAGTTTCTGTCGTATAAACAAGCTTACCAAGTCTTGTCCAGGTTGCACCTTCGTCGGTTGATTTATACACACCGTTACTTGAAAGGGTATACAAATTATTCTGTGCATCAAAATAAATAAGGTTTTCCGCACTATTTGTCTGAACATAGTTGAACTCATTTATCTGTGTCCAGCTTCTGCCGGCATCGGTAGTTTTATAAAGACCGTCAACGGTTGAGTGTGTATGTTTTCCTTCAATAGAACCCGACTTGAAAGCCTGAATAATATATGCCTTGTTCTCGTCAACAGGGTCCCACTTTGAGTCGGCAACAGCCCAGGTGTTAACATTATTGCCCATTATTCTCCAGTTTTTACCGCCGTCACGGCTTACCCATCCGCCGGACATATCAGAGCCCATGAGAACATGGTCTGAGTTAACGGGAGAAACTGAAAGGGTCATTATAATCTGTCCGCCCTCGCCGCCGTAGTTTCCGTTGGCATAGTCTGCCGCTGTCTGCATATGATATGTTCTGAACCAGGGGGTGAATCTTAATTCGTTCAGATCTTCATAATAGGGTTCATAAATTGCATCGGTATCCGTTGTAGGGAACGGCGCCATCTGCGGGAACGAACCCGCCAATGCACTTACGCTTGATAAAACAAGTGCAAATGTAATAAGTACTGCCAATAATTTCTTTTTCATAAGTTTTCTCCCATCATATTGATAATATTATTTTACCATTTTACAGCTTTGTTTGTCAATACACTACATATCCCCCGGTTAACACGGGGCATAACATTATATTGAAAAGACCTCCGCATTTGCGGAGGTTTCAGCGTGTCGATAAACCCATCGACACGCTGACAGAGTGCGAAAAAGGAAGTTATATTACGCGAAAATGGACGCAGACAGTACTTTTGTACGGCAAGGCTCATTTTCGCGTAAAGCAAGAAACAGAGCGGTTTCCCAAAAAAACGGCTCTGTTTTAAACTATTGATTTCGGTTTGCTGAAAATCGCAAAACCCCGCATTTTAAATCTTTCTCTTGCGGTAGAACGACTTTTTCGACAGTCTGAAACCTCCGCATTGCGGAGGTTTTTAGTTTACTATCTAACTGTTATTATTCTTGTGGTTTCATCAAAGGAGGCTTCTGCTCCGAAGATGTTTGTAATATCTGAAAGGGCAATCATTGTTCTTTCACCGCTGTTATAATAGCTTCCGTTAAGAGGTTTGGTTTCGCCGTCTACCTCTGCGGTTTGCTTTTCAACATTGATAAGAACAGTTTTTCCGTTATATTCAACAGAGGCAAGCTCTTTTTCTTCGTCCCAGCCGATTGTTGCGCCGAGCTTTTCCATAACGTCTCTTAAGCCAACATAGAGGACTGAATTTTTAACCTCTGGCTTTGCATTTATTTTAACGGTGAATTTACCGCCGATGTTGAACTTATATTCCTCGGTTTCTCTGAAATTCCAGTAGTTTTCATATTCATAAACTATTGTTCCCGAAGAGGTTGCAATAAAGGCTCTTTTATTCTTTACGTCGAACTCAATTTTCCAGATATCTCTTGAACCGGGGAGACCGGGAACAACTCTCCAGGTTTCGCCGCCGTCTAAAGATTCATAAAGTCCCGCGTTCATTCCGCCTGTTGCAACGCATCTGCCGCCCATAAGCATATGGTTTGGATTTTCATCGTTGAAATCGATATGAACGAGGTTTGTAGGATACTGATTATCGAATTTTACAAGTCCGTTTTCTTCGCCGATTGTTTTTACAAAGCCTTCTTTTTCGTAAACATCAACGGTTCCGTTTGCCTTTACAACCCAGATTTTATAAGCGTCTGAATAATCGGGAACTATTCCTACATAGTTTGAGGTTGTTCCTTCGAGAGCAATCCAGTTTTTACCGCAGTCTTCAGAACGGTAAACCTTCTTTTCTGTTTTATCGTAAGAATAAAGCACATCGTTATCAACCGTTGCAACCGCATTTACTGTTTTTGAGTTAGGCTCCCAGGTTTTGCCGCCATCGTTACTTGTATGGCCTGTTGTATAAATCAATCCGTGACGTTTATCGTGGAACTTAACCATACTTGTCATAATTCCGTCAACGTGCTTATAGCTCTTGCCGTTGTCTTTGCTTTCAGCAAGAATCTGCTTTGACCAGGTTCCGATACAAATGTAGCTATGGGTTGAATCAAAGGGGTCAACCTCGTAGCTTGTTATTGTTTTTGAACCGCTGTATCTGGGAGTTACGGTGTCTGCCGTTTGTTCAACAACGTAATAGCCCGGAGCTGTTGGGTTTTCCTTTATTGAACGAAGGAGACCCTTATCGGTACAGGTCATAACAAAATCGTAGTTGGGGTCGCCATTAACCTTAAACACCGAAGCTCTGTTTCCCGAAAAGCCCGAGCAGGAATAGTTAAAGGTTTTTCCGCCGTCGGTTGACTTATACATAATATCATTAAACGAATAATAAACCGTTTTATCCTGAGTAGGATGAGGAAGTATAACCTCTGTCCAGTAGCCCGTGTTTCCTCTTACGATATCGTATTTATCATTAGGAACAACGCTTCCCCAGGTTTTGCCCAGGTCTGAGGAATATTTAAAAGGATAAACCGTTCCCGAGAAGGTAAGATAAAGCATTGGGTTGCCGTTTTCGGTTGCTTTACCGAAGGCAAGGTTTGCTATTGATTTTGTTTTTGCGGAACGGGGAGTTGCTCCTTCTGTAAAGGTATTTCCTTTATCATAAGAATGGAAAACTCTGTTGTCTGATATCGCAACATAATGATTTTCATTATTGGGATTGATTCCAACCAGGTTTACAGAAACTCCTGTAACATTGCCTTCCTTGTCCTTTGTTTCAACAAGTCCCTTTGTTTTAAGTTCCCAGTTTTTGCCCAGGTCGTTTGTATAATAAATTCCTTCGCCTTTAACTGCAACAACAATTTCAGAAGTTTTCGGCTGAACATCCATTCTGAAGGAATTTTTTGTTTCAAGACCAAGGTTTGTCCAGGTTGCGCCTTTATCCTCCGACATCATAATTCCGTCGTATGCACAAACAAAAAGTCTGCCTTTATCGTCGAATTTCATACCCGGCTGATATTTGCCTGCCTGTTTTCCTGTCTGAGTTGCTTCCAAAACCTGTGTCCAGTTCTGACCGAGGTCTGTTGTTTTCCATACTCCGCAGTAGCCCGTTTTCTGCAATTTAACAGCATCTGGCCAGGTTGAAGTTATAGAAGACAAGAACAAATATGCGGTATCCTCATCGTTTGGGTCTGCAACCATATCGTTAATGCCGAACAAGGGCAAATCGTTATTAGCCTGGAACCAGTTTTCACCGGCATCTTTACTTACATAAAGTCCGCCAACGTCGGTTCCCATAAACATTTTATTGGGATTTACCGGGCTGATACATCCGGAAACAAGAATCTGACCGCCTTCGCCGGCTCTTTTACCGTCTTCAACAGCCTCAGGGGTTGAAAGATGATAAACTACAAACCAGGGGGTGTATCTTGTTGTGGTCTGACTGTCAATACTTCCTGAAAAATTGTAAAAATCAGGAAGAGAGGACGGGTCGTAAATCTCAACGCCCACCTTTGCAGCTGCCGACAGACTTAAAACCATCAGCAATGCAAGTGTTAATGCCATAATTTTTTTCATCATTTTTTACCACTCCTATCTGCATTACTAGTTTAGCACAGGGCGGAATATTTTGTCAACAAATTTTTAAACGGCAAATATTTACAAAATTCTTCCTTTATAGTAAAATAAAGGGAAAGGAGTGTTTTATATGTGGTTAATTCTTGCAATTTTATCTTCCGTTTTTGCGGCACTTACTTCAATTCTTGCAAAAATTGGTATTGACGGCGTCAATTCAAACCTTGCAACCGCAATAAGAACGGTTGTTGTTCTGGTTATGTCCTGGGGGATGGTTTTTATAACCAATGCCCAGAACGGAATTTCCTCTATCAGCGGAAAAAGCTGGCTGTTTCTCATTTTGTCGGGAATTGCAACGGGGCTTTCCTGGCTTTGCTACTACAAGGCAATTCAGCTGGGCGAGGTTTCAAAGGTTGTTCCCATTGACAAATTAAGCGTTGTTATAACCATTCTTCTTGCGGTTATTTTTCTTCACGAAAAATTCACCTTTAAAACCGCAATCGGCTCGGTTCTTCTTACAATCGGAACATTATTTATGATTTGGTAAAAAACTTTATTTAAAAAGAACTGCAAAATGAGAGTGTCCGTAAGGACACTTTCGAATTAAATGAAAACCCATACAATGCTTTAAATAAGCGTTGTATGGGTTTTGTGATATGTTTGCTTTGCAAACGCTATATATCTGTCTTACGACAAATCCGATATAATTTTTATTAAAATTGCGATATGATATAAATTCCCTGAAAACTCGTTAGATAGCAACATATCGCGCTGCATAGCATATCGCGTGTGAAGCACATATATAAAATTCCGCAGGAATTTATATCGCTGCCGAGTGTCCTTGAGAACACTCGGCAAATGCAGTTCTTTTTATTTACATTCCTTTAAAATTCAGAAAAGCAACATCATATCCGAGAATATCTGCAACCATCTGCACCGGAACATACAAGGTTGAATTATACATAATTATTTTTGAAGGGAAGATATTTCCGCCATGCTGTCCTTTTATGTATTTTTCTTCTCCGTTTACTTTAATTGTTGCAATATTGTCAAATGCTACTACATCCAGCTTTCCATCTGTATTTTTCCATTCGAGCACAGATTCTTTTTCCGTTAAATTGCTATACTCTTCAAGCTTTACGGTATTTTGAGGATTATAGTTAAACTCAAGCTCATACCCGTAAGCTTCATATTCAATTTCCTTCTGCCCCGCAGTTGAGGTTTTTATTTCCTTTTTCTCTTTAAGCTTCCACTCGCCGCCGAAAATTTCCGCAAAATCCTCAAAGCTTATACAAACGGTGCCCGTTTGATTAGTAAAAGCCTTTACCGGCTTTTCGGTTACATATGATTTCCTCGCCTTTGAAAGATTAAGTCTGAAAGTGTCCTCTACAGCAAAATTAACATAGGTATTATAATTATAAATACTCTTTACCGTTCCGAGAGGAGTTTCATATTTATAAAAATCTGCAGGCTTTGAAATTGAAAGCGTTCTGTTCTGTTGGTTCCATTCAACGTTGTAGCCATGATTTCTCATTGCTTCAGCAACTATAATTGTTCTTCCGCCCAGATTGTAGCTTTCAATTTTTTCGCCATTAAGATAAGTAACAATATCGGTTGTATAATAGTTACCCAGAACTTCGCCTATGTTTTTGCTTTTAACATCAACAAGCTCTCCGTTGTATGCCTGACCTGATGCAAAGCTTCCGCCTTTATCGGTTATTTTTAATTCTCTGGTGTCAGCAAACCAGTATACATCAAAGCCATAGTGCCAGTTTAAAATTTCGGCATCAATACAGGTTACGCCTCCGATGTTGTAAGAAGTTACGGGAGCTCCGTTTATATATGTAACAATATCGGTTCCGTAAATATGTCCTGCCGGCAAACCTGCCGCCGTTGCCGGTAGGGTAATAAATGCCATTACCATTACAATACTTAATAAAACTGCCAATAATTTTTTCATAATGTTGCCCTCCTTAAAAGTTTAAAATTTATTGTTTAATGGCTTTTTGCTTTTTTTATCATAACACACAACTGTGTAGCTTGTCAACAAAAAAATAAAGATATTAGTTAATGTTTAAAGATTTAAGCTTGTGTTAATAATAAACCGGGAATGATAGAATAAAATAAAGGCAGGTGTTAATGTTTTGAATTACAGCTTACTGGGAAATGAAATCAGAAAAAACCGTAAACGTAAAAATTACACATTGGAAAAATTAGCCGAAAAGCTTGAAGTTTCAACCACCTTTATAGGGCAAATTGAAAGAGCAAAAGGAATTCCATCTCTTGAAACCCTTGTTAAAATTGCAAATGTTCTCGAGGTTTCTGTTGACAGCCTTCTTTTCGGAGATTTGACACCTCAGTCGGGCAACAATCACTTTTTGAACAAAATTGAAGAACTTACTTTTGGTTTCACCCAAAGGGAAAAGGATTATGTGCTTAAAAATATTGAGCTCTTCAAAGAATTCAAAGACAGCTCCCGATAGTTGTCTTTTTTTCTTGCCGCAAAGCCATTTTCGTGATAAAATATAAGTGTGTAAAAAAGATAAAAGGGAGAAAATTATGGACATTATTAAAGTACTTGCAGAAGAATTTGAAATTAAGGAAAAATTTGTGGGCAACATTGTTACGCTTATTGACGAGGGAAACACCATTCCCTTTATTGCCCGTTACAGAAAGGAGCTTACAAACTCCTGCGATGACCAGGTTTTAAGAAAGTTAAACGACCGTCTTACCTATCTTCGCAACCTTGAAAAAAGGAAGGAGGAAATTATCTCCTCAATCGAAGGCCAGGGCAAGCTTACCGAAGAGCTTTCAAAGGCAATTGCCGAGACGCAGACCCTTTCAACTCTTGAGGATTTATACCGTCCCTTCAAGCAGAAAAAGAAAACGAGAGCCTCTGTTGCAAAGGAGAGAGGACTTGAACCCCTTTCTGACATTATTTTTGCTCAGGGAACAGACATAAGCAACATTTTAAAAGAAGCAGAAAGGTTTATAACCGACGAAGTGCCGACGGCTGAAGACGCCATTAACGGCGCAAAGGACATTATTGCGGAAAACATTTCCGACTCTGCCGACGGAAGAAAGTATCTTAAAAGAATTCTTAACAAGAGTGGGCTTATTCAGTCGAAAGCAGACACGGAAGAGGATTCTGTTTACAAAATGTATTACGACTACAACGAGCCCCTTAAAACCGTTCCCGGTCACAGAATTCTTGCAATGAACCGTGGCGAAAAAGAAGAAATTTTAAAGGTTTCGGTTATTCCAGACGAGGACGCCTGCATTTATTCTTTAACAAGGCTTTTTGTTAAGAAAAATTCCGCCTGCCCTTCTCTTATGAACGAAATTATTCTCGACAGCTTCAAAAGACTTATTTTCCCCTCGCTTGAAAGGGAAATAAGATCGGAACTTACTCAAAAGGCTTCGGAAAAAGCTATTGACGTTTTCGGCAAAAATTTAAAATCATATTTAATGCAGCCGCCCATTAAAGGCAAGGTTACAATGGGCTTTGACCCGGCATACAGAACCGGATGTAAAATTGCGGTTGTTGACCCTTTAAGCAACGTTCTTGACACCTGCGTGGTTTACCCAACGCCCCCGCAGAACAAAACCGAAGAGGCAAAGAAAACCCTTACAGCCCTTATTAAGAAGCATGGTGTTGAGATTATTTCCATAGGCAACGGAACCGCCTCGAAGGAGTCGGAAATTTTTGTTGCAGAGCTTATAAAGGAGCTCGACGTCCCCGTTTCCTACGTTATGACCAACGAGGCAGGGGCTTCGGTTTATTCGGCTTCGGAATTAGGAGCGACAGAGTTCCCCGAATTTGACGTTTCCCTCCGAAGCGCAGTTTCTATTGCACGACGTCTTCAGGACCCCCTTTCCGAGCTTGTTAAAATTGAACCTCAAGCAATCGGCGTTGGCCAGTATCAGCACGATATGCCGAAAAAACAGCTTGACTCCTCCCTTGGCGGAGTAGTTGAAGAATGTGTTAACAGTGTTGGCGTTGATTTAAACACCGCATCGCCTTCGCTTTTGTCCTACGTTGCAGGCATTACCTCGGCAACGGCTCAGAACATTATGACCTACAGAGCGGAAAACGGGGCTTTCACCTCAAGAGCACAGCTTAAAAAAGTACCCAAGCTGGGACCTAAAGCCTTTGAGCAGTGTGCCGGCTTTTTACGCATTCCCGAAAGCAACAATATTTTAGACAACACCGCCGTTCATCCCGAATCATACAAAGCGGCTCAGAAGCTCCTTGAAATTTTTGGCTACAGCGAAAAAGACGTTAAGGAAAACAAGCTTTCGGGACTTAAGGAAAAGGTTATTTCAAAAGGCATTAAAGAAGTTGCGGAGCTTTGCGGGGTTGGCGAGCTTACCCTTTCAGACATTGCCGAAGAGCTGGAAAAGCCCGGCAGAGATATTCGTGATTCTCTTGAAAAGCCGATACTTCGTACCGACGTTATGTCAATTAAAGACTTAGCAAAGGGCATGAAAATGACAGGCACCGTAAGAAACGTTATTGACTTTGGCGCATTTGTTGACATTGGTGTTCATCAGGACGGCCTTGTTCACATTTCCCAGATTACCGACAGATATATCAAGCATCCCCTTGAGGTGCTTAAGGTTGGCGACATTGTTAATGTTACGGTTATTGACGTTGACGAGGCAAAGAACAGAATTTCCCTTTCGATGAAAGAATAAGAAGTTGCTTTGCAACCTCAGTTATGTTTGCCCTTGCGAGCAAGTGATGTTTTCTTCGATAGTGAAGTTTATTTCATAAGTGATGTTTCGCACAAGTGCGAAGCGGCAAACTTTACATCACATTTGTGCAAACCAAAAACATCACCATTATGTTTTATTGATTGAATTTCAAGCCCGAATGTGATAAAATTATGTCGACAGGAGATGATTTTAATGAAAAAACTTTATAAATCAAGAACCGACAAAAAACTCTGCGGAGTTTGCGGCGGAATTGCGGAATATTTTGATATTGACGCTACGGTTGTAAGACTTCTCTGGGTTTTATTCACTCTCTGGGGAGGTTCTGGAATTCTTGCCTATATTATTGCGGCATTGATTATGTCAGACAAACCGGAAAATTTTTAATAGTATATAAAGAAAATGCGTGCCTTTGCCAAGTGTTCTAAAGTACTCTTGGCATAAGGCACGCATTTTTTATTTTCTGTAAGGTTTTTCAGCAAGATAATTGTCCACAAGCTGCTGGATGCCCTTCATTTCACTTTCTGATTTTAAGATTTCAGGGAAGTTGGTGTCTTCATCACCGTTTTTGTAGTAATAATCAACATAAAAACTAATAACAATGAAATAATTTTTTTCATAATCATTCTCCTTTTTAATTTAAAAAGAACACACCTATCCCATTATAAAAATAAGTGTACTCCATATCTCCATACATTGTGTGTTATACACTTTTATAACGCTTATTGTCAATGTCTTTTACAAAGAAAGCAAATATTCTTTTAATTTTCATTGGTACGGCAACGAGCTGTAACACAGTATGCGGACAAATTATATTCTTGCGCTCGGTTTGGAATTTGTTCGCAGACAAGGCACAGCGAGGAAGACAGTACGTTGGTACGGCAACGAGCTGTAACACCGTATGCGGACAAATTACAATCCGAGTAAGTATTGTTTTAATTTTCTGAATGCTTTACCCCTATGACTCACCTTGTCCTTTTCCTCAAGGGAAACCTCGGCTAAGGTTTTGTTGAAGGGCTTGTAGAAAAACAGCGGGTCGTAGCCGAAGCCGCCTTCGCCTCTTTCTTCCCTTAAAATTTCCCCTTCAACCTCGCCTCTGAAAATTTCGCTTTTTCCGTTAGGAAAAACTATTGCAACGGCGGAAACGAACCTTGCCCCTCTTTCTCCTTCGGGAACATTTTTCATTTCATTTAAAAGCTTTATATTTCGCTCGCGGCTTGTAGCATTTTCTCCTGCATATCTTGCAGAATAAATTCCAGGGCGCATATTAAGAGCATAAACCTCCAGGCCGGAATCGTCGGAAACGGCAATCATACCTGTTACCTCTGCAACCTCTTTTGCCTTTTTAAGAGCATTTTCTTCAAAGGTTGTTCCGTCTTCCTCAACCTCTATTTCAACACCCTTGTCTTTTAATGAATACACCTCTATTCCGGTGCCCTCCATTATTTCTTTCATTTCACGAACCTTTCCTTTATTGTTCGTTGCAAGAATTATTTCCATTTTTTATTCTCCTTTCAGGAAACTGAACCAGCGGTTTCAATATTTTTACAGTATATTTGTTTGCAAAGAGCGCAACAATCAGAACAGACAGCAGCACTATCAGCAAAAAATTACAATTTAAAAGCTTATGTATTTCAAATTTATCAACCAGCTTTACCACAAACCCATGAAGCAGAAAAACGAAGATACTGTTCTGACCCACATAGGAAAGGAGCGGAATTTTTTTATTGGTAACAAACAGGTGGAACAGAGCGATAAACGCCAGAGCACAAAGCATTATTGCCAGTCTTATAAAAACGTTGTATTCAAGAATGCTGTAGGCATATGCCCCCTGAAACCAGGCATTTTTTATGCTTTGGTTGAAGATTATTCCCACAGAAACGAAAACAAGCGCAATTAAGGCTACTGTTACCTTAAGCCACTTCTTTTTCTTAAGTTCAAGAAGCTTTTCAAAGGGAATAAATTTCCTCTGATAATAAGCAAGAAGAAAGAAAAAGAAGAAAACGGCTACTCTTGAAAACGCCAGATAATAGCTGAGTTTTTCATCAAAGCCTGCAATTAAGCTTATCAGAAAGGCTCCCGCAAGAAGAGAAATTGCTTTGCTTTTTTTATTTGTTTCAAAAAAGGGGAGCAGGCTTCGCCAGATGGCAAGAGCGGGCAGATACCACAAAAGCCAGTAGGGTGCAACAAGGCTTATTGTTGCACTTGTTCCCTTTAAAACCAGTCTGTCAAAAATTACATAAAGGCATTGAAAAACTACATAGGGGTAAAGCACGTTTTTTACTGTTTTCTTCGGATTTGCATTTGCAAAATATCCGCTTACATAAATAAATAACGGCATATGAAAAGAATAAATAAGAATATACAGCGTTTTGTAAAAAGGCCCGCCGGCTATATATTCAATCATATGTCCCAGCACCACGAAGAAAATAAGTATTCCTTTTATATTGTCATAAAGATAAATTCTTTTGTTTTCCACATTTTTCACCCATAAAATTATACCGCAATATCCGGAGTTTGTAAATATTGATTGCTGTATTTAATATAATTATTAAAACAAACGGAACTCCGATGAAATTCATCGGAGTTCTGTTATTTTTTATTTGTTCATTAAAAGAATTATCTCTGAACACGACCTGAGCCGTCGCCACCTGCAAGATTGTCAACATCTGCTCTTGAAACCAGGTTGAAGTCGCCGGGAATTGTGTGTTTAAGCGCTGATGCAGCAACGCCGAATTCAAGGGCTTCTTTGAAGTTCTTTCCATCGAGGAAGCCACAGATTGTTCCGCCTGCGAAGCTGTCGCCGCCGCCTACTCTGTCAACAATCGGAGCAATTCTGTATTCTCTTGAATGATAGAATTCTTTTGTATCTCTTGAATAGATACAAGCTGACCAGCCATTATCTGATGCAGAATGAGAAACACGAAGTGATGAAATTACATATTCAAAATTGAACTTTTCAACCATCTGTTCAAAAATGCTCTTGTAGCCTGCAAGCTCGAGTTCACCGCTTGTAACGTCGGTATTACCGGGTTTGAAGCCGAGAACCTTTTCAGCATCTTCTTCGTTACCGATGCAGATATCAACATACTGCATAAGGTTTGACATAACCTTCTGAGCTTTTTCTGATGACCAGAGTTTCTTTCTGAAGTTAAGGTCGCAGGAAACCTTTACGCCGTGTTTTTTAGCAGCCTTCAAAGCTTCTTCTGTAAGCTCTGCAGCAGCATCGGAAACAGCGGGAGTAATTCCTGTGAAGTGGAACCAGTCACAGCCTTCGAAAATTTTATCAAAATCAAAATCTTCTGCTTTTGCAGTTGAAATTGAAGAATGAGCTCTGTCGTAAACAACGTTTGAAGCTCTCATTGCAGCGCCTGTTTCAAGGAAGTAAATTCCAAGTCTTTCGCCGCCTCTTGCGATATTATCTGTTTTAACATTCATTTTACGGAGAGCAGCAACTGCGCAGTCACCGATTGGGTTTGCCGGAACTTTTGTTACGAATTCAGCTTCGTGACCGTAGTTTGCAAGAGAAACTGCAACGTTTGCTTCGCCGCCGCCGTAGCATACGTCGAATTCATCAGCCTGAATGAATTTTTCGTTTCCGGGAGTTGATAATCTGAGCATAATTTCGCCCATTGTTACTATTTTCATAATATGTACCTCTTTCTTTATTTAGATAATAGATAAGAGATAATAGATAAGAGATAATGACCAAAACCGCAAGGTTTTGCTACGACACTATTAACTATTAACTTTTATCTTTTAACTGAAAAATCCCACGATTTTTCTATTACGCCTGAACGATATGAATCATAAAGCCTGCAATTTCGTCTTTTACATAAATGAATTTTCTTGAACCGTCGTCGTTATACATTGCAGTTGTTTCGTCGAATTCAACGCCAAGCTTTGAAAGGTGGTAAACTGCTCTGTCAACATTATTGGTTTTAATTCCGATGTGACCGTTTGTTCCCGGTCCTTTTGATTTCATAACTTCAAAGTCTGTTCCTACAAAGATGCCCTTTGCGCTTTCCTTTGTGAAAGGCATTCCTGTAACAAGTGAAAGCATTTTTGCAGATTTGATTGCTTCTTCTTCGTTTGCATTGTTAATACCGATATGTGCAAATTTGAAGTCGAGCATTTTTGCAACAGCTTTTTTGGTAAGGTCTGTAATTTTATCCCATTCGCAATTGTCGATTAAATCTTCTTTTACCATAAAGCTTCCGCCGCAGGCAACGATTTTTTTGAATGAAAGATAATCATTCATATTGTCAAGGCCAATTCCGCCGGTAGGCATAAAGGTAACATCGCCGTAAGGAGCAGCCATAGCCTTGATTTTTGCAATTCCGCCGCTCTGTTCAGCAGGGAAGAACTTAACTGTTTTAAGACCCATTTCAAGAGCCTGTTCTATTTCAGAGGGAGTTGAAATACCCGGTGTTACAAGAATATCGTTATCAAGACACCACTGAACAACTTTAGGATTGAAGCCCGGAGCAACGATAAATTTTGCACCGCATTCCTTTGCTTTTGCAGCCTGTTCGATTGTAAGAACCGTACCTGCGCCGATTATCATTTCAGGATAAGCATCGGACATTGCTTTGATTGCCTTGTCGGCATCAGCAGCTCTGAAGGTTACTTCTGCAATGGGAAGTCCGCCGTCGATCAACGCTTTTGCAAGCGGAACAGCCTTGCTTATGTCCTTAATTTTAATTACAGGAACGATACCAATGTTTGAAATTTGTTTAATCAATTCCATTTTCAAAACTCCTTTATTATTTAATTAAAATAAATCAAATTTACTTACCATAATTTTATCACCCGAACCTGCTTTTGTCAATCGGATAAAGGGCGATTTTACCATATTTATCATAAATAAATCGTTTTTCGCAACAAAAACACAGCCGGGGGTGCCGTTATATTCTGCCGACCGATGACGAAAAAACTATATTATGCAAAAAAACAGAGCCGTTTCCCTTAAGAAACGGCTCTGTTTTAAACATTTGTTTTCGGTTTGTCGAAAATCTCCGGGCACCGCATTTTTAATTTTTTCTTGCGGTAAACCGACTTTTTCGACTGTTTGCGCCAAAGCTAAATTGCTTCGGCTTCAATTATAGTTCTTGTGTCTGAAAAATCGTTATTTGCGATATGCTTTCTTTCGTGATAATAGGTAGTTATTTGCTGATTTTTTGACATTCTTGCATTTATATAAATATTATAGTCGCCTTCGGAATCGAGGGCTGTGTAACCTTTTACCGATGTGGGCATATCAATAATTCTTACAAATATGTTGCTCATTTTTTCCTCCAATTTTATAAATTGGGATTTGTGTCTTTCATAGCTTTGTGGATAGCCAGAACCTGTTTGATTTCTTTTTCCGATGCATTTTTCGTCATTTCAAACAACATTCTGAAAGATTCGCTTGTTTTTATTCTTTCAAGAATTTCTTCTGCAGCGACATTTTCGCCGTCTGCATAGTGGTTTTTCTCACGACCGTAGAGATAATCGGTAGAAACATGGAAATAATTTGCAATTTTTTCAA
Organism: Clostridia bacterium; assembly: GCA_045605445.1. GTDB lineage: Bacteria > Bacillota > Clostridia > RGIG6154 > RGIG6154 > CAZMHL01. Next base: position 62,317 of record JAZUPZ010000046.1, on the reverse strand, counting down.
GAGCTTCATAGGAGGGGACTGCCGCTCCCGACTCGTATTTACTGATGCTTGAGGTGTCGAGCAGGAGTTCGTCTGCCAATTCCTTTTGCGTCATGCCCTTTTTCTTTCGCAACGCTTTCAATCTTTCTCCTAACAAATTGTATCACACCCTTCGATATTATTATATGAATAAAATTCACGATTGTCAATAGATTTTTTGAATAATTTTCAAATTTTTGTTGACATTTGAATTAGATTCATATAAAATGTGAATGTAATTCAAATCAGGAGGGGTTTATGCTAATTTGTTTATACTGCGGTGAGAGCTTTGAAAAGCCTCATATTTTACGGGAGGTGCACAACGAGCTCGTTGGCTCCCCTTACGAGGAAATCCCCGTTTGTCCTTACTGTTTTGACACAGATATTGAAGTCAGGAGTGATAATGATGATTAAAAAATGTCCGGTTTGCAACCGATTATTCAAAACAAAAAATGCGAAAAAATTCTGCAGTAACAGATGCCGCATTAAAAAACAGTCAAAAATACCAAAAAAGAAGAGAAAGGAAACCCTTTGCTGGACCTGCCAAAACGCCGTTTGCGGATGCAGCTGGTCGAAACACTTTGAACCCGTTGAGGGGTGGAAGGCTAAGCCCACAAAGGTAAGGGGAAATCTTGAACTTGACGAATGGATTGACAGCTGGCTTGTTGTCCGCTGTCCCGAATATATAGAGGATTAAGCTTATGAGCGCTGTAGACATTTTAAAAAAGGTAAAAAGCTGTGAAAAGAATATTGTTGCTCTTGAGAGTGCACTTCTTTCCTTTGAAAAAACCTACAAAAGGGTGAAAAGCGAGGATATAAAGAAAAAAATTCTTGAAACAAAGTGCCTTATTGACAAAGAAATAACCGAACAGGCAATAATTAAAATTAAAAGCTACCCTATTATTCAGAGCCTTTCAAACCCAATAGAACGGCAGGTTCTGATTTATCATTTTATTTGCTGTATGACTTTAGAGGAGACTGCGATAAAGCTTAATTATTCCTGCCGCCAGACCTTCAGAATTTACCAGAACGCCTGCCGCAAGGCAAATGCACATTACAAAGCACAGATGCATAATATATAACATAGGCAGACGCCTATAACCATATCTTTTAAAGCACAACGGCATAAAAAAGGCGTTATCCTTATACAGTTATTTTTAAGGATAACAATTTTAAAGGCAGAAACGATTCAAATTCGTCTCTGCCTTTCATTTTACTATTCTATTGTTATTTCCGCCACATTCGAAAGAGGCTCAATTGTGAGCAGGTCTTTCCATACGAACACTCTTACATATGCTGCATTTTCAACTATGTCGGTTACAATATAAAAATCTTTTTCTGCCTTAAGAATCGGAACCTTTTCGCTCTTGAGGTAGTTTCCGTTTTCATCGTAGAAGGCATAGAGGAAGTATTCGTCTGTAAGGTCTTTATCAGAGCTGAGGAGAAGAATTGTTTTTCCTTCAAACTCTGTTGCAGTTCCGCTTACGTGAATCATTTGTTCTTCAAGCCAGTCGCTCATATCAACACCGCAAACATTTATATTGTCAAACGCCGCTTCGCCGAAGGTTGCCCCTTCAAAGGTTCCGCCGTCAACAGTTACGGTTGATGCCGCAACAAGTCTTATGTGTGCCGTTTCGCAGAAGCCTACAGGAATCTTAACGTTATGATAAGCCTCTTTCATATCTCCCGCCTTAAGAAGGGTGAAGGTAGAATTTTCAAGCTCGGTATAGTTTAGCCCGTCGGTACTATACATAATTTTCCAGCTTACCGGCGCCGCATTTTTGCCTCCGATATCTGCGCTGAATACGATGTTGTCATATTTTTCAGTATTTACGGTAATATCAACATAAGGCTCGTTTCCGTAAGGAATTGTATCGGTTCCCGAGAACACCGCCGCACTTCCGTTGAAATCGTCGGTATTAAGTCTTAAATCAGACTTGCTTGTTCCGTTTGCGGAAACAATAATCTTTGCATCGCCCTCGTCGGGAGTGTAACCCGTATATTTTGAACCTCTTATCTGTGTAAAGGTGTAAGAGGCAATAACATCTCTTTCAACAGTATCTTCATAAATTGCCTTAACTGTAACATTTTCTGCAGGCATAGTGAAGGTTACGGTGCTTTCATTTTCAAGCTCTATGCTTCCTTCCTCAACCTCCCAGCCAACAAAGGCATAGTCGCTGTCGGGCTTTGCGGTAAGGGTAACTTTTTCTCCCGCCCTTGCAACGCTGTGACTTTTTTCAACCGTTCCGCCGTAGGCGCTGTATGCTTTTACGATATATTCTTCAAGGTCAACAGCTTCACCTTTTGTTGCAAACTCTGTTATTGTTGAATAGTTTTCGCCGAGCCAAGCTACTCTCTTTGAAAGAACTTCTCTGTTGCTTATTGATGCGGCCGTATTGTCTTTGCCCCATCTTGCTTCGTTAAGAACCTCTGAAGCCTCAACTTCTTTGATTACGTCTTCAAGAATCTGAGGCGCTTCCTTAAGAATTTCGCCGATTCCCTTTTCATAATAGTAAAGAAGATAGCTTACAAACTCCTTATGGTCGCAAAGGGCATTATAAAGAGTATCGGTTCCTGTTGAGATATTTCCTCTCTTAAGGTTTGGAAGAATCCATCCCTCTGCCTGGGTAAGAGTATAGTCGTGATCCCACATAGGTCCGGCATGGAATTTCGGGTCAACCTTGTCGGAATCTTTATAAAGATAGGTACTTCCCGAACCACAGTCTTTATTTCCCAGCAGTTCCTGAATCCAGAAATACTGAGCGAAGCTTTCCATATCAATATGCTCCATAAAGTGAGTTCCGTCGCTTAAATATCCGTCGCCGTAAATTGCGGCAAACAAATCGGAGGTTTTTTCAATTATGTATCCGTAAGGTCCGTCAGCCGTTGCAGTTTTCGCAAGGTCTTCAGGTCCTTTGATTGTAAACTTATTTCCCGAGGCGGTAAACTGAAGGTCGTCCTCGGTATTATCAATTTCAAGAAGATATCCGCCGGTTAAATCGAGATTTTCGTCAACTACTTCGCCGTTTTCTTCAAAAGCATCGTCAAGGTCGGTAATATCGACGCTTGCTCCGCCGATTTCAATTTTATCTGTTATAAGATAGGTTCCCAGATAGTCACCGTTCATATAAACATCGGAGAACTGCGCCTCGCAGTTATATGCCATTTCAAGCTTGTCGCCAAGTCTGAAAGCAAGGGCATTTTTATAAAGGTCGGAATTGTCTCTCATCAGGCACCATTTTTTGGACTTGTCCATTCCAAGGATTGAGGTTTTCTTCTCAAACTTAACCTGATAAGCCTTCTTTATTCCAAGCTCCGAGGACCAGGAGGAGTTTCCTCTTCCCTTCATATTCATAGAGCCGGGAGTGTCCTCGTCGTCTTCTTTACTTTTAACATCTTCCCAGCCGTATTTTTCCTTAAGGTCATCGGGAACAACCAGTGCCAGATCGCCGTAACAGCTTATGCTGTGATCAGGAGAGCTGTTCATTGCATCGATAGTATTATGACTTTCGTCAATTTCAAGGAACATTGCAGGAAGATTTGACTGCATTGCAATAATTTTATATTCGCCGTAATTAAAGGTTGCTGTATATTCTTCTTCGCCTGTAAAATCTGCCGTTACGCTTTCAACAACGTTTGATTCGCTGTCGAGAAGGTCGTAGTTTACGCAGGACATATCCGCAACTGCCGGCATAAAGAGATAAAGGCTGTTGCCCTCATACATTGGCTTTATGTCGTAAGGAATATTATTTTTATCTTTTGAAACAACAAGAGAAACTGCATTTGTCTGGGCATCGGCAGAAACGCCTGCAAAGGTAACGTCGCCGTTTACAACCGTGGTTTCATCAACGGGTTCGCCCTCACAGAACCAGATAAGCTCTGCCTCTGACATTTCGGGGAAATCAACAGTTCCGTCGTTTTTGGTATATGCCGTTGTTTTCTGTGCACCAACTGTAAAGGTTACGCAGTAAACAGGCTTATTATTCTCGTCAGCAAATACAGGATAGCTTTCCCCCTGAGCCCACAAGCCTCTGTTTACGATTGAAAGTGTGGAGGTATTAAGATAGTGTGCCACATAGCCGTTTGCAAAGTTGATTGCAGATGCGCCCATTCCGTCGGCACCCATTCCCAGATAGAAGCAGGTATCAACCGTAACGCCGGATGCTTTATATCCGCAAACTGCCTTGCTCATATAACAGAAGGAGTTTTTAACAGTTCCCGTTGTTGCCGCACCGGCAATACCACCGATATTTGAGCTTCCGGAAACAGAGCCTGTAAAGTAACAGTCGGTAATCAAACCCCTTGAACGGCCGGCAATACCGCCGCCGTAACGAGTTGAAGCAGTAACAGCACCGCTTGCAAAGCATCTTTCCGTAACTGAGGTTGAGGTTGTGCTTCCTACAATACCGCCCGCATCGCTGGGACAGGTAACGGTTGCATCGGAAGAACAGTTATATAAAGTTCCCTTGAGATAAGCCGCAACGCCGCCTGCCATAGTGCTTCCGGTTACGGTTCCCGAGGTTTTAAGATTGCTTATTTTTCCGTTTACATCAACAACGCCGAATACGCCGGCATATTCAACTGCCGTAGTTGTGTTCAGCGTAATTTTATATCCTTTTCCGTCAAATTCGCCGCTGTAGGGATAAGAGGTGTTCTTTCCTATGGGTTCATAACCGTCGGCAAGAACAATATCTGCGCCAAGGACTGCATTAAGCCCCGCCTCTCCTCCGTTAACCCTTTCCGCAAAAGCGTAAAGTCCTTCAGCATCGGTAATGGTAACAACCGTGCCGTCAGCCCCTGCCGATAAAGGTACAAAGGTTGATGTCAACATTAAAACTATGAGACAACATGCAATAATTTTTTTCATTTTACGAACTCCTGTCGTTGGTATATATTTTGTGTTGCTCTTGTAAAAAAGTATACAATTACTTGTATTATATCACAAGTTGTTATCGCCGTCAAATTTGAAGAAAAGAACCCCATCGGGAGAAAATCTTCGGATTACCAAGAACACTTCGCAAAAAACAAAACCGCCGAGTGTCCTTTTGAACACTCGGCAAAGACCCGACGGGGTTGTTTTAGAATTCAAGCTTTGATTCAATGTATGGAATTACATCTTCAATTTTCATTCTCTGCTGTTCCATTGTGTCTCTGTCACGAACTGTTACGCAGCCATCTTCAACAGAGTCGAAATCGTAGGTAATACAGAATGGAGTTCCGATTTCATCCTGTCTTCTGTATCTCTTTCCGATTGAGCCTGCTTCGTCATATTCGCAGGGGAATTTCTTAACAAGCTTTTCGAACACTTCGTTTGCGCCCTCTGAAAGCTTCTTTGAAAGAGGAAGAATTGCCGCCTTAACAGGAGCAAGAGCAGGGTGAAGTCTTAAAACTGTTCTTACATCGCCCTCTGAAACCTCTTCCTCGTCGTATGCTTCGCAAAGGAATGCAAGAGCAACACGGTCGGCACCCAATGAGGGTTCTACGCAGTAAGGCACATATCTTTCATTTGTAACAGGGTCAATATAATCCATTGATTCTCCTGAGTGATTTGCATGCTGTTTAAGGTCGTAGTCAGTTCTGTCAGCAATGCCCCAGAGCTCGCCCCAGCCAAAGGGGAATACGAATTCGATATCGGCTGTTCCTTTTGAATAGAAGGAAAGCTCTTCGGGAGAATGATCTCTGAATCTTAAGTTTTCTTCCTTCATACCGAGTGAAAGGAGGAAATCCATACAGTATTTTTTCCAGAATTCAAACCATTCAAGGTCTGTTCCCGGCTGACAGAAAAATTCAAGCTCCATTTGTTCGAATTCTCTTGTTCTGAAGGTAAAGTTTCCGGGAGTAATTTCATTTCTGAAGGATTTACCAATCTGTCCGATACCGAAAGGAAGCTTCTTTCTTGATGTTCTCTGAGCATTTTTGAAGTTTACGAAAATACCCTGAGCTGTTTCCGGTCTTAAATAAAGCTCTGATTTTGAATCCTCGGTTACACCCTGGAAGGTTTTGAACATAAGGTTGAACTGACGGATATCGGTATAATTATGTTTACCGCACTGAGGGCAAACTACGTTATTATCGTTAATATAAGCAACCATCTGTTCGTTGCTCCAGCCGTCAACTACAATGCTTTCACCATTTGCAAAAGCAAAGTCCTCAATGAGCTTATCTGCTCTGTGTCTTGCTTTACATTCTTTACAGTCCATAAGAGGGTCTGAAAAGCCGCCAACATGACCTGATGCAACCCAGGTTTCCGGGTTCATAAGAATTGCACAGTCAAGACCTACATTATATTTACACTCGGTGATAAATTTTTTCCACCAGGCTTTTTTTACGTTGTTTTTAAATTCAACACCCAAAGGACCGTAATCCCAGGTATTGGAAAGTCCGCCGTAAATTTCAGAACCGGGATAAACGTATCCGCGGCCTTTACAAAGGCTGACGATTTTTTCCATTGTTTTTTCTGAATTTTTCATTATCTCTACCTCCGATATAATAGACTATTTTACCATACTGAAGCGGTGAAGTCAATATTAAAGGTTAGCAAATCTCTTTATTTTTCTTGTTGTGGTTTTTATAAGCTCTTCTTTTCTTACGGTAAACTTTGCTATTGCCTTGTAAGCAGGGATGTTTTTATTTATTTCCCTGATTTTTTCATCAATCATTTTTTCAACAGCTTCGTCGGAAGGAATTTCCCCAAGCTGTTCTTTTATAACATCGTAATCGGGAACGATAAGTGCAGAGAGAACCTTGTCCTCTTTTGCATAAACCATACTTTCCTTTATTATGTCGCAGTCGTTAATTACCCCTTCAACTTCTTCGGGATAAACATTTTTGCCGTTGGCGGTTATGATAACGTCTTTCTTTCTGCCGGTTATAAACACAAAGTTGTTTTCAATATATCCCAAGTCACCGGTGTAGAGCCAGCCGTCTTTAAGAACCTCTTTTGTTGCCTCTTCATTTTTATAGTAGCCCGAGGTTACGTTATCGCCCTTAACTATGATTTCTCCGATTCCTTCTTCGTTTGCATCGGCAATTTTAACTTCGATTTCCGGCGGAATAAGACCTGCAGCATTATGCTTGTGGCAGGAAACTCGGTTTGCGGCAATAATCGGGGAGCACTCTGTCATTCCGTAGCCCTGAACGGTTATTATGCCCAATGATTCAAGCTTGATTGCCGTTTCAGGCTTTGGTGCCGCCGCACCTACCATCATAACCCTGAGCTTTCCGCCAAGACCTTCTTTAATTTCCTTAAACAGGATACCTGTTATATCAATTCCCAGCTTTTTCAGAAAATCTGAAACCTTTATTGCTTTTTTAATAAGCTTTTCCTTGCCTGCTTTTTTAACCTTTGCCTCAATATTGCGAAGGAGCGCCTCGGCTATAAGGGGAACAACGAAGAACATTGTTGGCTGAGCCTCTTTAAGATTTGAAGCAAAATGAAGCAGACCTTCACAAAAAGCTATGCTTGCGCCCGAATAAATAGGAGCAAGAAAGGTGCAGGTACATTCATATGTATGATGAATCGGAAGAACAGACAAAAATCTGTCTTCGGGAGTCATTTCAAACAACGCCAGAGCGTTCATAATATCAAAAGCAATATTTTTCTGAGAAAGCATTACGCCCTTTGCAGTTCCAGTTGTTCCCGAGGTGAAAATAATTACGCTTGTGTCTTCGGGATTTGGATAAAGGTCATTTGGCAAAGAGTAGGGCTTATTATAAATATCCTTCATTTCGTTCATAGAAATGACAAGGGGACACAGCTCTGCAATCTGAGGGTGCTTTTTAAGGATTTTCGCTGAAGCAACCACGCAGGAAACCTCTGAAAATTCGGCAATATATTTTATATCCTCAAAAGGAAGCTCTTTATCGATAGGAACTATGATTCCGTTGCCACACTGAACAGCCATATAGCAAACGCACCAGTCGTAGCTGTTTTCGCCGATTACGGCAATCTTTTTATCGAAAACGCCTTTTTCGGTAAGATAACCTGCAAAGCTGTAAACATTTTCCCTGAAGATTTTGTAAGTAATTTCTCTGTAAGGCTCGCCATGCTTATCCTTAACCAGAAAAGCGCATCTTTCTGCAAACATATCGCAGGAGCCTTCAAACAGCTCTCTTATTGAGCCGATTTCCCTTGCCTTGAACAAGGGCTCTTTTCCGTAATATTTATCTGTTTTGGCAAATTTGTGGAACAAAATAATCACCTTTTCTTGTTTTTGTTAACCTTTCATCTGGTTTTCAATACTATATCACAAAAGGCGAAATTTGTCAATTTCTGAAGACTGCTGCTTCCTTTGAAATATAACTGTTTTTCTCCGCAGCAGAAAATAGCAGAGAAGCCGCTATAAGAGCAACCGTTCCCTGAACCGAATTAAAGCCCACAGCCGCAATTGCTCCCATGCCCATCCCCAGCGCGATACTTTCGTAAACAAAATATCCCGCAACCATAACTGCTTCACCAAGAAAGGCAGAAAGAACTCTTCCGTACATATTGCGGATTTTTCTGTGAACAAAATAAGCCACAAGCGCAACAAGTCCTTTTATTACAAAGCTTGCAGGAGCATAGGCTGCATAACCGAGAAGTACGTCGGTCACTGCAGAGCCCACCGCTGCCGCAAGAAAGCCGTAAACGGGTCCTGCTATCCATCCGGCAAGAAGCACTGCCACATCCCCTAAATTTATGTAGCCCACAGGGCAGGGGATCATTATGCAGGTTGCAACCGTTGTCATTGCGGCAAGGAGCGCCGCAACTACAATTTTTCTTATGTTTTTACTCATTTTCATCACTCCGTAAAAATAGATTTAAAAAAGATTTGAGGTTTATCAGACATTTCAACAGTATAATAACCGAAATCCTCAGGATAATAAATCACGCCCTTTGCAGAGGAATTTTTAATTCCCGAAACGGTTACAAAGGTAACGTTATTTTCAGTATAAACTCTGTTATTCTCCGCAGGGAAGAACACAAAAACATTTTTGTTTTCCGCCGCCCCGCTGAGCATTTTAAGGAAAATATCCTTTTCCTCTGCCGAGGTCATAAGATTAAGCTCTTCATTTAAAAATACAAAAACGTTTTTTCTTTCTTTTGTAAGGTCATTTTTAAACTTTACAAACTGGGCATTTGAAATATAGCCGCCGGAATTATCAAGATTTATATAAATTGCCTTTTCATCGGTAAAAGAAGAATGGCTTTTTATTGTTATTTCTTCAACCTTATCAAAAGTTACCCCTTCAAGAGAAAAATTATACTTCGCATTTTCTTCCGAAAGAGCCTCCTCAAGCTTTGTTTTCAAAGATGAGGAAAGAAGGTTTCTGACAGGGGACACTCCTGCGAAAACCGTAAAGTGGGAATTTCCCTTTTCCTCAGAAAGCTGAGCCTGATTTTCCTTTATTTCAAGGCCTTCGGGAAGGGTATCCGACAAAGAAAGAGAATCGAAATATACCGAGCCGCGGTTTCTGTTTTCATACATATTCTGAACAAGATAAATTCTTGTAAGCTTAACCGCATTTTCGGGAATTTCAAAAGGAATAAGCTTCCAGCCGGTAAAGTCCATATCTGGGCAGATGTCCGCTCTTAAAACGTTGCCCTCCGAATCGGCAAATTCCCCGCGGAGCCACTGGCGGTTTTCTCCCGAATATACGGCAAGAAGTCCGTATTTTTCGCCGTTAAGGTCTTTGTTAACAGTTACATATGCCGCCTTTGCCGCTTTATCACTGTCAGTAAAATCAAAGGTAAGCTTAAAGGAGCCGTTACCGTCGAGAGTTACGTTTCGGTCATATTTCCCCGAAACGGTAACCTTATCCTTGGGATATCCCTCCGTTTTAAAGTCTGATGAAAAAATTTCAACTATATTACTGAAAATAAGCTTTGCTTCTTTTCCTCCCGCAACAACTCTGTTACCCTTAACAGAAACGTCTCTTTCATTAAGAAGAAGCTTTTCGCCTTCTTTTGTGTAGCCGAAAACCTTAAAGTCGGGAAGCTCGGCATTCTCAGGGAAATGACTTGGAACAGGCTCGATTCTGTCGAGGGGACATATGTCTATATAAGTCTTTGCGGTAAAGCCGTTAAAGGTTGCTTTTATTTCCACATTATTTCCGCTTTTTGCCGCATAAAGAGTATTTCCTTCAAAATAACCGAAGCGGCTGTCAACCGAATAAACGGGAGTTACCTTTCCGTCGCTCGGATTACCGTACTGATCCTTTACGTTTACAACCTCAAAATCTGCAGTAAGTCCTGCAAAAGCATTATCTCCCTTTATTTCAAAGCTTTTTGCCCTGCCCTTTGGGGCAGTTGAATAAATTCCGAGGCCGTTGGTAACAGGTCGCAGATAAGAAGAGTCTGCCATAGAGTGAACCGGGCTCTGTTGCGAGGTTGTAAAATCCTTTACAACCATTGCCGTTGAACCGCCGCCGTCAAAATTTATTCCGTTATATATTCCGTATTCAAGCATAAAGTCTGCCAGAGCAGAAAGAGTCATTCCAGCAGAATAATTATTTCTTCCGTCAACGGTTATAAGATAAAGCTTTTTACCTGTTTTATCTGTTCCCAGAGCCGTTCTTGGGTTATTTCCGGAAACATTATGGGTTATTTCCGCCTTCTCGCCGTTTTTAACAAGAAGCGTTCCTCCTCCTATAAGCATTTCCGCCTTTTCAAGGTCAAAGGAGGTGGAAATTTCAAGCTTAAGCTTTTCGCCAACCTTCAGATTGTCGGGCACAAAGGAATTATATTCGGGAAGGCTTCTTAAAACGTAGCCATTTTCGGGGATTTCAACGCTTTCGCCGTTGTTGTTTATCTGCTCAATTACCCCGTTTACCACCAGAACCTCCCATATGTTATTCACCGCTCCGGGAGTGGTTTTGTAGAAATCGCCGGTATAAAGACAAACCGCATCGAGAGGGTCGTATTTATTTATATGCCTTATATCAACGCTTTTCCCGTTTTCTGCGGTTATTTTTGCGGTTACCTCGAAATAATCGGTAACGGGAACGCCGTCGAAAATTCCAAAGGATGCCATTTTATCTCCGCCGGAGGTTGAAAGAACCTCTCCTTCCTTCACAACGGCACCAACGGGAGAGCCTCCCGAGCTGTTACTTGCAAAAAAGTCGCCGTTAATCAACACCGAGGTATTATTTTTATTTGCCATGGAAAGGGGAGATTCCAGAGCGGAAATTCCCTTTTCGGGCAGAACTATATCGGCTGAAACAAATTTGTTTGCAAGATTTGCCTCAACCACATTTATATACTGAAAGCCCTCTGTTGCAAAACGCCTTATGGTTGTTCTTGTTATACCTGCTGCAACAGGGAGGGTTGTTTTTGTTTCATAAATTGTTTCTCCCAGAACGGGAAGGCTTATAAAAACCGATAAAAGTACCGATATAAAAATTTTTCTCATTTAAGATGTCACCTTGCCTTTCACCTGAGCTGTTTTTTAAGATTTCTCTTAAAATTATACATCTATCTCCTTAAAAAGTAAATAAATAATATTGTTTAATTTGTGAATATATGTTAAAATGTATAAGATACCTACAAAAAGAGAAAGGTGCGGAATAATGAAAATTTTACTTGTTCTTATGGGACTTGAAATAGGAGGCGCGGAAACTCACGTTCTTGAGCTTGCCATTGGACTTAAGCAGGCAGGCTGCGACGTTGTTATTGTCTCCAACGGCGGAATTTACGAAAAGGAGCTTAAAAAGCACAATATAAGACATATACATGCTCCCCTTCACAACAAAAATATTACGAATATGCTTCGCTCGTTCTTTATTCTTAACCGTACCATTTCAAAGGAAAAGCCCGACGTTGTTCACGGTCATGCAAGAATACCTTCCTTTATCCTCGGACTTCTCCACAAAATAAAGAAATTCAATTTCGTTACCACAGCCCACTGGGTTTTCTATGCAAAAGGCATTGTTAAATATCTCACCAACTGGGGTTACAGAACCGTTGCGGTTTCAGAGGATATAAAGCAATATCTTTTTGACAACTACAAAATTGCCGCGCAGAATGTTACCGTTACCATAAACGGAATTAACACCGACAAATTTTCAAAAGATGCTGACACAGAAAGCCTTTACGAAGAATTCGGACTTTCAAGGGAAAGACGCAAAATTGTTTATATAAGCAGAATGGACGAAAGCCGAAGCCTTGCGGCTCATCATTTGCTTGACTGCGCCATGGACCTTTACAACAAGGAAAAAATTGAAATTGTAATTGTAGGCGACGGAGACGATTTTGAAAACATAAAGAGAAAAGCCGAAGGGCTCAACGAAAGAGCGGGAGAAAAATTTGTTTTCCTTGCAGGTGCAAGAACTGACATTTACAAGTTTGCCGCCCTTTCCGATATTTTTGTCGGCGTTTCAAGGTCTGCCCTTGAGGCAATGAGCGCTGAAGCTCCCTGTATTATTGCAGGAAACGAAGGCTATATCGGAATTTTCAACGAGGACAAGGTTGAAGAAAGCATTGAAACCAACTTCTGCTGCAGAGGCTGCAGAATGTCGAGTGCTGAAATTTTAAAAGAGGATTTACTTTCCCTTATGTCAATGGACGAAAAAGAGCTTAAGGCTCTCGGAAGCTACGGCAGGGAATTTGTTAAACAGAACTACTCTGTAAGACGAATGGTTTCCGACAATATGAGCGTTTACAAGGACGTTATTAAAAACGGAAACAGATATTACGATGCCGTTATTTCCGGCTATTACGGTCATCAGAACAACGGCGACGACGCTCTTCTTGCGGCAATTATCGACGAGGTTAGGGCAGAGAAAAAGGACACAAGATTTATTGTTCTTTCAAGAAAGCCTCTTGAAACAAAAAGAATTTACGGGGTTGACGCCGTTAACCGCTTCAACATTTTCAAGGTTAAAAACGCCGTTAAATATTCCTCTCTTCTTATAAACGGCGGGGGAAGCCTTATTCAGGATGCAACCTCAACCAAGTCGCTTCTTTATTATCTTCTGGTTATTAAGCTTGCTTTTAAATACAACGTTAAAACAATGCTTTATGCCAACGGAATAGGCCCGGTTATTAAAAGAAAAAACAAGAAAAAGGCGGCAGAGGTTCTTAAAAAGGTTGACGTTATTACCTTAAGGGAAAAAATGTCCCTTAACGTTTTAAAGGATATGGGAGTTGACAGAGGGGACATTAAAATAACCTCCGACCCTTCCGTTTCCATTGTTCCTTCTCCCAAAGAAAGAGTTTCGGAAATTTTTGACCTGGAGGATATTCCCAAAAAGTCTTATTTCATTGTTTCAGTAAGAGAATGGAAAAACTTTAACATTGCAGGGGAGGTTTCCTCCATTTGCGACTACATTTGCGAAAAATACGGACTTGTTCCCGTTTTTGTTCCTATGCAGACCCCTCAGGACAACGAGGTTTGCGAAAAATGTATCCTCGGAATGAAGAACAAGGGCTATATTATTAAAAACAGATACAGCTTTAACGACATTATTGCGCTTGCTTCGGGAAGCAGCCTTGTTATAGGAATGAGACTTCATATTCTTATGTACGGAGCAAATATGTCGGTTCCCGTAATAGGCCTTGTTTACGACCCCAAAGTGGAAGCTTATCTTAACTACCTTAACCAGAAATACAACGTTGACATAAGGGTTATGTCAAAAGAAAAGGTTTGTCAGATGGTTGACGATATTTTCTCAAACTATAAAAAGGTTACAGAGGCACTTGACAGCCGCATAAAAGAGCTTAAGGAGCTTTCCCTTGAAAACGGCAAAATTGCCGCAAAGCTCATAAAAGAAGGTAAAAACAAATGAGAATACTTGGTATTGACTACGGTGAAAGGCGCACGGGAATTGCAAAATCGGATCTTCTGGGAATAACTGCCCAGGGACTTGGCACCGTTAAGCACAAAACTCCCGAGGGCGCACTTGAGCAGATACTTGAAATAATTGAAAGGGAGCAGCCTGAGAAAATTATTCTCGGACTTCCGAAAAATATGGACGGTTCTCTGGGCTTTCGGGGGGAAGCGACCCAAAAATTTGCAGATATGCTTAAAGAAAAAACCGACCTTCCCGTTATTTTCTGGGACGAAAGGCTTACAACCGTATCTGCCATAAGAACCCTTAACGAAAGGAACGTTCGCGGAGAAAAACGCAAAAACGTTATTGACACCGTTGCTGCGGCTTATATTCTGCAAAACTATCTTGACAGTCTTGTATAAGAAAGAGGATTAAATGGACAGAAATTTTTTGCCTGTCACCATGCAGGAGGTTACGGAAAAAGGAATCGGACAGCTTGATTTTATCATAGTTTCTGCCGATGCATATGTTGACCACTCTTCCTTTGGACACGCTATTATTGCAAGAGTTCTGGAGGACGAAGGTTTTTCTGTGGGCATAATTCCTCAGCCCGACTGGCATACTACCGACGACTTCAAAAAGCTTGGCAGACCGAAATATGCTTTTATGGTAAGCACCGGAAACATTGATTCTATGGTTTGCCACTACACCGCATCGAAAAAGAAAAGAAACGACGATCACTACTCTCCGGGAGGAAAGGCAGGCTTTCGCCCCGACCGTCCCGGAATTGTTTATACAAACAAAATTAAAGAAGCATTCCCGGGGGTTGACGTAATAATCGGCGGAATTGAAGCTTCTCTTCGCCGCTTTGCCCATTACGATTACTGGGAAAACAAGGTTCGCCATTCAATTTTAATTGACTCGGGCGCCGATTTGCTTTCCTACGGAATGGGAGAAATTCAGACAAGGGAAATAGCAAAACGCCTTAAAAAGGGAATACGGGCAAAGGATATAACCGACGTTCCCGGAACCTGCTATTTAAGCGACGTTAAACCCGAGGATGCCATTGAATGCTGCACCTTTGCAGAGGTTAAAAAAGACAAAAGAAAATATGCAAGAGCCTTTATGGTTCAGTATGAAAACCAGAATCCTTACCTTTCCAAAACAATTGCACAAAAGCACCACAACAAATTTGTTGTGGTAAACAGACCTATGAGGCCTCTTACCCGCCAGGAGATGGACAAAACTTATTCCCTGCCTTTTGTGGGAACCTATCACCCTATGTATGAAAAGGACGGGGGAATCCCTGCTATTGAAGAGGTTAAATTCAGCATTACCTCCTCAAGAGGATGCTTTGGAAACTGTAATTTCTGCGCCCTTGCTTTTCATCAGGGCAGAATTATAACCTCAAGAAGCGAAAAGTCGATTTTAAAAGAAGCCAAAAGGCTTGTATGGGAGCCTGATTTTAAGGGATATATTCACGATGTTGGCGGGCCTACCGCAAACTTCAGGAAGCCCTCCTGCAAAAAGCAAAACGAGGTGGGCGCCTGCACCAAAAAGCAATGCCTTTTCCCGACACCCTGTAAAAATCTTGAAATTGACCATAAAGAATATGCTCACATTTTAAACGAAATACGGAATCTTCCCAAGGTTAAAAAGGTTTTTGTGCGCTCTGGAATTCGTTACGACTATCTGATAAACGACAAGGATGACAGCTTTTTCAGGCAGCTTTGTGAGCATCACGTAAGCGGGCAGCTTAAGGTTGCTCCCGAGCATATTTCCGACAACGTTTTAAAATATATGGGCAAGCCTTCAAAGGCGGTTTACGAAAAATTTACCGACAAATATTTTAAAATATGCAAGGAGCTTGGCAAGGAGCAGTATATTGTGCCCTATCTTATGTCAAGTCATCCCGGCTCAACCCTTAAGGACGCCGTTATGCTTGCGGAATATTTACGGGACATTCGCTACACTCCCGAACAGGTTCAGGATTTTTATCCTACTCCGGGAACTATGTCTACCACAATGTTTTACACGGAGCTTGACCCGAGAACAATGGAAAAGGTTTACGTTCCGAAAACATACGAGGAAAAGAAAATGCAGAGGGCTCTTCTTCAGTACCGACGCCCTGAAAACTACGAAATTGTTAAAAAAGCTCTCATAAAAGCCGGAAGGGAAGACCTTATAGGCTTTGGCGAGAAATGTCTTATAAAACCAAGGATAATAAAAGGAGGAAATAAAAATGGCAGCAAAGATAATAGACGGAAAGGCAGTTTCCCTTCGAATAAAAGAGGAAATGAAAGAAAAATGCGAGGCACTAAAAAAGGAAGGCATTAACCCCGGACTTGCAGTTATAATTGTTGGCGACGATCCCGCTTCAAGAGTTTACGTTAACAACAAAAAGAAGGCCTGCGAGTTCTGCGGAATTTACTCGGAGGAATATGCTCTTGAGGCAGAAACAAGCCAGGAAGAGCTTTTAGAGCTTATTGACGTTTTAAACAACAGTAAAAAGATTTCGGGAATTTTAGTTCAGCTTCCCCTTCCGAAGCACATTGACGAAAAAGAGGTTCTTAACAGAATTTCTTATTTAAAAGACGTTGACGCTTTTCATCCCGTTAACGTTGGAAAAATTATGATTGGCGACTTTGACTACCTCCCCTGCACACCTGCAGGCGTTATGGAGCTTATTGCCGAAACGGGAATTGACGTTTGCGGAAAGGAATGCGTTGTAATCGGCAGAAGCAACATTGTTGGCAAGCCTCAGGCTATGCTTCTTCTCCACAAAAACGGAACTGTTACCGTTTGTCATTCAAAAACCGAAAACCTTAAAGAGGTTACCAAAAGAGCTGACATTCTTGTTGCCGCAGTGGGCAGAGCAAAATTTGTAACGGCCGATATGGTTAAAGAAGGTGCTGTTGTTATCGACGTTGGAATGAACCGCGACGAAAACGGAAAGCTTTGCGGCGACGTTGACTACGAAAACGTTAAAGAAATTGCAGGAGCAATTACCCCCGTTCCCGGAGGCGTTGGCCCTATGACAATTGCAATGCTTATGAAAAACACCATTACGGCTGCTCAGGTTAACAAAAGCAAATAATTTTCTTTTGTTAAGTTAATAGCATAAAATAAGAAACTCATTCCGAAAGGTATGAGTTTCTTCCATTTCTATTATTTATTATCTATTATCTATTATTTATGACTGTTTTTTCTGCATCTTTTTCCAGTTAAAATAACCGTACATATCATTTGCAAAAAACATTACAAAGCATACCACCATTGGCAGGCAGGATATGTTTATCAACGAAGCGAAAACCCAGAGAACTATTAAAACAATATCGTTTGCCGCATAGCCGAGGGCATAGTAGGGAACTCTTAAAAAGGTCATATAAGAAGCAAGAAAACTTGTTGTTACGGAAATGGTTGACGTAAAAAGGTTTGCATTGCCCAGCGCCCTTAAAATAAAGTAAAAAACAACCGTTGTTATAACCGTAAGCACAATCATAACAAGAAATTTTTTCGGAGTCATTTTTGCAACCTTTACCTCGCCTGTATTTCCATAGGGGTTTTTAAGCCAGGAGACAATTGAAACTATTGCCATGGGAGCCGTCATACCCAGATAGGTTATCATTTCGCCGTAATACTTAAAACGAAGGGAAATACACCCGTAAAAAACGGCAAAAACCACTGTTAAAATCTGCCCGAGTACCATTCCCTTTGCAACAAAAATAAGCGCCGTTACGCCAATAAGGGAAGAGGAAACGGAAAGAAAGCTTCCTCCTGACGGAAAAGAAGAATAAGCAATTGCAAGAACCGAAAGCAGCCACAACGCCCACTCGAATTTTGTAAGGGCTTTAATTGAATTTTTAATCATTTTAAATTCCTCCAAAAAAATAAACACCCTGAACACATCTTCAAAGACCTAACGATGTGTTCAAGATGTTTGCTTTAAACATCATTCTACCCGGTGGCAGTTTTTAATATTTTAACACAGTGCCCCGCCCTTGTCAACAGTTCGGGAAATGTTCAAAAGTAACATTTCCTTTTTTGTTTACAAACCGTTTACAAGTTAAGTTATCAACAAAAAAATGGGGATATCCACAGAGTTATTAACTTTTTTTTGCTTATATTTAAGGGTTTTTCTGAGTTATCCACACTTTTCACCAGATAAAATCCGGGAAATATTTCTAATTCTGAGGTACCTTTTTTTTGATTTCTTCAAGAGCAATTTGTTCAAAATTATCATCAAGCGGTTCTAAATTAACAAAATTTTCATACTTGTTTTTAAGAGCTCTTGAAAGAATTATATCGCAAAGAACAGGGCTTTTCATAAGCACCGGCCCGTGAAGATGAGTTGCAAAAACGTTTTTGAAAACAACGCCCTCTTCTCCGCTTTCACAGTTATTTCCCGCACCGAGAACAACCTTTCCAAGCGGAGCATTTTCCTTTATATTCACCTTTTCGGGATGATTTTCAAAGCCTGCCACGTTAAAGACTTTTCCATCAATTTCACAATTAAGAATAACGTTTCCTATAAGCCTTTTTTCTGAAGGGGTTATTTCGATATCGATAATTCCCAGCTTTCCTAAAAGCTCAAAGCCGCCGCAGGTTGCAAAAACAACTCCGCCTTTGTTTACATAAGCCTTAAGTTCATTCTTTTTAGCGGAAAGCTTTTCAAAAACCTCTGCCTCTTCTCTGTCTCCGCCGCCACCCAAATACAAAAGGTCGCAGCCTTCGAGATTTATTTCATTCTCCATCTCCGTAACAGAGCATTCTATTCCTCGCCACTCAAGCCTTTTTGAAAAAGCACAGATATTGCCTCTGTCCCCATAAAGGTTCAGCAGGTCGGGATATAAATGTAAAATGTTAATCTGCATCCTTTTCAATCTCCTTTAAAATTACTTCCGTTTCAAAAAGCGCCGTATAATTTGCAAGGATATACAAAACCTCGCCTTTTCCGTTTTTTATAAGCTCCTTAAGCCTTGTTTTCAGCTCGGTTGAAAGGGTTATTTTTTCACTGTCAACCCCTGCATATTTAAGCCTTAAGCCCATATCCGCATATCTCCTGCCCGAGGTGGTAAAGGAAATGGTTTTTTCGTTTATAAGTGCTTCGAAATCAACGTCCCACAACCAGGAAATGTCCTGCCCGTCGGAAATTGCATCGTTTATTCCTATTACAACGTCTTTTGTGCGGGTATCCTCGCGAACGGCGTAAACCGACTGGTTAAAGCCTGCGGGATTTTTGGCAAGATTGAGATAAACGCTTTTGCCGCCAATCCTGAACTCCTGCATTCTGCCTATCTGAGGCTTATAGCTTTTTAAGGTTTCAACAATGCTTTCAAACTCAACTCCGCAGGTAAGCGCCGTTGCAGCCGAGCCAAGAACATTATAAACATTATAAAGGCCTCTTGAATCAAGCACAATTTTACCGTAGTTTTCAACAGTAAATTCCACCTTCGGAAAAACGCTTATATCAGTTGCATTGAAGCTTATATCGGGACGTTTGAAGCCGCAGGAGCAATAATAGTCGCCAAGCTGACTGAAATGATGAAAATTATATTCAAGCTGTTTTTTGCAGAAATAACAGAACTTACCCTCTTTTGAGCGGGTGTTATATTCATTTACCTTATCTTTTATGCCATAATAAATCTTTTTATTGGAAAAGGGTTCTGCCATTGCAACGGTAAGGGGATCATCGGCATTTAAAACCAGCGTTGCTTCGGGAGCAAGCCTTATTGCGCGCCTTATGAACTCCATTGTAGTATCAATTTCTCCGTAGCGGTCAAGCTGGTCACGGAAAAGATTTCCTACAATTATCTTGTGAGGCGTTATATATTTAAAAATGTATTCCGCCCAGCCCTCGTCCATTTCAAGGCAGGCGTAATCGATTTTTGTTTTTCCGAAAAGCCTTGTTTTTTCTATAAAAGCAACAACGCTTCCCTCGTCCATATTAGCGCCGATTCTGTTGCAGGCAACGTTGTAGCCCGCTCCTTCAAAATAATCGGCAAGGAGATTATTTGTTGTAGTTTTTCCGTTGGTTCCCATAACCGCAATTATTTCTTTGTTAACCTTATTCCCGAAAACCGTTAAAATATCAGGATAAAGCTTAAACGCAAGCTTACCGGGAGCGCTGGTTCCTTTTCTGCCCAGAGCCTTCAGCAGGAAAATAAATACCTTGCATATAAAAACAGTTATATAAAATCTCAAAAAATTTTCACCTCTTGAATAAAAACAAATTTCTTTGTCAATAATAGAATTGACCTCACAAACACATACCCCTTACAAAGCCGTGCACGGATTTATCTGTGTGCGGCTTTGAACGATGTTCACCCTTACGGGCAAGTGAAGTTACTTCACATTATCAGGAACGATACATCATTCAAGTAAAGCCTTTGGAAGTACCAAAGGCTTTATATTTGCATTTTTACAATGCCTTATTTATTTTACAACAACGTTAACAAGTTTATTAGGTACTACAATAACCTTAACAATTTGTTTTCCTTCGGTAAGAGCCTTGATTCTGTCATTTTCAAGAGCCAGCTTTTCAAGTTCTTCCTTTGGAAGTCCCTGAGGCATCTGAATTTTATCTCTTATCTTACCGTTTATCTGAAGCACAAGCTCGATTGTTGCATCAACAGTTTTGGCTTCGTCGTAAACAGGCCATTTTGTTGAAGCAATTGTTCCCTCGTAGCCTTTAATCTGCCACATTTCCTCGGTAACGTGAGGAGCAAAAGGATTAAGAAGCATAAGGAAGGTTTTGAGCTCGTCTTTTGTTATGCTCTTTTTCTTGTTGAAGTCGTTTATAAGAGTCATAAGAGCCGCAATAGCGGTATTAAACTTCATACTTTCAATGTCGGAAGAAACCTTTTTGATGGTTTTGTGCATTGAAGCTTCGAAGTCTTTTGAATAGCCCTCTTCATCAGTTACGATATCAAGAAGTGCCCATACTCTTTTTATAAAGTTATGACAGCCTTTAACGCCCTGTTCTGACCAGGGAGTTGCCGCATCGAATGCACCGATGAACATTTCATAAGTTCTGAAGGTATCGGCACCGTAGTTATTTACGATATCATCGGGATTTACAACGTTTCCTCTTGATTTTGACATTTTTTCGCCGTTTTCACCAAGAATCATACCGTGACTTGTTCTCTTCTGATAAGGCTCTTTTGTAGGAACTACGCCGATATCATAAAGGAACTTATGCCAGAATCTCGAATAGAGAAGATGAAGTGTTGTATGCTCCATACCGCCGTTATACCAGTCAACAGGGAGCCAGTAATCAAGGGCTTCTTTAGATGCAAGAGCTTCGTTATTAAGCGGGTCGATATATCTTAAGAAGTACCACGAAGAGCCTGCCCACTGAGGCATTGTATCGGTTTCTCTTTCAGCTTTTCCTCCGCACTTTGGACAGGTTGTTGTAACCCAATCGGTCATATTTGCAAGAGGAGATTTTCCATCGTCGGTAAGCTCATAGCTTTCAACATCGGGCAATTCAAGAGGAAGCTCGCTTTCGGGGACTGCTACATATCCGCACTTTTCACATTTTACCAGCGGAATTGGTTCACCCCAGTATCTCTGTCTTGAGAATACCCAGTCACGGAGCTTATAATTTACTTTTTTATGACCGATTCCTTTTTCTTCAAGGAATTCAATCATTTTTGCGATAGCATCTTTAACGCTGAGGCCTGTCAAGAAGCCTGAATTTACCATTGTTCCTTCGGAAACGTTTGTAAATGCTTCTTTTTCAAGGTCAACATTTTCGCCTGAAACAACCTGAATTATAGGAAGGTTGAATTTCTTTGCAAAATCGTAGTCACGGGTGTCATGAGCAGGAACTGCCATAATTGCGCCCGTTCCGTAGGTCATAAGAACATAGTCGGAAATAAACACGGGGATTTCCTTTTCGGTAACAGGGTTAATTGCTCTGATACCTTTAATTTCAACACCGGTTTTATCCTTTGCAAGCTCGGTTCTTTCAAACTCTGATTTTCTTGCAGCCTCTTCCTGATATGCTACAACCTCATCCATATTTTCAATAAGGTCTTTATATTTTTCAATATAGGGATGTTCGGGAGAAATAACCATATAGGTTGCGCCAAAGAGAGTGTCGCATCTGGTTGTATAAACTCTTAAGCTGTCACCACAGGTAAGCTTGAAGTCAACCTCTGCGCCCTCTGAACGGCCAATCCAGTTTTTCTGCTGAGTTTTGACTCTTTCTATGTAGTCAAGCTCGTCCACATCGTCGATAAGTCTCTGGGCATATTCTGTTATTTTAAGCATCCACTGGCTTCTTAACTTCTGAACAACCTCGCCGCCGCATCTTTCACATTTGCCGTCTACAACCTCTTCGTTTGCAAGACCGCATTTGCAGTTTACACACCAGTTAACGGGCATTTCTGTTTTATAAGCAAGTCCTTTTTCAAAAAGCTTTAAGAAAATCCACTGGGTCCACTTATAATAATTAGGGTCGGTTGTGTTTATTTCCTTTGACCAGTCAAAAGAAAAGCCGATTGATTTAAGCTGTCTTTTGAAGTTTGCAACATTCTGCTCGGTTACAACTCTTGGATGAACCTTATGCTGAATTGCAAAGTTTTCTGTAGGAAGTCCGAAAGCGTCCCAACCCATAGGATAAAGAACGTTATAACCTTCCATTCTCTTTTTTCTTGAAAGAATATCAAGAGCAGTATAGCTTCTAGGATGGCCTACATGAAGACCGTAGCCTGAAGGATAAGGAAATTCTACAAGACCGTAGAACTTTGGCTTTGAATAGTCGGTTCCCACCTTAAACGTTTCATTGTCGTCCCAGTATTTTTGCCACTTTTTTTCAATTTCGGAAAAATTGTAATCCATTTATATTACTCCTCCTTGAGCATATTTTCTATATCAATCTGCTTTGCATCTGTCCAGAGTCTTTCAAGGCTGTAAAAAGCTCTTGAGTCCTCCAGAAACAGATGAACAATAACGTTGCCATAGTCGAGAAGAACCCAGGCATTACTGTCAAAGCCCTCTTTACTGTGACATTTTACCTCAACCTTATCAAGCTCATATTCAACCTCGTTTGCAAGAGCCTTTAAGAGAGTTGTGTTCGACGCGGTTGCTATTACGAAATAATCGGAAATAACCGTAAGCTCGTCGATTCCCAGAACCTGAATATCGGTTGCTTTTTTCTTGTCTAAAGTTTTTACAATGATTTCAAGAATTTTTTCTGTGTTCATTTTATCACCTTTTTCCTATCCTTAAATTGTATCACACAATCTTGGTTTTATCAAGAAATTTCTTGCTTTAACCGTTCCCGGATAAATTTTTTCGCCTTTTTTTATAAGAAACTTTAAGGTTGTGTCAATTGCAAGAACAACCGCCCTGTCAATATCCTCAAAAGCAAGGCTTCTTATTTCCTCAACGCCCTCAAAACTTCTGCCCGGCTCAATCATATCTGCAATAAAAACTATTTTCGTAAGCAAAGACATTTTTTCTTTTCCCACGGTATGATAAAAGCAGGCGTCGTAAACCTCATCGGAAATATTAAAATTGTTTTTGGCAAAAACCGCTCCCGCAGGACCGTGAAGAAGATTTTTTGATTCTCTTATCATTTCCTCCAGCTCAAGGTTTGCCGTAATTTTATTCATTTCTTCCAGCGGAAGCTCTTTCGCACAGTCGTGTACAAGCCCAGCAAGGTAAGCGCTGTGCCCATCAGCTTTGTAACGCCCTGCGAGGTTTTCTGCACAGACCGCAACACCTTTTGAATGGTTAAATCTTTTGGCTGATAGCCTTTCTTTAATGAAACTCTCGATTTCATGCAATTTTCACACCCACCCGTACAGTTTATTTTCCTTTATATATTCAAGAACCTTTTTCGGTATGTACTTAAGAAGTTGTTTTTCATCTTTAGTATTTCTTATATCTGTTGAGCTTATGTCAGGAGTTTTAATGTTGACAAATTTTACATTCATTGAATATTTTTCAATCTGCTCTTTTGCCTTTTCCATATACTCTTTTTTCTCAAAGGCTTCTTCTCTGTCAACAGTTATAAATTTATAGTTTTTCATCATATCCTCTGCTCTGTACCATCGGGGAAGGTCTAAGAGCATATCGGCGCCGGTTATAAAATAAAGGTCGTCGTACTGTTTTTCAAGCTGCTCCATTGTGTCAATTGTATAGCTTATTCCTTCCCGTTTAAGCTCAATGTCGCAGGGGACGAGTCCTTTCTCCTTTTCAAGAGCAAGGCAAAGCATATTATATCTGTGATGCGCCGCAACGGCATTTTTCTTTCTTGTATACGGCGTTCCCGGGGCAATGTATAAAATTTCATCAAGCGCTGAAAGCTCAAGAAGTTTTCTGCCCATTTCTATATGTCCGAAATGAACGGGATCGAAGGTCCCGCCGAGTATTCCTGTTTTCATAAAAAAGTTCCTTTTTTTATTTAAAGAATAAAGAAGAAATAATAAATAATAAAATCGGAACAAAACCACAAGGTTTTGCACCTTTTTTTATTCTTTATTCTCTATTATTTATTATTTTATCACAATGCCCACAAGGGCATTGTGATTAGTACATAAATTCAAATTCAATATCAAGCAGTCTTACCATATCTCCCTCTTTGATGCCTTTTTCTTCAAGGGCTCTTATTATGCCCTTTTTCTGCAGGCAGCTCTGGAAATAGGAAAGAGATTCATAGTCTTCAAAGTTAACGCTGTTAATAAGCTTTTTAACATAAGGGCCTTCAACAACGTAGTATTCATTATCACGTTTAACAGTGAATTCCTCTTCGTTTTCAAACTTATAAAGCTCTCTTGAATCTGCCTCTTCGATTACGGTTTCAACCACGGGAATTTCCTTAAGCTTTGATCCCGCAAAGGAAATAAGCTCGCGTACGCCCTTTTGTGTAGCCGCTGAAATTTCAAAAAGCTCAAGTTCAAGCTCTTTGATTTTTTCTTTGAATTTTTCGTAAGCTTCGGGATTTGTTATAATATCGGTTTTATTTGCCGCTACAAGCTGCACACGGTCGGACAAATCCTGATTATAATTCTTAAGCTCGCCGTTGATTATATCAAAATCCTCAGAGGGGTCTCTTCCCTCGATTCCCGAAACGTCAACAACGTGAATTAAAAGTCTTGTTCTTTCTATATGTCTTAAAAATTCGTGACCCAGACCAACGCCCTCGGAAGCGCCTTCGATAAGTCCGGGAATATCGGCAACAACAAAGCTGTTGCCTTCGCCGGCATCTACAACGCCAAGGTTTGGGGTAAGAGTCGTGAAATGATAATTTGCAATTTTAGGTTTGGCATCGGAAATAACCGACAAAAGGGTTGATTTCCCAACGTTTGGAAAGCCGATAAGTCCCACATCTGCAAGAAGCTTAAGCTCCAACTCCAGCTCTCTGGTTTCGCCTTCAAGTCCTACTCTTGCAAACTTTGGAGCCTGTCTTACCGCTGTGGCAAAATGAGTATTTCCCCAGCCGCCGGTTCCGCCCTTTGCGGCAACAAAGCGGGAATCTTTTTTGTTAAGGTCTGCAATAATTCTTCCGTTTTCCTTAACTATTGTACCCATTGGCACCTTTAAAATTATGTCTGCTCCGTTTTTACCGTGACATCTTTTGGCTTTTCCGTCTTCTCCGTTTTCTGCGGAATATTTTTTCTTGTATTTAAAATCAAGAAGGGTGGAAAGATTAGAATCGGTAACAAAAATAACGCTGCCGCCGTGTCCGCCGTCACCGCCGTCGGGACCGCCGGATGCAACATACTTTTCCCTGTGGAAAGACATACTTCCGTGTCCGCCGTTTCCTGATTTTACTATGATTTTTGCTCTGTCTGCAAACATAGGAATTACCTCCTTTTTAAATACGCGAATG
The DNA here is from genome assembly GCA_045605445.1 of Clostridia bacterium. Classification (GTDB taxonomy): domain Bacteria; phylum Bacillota; class Clostridia; order RGIG6154; family RGIG6154; genus CAZMHL01. The sequence goes on along the minus strand of JAZUPZ010000046.1, from coordinate 36,705 downwards.
TGTATACACGGTGCGACAGAGGCGTCGCACCCTACCCGGGTTCGGTTTGTCCATTCAGAACAATTTTTCCTGTTCACCCGTGATTAGTGTTGCCCTGAACAATTCGTTATGAACATTTTTCCTGTTCACATAAAAATAATACGTTTAATAAGCAGAAACGGGGTTGTAAATTTTACAACCCCGTTAAAATTACTAATTATTCAGCTGCGTAAACGCTAACCTGTTTCTTGTCTTTACCTTTTCTTTCGAATTTAACGTGACCGTTAACCAATGCGAAAAGTGTATCGTCGCCGCCTTTTTTAACGTTAAGACCGGGATGAATTTTTGTTCCTCTCTGTCTAACAAGAATATTGCCGGCTAAAACATACTGACCGTCAGCTCTTTTAACGCCAAGTCGTTTGGATTCGGAATCTCTACCGTTTTTGGTACTACCGACACCTTTCTTATGAGCCATTTATTTGCACCTCCAATTATATGCAACGTTTTAATTTAGAATTAAAGATTGATTTTTTCAATTTTAACCTTTGTGTAAGGCTGTCTGTGACCCTGTTTTTTGTGATAACCTTTTTTAGGTTTGTACTTATAAACAATGATCTTCTTATCCTTACCGTGAGCTACAACTGTTGCATCAACAGAAGCACCCTGCGGATTTACTGTAAGTCCGCCTTCGTTAGAAACAGCAAGAACTTCGTCAAATTTAACTGCTTCGCCTTCAGCAACATCTTTCTTTTCGATAAAAAGAACATCGCCTTCAGCAACTTTGTACTGTTTTCCACCGGTTACGATAATAGCGTACATAACGGTGCACCTCCTAATTTTAGACTCGCTGACATAAGGCACCATTAAAGGATTTGTAAGCCCAAGCCCATGCGGTTACCATAAAATGATATCACAAAAACCCTTATTTGTCAAGGGTTTTCTGCATTTTTTGAGGGTTTAATATATGTTGTGTTGAAAAAGTTTTATACCACACATTATAGTGTATTTTTTTATGTAAAATTTTTCTGTATTATTTTTCAAAAAGACGGTAAGAATACTTTGCGAGGTGATTTTGTGATTGGTTTTATATTTTCGGTGATTGCCGGTGCTGCCATGAGTGTGCAAGGCGTTTTCAATACCAGGTTGAATGAAAGCATAGGGCTTTTGGAGTCCAACGCATTCGTACAGGGCACAGCATTTGTTCTTTCACTGATTGCAATGCTTGCCTTCGGCAACGGAGATATTAAAGCCGTTTCACAGGTTAACAAGCTCTATCTTACGGGCGGAATAATAGGTCTCGTGATAACATTAAGCGTAATTACGGGAATAAAGCATCTTAATCCGACGGTCGCAACCTCGGCGATTCTCATTGCTCAGCTGTTTACATCGGCAGCAATTGAAGCTTTCGGACTGTTCGGAACCGAGAAGCTCCCTTTTGCCTGGCAACACCTTTTGGGGATTTGCCTTATGATTGCAGGCGTTTTTACCTTTAAAGCTGCCAGTTAACAGGCTCAATGTTATTTTGAGTTAAAAATCTGTTGGTTTCCGAAAAGTGACGGCATCCGAAAAATCCGTTGAATGCAGAAAGCGGGCTCGGATGTGCCGCTTCAAGGATTTTGTGAGCCGGGTTGGTTATAAGATCTTTCTTTGCTCGGGCGTTTGCTCCCCAGAGGAGGAAAACCATTGGTTTTTCACGCTCGTTCAAAAGCTCGATGATTTTATCTGTAAAAATCTCCCAGCCTTTGCCTTTGTGGCTGTTTGGCGAGGCTTCTCTTACCGTTAAAGTTGCGTTTAAAAGAAGTACTCCCTGTTTTGCCCAAGCGGTAAGCTCACCGTGAGAAGGTTGATCTATTCCTATGTCGCTTTTAATTTCCTTATAGATATTTTTAAGAGACGGCGGAGGAACAACCCCTTTTAAAACAGAAAAACACAAACCGTGTGCCTGACCTTCGCCATGGTACGGGTCCTGACCTAAAATAACAGCTTTAACATCGCTGTATGAGGTATATTTCAGCGCATTGAAGATATTATGCATATCGGGATAAATTTTCTTTGTGGCATATTCTTCCTTGAGAAATTCCCGAAGCTTAAGGTAATAGTCCTTTGAAAATTCTTCTTTGAGCAGAACGTCCCATTCATTGTTTAACTTTATCACAACGTCACCTCTTACATAATACTTTTACCGTTATTATATATTATTTTTGACAAGATTGCAATTATTGTATATAATGAAAGAACAACGGAAATAAACTTTAAACGGAGATACAAATGAAAAAAAGAGACATTAAAACCATATCCTTTGTAATTTTCCTCGCAGTAATGGTTCTTCTCAGCTTATTGATATATCCTCTTTTCAGAGATTTCAAAAGCGTTGATACCCTGGCGCAAACCGTTGAAGGCTACGGCGCACTGGGCATTGTTCTTTTGTTTCTTATTCAGGTTTTCCAGGTTATTGTTGCTTTCATTCCCGGAGAGGTTATTGAATTTGCTTCAGGACTTCTTTACGGAGGAATAGGCGGATTTATAATATGCATGGCAGGTCTTTTCTGCGGACAGTTTCTTATTTTCAAGGCTGTAAGCGTTTGGGGTCATCACCTTCTTGACCTGATTCTTGATAAAAAATTTATAAAAAGATTCTCTTTTTTGAAGGATTCCCGCAAGGTAAAGCGAATAACCTTTATATTGTACTTTATTCCGGCAACTCCTAAAGACCTTCTTACATATTTTATGCCTATAACAAGAATCGGTCTTAAAGAGTTTATGATAATTTCCCTTACCGCAAGAATTCCTTCGGTGCTCTCTTCAACCATTGCAGGTGCCCGTCTAACCGCGGGGGATACCAGGGGAGCTGTTATAATTTACGTATGCCTTGCCGTTTTCGGCATTATCGGCGCAATAATCTACAACAAATTCTTTAAAAAGGATAAGAAAAATGGAACAGATAAAAACGATAGCAAACAATAAAAAAGCATATCACGATTATTTTATAAACGAAAAATTCGAAGCAGGCATTGAGCTTTTCGGAACCGAAATAAAATCAATCCGCCAGGGAAAAGTTAACCTTAAAGACAGCTGGGTAAACATAAGAAACGGGGAAGCCTTTGTTATGGGGATGCACATCAGTCCTTACGAAAAGGGAAACATTTTCAACAAGGACCCTATGAGAGTGAGAAAGCTCCTTCTTCACAGAAGGGAAATTGACAAGCTTTTCGGTGCAGTTTCCCAGGACGGTTGCTCAATTGTTCCCACAACCCTTTATTTAAAAGGCTCAAGAGCCAAGCTTGAAATTGCCCTTGCAAAGGGTAAAAAGCTTTACGATAAACGTGACGATGCCGCAAAGAAATCTGCTCAGCGAGACATTGAAAGAGCCGTTCGCGGAAAATATTAACATTGACAACCGGCAAACTAATATGATAGAATTAACAAACTCCACCAAGCGGAGTTTGAACATTCACTCTTATCTATTATCTCTTAACGCTTATCTGTTATAAACATGGGGGCGTAAAGGTTTCGACGGGGATAAAGAAGGTAATGAAGCAGGTGGTTGTGGCGAGACAACCTTAAAAATCGCAATTAAATTTAAACGCTAACGAAAATTTAGCTTACGCTGCCTAACTAAGGCAGTCGTCCTGCCTGTGATACCGTGGCATAGCGCAGGGCGTCAACTTCACGGTGAACGTGCGTATGCAATGTCTTGAGCATACCATGAATAATCAGACTACCCGATTTAAAGCTTTGTTTATGGAGCTTTTCTGAGGGGAATTCTTAACCATAAACTAAACCTGTAGAAACATTATCGGACATATTTTCGGACAGGAGTTCGATTCTCCTCGCCTCCACCAGAAAAAACGACTTGCCAAAACAAGTCGTTTTTTCAATGAAATAAATCCTTTCAGGATTTGTGAAATGCCCTTCGGGCATGAAATATTGCTTCGCAATGTGAAATACGCCTGCGGCGTGTGATAAAAGATTTATTTTATTTCACAATTTCTGCAGGGAATTATTTCACATCGAGCGTTGCCTGATGTTTCACTTTATTCTTTCACGCTTTTATCCTTTACTTTAACCAGCGGAACGAGCTTTGCTTTTTTAAGGGCAACCATTATTGCCGGGATAAGGAAAAGCTGAAGGATTATTCCGGGGACTGAATTCAAAAAGGCACCGGCAATAAACATTTTAACCGTAAATCCGCCAAAGCCGAGGAGCACTGTTTCCACTATTCCCCAGACTACTCTTCCCGAAAGCATTGCAATTATCATTGAAATATACAGTGTTTTCGTGCACTGCCATTTTGCCTTAAGATATAAAAATCCGCATACGCCGCCATAGGTTGCAAGCTCAAATGCCATTGCAACCGCATTTGGATACATATGAGGCATACCGAAAAGGAGAGAGCGCAGAAGCGGCATAACAAAACCTACCAAGGCGCCGTATTGCCAGCCGAGAATAAGTCCGCAGAGCATAACGGGGATATGCATCGGAAGAAGCATATTTCCTATTTGTTTTATTTGCCCGGTTACAAACGGAAGCACAAGCCCAAGCCCCATAAACATTGCGGCAAGAAGTATTTTTTTTAGTTTTTCGTTTTTCATATTATCATCCCTTACTGATTATATTTTCACAAGATTTTTTAAAACTAAACCTCCTTACACGGCACAAAAGTCGGTTCAGGAGGTTAAATTTTATTTTATCTTTCTTGCTTCGAAGTAATACCTCTTCTCAAATGCCTCTCCCATAGAGAAGGTTTTCCTTGGAAGAGAACCGTCTTTTTCGATTCCTGCGAAGAAATCGGACTTGTTGATTGCAGGAAGAAGGAAGCCTATTGTATTTTTCTCGGCGGAAAGGTCTAATACTACATCTTCCCCGTGAATATAATCGATTTCGCCTTTGTTTTCCGCAAGGTATTTGTCGAGAAAGCCCTGAAGGGTTCCTACGGCAAGCTCTGTTGTTGGATTCTTTATGTATAGATCTTTCTTTTCACCTTTGAGCACCATTGTTATTTTCTGACCCTCGGTTTCAGAAATTTCAAAATTATCGTAAAGGGCTTTTACCAGCTTTTTGTTATCGGTTTTTGTTATGATTCTGTGAATAGGTTCGAAAATGAGCGCTTCATCGTGAATATTAACAATTTCAACAAGAGCATAGCGGGCAGGGTGGTCTTCTCTGTATTCGCCTGATGCCTTGATATTTTCCCAGCAGGTTTTTGCTGTTGCAAGGGAATGATTTCCGTCACCCACCGCAAAGAGCATTTCTTTGATTTCATCAAGCTCTGAAAGCTTCTGAAGAACCTCACCGGTATTTTCAATTAAGCTTCCTGTCAGGTGACCGCCATTTTCCATAAGATCAAAATCGTAAAGGGGTTCGCCTTTTTTAACGCTTTTCATTACACTGTTGGTCTTATCATCGAACAAAAGCATTATATGAGGAAGCTCAAGGGCCGCATTTTCCCTTATTTTAACTCTTGGCGGAATTCTTTCTATAACCGTTCCCTCGGTTGCGCGGATTTTTGCATTTGTTCCGCTTTTATATTCATAAGAATCAAGGTCAACCATTCCTACTATTCCGCATCTTGTTTTATTTTCCCCTGTGGTTCTTTCAAGATAAACAAGCGCATTTTTATACTCTTTGAAAACTCCGCCTTCAAGGTATTCCTTCATACAGGCATTTATATTTTCAATTCGTTTTTCATCATCATTATTAAGGTAAATTTCGGGGAAAACAAGTCTTAATGTTGATTTACTTTTGCCTACTGTTTTTTCAACGCTTTCCCAGTATTTCGGCTGGGAGGTGTACTGGTCGCAGGCTACCACGCTCCACTTTTCGTGATTTTCATTTGCCGGAAGCAGAATGTCTGCCGGCTTAAAACAAATATTTTGCATTTTTTCTCCTATCAGTCAATAAAATCTTTAAGTTTTTTGCTTCTTGAAGGGTGTCTCAGTTTTCTTAAAGCTTTTGCTTCAATCTGTCTGATTCTTTCACGGGTAACGTTAAATTCTTTACCTACTTCTTCAAGAGTTCTTGCTCTGCCGTCTTCAAGTCCGAAACGGAGCTTGAGCACCTTTTCTTCTCTTGGTGTAAGAGTATGAAGAACATCTTTAAGCTGTTCCTTGAGAAGGATGAACGCCGCCGCATCTGCCGGGGGTGGAGCATCGTCATCGGGGATAAAGTCGCCAAGATGGCTGTCTTCTTCTTCACCGATTGGAGTTTCAAGAGAAACAGGCTCCTGCGCCACTTTCATTATTTCGCGAACTTTGTCAACAGACATTCCCATTCCCTTTGCGATTTCTTCAAGCTGAGGTTCTCTTCCGAATTCCTGAACAAGCTGCCTCTGAACTCTCATAAGCTTATTGATTGTTTCAACCATATGAACGGGAATTCTTATGGTTCTTGCCTGGTCGGCAATTGCTCTTGTAATTGCCTGTCTTATCCACCAGGTTGCATAGGTTGAAAACTTGTAGCCCTTTGTGTAGTCAAATTTTTCAACAGCCTTTATAAGGCCCAGATTTCCCTCCTGGATAAGGTCGAGAAACAGCATTCCTCTGCCCACATATCTTTTTGCGATACTTACAACCAGACGAAGGTTTGCTTCCGAAAGTCTTTGCTTTGCAAGTTCATCGCCCTCTGCCATTCTTTTGGCAATTTCAAGCTCTTCCTCGGAAGAAAGGAGCGGAACCTTACCTATTTCCTTAAGGTACATTCTTACGTGGTCCTCAACGCTTACTCCTTCGGGAATTGAAGTGTCGATTTCCTCATTTTCTATTTCACTTTCAATTTGTTTGAGCTCGCTTTCGATATCCATATCGCCGGAAATTTCAATTCCGAGAGTTTCAAGGGTTTCGTACACCTTTTCAATCTGTTTCGGTTCGAGCTCAATTTCCTCGAGGGTGTCCACTATTTCCTGATAAGAAAGAACACCGTTTTTCTTGCCTTTATCAAGCAGGTTTTTAATTACCGTCTGTTTGTCCTGTGTCGGCATTGTTAATCCTCCTGTTCAGCAGTTTTTTCACAGCTTCAATATCTCCCGATTTTGCAAGTCGTGCTATTTCTGCTTTCTTTCTTAAATTGTTTATTGTCTGCAGAATTTGTTTTGCTGCATACAATTTGTCATCGGTTCGTATTTCGCGGCTTAATATTTCCGAAATTTCACCCGAATCCGATTCCCCGAACCCGATAAGCAAATCGCTTTCCGAAAGCTGAATTTTTTCTTCTGCAGCTTTTTCGGTTTTTTCCGCAATTCGTTTATAAAGCTCGGAAGAAAACTCTGAAAAATCAAAATTTTCTTTCACATATCTGAAAACGGCACTGTCGTAAAACATAAGGTTAAGCAGTTTCTTCTCGGCTTCCTTTAAAATTTCACTTCCGTCCCGGTTAACGACGGCTCTTTGCTTCAAGTCTGCCACAACCTGTCTGATTTCCTTCTCACCGTTTTTCTTCCTGTTTACCGCAAGGCGGCGTTTCAGCTGAGCATTTACCGATTCAAAGGTAACTCCCAGCTCGGCGGCAATTTCCTTTGCAAAAATTTCTCTTTCTATCTCCGAAGGAAGCTTTGCCAGCTCCTCTGCCGCCGCTTTTATATACTCGATTTTCTGGTCGGGGATACTTACATCATATTTTGCCTTTAAATTGCCAATTTTATACAAAATCGGAGTTTCTGCTGCCTTCACTGCATTGATAAATCCCGAAACACCGTATTTTTTACAGTATTCGTCAGGGTCCTTGGCGCCCCTTAAGGTCATAACTCTTGTTTTTATGTCGTTCCTTGAAAAAATCTCAACGGCTCTTGTTGCCGCCGTTCTGCCCGCCTCGTCGGAGTCGTAACAGAGCACCACCTCGTCGGCATATCTTTTAAGGAGCCTTGCGTGTTTTTCCGTAAGCGCAGTTCCAAGGGAGGCAACCGCCGTGTCAACCCCGTTCTGGTGAAGAGTTATAACATCCATATATCCTTCTACAACAACAATTGTTTTACTGTTGCTTTTTTTCACTATATTAAGAGCAAACAGGTTTGCGCTCTTATCGAAAACAGGGGTATCCGAAGTGTTAAGATATTTCGGTTTGGAATCGTCTAAAACTCTGCCACCGAAGGCTATAACGTTTCCTCTTAAATCCATAATAGGAAACATCGCCCTGTTTCTGAACCTGTCAAAGGTTCGCTTGTCCTTGCTTGAAACGAGCCCCGCATCCATCATTTCATAGTCTGTAAAGCCTTTTGATTTAAGATGGTTTTTAAGCTTATCCCAGCTTTCCGGAGCATAACCCAGTCCAAACCTTGTTATTGTTTCCTTTGTAAGTCCTCTTGATATGAAATAATCAAGCCCGGGTTTACCCTCCGGCTTTGAAAGGTTTGAATAGAAAAACCTTGCCGCCTCTCTGTTTGCCTCAAAAATCCTTTGCTTTCTTTTTGCGTTTTTATCATCGTAAACATTGGAATCCTCTACACGGACACCGTACATATCACCAAGAAATTTTACCGACTCCACAAAGTCGAGATTTTCCATTTGCATAACAAAATTTATTACGGTTCCTCCCGCTCCGCAACCGAAGCAGTGGTAAAGCTGTTTTGAAGCAGAAACGTTAAACGACGGAGTTTTTTCATTATGAAAAGGACAAAGCCCCACGGTTGAGCTTCCGTTTCTCTTCAGAGAAACATATTTAGAAATTACATCCACAATGTCAGCTTTTTCTATAATCTGCTGAATTGTTTCATTTGGTATTGCCATTTTCTCCTCCGTTTTTTATTCTTACAGAAATTTATTCGACACAATCTTGCTATTTCCTTTTTTTATTAAGTTTTTCGGTCATAAATGCCATAAGAAATACAAAGAAAAGCAAATAAACGGGGTAAAGGGAAATATTTATGTATTTTGCCACAAGTCCCATAAGGGGCGGCATAAAGGTTGTTCCGAGATAAGCACTTGCCATCTGAACCCCGATAATTGCCTGAGAATTTTCTTTTCCGAAATTATCCGGCGTTGAATGAATTATACAGGGATAAACGGGGGCGCATCCTATTCCGGTTATTACAAGTCCGAAAAGCGCCGCTTTCCCCGGAAGAAAAATCATTATTACTCCCGCAAGCATAACTAAAAGCCCTGCTCTTATCATTTTTTTGTCGCCAAACTTATCCGTTACAAAGCCGTTGAAAAAACGGCCTGCCGTAATTCCCATATAAAACAGCGAAGCAAAATTTGCCGCCGTTTCTGCAGGAATTTCCCTTGAAAGAGTTAAAAAGCTGCTTGCCCAGAGTCCCGCCGTTGCTTCAAGAGCACAGTAGCCGAAAAAGGCGAGGAGCACATATTTTACGCCGTTGATTTTAAGAACCTCTCCGAGAGGTTTTACAACCCTTTCCTCTTCCTCTTCAAAATTCCCTTTTTTCCATATGGGAAGAGAAAGGAATATAAATAAGGAAAGAACAAGCTGAATTACGGAAACGGAAAGGTAACCGCTTTCCCAGCCAAGCTTTGAAGAAAGGCAATAGCCCATTATATAAGGGCTTACCGAAGCACCAACGCCCCACATACAGTGAAGCCAGCTCATATGCCTTGAGGAATAGCTCACGGCAACAAAATTATTAAGCGCTGCATCTACTCCGCCCGCCCCGATTCCGTAAGGAACAGCAAAGAGGCACAGCATAAAATAATTATCTGAAACAGAAAAGCCCAGCAACGCCAGAGCCGTAAGCAGGGTAGATACAGCGGTAACGGCACCGGCACCAAATTTTTTTGTTGTTCTGTCTGACATAAGGCTGGAAACAACCGTTCCCAGAGCAATTATAACAGTTATCCCGCCCATATAGGAAACAGAGGTACCTATCTGCCCGTGCATAACAGGCCACGCCGAGCCCAGAAGAGAGTCGGGAAGTCCGAGGCTTATAAAAGACATATATATAACTGCAAGAAGTAGTGATGCCATATTTTCCTCCGGATAAAAAATGTCTTTGTATATATTCGACAAAAATTTTATTTTCCTTTTTTTATTTTGAAACTTTTTATTTTTTCTTACTTTTATCACAATTGGTTACTTGTTTTTATAGGAAATTTGTGGTATTATAATAAGACAACACATTAAACGAAGAATTTTTACTTGAAATTACGGGAGTTTTTTATATGAATATGAAAAAATACTTTACAACTCTCCTTATCTCAACGGCAAGCCTGCTTGTTTTAGTTGTGGTACTGGGTGGATTGTATGTATATTTCGGAAATATCGGTGGCGGAATTGAGCTTGAAGAGCTTGACAGAGCAACTCCTGACGGAGTTAAAAACGTTCTTGTTCTGGGAACGGACGAGGGCGGAATGCGAAGCGACGTTATTATGGTTTGCTCGGTAAACCGAAAGGAAGGCAGAATAAACCTTGTTTCCATTCCGAGAGACACCAGAATTTCCGTTAACGGAACTACTATGAAAATAAATGCCGCGCTTACGGTAGGCGGAGAAAAGCTGACCATTCAGAAGGTTAAGGAAATCGCCGGAATTCCGATTCACGATTACGTTACCTTTAACTTTACCGCAGTTAAGGATATGGTTGACGCCCTTGACGGCGTTGAGTTTGACGTTCCTCAGGATATGGACTACGAAGACCCGGAGCAGAACCTTTACATTCACCTTAAAAAAGGCGTTCAGGTTCTTAACGGAGACCAGGCGATTCAGCTTCTCAGATTCAGAAAATATGCCATGGCGGACATTGCACGAAACTCTGTTCAGCAGGATTTTGTAAAAGCGATTTTTGCTCAGAAGGCAAATATGAAATATTTCACAAAAATTCCTGAAATATACGGAATTATCAACGAAAACATAACTTCAAGCATGAGCCTTTCAGACATTACCGGCTATGCATCTGCCATTGGCAAGATGGACAACGCTCAGTTTGAAAGCTTTGAAATGCCCTACACTCTTTCGGGGAATTATGTTCTTGTAAAACAGCCCGATGCCGCTTTGCTTTTTGAAGCTCACTTTACAGACAGCGACCCGGAATAAACAAAAATACACAGGCTGACGGTGGGAAACACCGTCAGCTTTTTATTTACCATCTTTGTAAAAGGAGTTGTTATTTTCCTTTTTTGTCAGAATCCGGCGGTTAAACTTCTTTGACAAAAGGCGTTGTTGATGCTATACTTATTTTTGGAGGTGACCTTTAATGCAGGACAGCAGTTCAACCCCTTCAAAGGGAAGAAAAAAAGAAAGACAGAAAAACTTTAAACCTTTACATATACTGATTATTATTCTTATTATTTCGTTTATGACCCATTTTGCGCCTCAGCCCCTTCCTTCCGCATCTTCAGGAAGCCTTGCAAAGGGCGGAGGAAAAAGAGAGAACATTCTTGTTATGGGAACCGACGGCGGCGGCACCAGAGCCGACGTTATTATGATTCTTTCCGTTTCCGGCGGAGAAATTAACCTTATTTCCGTCCCCCGTGACACCAGAATTGAAACCTCTTCGGGGTATGTTAAAATAAATTCTGCTCTTGCCCTTGGCGGCGACGACTATCTTATTGAAAAGGTTCAGCAGGTTACAGGCATTGAAATTCACGAATATATGAAGGTTGATTTTGATGCCGTTGAAAATATGATTGATGCCTTTGGCGGAGTTGACTTTGAGGTTCCGCAGGATATGGACTACGAGGATCCGGAGCAGGACCTTTACATTCATATAAAGCAGGGCTACCGTCATCTTAACGGGGAAGAGTCGCTCAAGCTTTTAAGATTCAGAGGCTATGCTATGGCAGACATTCAGCGAACCGCCGTTCAGAGGGATTTTATAAAGGCTTTTATAAACCAGCATATGAACCTTTCCCTGGCATTCAAGCTTCCGAGAGTTGCCTTTGAATATGCAAGAGGAACTTCAACCAGCCTTAATATTTTTGAAACTGCCTTTAACGGAGTTAAGCTTCTTGCGGCAGGAAGACGCAACTTCAACACCATTGAAATTCCTTACTATTTTTCTCCCAGCGGAACCTATGTTCTTATTGACGGGGAAAAAATGGCAGAAACCGTTACAAGATATTTTGAGTAAAGCAATTTACTTTTAAAAAACATTGTGATATACTGAAAACACAAATACTGAAAACATAACCTCTGCTGTAAGACCTTTGTCTGCAGAGGAGGCATTAAAATTATTTTAGGAGGAATTCACTATGAAACTCAGAAAAATCATTCCGGCACTTTTCTTCTGCCTGTTTCTTTTTGCAGTCAGCGCAAGTGCAAAAACCCTTCAGTTTACAATTGGCGACAATTATGTAACAGTTCAGGACCACATTGGTATCGACTCTTCGGTTATTGATGCCGCTCCCTTCATTTCAAACGGAAGAACCCTTGTTCCCGTAAGAGTTATTGCGGAAACCTTCGGTTCAAAGGTTGAATGGGATGACCCTACCGACACGGTTACAATTTCTTCAAAGAACAACGTAATAAAGCTGGTTATCGGCTCTAAAGCAGCAAATGTTAACGGCAAAAGCGTTGCTCTTGATGTTCCTGCAAATATTTATGACAGCAGAACCTTTGTTCCTATCAGATTCGTTACCGAATCATTGGGCTACAACGTTTCCTACGTTGATATGACAAAGGACGTTATTATTACCGACCTTCCTGCTATTATGAACATAAACGGAACAAAGGTAAGCATGGAAACCTACAACCTTATAAAATACCTTGATGAATACGACTTTGACGGCAAAAAATCTGCCGAGCTTGTTGAATATTCAAAGAGTGTTTATTCAAGAATTGAAACCGCATACAAAAAATATGCTTATGTTTTCGCAAAGGGAGACAGAATCTCAGAAGCAAAGAAAAAGGAAATTCTTGCAAAGCTTGACGAGGCTTACCTTGACGAAGACTTCCTTAACGACATAGTTTACGGTGTTTACGCTTCCTGGGAGGAAAAGCTTGCATATGCAGAGCTTTACGACGAAAAATATGCTCCCGAAAAGCAGCAGCCTGTTTACGACGAAACAGTTATTGCAAACGCTTACAAAGCAGACTACTACAGCGTTGACTACATAAAAATTCCCGAAAAGAATCAGGACAACCTTAAAAAGATTCTTGCGGCTGACGAGGTTGTTGTAGCAGAGGGCTTTGATGCGGCTGTTGAAAAATTTGCTTCCGATGAAGCTTTTGAAATAGTAAAAGGCAAGGTTCTTCTTAACAAGGATGTTGAAAATCCTATTTTCGAAATTGCCATTGACCTTGACGAAAACGGAGTTTCCGAAGCTGTTATTCTTGATGACGGTTACTATATTATAAGAAAAACAGCTCTTCCGCCAATGACAGAGGAAATAAGAGCCATTGTTATTGAAAAGGTTTCCGACGATGCAGTTAAGGAGGTTGAAGACAACCTTAAAAATATGCCTGTTGAATATATCGTAACCTCTGACAACGCGCTTGACCTTGCAGAATAATCAAATCCCAACGGATTTGCATATTGAAAAGAAAGAACCCTCTCAACTGATTATGTTGAGAGGGTTTTCTTTTGTTTTATTCTTTTACTATTTTATTTTCACTATATCAAAGTATAGCGCACGAAGGTTATACATTTCAATTTCATGTTCAATATGAAGATGTCCGAAGAACCATTTTTTATAGGTGCAGGACTCTTTTATATATTCAAGAAAATTATTTAAGGGGTATTCTCTTTCTCCGTGATATTTTTTCAGATATTCAAGAGCGCTCAGGGGAGCGGTATGCGTTATTATATAATCAACCCTTCGGTTAACCCTGTCAAGATTTTCGTTGGCGGTTTTATATTCGCTCTCAACGGGGAGCTCCTGCTTCCACCAGCTTACGCCCTCTCTTCTCATATATTTATCAACAGAGTAGCCTCCGCCGAAAACGAAAAAGCTTTTTCCCTCTAATGTGAAAATTTCTCCTCTTAAAATATGAAAAATGTTTTCTCTTATCTTATGCGCCCTTGCTCCGTTGAAGTTTACAACGGGGAATTCTTCCAGAGCATCAAAATTTTCGTGGTTGCCGTCTGCAAATATATAGGTATAGGGTCTTGCTTCCATATCGTTTAAAATATGTTTTTCATTTACATCGTTTAAAAAAACATATCCGAAATCTCCGCAAACGATGCAAAAGTCACCCTCTTTTAAGGTTTTATCAAGCTCGTACAGACGGCGCATCTCTCCATGAGTATCGCCCGTTACATAAATCATTTTATTCTCCTTTTCAGTTTTTCTGTATAAATCTCATAAATATTGTTGCCGCTTCGGCTCTTGTTACATATGCCAGCGGATCTATTATTCCGTTTCCTTTGCCGCCCATAATTCCCTTTGAAACCGCCCAGCTTAAAGGCAGAGCCGCATAGCTGCTTATTTTATCTGCATCGGAAAAGCCGGCAAGATTACCTTCGGCCCCTTCGGTTGAATAGCCCTTGAACTTTGCATAACGGTGAAGAATTACCGTTAAATCCTCTCTTGTTATGGGACTGTGAGGTGCAAAGCTTGTTTCCGACACTCCGTTTACAATTCCGTTTATCTGCGCCCAGCCTACGGGATAAGCAAAATAATCTGATTCTGAAACGTCGTCAAAAGCGGGGAGTTCATTTCCCGTATACGAGTCTATTCTGCTTAAAAGCGTTACCACCATTCCTCGGGTAAGCTGCTCTTCGGGGCCAAACTTTGTTTCGCTTACGCCTTTGAAAATATTATTCTGAGTAACAAATTTAACCGGTTCATAGTACCAGTCAGATTCCTTTACGTCCTCAAATTCCACAGCTTTCTGGTTGAAAATTGAAAAAGAATCAAAATGCACAATTTCCGACTGAGGATTTTCCGTATCAAAATAATAGCTGTCGATTATTCCCGTTTTGGTATCAAAAACAGAGAACGCCGTTATGGTGTTGCTTTCTATATATGGATTTCCCTTAAGGGGTGCAACAGTAGGCATTATAGGTTCAAGCCCATAGGGGTCGCCCTGAAGAACATAATCGGCAGGGTCCCAGGCAGAGGCAATTGAATGATAGGCATTATTTTCATTAAAAGCAGAAGGAACGGAGCTTGTTCTTGATTTTTCCTTATAAAACGCCTGATAGGTGTTTCCTACATTTGAGGTTTCAAGAACATTTACACCCTCTTTTGTTAAAAATCTGTTCCAGATATGGGAATGTCCGTTAAATATAAGGTCAACTCCCGCCTGCTCAAGAAGAGGCTTAATTCCAACCATCTGGTCATTTTCAAGAGGATATTTATAAATTATCATTTCCTTATCTTCGCCATTAACATTAACGGTTACCACATCTTCAACCGGGTCTGTATATGCAGGAACAACATTTCCGCCAAGGGAGTGGAACTGATGGTGAAACATTACCACCTTATATTTCGCATTTTTAAATTCTTCGCTTGCAAGCTCTTTTTTAAGCCATTCATACTGCTCGCTTCCCTCTGCGATTGACTCGAAAATGTGAGAGCCCCATCTTCTGTTCGGATTTGTTTCTCCCAGCTCGCCGGGGATTTCAGAATATTTTGAAGCTTTTCCCACTGAGTTGTTTCTCCAGATTCTGGCAACTTCAAGAGTAATAAGACGAACATCTCCTATGGTTTCGGCGTAATACCTTTCTCCGCCCTCTTTGCTCTGTGGGAGAGTGAACATTTCTTCGTAAGAAATTGTATTGAAAGAATTATCAATAATAAAGCGTTCTTTACCTGTTGCAGTCTGCGCTCCGCTGTAATCGGCACTTTTTTCCTTGTAAAGCGCCTCGGCATAGCTTCTTGGGGCAGGGTCTTCAAATTCGTATTTGGGCGTGGTGCTTTCGCTGTAACGTCCCATAACCTCGTGGTTACCGATTGCAGTATACATCGGGGCATACTGAATTATTGCTCCGCCTTTGTAGGTGGCATTTGGATAAACCTTATTTGCCGTTCCCTGCATGCTGGGGAAAAAGGCTCCGCCACCTTCATCGTCAAACCATTCGTTCGCCGCATCGGGAACATTTACCAGGTCGCCCGCAAAGAAAACCGCATCTATTTCCCCTTCGCCGAACTTTTCCACAACCTTCTGCATATTTGCAGGAGACATTTCCTTAAGCTGACTGTCGGAGGTAAGTAGAATTTTCATATCAACGCCCTTCTGAGGCTTTGCCTGAAGCTTGTAGATTCTGCTTTCCGCCGTATCGCTCACTACCTTATATTCAACCTTATCCTTATCGGACTTATACATAGGAAGTCCCGTTACGGTTGCCTCATGACGGTAAATATCTCTTTTCTGAGTTGAAGTAAGATTTCTCATTCTTGACATTTTTGTTGTAGTCGCCGTAAAAGAAGCAGTTGCCTCTTCTGAGCTTCCGTTTCCATAAAGAAAAACTCTGTTGTAAATACTTTCATATTCCGTAAACCACACAACGGTTACAGAAGTTTCTCCCGGATTCTGCAAAAACGGTTCTGTTAAAAGCTGTTCATTTTCAACGGCAACAGCTCCTGCTGCCGACAACAGCATTATTGCCGCAAGAATAATTGAAATAAACTTTTTCATAAATATCTTCCTTTCTCTGCTCAGTTTTTTTCGTAGTCCCCTTTACACAGGCTTTATAAAAAGCGGTGTAAGACGGGAAGCCTGCGGTGCAATCTTATACTATCACAACGTATCGATATTAGCAAGTTTTTTGCCAATTATCAGCGTGGAATTTAACTTTATTTACCGCTATAATAATAAAAAGCGGAATTTCTCTTATTTCTGATACATATGGGTTGCATTTGCAGGGGTAGATGTGGTAAAATTTATTAACAAATATCAAAACAGAATTGCTTTTGTTCACTTTAAAGATTTAAAGGTTGCAAATCAGGTGAAAAAAAACACCGTTGGTTTTGCGGAAGTGGGCTACGAGTTCTTGAAACGAAGGGATTTAATTAAATGATACATTCTTTTTTGCTTATCGGTCAGTCAAATATGGCGGGGCGCGGATTTTTGGAAGAAGCTCCCGACATTGACTTTGAAAACATTAAGGTTTTAAAAAACGGAAGATGGCACAAGTGCTTCCGTCCCGTTCATTATGACAGAAAAACTGCAGGCTTTTGCCTTGCAGAAAGCTTTGCAGAAAAATATGCAAAGGTGCACAATGTTGAAGTTGGTCTTATCCCCTGCGCAGACGGAGGAACCTCTCTTAATCAGTGGAAAGAAGGCTCTCTTCTTTATGACAACGCCGTAAACAATGCACGGCTTGCCATGAGAACCTCACACATTGTGGGAATTTTGTGGCATCAGGGAGAGAGCGACTGCGCACAGGAGCTTTATCCCGCTTACAAAGAGCATTTTGAAAAAATGATTTCCGCCCTGAAAAAGGAGCTTAATCTTGACGTTCCCGTTATTGTGGGCGGACTTGGCGATTTTCTTCCTTATTGCACTCTTTCGAAGAAACTTAAAAATTATCATTACATAAACAAAGCCCTTGAAGAATTTGCAAAAGAAAATGAAAAGGCGGGCTTTGTAAGCGCAAAAGGGCTTACCTCAAATCCCGACCAGCTTCATTTTAACGCAAAATCCCTTTACGAATTCGGCTTGAGATACTTTGAAGAATTTGAAAAATTAAGAGAGGACAGAGTTTACGAAGAACTGCCCGCTGTGGACGATGCAATAAGAACACAAATGGAACTGTTATAAAAAAAGAACTCATTTTGAGTTCTTTTTTATAACTTCGTATATTTCTTCGGGATTATCTGCAAGAAATTCGGCGTTTTCTTCAACAAGATCTTCTTTTGTTCCGTAACCGTAGGTTACGCCGATGCACTTAATGCCGTTTTCGTGAGCCCCCGACACATCGTGTTTTGTGTCACCAACCATTATTACGTTACTTTTTTCCTCGCCGATATTTTTAAGAACGTGAGTAATTACATCAACCTTTTTTGCAATGCTGGTATCAAAGGTTGCTCCGAAAATATTGTCAAAATATTTATCAAGATCAAAATGCTCCAGCACTGTTTTGGCAAAGGGGAGCGGCTTTGATGTACAAAGAGAAATTTTTATTCCGCTTTTTCTTATGTTTTCAAGAAGCTGTTCAACGCCGTTGTAAACCCTGTTTTCAAAAATACCTTTTTCTTTATATCTTTCCCGGTAATAAGCCGTTGCTTTTTTTGCATCCTCTTCGTTTAAGCCCGCATATTCCTGAAAGGCATACACAAGAGGCGGACCTACAAAAAGTCTTAAAAAGGCTTCATCCTTTCTCTCTATGCCGAATTTACCGAGAGCATATTTTACACATTTTGAAATACCCTCGAAGGAGTCGGTTAAGCATCCGTCAAGGTCAAAAAGAACATGCTTTATCATAATGTAAAACCTCCATCTATCGTTAAAATCTGTCCTGTTATAAAATCTGCGTCCTCTAAAAAGAGTACCGCTTTTGCTACATCTTCGGGTTTTCCCAGTCTGCCGAGGGGCGTTTCCTCTACAAGTGCCTTTAAATCTTCTTCGCTGTAGCAGGAAAGCATATCGGTTTTTATAACCCCAGGCGCTACGGCATTTACTCTTATATTCGACGGAGCAAGCTCCTTTGCAAGAGCCTTTGTAAGGGTATTTACCCCGCCCTTTAAAGCAGAATAAAGCACCTCGCAGGAGGCTCCCTCATTTCCCCATACAGAAGAGATGTTTATTATGCATCCCCTTTTCTGCCTTACCATTATCTCTGATGCCATTTTACAAAGATTAAACGCCGCTTCAAAATTTACAGAGGTCATTTCTTTAAAAATCTCATCGGTAACATAGGAAATTATGCCCGTGTGGGAAATTCCCGCGTTATTTACAAGAACGTCTATTCTCTTATATTTTTCATAAACACTTTCAACCAGAGCCTTTACCTGCTCACTGTCCGAAAGGTCGCATTTTATAAATTCAAATTCATCGCAGGGGGCGGTTTTGTTGTATGTGCCCACAACAGTAAAACCTTTCTGCTTAAAGGCTTTTGCAATTTCAAGGCCTATTCCCTTTGATGCACCCGTAACCAAAACAACTTTCATAACTATTCTCCTTATTTACTTAATTATATACCAATTTTTTCTACTTGTAAACCTTGACATTAATCTTGTAAATGTTATAATTTTAGTAGGGTCGGACGCCTCTGTCCGACCGAGTTGAATATTTGTACAACCCATAGGGTCGGACACCCTTACATAAAAAGGAGAATTTTTATGATTATTGAAAAAACAAGACTTAGCGAAAATGCACTTTTAACTGCGTATATTGCAGATGACACGGGCTATAAAAGAGACGGTCTTTTAGTTATTCCCGGTGGCGGATACAACAATGTATGCGCAGACATAGAAGGAGAGCCAATCGCCCTTGCATTTCTTGGCAAAGGTGTAAATACCTTTGTTCTTGAGGAATACTCTGTGGCAGAAAATGCTCTTTTCCCCAATTCACTTATTGATGCCTCTCTTGCAATGAAGCATATTAAGGACAATGCTGACAAATATAACATTGACAAAGAAAGAGTTTTTGCCTGCGGTTTTTCGGCAGGAGGACACCTTTGCGCAAGCCTTGGTATTTTGTGGAATCTTGATGCGATTTATGAAAAAATTGATATGGAAAGAGGCTACAATAAGCCAAAGGGAATTATTCCCTGCTACCCTGTTATAAGCGGAATTACCGATACACACATGGGTTCTATCAGAAATCTGTGCGGCAAGGAAAATCCAAGTCTTGCCGAGCTTGAAGCGGTTTCCGTTGAAACCTTTGTTGACGAAAATTCGGCACCTGCATTTATTATGCACACCGCAAACGACCACCTTGTTCCCGTTATCAACTCTATTGTTCTTGCGGCGGCATACAGCAAAGTTAAAGTTCCTTTTGCACTGCACATTTTCCCCGATGCGCCTCACGGAGTTGCTCTTGGAAATGAAATTACAAAACGTGACAGAGAAGAATATTTAAAGCCTGACATTGCACAGTGGGTTGATATGGCTCATTACTGGATGAAGGAGTTGAAATAATGCAGACTCATTTAATTTTGAGATGGCCCGGGGGCAGAATAAAAGCCCTTACCTTAAGCTATGACGACGGACAGGCTTTCGACAAACGAATGGTTGAAATTATGAACAAGTATGGCATTAAAGGCACCTTTAATCTTAACTCAAGGGAGTCTGACATCGGCAACGAAAAAAAGGTTCAGCCCGATGAGTACAAAGAGGTTTACAAAGGTCACGAAATTGCCATTCACGGCAAATTTCACGTTTCGGGGAAGCTTGTTCCCCCCGGAACCTTTGCCTACGACATAATTGAAAACAGAAAATTTCTTGAGGATGTAACAGGTGAAATAATTCAGGGAATGGCGTATGCCAACGGCTCCTTTGACGAAACGGCAAAAGAAGTTTTGAAGGCCTGCGGAGTTAAGTATGCAAGAAGAGCAAACGCTTCAAAAGACTTTGAAATCCCCGAAGACTGGCTTGAGCTTGTGCCCACCTGCCATCACGACAGAGAGGATTCTCTTGCCCTGGCTGACGAATTTCTTGCCCTTGAAGAGGGAGCTAACTGGAGAGCCTTTACCGCAAAGCTCTTTTTCCTTTGGGGGCACTCCTACGAGTTTGACAGAAATAACAACTGGGAGCTTCTTGAAACCTTCTGTAAAAAGATGGGAAATCGTGACGACATATGGTATGCAACAAACGTTGAAATTTACAACTACGTTCAGGCTTTCAAAAAGCTTGAATTCAACATTGAGCTGACTAAGGTTTACAATCCTACCGCAAAGGACTTATGGTTTAAAACACCAAGCGGAGTTTGTGAGATTAAAGCGGGAGAAACAATTGAATTTTAATTATGAGAATAAAAGAAGCAATTATTGTTGAGGGAAAGTATGACAAAATAAAGCTTGATTCAATTCTTGAAGATACTGTTGTTATAAAGGTTGACGGCTTCGGCATTTTTAAAAACAAAGAAACCCTTGCCCTTATTAAAAAATATGCCGACGAGAGGGGCATTATAGTTTTTACCGACTCGGACGGGGCAGGGCTTGTTATAAGAAATTACTTAAAAAGCTGTATTGACAAAAACAAAATTAAGCACGCATACATTCCTGAAATTATCGGAAAGGAAAGAAGAAAGAAAACTGCCTCAAAAGAGGGAATCCTGGGCGTTGAAGGCGTAACAAGAGAAATTATTGAAAAAGCTCTTACCGACGCCTGCTGTACACTTCTTG
The DNA here is from genome assembly GCA_045605445.1 of Clostridia bacterium. Lineage (GTDB taxonomy): Bacteria > Bacillota > Clostridia > RGIG6154 > RGIG6154 > CAZMHL01. The sequence continues at coordinate 15,615 of JAZUPZ010000046.1, read as the reverse complement.
AAAAAGAGGAAAGACGGCTTATTACAAAGGCCGACCTTTTCGAGGACGGACTTCTTGGCGGAGCGGGCTCAAAAGAAAAGAGAACTGCTCTTCTTAAGAAGCTGAAGCTTCCGAAGAACCTTTCCTCAAATGCTCTGCTTGAAGCATTGAACAGTTTTTATACTTTTGAAAAATACAAAGAAGCGCTGGCAGACAATGAAAAAGGAAGTTATATTTTACGAAAATGAGTGCAGACAGTACTATGGTACGGCAAGCATCATTTTCGCAAAAAGCAAGCAACATAGCCATTTCTTGGAAGAAATGACTATGTTTTTTTATTAGTTTTCAGTTTGTCGAAAATCGCCAAACCTGCATTTTAATTTCAACCTTGCGGTAAAACGACTTTTTCGACGGTCTGAAGGGACTGTAAAAATTACAGTCCCTTTTCATTGTCAAAATTTTCTTTATGTATTCTTACCCTCTCATTTTTTAAGACAAAAAGGAGCCTGAAACTGTTCCGCTTGACTATTGTTAATTTTTAGTATAAAATGTAGAATTGTGTAAAAAGGAGTATTTTTATGAAGGATTACAGTAAGGAATTTAATTTTACAATTTTAATAATAGTTCTTATTCTTATTACTCTTGTTGCCGGCGGCGGTCTTGCCCTTAAAAAACAGTTTGACCCGAAGCCGGATGAAGCTGTTCACATTGAATCGGCACTGACAAGGAGAGCCAAAGAGATAAGCGGTAAAATTTACAAGTACAGAAATTCTCAGTACAAGGATTTTGACAAGCTGAGCAACATTGTTAAAAATCTTGACTTTATCGGGTTTCGTTTTGTTTCCTGCGAATATTCGGAAAATAACGAAAACATTCTCACCGTAAGCTACAAAGCTGACAGCAGAAGCAAATTCAGAATTATGAGCGACTACAACAAGAACTTTTACCAGACTTCAATTTCTCTTTTTGCCCTTGTTAAGGATTTAAGCGGCGTAAGAATTTCCGTTTCCGACGATTACGGAGAGTTTTGTTCATTTTTTGCGCAGAGAGACCTTCTCTACGAAAACTTTGATACCCGTGCATACACAAAAACTTTTCTTTCAAACGCGGCAAACGCAGAGGAAAGCTTTATTGATTTTATTGAAGGTCTTCTCCTACTGAACGTTCCCGTTGAAGGAAAAGCCTTTGAAAGAAAAATATACAAAGCTCTTCCTGCCGACCTTGAACTGGTTGAGGGAAGCGCAACAGATATTTCCGCAACAATTTCAAGAGCCGATGCAAAGCTTCTGGCTGAGCTGGGCGCAGACACCGCCGATTGCGTTAACCGTCCCTGCGAAATTAAAATTTATTCGGTTAACAACTACATTAAAAACGAAATTTCACCTTACGTTTTCGTTTTTGCCGATGGCGAGCTTTTAACCTTTGCTAAGCTTGAAGATGAAAAAATGAAAACAGAAATTATTTCAAATTTAAATTAAAAAAGGAACTCGCTTCAGGAGGTTATCCTTAAGGACAACCTCCGTGAAATTCGTGCTCTGCACGAGTGAAGTTTTTGCTTGATGCAAAAGTGAAATATCCGATAAATCAGATGTTAATGAGAAAAATCCGTCTTAAAAGACGGATTTTTCCCATTTCATTTTCTTTAAAGAAAATATTCACTTATTCATTGGAATAAACTTCACACGCGAAGAGTACTTCACTTGCAATTTAGTTGCAAACTTCATTTTGTTGTCCCCTTATGGATGCAACACCTTTGCAGGTTCCTTTTTTAATTATTCATTGATTAACAACGATTCTCCTGACATTTCTGCAGGCTTTTCAATTCCTAAGATTCCCAGCATTGTAGGGGCAAGGTCTGCAAGTCTGCCCTCTTTAAGGTTTTTATCCATACCAACCAGGATAAGGGGAACCTTATTTGTTGTGTGAGCAGTAAATGCGCCTTTTGTTTCAGGGTCGAGCATCTGGTCTGCATTACCGTGGTCTGCGGTAATAAGAGCAACGCCGCCTTTTTCCTTTATTTTTGCAATTACTTCGCCAACGCAGGTATCAACCGCTTCAACCGCTTTTACAGCCGCGTTGAAATCGCCGGTATGACCTACCATATCGCAGTTTGCAAAGTTTAAGATAATAACATCGTAAATATCCTTATCAAGTCTTTCAAGAAGCTCGTCTTTTACTTCATATGCGCTCATTTCAGGCTTTAAGTCGTAAGTTGCAACCTTTGGTGAGGGGATAAGAGCTCTGTCTTCGCCGTCACAAACTGTTTCAACACCGCCGTTAAAGAAGAAAGTTACATGAGCATATTTTTCCGTTTCGGCAATTCTGAGCTGTTTAAGTCCTTTTGCAGAAATAACTTCACCGAAGGTATTCTCTAGGGTCTGAGGCTTGAATGCAACAAGAACATTTGGCATTGAAGCATCGTACTGAGTCATACAAACGTAGGTTGGCTTAATTAAATCTCTCTTAAAGCCGTCAAATTCAGGGTCAACAAAGCATCTTGTTATTTCTCTTGCTCTGTCAGGTCTGAAGTTGAAGAACACAACGCTGTCTTTGTCTGTTATTTTTTCTGCAAGTCCGTTTTCTGTTATAACTGTGGGAACAACGAATTCGTCGGTTACCTCTTTTTCATAAGAAGCTTTTACTGCATCGTAAGCAGATTTATTTTCTTCACCAACGCCAAGGGCAATTGCTTCATAAGCCTTTGCAACTCTGTCCCATCTGTTATCTCTGTCCATTGCATAATATCTGCCCATTACAGATGCAATTCTGCCAACGCCGATTTCTTTAAGCTTTTCTTCAAGCTCTTTTACAAAGTCTGCACCTGATGACGGAGGAACATCACGTCCGTCCAGGAAACAATGAACGAAAACTTTTTTAATTCCCATTTCTTTCGCCATTTCAATAAGGCCGTAAAGGTGGGAATTATGACTGTGAACACCGCCATCTGACAAAAGTCCCATAAAATGAAGGGCCGAGTCATTATCAAGGCAGTTTTTAAATGCACTTTTAAGGGTTTCGTTATTTTTAATTTCACCCTCTTCGATTGCTTTTGTTATTCTTGTAAGCTCCTGGTAAACAATTCTGCCTGCTCCGATATTTGTATGACCAACCTCAGAGTTACCCATCTGACCGTTTGGAAGTCCTACGTCCATACCGCTTGCAGAAAGAGTTGTGTTTTTACATTCTTTAAAAAGCTTATCCATATTCGGAGTGTTTGCTTCAAAAATTGCATTTACTCCCTTGTCGTGATTTGCATTTATTCCAAATCCGTCAAGTATCATCAATAATACGGGTTTTTTACTCATTTTCTAACCTCTTTCAATAATTAAATCCGAACAAACTCCGCAAAGCGGAGTTTGTACATCAATTATTCACTATTAACTATTCGTTATTCATTGCGAACGCAGTGAGCCTTATCTTGCAGCGTCAACAATTACAGCAAAATCTGCTGATTTAAGTGATGCTCCGCCGATAAGTCCGCCGTCGATATTTTCTTTTGCAAGAAGCTCTGCAGCATTATTTGCATTCATACTTCCGCCATACTGAATTGTTACTTCTTTTGCACAAGCTTCGCAGTAAAGCTCAGCAAGAATTTTTCTTATTGCGCCGCAAACTTCTTCTGCCTGCTCTGCTGTTGCAGTTTCACCTGTTCCGATTGCCCAGATAGGTTCGTAAGCAACAACAACCTTTTTAGCATCTTCTGCAGAAACTCCTGCAAAAGCTCTTTTAATCTGAATTGAAATAAGGGCGAGTGTAACGCCTTCTTTTCTTTCTGAAAGTGATTCACCAACGCAGAGAATCGGGATAAGGCCTTTTTCAAGAGCCTTTTTAACCTTAAGATTTACAGTTGCATCTGTTTCAGCAAAATACTGTCTTCTTTCTGAATGGCCGATGATTACATATTCAACACCGAGGTCTTTAAGCATATCTGCAGAAATTTCTCCTGTGAAAGCGCCCTTATCTTCAAAATGAAGATTTTCAGCACCGATTTTAACGTGAGTTCCTTCTGCGCCTTTAACTGCTTCAGCAAGACAAACATAAGGTGTGCAGCAAACAACCTCGCAGGTTGCTCCTTTTGTAGCTTCTGCTACCTCTTTTACAAATGCACAGGTTTCTGATGGAAGCTTGTTCATTTTCCAGTTACCTGCAATAACATATTTACCCATTTAAAAAACTCCTTTTGTTTTAAAATAATAAAGAATAAAGAATAAAAAATGTTCAAAACCTTGCGGTTTTGTTTAATTTTAATACGAGCAAAGCGAGTATCAAGGTTCTCCGAAACGTAGAAATCTTGATTTCGTAATGTTTCGAGAGGTCCTTATTATTTATTCTTTAAAAAAGGCGGCTATACCGCCTTTTTTTATCTTTCGTCAAGTGCAGCGATTCCCGGAAGTTCTTTTCCTTCCAAGAATTCAAGAGAAGCTCCGCCGCCTGTTGAAATGTGGCTCATTTTATCGCCAAGGCCTGCCTGGTTTACAGCTGCAACGCTGTCGCCGCCGCCAATTACTGTAACAGCATCGATTTCAGCAAGAGCCTGAGCAATTGCATTTGTACCCTTTGCAAAGTTTGGCATTTCAAATACGCCCATAGGTCCGTTCCATACAACTGTTTTTGCATTTTTGATTGCATCTTTGTAAAGCTCGATTGTCTTTTCACCGATGTCAAGACCCTGCCAGCCTGCTTCAATTCCGCTTCTGCCAACAGTTTTCTTTTCAGCATCGTTATCAAATGCTGTTGCAACAACTGTGTCAACCGGAATCAGAAGGTTAACATTTTTAGCTTTTGCTTTTTCAAGCATTTCTTTTGCATATTCAACATAATCTTCTTCAAGAAGAGAATCGCCTACTTCTTCGCCGAGAGCTTTCATAAATGTGTAAGCCATACCGCCGCCGATAATAAGAGTATCAACCTTTTCAAGAAGATTGTTGATAACTGAAATTTTTGAAGAAACCTTTGATCCGCCGAGGATTGCAACGAAAGGTCTTACAGGGCTGTTAACAGCATTTCCCAAAAATTCGATTTCTTTTTCAATAAGGAATCCGCAAGCTGCATTTCCGATTTCTTTTGCAACACCAACGTTTGAGCAGTGAGCTCTGTGAGCTGTACCGAAAGCATCATTTACAAAAAGGTCTGCAAGAGAAGCAAGTTCTTTGCTGAAGGTTTCAACATTTTTTGTTTCTTCTGCTCTGTATCTTGTGTTTTCAAGAAGAACGATATCTCCTTCTTTCATTTCTGCAACTGCTTTTTTAGCATTTTCACCAACAACTGTAGCATCGGCAGCAAAAACTACTTCTTTTCCAAGCTTTTCTGAAAGCTTCTTTGCAACAGGTGCAAGTGAAAGTTCAGGCTTTGGTTCTCCCTTTGGTTTACCCATATGTGAGCAAAGAATAACCTTTGCACCATTTTCTGCAAGGTATTTGATTGTAGGAAGTGCACCGTCGATTCTTGTTTCGTCGGTAATTTCAAGTTCTTTGTTAAGCGGAACGTTAAAGTCGCATCTTACAAGAACTCTTTTGCCTGCAACCTGCAGGTCTTTTACTGATTTTTTGTTCATTTAAAACAACTCCTTATATATGATTATTTTTTTGCAATAATAAACCCAAAAGCTCCCGGGCCGGAATGGCATCCTATTACAGGGCCAACAAGCCCTGTGCGGTGAACCTTTATATTATTTCTTTCTGCAATTTCCACAAGCTTGTCAATCTTATCCTGTTTATCTGCAGTAAGAATTGTAAGTCTGTAATCGTTAAGGCCTTCGGTTTCTTTTTTCATATACTCTTCCATTTTAAGGAAAAGCTTTTTCTCGCCTTTAACCTTGTCGATTGCTCCTACAAGACCGTCATAAATTTTAAGAACGGGGCGAATATCGAGCATTCCGCCTATTATGGCAGACATTGTGCTTATTCTTCCGCCTTTTTTAAGATAGTCAAGAGTTTCAACACCAAAGTAGGTTACGGTATTATCAAGAATTTCATTAAGCTTTTCAACAGTTTCCTCCGAAGATGCTCCGCCTTCAATCATTTCTGCTGCGCGAACTGCCGCATCGGCATAGCCGTAGGAAAACATTTTTCCGTCTACAAGATGAACTTTTTTACCCGTTTCCTCTTCAACAATTCCTTTTGCAAGGTTTGCATTGTTGAAGGTGCCGCTGGCCTTTGATGAAAGACCTATATAGATAAGCTCATCTGCATTTTCAAGTTCTTCTTTAAACACGTCTTCAAAAACAGCAGGGGTTATTTGTGCCGTTTTCGGGAAAGCATCTGTTTCCCTTAATTTTTTATAAAACTCTTCTTCCGTAATATCAAATCTGTCGTTAATATAATTTTCTCCGTCGAGAGTCAATTTAAAAGGAAGAATTCTTATGTTTTTCTCTTTTGCGGTTTCAATAGGCATATCGCACGCACTGTCAACCAATATTTTTATTTTACTCATAGCTTTTCCTCCAGCTATTTATTGTACCATATTTTCCCCGATTTTTCAATATAATATTTTAATAAAATTATTTTACAAAAATCGGGCAGAATTATTGAAATCCGCTCTTTTTTATAGTACACTAATCTACAGAAAGAAGGTAATAAAATGCTTTGCAATTTACATACACACACAATCTGGTGCGACGGAAAAAATACCCCGGAGGAGGTAATATTGTCTGCCATTGAAAAAGGCTTTACCTCAATTGGCTTTTCAGGGCACGGAAACACGTGGTTTGACCTTCGTTACTGTATGAAAAACGAGGAAGGATACCGCAACGAAATAAAGCTTTTGAGTGAAAAATACAAAAAAGAGATTGAAATTTATCTTGGCATTGAAGAGGATATGTGGGATAATAAAAACAGAAGTGATTACGACTACATTATCGGCTCTGCTCACTACGCCAAGCGAAATGACGAATATTTTTCCGTTGATTCAGGAATTGACTATATAACAAAAGCCATTTCCGCCTTTGACAACAATCCGCTTTTAATGGCAGAAAGCTATTTTGAAAATTTCTGCGACTACATTTTAAAAAGAAGGCCCGACATTGTAGGTCATTTTGACCTTATTACAAAGTGGGACGAATCAGACGGCGGAGGATTTTTTGCAGACAACAGGGACTACTGTGCGCTTGCGGAAAAGTACATTAAAGAAGCAGCAAAAAGCGGCAGCATTTTTGAGGTTAACACCGGGGCAATGGCAAGAGGTTTAAGAACAACTCCTTACCCCTATGAAAACCTGCTATACGTTCTTAAAAAAGAAGGGGCTAAGGTTATTCTTTCCTCTGACTCCCACAGTGCCGACACTCTTGACTTTGGCTTTGAAGAAGCAAAAGTTCTTCTTAAAGATGTTGGTTTTAAGAAAATCTGCGTTCTGAGCTCGGGCAAGTTTACAGAAATTGATTTATAAGAGGTGACTCAATGAAGCTTTCCGTTGGCTATTTTTCCCCAGACGAATATGACTGTATTTCCGAAATAATTGAAGACAACAGAAATGCAATTGACGAAATTTATTTTTCCTTTGCAGAGGAACCCGGCGGACGTTCTGCCGTTGCACCCCTTTCCCGCAAGGACCACGAAGAAAAAAAGGCTCTTCAGCTTGAGGAGCTTACATACATTTCAAAGGAGCTTAAGGTGAAAACCGCTCTTTTGTTCAACGCCAACTGTTACGGGGGCGATGCTATTTCCGTGGCTCTTGAAAAAAGAGTTATTGACAAAATTTCTTTTTTGAAAAAAGAGCTTGACCTTAATTCGGTTACAACAACCTCTCCCTTTATTGCAAAAATAATAAAAAGGGAATTTAAAGACACAATAAAGATAAGAGCCTCGGTTAACATGCGGACCGGCACAATTAAAGCAATGGAATATTTAACCGACTTTGATGGTTTTTATATGCAAAGGGAGTTTAACCGCAACTTTGAAAGAATCAGGCTTTTAAAAGACTGGTGCGACAAAAACGGCAAAACTCTTCATTTTCTTGCAAACAGCGGCTGTCTTAAGGAATGCTCCTTTCAGACCTTTCACGACAATACCGTTGCCCACGAAGAGGAAATTATTAAAAACAACAATGTTAAGCTTAAATATCCTTCTCCCTGCTGGGATTTTATGGAGGCTCTTGACCCCGTTGAAAGAGCGGCAAGAATTTTGCAGAACACCTGGGTAAGACCGGAAGACTTAGTTCATTACGAGCCTTATTTTGAAAATGCCAAAATTGCCACAAGAATTCATTCAAATCCAAGGCTTGTTATTAACTCCTATGCAAGCGGAAAAGTTGCCGGTAATATTTTTGACATTACCGAGCCTTCCTATTCTATGCTTTTCGGAAATTATATTCTTGACAGCCGTATGATGCCTGACGACTGGTTTGAAAAAGTGACAAATTGCGACAAAATGTGCCACAAGTGTTCTTACTGCAGAAATGTTGCCGAAAAAGCTTTGACTGACATTTCAAAATACATTTAAAAACGGGCGGACAGAGGCTTCCGCCCCTACAAGAGAATTTTGTTGACTTTTTATTCATAAAAAGGTATAATTTAACAGATAAAAATATATGGAGGAAATTTATGGAAAGAACATATATAAACGAGGCAAAATGCGGCGAAAGAAATCAGTTCCGCGGTTTTGTTGAAAATATCAGAAACAAGCGCACAATGGCTTTTCTTGTTATAAGAGATGTTACCGGAAAAATGCAGCTTACAATTGAAAAGGAAAAATATCCCGAGCTTGCAGAAGTTGTTGATCAGCTTTCTCTTGAATCGGTTGTAACAGTTGAGGGTGAAGTTGTTGCAAACGAGTATGTTAAATTAAACGGAATTGAAATGCTTCCCGACAAAATGGTTATTGAATCAACCGCCGAAGCACTTCCGCTCCAGAAGGATGCAAACATTGATACAAAGATGGACTACAGATGGATTGACCTTCGTGAAGAAAAAAATCTTCTTATGTTCAAGGTTCAGTCATACATGGTTAACTGTATGAGAGAATTTCTTACAGAAAGAAACTTTATTGAAATTCACTCTCCAAAGCTCATTGCCGCAGCAAGCGAAAGCGGTTCTGACGTTTTTGAAGTTAAATATTTTGACAGAAACGCTTACCTTTGCCAGTCACCTCAGTTCTACAAGCAGATGGCAATGGCTGCAGGCTTTGAAAGAATTTTTGAAACAGGTCCTGTTTTCAGAGCTGAAAAATCTTTCACAAACAAGCACGCAACAGAATTTACAGGCTTTGACCTTGAATTCAGCTATATAGATTCCTTTGAAGACGTTATGAAAATGGAAGAAGAGCTTCTTGCTTATGCACTTGAAAAGGTTGCCGCAAAATACGGCGAAAAAATAAAGGAACTCTTTGGGCTTGAAGTTATTGTTCCGAAGCTTCCTTTCCCGAGAATGAAGCTTAAAGACGTTTACGCAGAGCTTAAGGAAAGATACGGCTTTGAGGTTCCCGAAAGTGAGCTTGGCGACCTTACAACAGATGCTGAAAGACTTTGCGCACAGCTTGCAAAGGACAAATTTGACCACGAATTTTTATTCATTACAGACTACGATGCTGAAAAGAGAGCCTTCTACCATATGAGAGAAAACGGTATTCCTCAGGGCTACGACCTTATCTGGAGAGGTGTTGAAATTACAACCGGTGCTCAGAGAGAACACAGATACGAGGTTTTAAAGGCTCAGGCTGCAGAAAAGGGCCTTGAAGAAGACGTTAAATTCTATCTTGACTTCTTCAAATACGGTTGTCCTCCTCACGGCGGATTCGGTATAGGCGTTGACAGACTTACAATGATTCTTCTCGGTACTGTTATTAAAGAATCAATGTTCCTCTTCCGTGGTCCTAACCGCTTAACACCGTAAAAAAATAATATAAAACGTAGGGGCGGACGACCCTGTCCGCCCGTGCACTATTGTATATTATGAATAATTACAAATTTTTTTCAAACAAAAATTGTGAATATTATCCCTGCCATCAAGCGGAAGAGCTTAACTGCCTTTTCTGCTTTTGTCCGTTGTATAAAACCGACTGCGGGGGAAACTTTACCCTTCTTGAAAACGGCGTTAAAGACTGTTCAAAGTGTCTTTTGCCCCACTCTAAAGAGGGGTATAACTATATCATTAAAAAACTGGGAGAAAAGGAGACAGAAGAATGATAGTTGACAATCTGCTTTTTCACAATGTAACATCAATGATTGATGCAAAGGGCGGCGGAAAGCTTATGCTCCGCATACCCGAAGAAGTATCAAAACATATTAACGAAAAAGCGCAGAATATGAACCTTGCAAACTGCGGTATGGAAATTCGTTTTATAATGCCCGAAGAGGGAGCGGTTAAAATAAGATTAAGATATGACCCCACCCTTTCAAAGCAATCAGTTGAAACAGAGGGCAAAGAAACAGAAAATGAATTGAAAAAGACCTACACTCAGGCAATTGTTTTTTACGGCGGTTATGCAGTTGAGCCAATAAACATTCCCACAGAAGAAAAAGAGTTTGTTTTTGAGCTTCCAGAAGACGAGGGAATGAGAAAACGTTTTTACGCTCTTTGCGACCTTAACAAGGAATACGGTTATCCCTTTGACACAAAATGTGTAAGAATTCTTTTAAAGGATGCGCGTAGCGTTATTTACTGCGGAGCAGAGGGAAACATTGTTACACCTACTCCCGATATGATGCCGGGCAAAAAAATACTTATGTACGGTTCATCTTTAACCTACGGATGCTTTTCCTTTACAGCGGTTAACAGCTATGCAAACATTACCGCAGAAAATTTAGGTTTTGACCTTATAAACCTTGGACTTGCAGGCAGCTGCCACGCAGAAAAGGAGCTTATTGATTACATAGCAGATGTCGAATGGGATGTTGCACTCCTTGAGCTTGGTGCAAATATGTTCAACAAATTTACCGATGAACAGTTTAAAGAAAGGGTTGAATATGCGGTTAAGAAAATAACCTCTGAAAACCCAGATAAGAAAGTTTTCTTTATGTCACCTTTTTATCAGCATCTTGACATTGTTAAGCACGAAAAGGTTACAAGCTACAGAAAAATTATGAAAAATGCCACCGTCGGCATTGAAAATGCAGTTTACATTGACGGCTCACAGATGATGCCCGATGCAAGCGGTCTTTCCTGTGACCTTGTTCACCTTTCTGAAAAAGGAGCAAAAATTGCAGGCAAAAACATTGCCGATGCCATAAAAAAGGAGGTGTCCTTATGATTTTCAAAAATGCTTTACTTCACAACGTGTCACAGCTTGAAAAATATGAGGACGGCTACCTTATGATGCGACTGCCCGACTATGTTGACAAAGGATTTGTTCACAAAAACGGTCAGGGCAAAAATATGAACAGAAAAAATCCGGGTGTTGAAATCCGCTTTGTGTTCAGGGACGAAACCCCCGCAAGAATTAAAATCAGAGCCTTCAGCGAAGGCGGTTGTACCTTTGCACCTGTATTTTACGGAAATTTCCAGGCAGGCTCAGCTGACACAATCAAGGTTATTACCGACGAAGCTGATTGGATTACTATAAATCCCCCTCAAAACCTTGAAAAGCTTAAAGCTATTACAAAGGAGAAAAATCTCCCCTTTGACCCAGAGGTTGTGCGCGTTATTTTAAACGGCGCAAACATTATTTACGACATTGAGGGAAACATTGAACCGCCAAAACCTGAAATGATGCCCAAAAAGACAATTTTCTTTTACGGCTCATCAATCACCTTCGGCAGGAGCGACCTTCCCGGTACAACGGTTCAGTCATTTATGGTTGGCGACAAGCTTGGATGCGACTACATAAATATGGGCTTTGCGGGAAGCTGTATCGCAGAAAAAGAGCTTGCAGACTACATTGCCAACGATGCAAAATGGGACATTCTGTTCCTTGAAATGGGCATCAATGCCTGGGGAATTCCCGAGGTTTACCGGGAAAACATTACCCATATGTTAAACGAGGTATGCTCTAAAAATCCCGACAAGCCCATTATTGTAACCGATGCTTACCTTTGCAACGCAGACTATTTTGGTGAGGACATTATTGTTAACATAAGAAAAGTAGTAAAAGAAGTTCTTGACACAATGAACTATAAAAATCTTCACTACATTCCTGCTTTTGAAATTTCTCAGTCCTTTGACGGTTTTGGGCTTGATATGCTCCATCCGTTTATAAGAGGCCATGAAAGAATAGCAGATAAAATTTCAGATAAAATCAAAGATTTTATCTGAAATAAAATAATAAGGACCTCTCGAAACATTACGAAATCAAGATTTCTATGTTTCGGAGAACCTTGATACTCGCTTTGCTCGTATTAAATTCTAACAAAACCGTAAGGTTTAGAACAATTTTTATTTTTTAAAAAAACGGAGGAAAATCTATGGAACAGGTTATAAGAAAAAGAGGCTCTCTTGAAAATTTCAAGGCAGCAATTAAGAACAAAAAGGCAAGAGTAGGCTTTATCGGCGGCTCTATTACCGATGCAAAAAACGCAAACAACTGGCCTTACCGCCTTTCTGCTTATCTTATTGAAGAGTTTAAAGACGTTGACTTTACAATTGACAATGTTGCAGTTGGTGCAACGGGAAGCTCAAACGGTCTTACAAGAGTTGACAAGGACCTTATCGACAAAAAATGCGACGTGGTTTTCGTTGAATATGCGGTTAACGACTACCGTCTTGACGAGGACGAGGAAAAGTGCATATTAAGAAGAAGAACAAGAGAAGGTCTTATAAGAAAGCTTCTTAAAGCAAGCATTGACGTTGTTATTGTGTACACATACTGCAAAGAATTTTTAGATTCAATGGCAAAAGGCGAAATGCCTGCTGCAATCAAAGACCTTGAAGAATTGGCAGTTCACTATAACATTCCGTCCGTATGGATGTCATTAAAAGCCTTTACTATGCTTGAGCAGGGAATGTTTTCAATGCAGCAGTGGCTTCCTGACGGACTTCACCCCCAGGAACTCGGCGGATATATTTACGCTTCTGCCGCGTGGGAATATCTAAAAGAAGAACTGTATAGCGAAAACAACGAAAAAATTCTTAAGGGCGAAAATATGCCTGCCCCCACAGATCCTCTCTGCTGGGAAGAAACACAGTTTGTTTCAATTGATGAGCTTGAAACAAAGGGTCCCTGGTACAAATTAAGAGAAACAAGCGTTTTCTGGTACGACTACTGTCTGTTTACCACCTCACCAAAGGCGTCACTTACATATAAATTCAAGGGCAGAGCGCTTTTGATTTCTCTTGACTACGGAAAAATAACGGGTAAAATCTGCTACAGAATTGACGGCGGAGAGGTTGGTGCTCACGAGGGCGTTCACGACGACTGGGTTAAAGACAGCGGATGGCCCCTTGTTCTTTCCCTTGGCGACAATCTTGACGGCGAAAAGGAACACACATTAGAGCTTTGGCTTGAAAAATCCACACTTCCGAAGGCTTTCGGAACAGAACTGAAAATTAATGGACTTACTGTAATCAAGTAACAAAGAATTACAAGTTGATAGTTGATGAAGAAATTCGGCAAAGCCGAATTTCACTATTCACTAATCGGGGGTTTTGTTATGAATATTGAAGAGTTTGAAAAAGAAGGACGAAATATTCTTGACTTCTGGATTGAAAAGGGCTTTCAGAAAAATTCACCGCTCTTTCATTTTTTCCTTGACGGTGAAAACAACCCGAAAGCACCTGAAGGAACGGGCGCATTTTTAATTACATCCCGTGCTTTGTGGGCGTTTTCCGCAGGTTATGAAATTTACGGTGATGAGAAATATCTCCATGCAGCAAAAAGATGTTTTGAGGGATACCCCTTGTTTTTCGATGGAAAAAAACCAGGATATTTAAGATATCTGAAAGTTTCAAATGAAATGTTTGAATCCGGCAAGAAAATCTATGACCACGCTTTTGGGGTTTACGGTCTTGCAAAGTATTATCAGGTTACCAAAGACGAAAAAGCGCTTAAAATGGCGCATGAGCTTTTTGATATCATAGAAGAAAGAAGCTACGATGAAGCTTTTGGCGGATATTACGACTCTTTTGATGAAAACTGGGAATATGTTCCCAATAACAGACATCCCGACGGTGCAGTTAAAAATATGAACTGCATGCTTCACGTTCTTGAGGCTTACACTCTGCTTTATGTTGTTTCCAAAAACGAAAGGGTTCTTGAAGCCATTAAAAAGCTTACAAGACTTACCCTTGATAAGATTTTCAACAAGGAAAAAGACCATCTTAATATGTTTTTTGACAGAGAATTAAATTCTCTTTCCGATGAAATCACTTGCGGTCACGACGTGGAAACAAGCTGGCTTTTGTGGCAAACTGCAGAGGCGTTGGGTATGGATACTCTTAAAGAAGAAATAAAAGATGTATGCATCAGGCTTGTAAAGGCTTCGGTAAAGGACGGCTACAACGAAGAGATGGGCGAAATGACCGACGGCTGGGAGCGTCCTACTCTCTGGTGGTGGGAGCAGGCAGAGGCCGTTGTGGGCTTTTACAATATGTATCAGCTTACGAATGATAAAAAATATATTTCATACAGCGAAAAAGTATGGGAACACATTAAAAAATATTTCATTGCGCCAAACGGAGAATGGTACACGGCGCTAAAAAAGGGCACAGGTCAGGTTACAAGCAAAGAAAAAATTTCCCCATTCAGATGCCCGTACCACAATTTCAGAATGTGCTATGAAATGATGAGGAGAATAAAATGATTGGCGTTATAGTAAATTTCATCACAGTTTTAATCGGAAGTACAATCGGTACATTTTTCAAAAAAGGGCTGCCTGAAAAGCTGACCTCTGCGGCAATGACCGCAATCGGGCTTTGTACTTTATATATCGGTATTTCCGGCTCTCTTGAGGGGCAGAATGCTATAGTTTTAATAATTTCAATGGTGCTTGGCGGAATACTCGGAAGCCTGATTGACATTGACAAGGGTATAAACAAGCTTGGTGATGCTCTTGAAAACAAATTTAACAAAAAAGACGGCAAGGTTTCAATTTCTCAGGGATTCGTTTCCGCAAGCCTTTTGTTTTGCGTTGGCGCAATGACAATTGTAGGCTCTTTGAATTCCGGTCTTAAGGGGGACAACGAGCTTCTTTTAACAAAAGCGTTTCTGGATCTTATTTCCTCAACGGTGCTTGCATCAACATTAGGTATCGGTGTAATGCTTGCCTCGGTTACGGTGTTTGTTTATCAGGGGCTTTTAGTTCTTCTTGCAGGCCTTCTTGCGCCCGTTCTTACAACGGCGGCAATCGGCGAAATCACCTGCGCAGGCTCGGTTATAATTGTTGCCCTTGGGCTCAATCTTTTAAAAATCACCGAAATAAAAATCGCAAACTTTCTGCCGGCAATTATTATCGCACCAATTGCTCTTTACATAATAGAACTGATATAAAAGAAGGGGCTGTTTAAAAACTTGATTTTTAAACAGCTTCATTCCGTAAGGGGATAGGAAAAAATGTTTGGAACGAACAAACTGAACCGCAAGCTATGCTTGTGGGAACCCGAACGCGTACGGTGGTACGCGGAGTTAGGTGAAATTTGTTCGTAGTCAAAAGGCATAAAACAAAGAAAAACCTCAAAAAATTTGAGGTTTTTCTACCTTTGATTCAGTTATTTGTTTATAATATCTTTCACAGGAGAAAATCCGCCTTTTGACGTTCCGGACTTTTTTAACATCC
>JAZUPZ010000045.1:0-2539 GCA_045605445.1 Clostridia bacterium | reverse complement strand
CAGAACCTGACTTTTTCCGTCAACATAGGTATAACTCTGAGTTCCGCCGTTTGCCTTACTGCTTCCGCTTATTCTTGTTATCTTGCTTGAAACCGGCTGATTATAGCTGTTATAGGTTGTTGTAACAACACTTGTGCTCTGAGGCGTTTCAGGCTCGTAAAGCTTTAATTGTTCAATACTGTCGGAAATCAGATAAAAAACAGGAGAGGATGCCGTGCCTGCCGAAAGGACAACGCAACTGTCATTATTTGATATCCTGCTTCCTACATACACAAAGCGGTCTTCTTCATTATACGGGTCAAAACGGTATATATTTTTTAACCCTGTATCGTCTTTAGCATTCATTATATAATAAGCATATCCATCTGTATTCTTTTGAATTGTATACGTTGAAGCATCAAGAACTCCATCGTTAAGATATTGAGAAAGAGCAGGCGAAGAAGAATAATAGTATACTTCATCTTCCGGAACCACTTCATCAGCATAATCAAATTCTGTTATATTGGTGTCATTGAACATAAACATTCTGCCGCCAGATACAAAAGCTCCGTTTGAATTTATGGCACCAACTTCTTTGGATGTATATAAATTTGTATTTATATTATATTGATATATGCTATTCCCGTCGTAATAATAATCCCAAATGTCGTAGTTAAACAAATAAGTTAACGAAGAGCTTTCATTTTGTATTTTATTTCTGTAAAATGTCCACCTTTCTCCTACAGCAGCAGCCGGGTCGAATTTTGCATAATGAATCGAATTTCCGCTTATGCTGTGCGCATAGAATTTATTATTTCTATACAAAATGTTGTCAAGAGAAATTGTATTCGTTTCGAGATTAAAGGTGTTTACATAGCTCCCGCCATCAGTCCACGTATCGGTTATTGTGTCATATTCAAGAGCATACAAACTGTCTGATTTATAGAAAACAAATATTTTGCTTCCGCAGCTTTTAACAACATAGGATGAATTTATTTCTCCGTCATAAGGCGTTAAAAGCTCTGCTTCGCCGGTATCAACATGTTGTTTATAAAAAAATGTTTTCTTATTTACTTCGTCAGAATATCCCATACAATATATATAATTGCCGACCAGAGTATTCCATTTCGTCTGTATGTTGCCGACAACATATTTATTTTGAGTATTATCCTCGTCATAAGTTTGCTCTTTTATTTTATTGTGCATATAATCA
Source organism: Clostridia bacterium (assembly GCA_045605445.1). Lineage (GTDB taxonomy): Bacteria > Bacillota > Clostridia > RGIG6154 > RGIG6154 > CAZMHL01. The sequence goes on along the minus strand of JAZUPZ010000045.1, from coordinate 1,347 downwards.
AAGGTTGTAACTGTTACCCTGCCGTTTTCCTTCATTATACAGGAATATGTAAAATCAGAATCGTAAATATATCCTGTTGTTTCCTGATTAAATTGGAAATAATCAGATGGCGGAGGTTCAATGTCGAGCCTTGTATGAGGATATCCCGAGCGGTCGTTTTCATACTCGTAGGTTCTTTCAAATCCGCTTGAGTCGCTTACCTTTGAAACCTTGTAAACCTCATACCAGTCTGTGCCTACAGAACCGTTATAATACAAATAAGTTCTTCTTGCTTTTTCGTAGTCATATTTAGTTTTTCCTCCGGTCGGGAGTTTTACTTCAGTTAAAGCCAGCACACTGCCGTTCAATGTATACGAGGGTTCTTCGTAAGCACTCGCACTGCTGTATATAAACGAAGCCTTTTCGTCATAATGAAATTCTGTGATATATTCATTTCTGTCTTTTATCTGCTTTAAAACATCTACCGTACCGCCATAAGTGGTTTTTTGTTCAAAAATAAGGGTTGCATAGAGCGTATTTCCGATTACAAATTCTATTTTCTGCAATTCTTTACCGCGAAGAGTGTTTTTGATAGTATATACAACGTCTATTTCTCGTCCTGCACTATCGACAATTTTAGACAATACATTTATTTTCGCACGGTTATATGAAAGCTTAAACATATAATCCCAGAAAGAACCCTGCGAATAATCAAGTTCACTATACGAAAAGTTTATTTCGTTTCCGAGAACATCTTTGATTTTTGTAACATTTCCATAAGTTTCGTCAAATGTATAAACCGTTCCGTCTGAATAAGTAAGTTCATAATTATTACTTTCAGCTTTTTTCACAAGAGTAACATCAGAAAGTTTATAATATTGAAGCGTGAGAGTTGTGTCAACAGAAGGGTTTTCTATGTCGTCTTTTATTTTATACGAGCTTCCGTCAGGAAAAACAAGAGAAGTCTCTCTGTCCCAACCGTATGAACGCTCCACATTACTCTTTACAATTGCAGGGAAACCAAAACTCCAACCAATGGCAAAGTTATTGAAATTTATATTTTGAACGGCTTCGTTCATATCAACAAATTCATTCTGCGATATAACCGCATCCCCTGAATTGTATCTTATTGAAATATTCAGGTCGAGACCGTTTGCTCCGGGCAAAGACAAAAGAGATTTTTCATAAGTAAGGTCACCTGTAGCCTGAGAAACGTAATCGTTGTTATTGTTTAAAACATTGTAAACCGAGGCGACGGGTTCAACCCTGAATTCGTCGGCTATTGTGCTTGTTGCAGAGGTGGTTTTAATTGAAGAAAGCTCCGCCTCCTGAAGCTCTTCGGGAAGCTCTGTTGTTACAAGCTCTGCC
>JAZUPZ010000044.1:0-123404 GCA_045605445.1 Clostridia bacterium | reverse complement strand
CCTGAATATGTGTGAACAACATACCATTTTGCATCTGCCATAAATTCCCCTCCTTATTAAAATATAAAGCCGGAAATTATTTACCGATGCTGATTACCCAACTGAATAATCCGCCGAACAACAAATCAAGAACCCATACAAGAACGCCGATAACTACGCAGAAAACCACAACTACAGCTGTGTTTTTCACAACAGTTGAAAATGAAGGCCAAACAATTTTCTTGAATTCGCCTTTAACGCCCTTGAAAAATTCTTTGACTTTAGAAGTCTTTTTTTCACTCATTATCATAAACCTCCCGATTTTTTCTTTAAGTAGAAGTCTGATTACTTTGTTTCCTTATGAGCTGTGTGCTTCTTGCAGAATTTGCAGTACTTGTTAACTTCCATTCTGTCAGGTGTGTTTTTCTTGTTTTTCATTGTGTCATAGTTTCTCTGTTTGCATTCTGTGCAAGCCAATGTGATTTTTGTACGCATGAGTACACCTCCGTTTAATATAAATTAGGCATAGCCGTTTTTCACTAATTTGTGCGATTTTAATAAGCCTGTTACGCATTTGTAACCAGGCTACGCTTAAATATATCACATTTAAAGAGGTTTGTCAATATTTTTTTACAAATTTTACAACAAGACTGCAAATTACCAAAAAATTGTTTACAACCTTAACCTGCTGTGATATACTTTCCCATATATACAAGTATTTATTTTCAAGGAGAAAATATGAAACTCAAGGCTCAGCTTTTTGATGAAACGGCAATTAACAAGTCGCTGCTTCGAATTGCCCATCAGATTATTGAAAAAAATGACGATACCAATAATCTTTATCTTGTAGGCATAAAAACAAGGGGCGTACCTCTTGCGAAACGACTTTCAACCAATATATATAATATAGAAGGAATTGAAGTACCCTGCGGAACTCTTGACATTACCCTTTACAGAGACGACCTTTCTATGGAAGAAAAACCGATTCTCAACAATTCGCAGATTGATATTGACATTACGGGTAAAAATGTTATTCTTACCGACGATGTTATTTACACCGGCAGAACGGTAAGAGCCGCGCTGGATGCTCTTATGAAATTCGGCAGACCGTCGAAAATTCAGCTGGCGGTTCTGGTTGACAGAGGTCACAGAGAGCTTCCCATCCGCCCCGACTATGTAGGCAAAAACATTCCTACCTCAAAAAACGAAATTATAAAGGTTCAGTTTGTTGAATCAGACGGAACGGACAAGGTTGAAATATTTGAAAAATAAAAAAGTCACCTTCAGCAAAGAAGGCTGTAAACCCTATGCTTCCTAAAAAAGCGGGCTTACAGCCTTTTTATTATTTTGCACTTCTTGAAACGAGCTTTCCGTCATCGGTAAAAATGTAATAATAGCTTCCGTATCTGTAACCTTTTTCGCTCTGATGGTCATCAGAGGTTATTGCACTTCCGTCAGCCTTCCTGAAAAGGTATCTGCTTCCGTTAACTGTTACCCAGCCCGACTGGAATTCGCCGTCGATATAAAATCTGTATTCGCCGTCGTCATCAAGAACAAGTCCGTTCTTTGCTCCCTGTTCAAACGAGAGCTTGTAAATTTCCATTACGGCATTTCCGTTTTCGTCCTTTTCAACGGAGATAAGGGCACCTGTTGCGGTAAAGTCATAAACCTGGCTTCCTACCTGAATTGCATAGTCAGTTTTTGCCGCTCCGTCTGCCTTGGAGAAATAATACTTATAGTAGCCGTCTTCTCCTAAAAGCACCTTCCAGCCCGTGTACGGCTTGTCATTTATATAGTATCTGTATTCGCCGTCGTCATCCTTGCTCATAAGGGGAGATGCGGGACATTCTTCTTCCGTATAGCCTACGTTTGAGTAGCCTACCCATGCTCCGTCGGTACCCAGATTATAGGTTATACTTCCTATTTTGGTCATGCCCGAAAGCATTTTTCCGTTTGACTTTGAAAAATAATACTTATTTCCGTCAATATACTGCCAGCCTATAAGATATTCGTCGTCAACATAATATCTTGTTACGCCGCTGCTGTCTGTAACAAAACCGTTTCTTTCGGTGTAAAGAACAGGGTTTCCGTCGGAATCGTAATGGTCTATAAGCTTTCCGTCTTCGGTAAAGTCATAGTACGTTCCGCCGATTTTAACTCTCTTACCTGTCATAGCCGCGCCGTATTTCGCCGCACTTGTAGAGAAATAATACTTATATCCCTCGGGAGTAACCTGCCATTTAACCTGACGGAAGCCGTCTATATAATATCTGTAATAGCCGTCATCCTCAAGAATAATTTCCCAGTTTGTATTTCTGGTAAACACCGCATATAAAACCGTGTTTTCACTTACGGGATAATACCAGTCGATAGGAACCTTATCATACTTCCAGCTGTTCCAGCCTCTGAAAATATATCCCTTCTTTTCCGCCTTAACCGTAAGGTCAGGCTCATCACCCGGATATATTTTAAGAGTTTTTTCTCCGTAAAGGGTATCTCCGCCGTTAAGATTATAGGCAATTGTTATTCTTATATCCTGCGATTCATCGTAATAAAGAACCGCTTCGCCGTTTTCATCGTAGTCTTCAATAAGTCTTCCCTCTTCGTCGAAATCGTAATATTCGCTTCCGATTTTTACATTTTCGCCCGTTATTGCCGCGCCGTATTTTGTTGCGCTTGCAGAGAAGTAATACTTATATCCGTTATTTGCAACCTGCCATCCTGCCTGAATTTCTCCGTTTACATAATATCTGTAATAACCGTCATAATCAAGAATAACCCTGCTGAGGGAGCCGTCTGTTACGGTTTTCTGCCAGAGGGCATAGAAAACAGCATTTTCTTTAACCGTATAAGAATCTCCCGGCTGATAGATTTTTCCTGCGCAGGACCAGCCCTTGAAATCGTGACCTCGTTTATAATATCCGTTTTCAGGAATTGTTATTACGCTTCCCGTCTCACCGACAAAGGCTGATACGCCTCCGCTGTCGGCTCCGTTTCCGTCGAAGCGCACCGTTGTTGCATAATGAACTGTTGCAGTAAGAAGATCGTCGTTTCTGCTCTCAATTTCAATGCCGCTCCAGCTGTCGCCCAAAAAGTATACGTCTGCAAGTCTTTCGCAATCTTCAAAAGCCGCAAGATATATCAGGGAAACCTTATTGCCGATTGTTATTGACTTTAACTGCGAACAACCGCCAAATGCAGCTGATCCGATATAAGCAGCGTCCTTTCCAAGAACAACATTTTCAAGAACCTTACAGCCGTAGAAGCACGAAGAAGGTATATAAGGCAGATTGTCGGGAAGGACAACCTCTTTAAGCGCCGTACATCCGTAGAACCAGCCATATTTGCCTTTCTCTATATTTGCAAGTCCATTGCCGAGAACGGCTTTTTCAAGAGAGGTACAGCCGTAGAAAGCCCTAGAGCCCAATTCAGCAACACTGTTTGGAACAATTACTTCTTTAAGCCCTGTACAATTCGAGAAAGCACCGTAGCCGATTGTTTCAACGCTTGCAGGAATTGAGATTTCCTTCAACCCGCTGCAGCCATAAAAAGCATCACTGCCAATTTCCTTAACCGTTCCGGGAATTGTAATGTTTTCAATAGAGGTACATTCATAAAAAGCAGATTTGTCAATTTTTACAAGATTTTCCGGCAAATTCACCTTTTCAAGCGAGGTGCTTCCCCCAAACATTGACTCGCCCACAACCTCCATATTTTTCGGCAGAGTTATTTCTTTCAATGCTGTACAGCCGTGGAAAACGCCGTATCCAACCGAAAGATTATCATTAAGGAATTTTACATTTTCAAGAGATGCACAATCGCCGAAGGCACAATAACCTATTTCTGTTACCTTCTCGGGAATTGTAATACTTACGACGGGAGTATACTCAAAGGTGTTATTTCCTATTTTTGTAAGAGAGTTGCCAAGAGTAATTTCGCCCAGTAACGAGCAGGAGGCGAATGCATATTCACCGATTTCTGTTACGCCGTTTCCTATTTCAACCTTTGTCAGCAAATCGTAATTCCAGAAAGTGTATTTTCCTATATAAGTAACACTGTCGGGAACAACAAGCTCGGTTACAAGAGCCCCGTTTACATAAAGACCCGCTCCGTAACACAACGGATTCCCCTGAAGCACAAAGTTACTCTCACACCAGGCGGCAATATCTGCAACATGAACCTCTTTCAGATTTTTACATCCGTCAAAAGCGTTCTCGCCTATGTTTACGGGGTTGCTTCCAAAATAAATACTTTCAAGAGCAGTACAGTTACGAAAAGCACTGTTTCCGATAGTTTTTACACTGTCGGGAATAACAATTGTTTTCAGATTTGCTCCCACAAAAGCCATTTCTCCTATTGTCTCAAAGCTTCCCGAAATAGTTATACTGTCAAAAACACATCCGTTGAAAAGTCCTGCAGGAACAGTTTTTACATTTTCTCCGAACTCAATCTGAAGATTGCCTTTGCTTAGCTTGAAGGCAGTTGTGGCTACACTTTCCGTATTGTCCGAATTCCAGATTACCTTTCCGATATTTTCAATTTGGTTAAAGGCATACTTTTCTACGATTTTAACATCTTTGCCTACTACAATTTCTCCTATGCTCTTTGCATCGTACAGAAGATATGCAGGGATTTTTTCAATGCCGTCGGAGATAGTAACTTTATCAATAACCGCGTCACGGAAGACCTCCGTTAACCCTGTAGCGGGAAGGGTTCCGTTTTCAGAGCTCCAGATAAGCTCCGTTAACTGTGCATCCATAAAAGCCTGTGCATTTATTGTTATATTTTCTGAAGTTATTTTAAGAGGACCGCCGAACACCGTTTCTTTAAAGGCGCTGGGGCCTACTACCGACACATCCTCCCCAAGCTCCAGACCCTTCGGGAAGCTGCACAAACTGAAGCTTGCTCCCCCGATGGTTCCCGAACCCGAAAGAAAGGTTATTTTTGATATTTTTCCGGAATATGATGCACTGGTTGAAGCAAAGAGAAATTTCGGAGCAGAAGATATATTTTCACCAAATACAACTTCAACACCCTCTGAATTTTTTCCCGCACCGTTTAAAATATAATAATTACTTTCAAGGTCTGTTATTTTTTCAGCGTTCCAGTAAACCTTTTCCAGACCAAAGCTCAGATAGAAAGCGTACTTTCCGATTGATGTTACATTTTTTTCAACGGTTAAAGTTTTTAATCCGTCACAGCCGTTAAAGGAGCCTACCCCGATAGAAGTATCGGCAATGCCTACTGTTACACTTTCAATTTTATCACAGTTAATAAAGGCATAATCGCCGATGCTGACAGGATATTTAAAAACCAGATCTCCGCTGATACCGCTGTTGCTGTAAGCATATTCCCCGATGCTTGCAAGCTTCTCGGGAAATTCTACACTTTTAAGTGCCGAGCATTTATAAAAGGCATAATCGCCGATTTTTTCAAGAGAAGCCGGCAGAGTTGCATATTTAAGGGAAGCCGATTCAGCAAAGGAATAAGCCCCTATATTTTTAACTTTGTTTCCGAAGGTAACTCTTGTAAGAGAAGGACAGGCAGAAAAAGCATAGTCACCTGTTTCCTCAACGCCGCTTCCGGTGTTTACCTCCGCAAGAGCAGGGCAACCGTAAAAGGCATACATACCTACCGATTTTACGGTACCCTTCATAACAACTGAGGTGATGCTGCCGCAACCGTAAAAAGCATAGTCAGATATCTTCTCAACACCAAGAGGAATAACAAGCTTTGCGGTAAGTTCTCCGTTTACATACAAATTGGCACCGCTTCCGCAGAAGGGGCTTGCGCTTTTATGACCAAAGCTTATTGAGCACCAGGAGGCAAGGTCGGAGATATACACATTTTTAACAGAGCTGTCATACTTTCCAAGTACAGTACTGAAGGCGCCTCCTCCTATACTCTTCAAAGAAGAAGGAAAGGTAACTTCGGTTACTCCCGTACCGCTGAAAGCCGAAGCCCCGATTGATTCAACATTTTCCTCTATTACAATACTTTTAACCTTAAACAGACCGGAAGCAAGAGCGCAAACGGGAATATTTTTTACCGTTGAGGTGAACACCACGTCTACCCCGGTCTTTACACCTGAGTTTCTGAAAACACCCATGTCTGTCATACTGTTTGCACTTTCAGCGCCCCAGATGATTTTTTCAAGAGAAGGGCAGTAATTAAAGGCAAGAGATTTTATTTCCTTAACGTTTTTTCCCAGAGTAATTGTTTTTACTCCTGTGCAGCCGGCAAAGGCATGGTCACCTATGATTTCAACCCCATCGCCGGTTGCAATGCTTGTAAGGGAGGTTGAATAGCAAAAAGCATAATCGCCTACAGAGGTTACATTTTCACCTATTGTAAGCTTTTTTATATAAGAATATGAACTGCTTGAAAATTCCTTCGGCTGGAAGGCGTAAGCCGGAATTGATTTTGCACTGCTTCCGAAAATTACCTCAAGATTACCGCTGAGCTCACCTGTTTTATAGAAAACGTAATTGCTCTTTGTAAAATCGGAAACATTTTCCGCATTCCAGTAAATTTTTTCAAGGGCGGTTGTAGAACAGAAGGCATATTTTCCGATAGAGGTAACCTTTGAGGGAATAGTCAGTTCCGGCAGAGCAACCCAACGGTAAAAAGCATACTGTCCTATTGATTCAAGGGAGCTTGGCATGGTAACCTTTGTTACAGAAGCAAGCTCGTAAAAGGCATAATCACCTATGTGAGTTATACTGTTTGACATTACAACCTGTTTTATAGACAGGTAATGTTCTCTCCAGGGGGCAGGGTTTGACAGCGTATAATCCGCCATAGGTCCTGTTCCGGTTATTTTAAGGGTTCCCGATTCGTTTATATACCAGGTATGCCCGTTACTGCAGGTACCCTCGGCAATGTTTGCCGCAGATACAGAAATTGCGGATAAAGATAATACCAATATTAAAGCCGCAAGCAAAATCAGAATTTTCTTTTTCATATTTTCCTCCGAAAATGTAATATTTTCCAATATTATATTTTAACACAAACAGAAAAAATTGTAAAGAAAAAACAGCCGCTAAAAACGGCTGTGCAGCGTGTCGATAAACCTATCGACACGCTGACAGAGTGCGAAAAAGGAAGTTATATTACGCGAAAATGGACGCAGACAGTACTTTTGTACGGCAAGGCTCATTTTCGCGTAAAGCAAGAAACAGAGCGGTTTCCCCAAAAAACGGCTCTGTTTTAAACTATTGATTTCAGTTTGCTGAAAATCGCAAAACCCCACATTTTAAATCTTTCTCTTGCGGTAGAACGACTTTTTCGACGGTCTGAACAGCTGTTAAAAACAGCTGTAAATTTTGTTTGTTGATTTATCTGCAGAATACCCGCAAAGAAGTCCGATTAAAATTCCGCAAATAACATCGCTTGGGAAATGAACATACAGATAAAGTCTTGAAAAAGCTATGAGCCCTGCAACAACAAAGGCAACACTTCCCCATTTTCTGTTATTTTTAAACAGAGCCGTTGCCGCTCCGAAGGAGGACACCGTATGCCCCGAGGGGAAAGAAAAGTCTGTCGGCGGAGCTATAAGAATTTTTACGTTTTTAAGCTGAAAGGGTCTTTGTCTTGCTACAAGAGGTTTTAAGCCTAAGTTTGCAATTAAAAATCCCAAAGCAAGAGCAAAAACCATACACAATCCCGTTTTTCTGGTTTTTTTTAAGCAAAGGCATATAAGCGCTATTGCTATCCAGAGCATTCCGCCGTCGCCCAGATGGGTAAACGCCGAAAAGAACCAATCGAAAAAGGGATTTCTTAAAAGAGCTGTTTTGTCAAGAAGAAAAAAATCTGCCCGAGTTATCATAAGCTTACATTCCCTTAACTATTTCATATGCCCTGTCAAACTGAGAATCTCTTACAACCTTATATTCCGTAACAAGATTGTTTATTGCAGTCTGAGTTGAAAAATCAAGGTCGCCGCAAGGGAAAAGACCAACGTCGCTCTGGAACTGTTTAACGGCTGCATCGAGAACATCGTCAAAATAATTATCCATTGTTCCGTTAAAATAGCCCATTACTCTGAGCCTTTCCTTAAGAGCATAAATCTGCTCGTCGTCATCACCAAGATAGAATTTCTTTTCAAACTTAAGAGGAGTAAAGTCGCTCTGTTCTGCAAAGGATTCAACATTTATAACAACCTCGTGAGGTGCTACGCCCACATTGTTTATAGGAGTTCCCGCAGGTCCTACGAATTCAGCCATTGTTACCTTAAGTCCGCCGTATTCGCCAAGGCTTGCAGTTGTTTGCATTGTTCCCTTTCCGTAGGTTTTTGTTCCTACCAGGATACCCGCATCGTTATCTTTTATTGCTACTGCAAAAATTTCTGCAGCAGAGGCGCTGTATTCATTTGTAAGAACAACAACCTTTTCCTTTTTGCCCGCAAGATAATTACTTGTGTAAACAGACTCGCCCATAGATTTGCTATTAACCTTTAAAACGGTTGTTCCCTTGGGAAGAAGAACCGATGCACAGCCTACCGCCTGAGAGGTTACTCCGCCAGGATTGTTTCTTACGTCGATTATAAATCTGTCAACCCCCTGCTCTTTCATTTTAAGAAAAGTGGTTTTGAATTCAGACGCCGTTGAGGAGCTGAACTGAGAAATTGCTATATAGCCCACGTTTCCCTCAAGAATCTGACTTGTTATGGTTGCAGTATGAAGAGTTGCACGAACAATTGTAATATCTAAGGTTTCTTCGCCTCTTTTTACGGTAATTGTTACGTTAGTTCCCTCGTCGCCTCTGATTTTTCCTACAACGATTTCAGTATCCTTGCCTGCAACATCTTCGCCGTTTACCGCAAGAATTATGTCGCCCTGCATCATTCCCGCTTTTTCGGCAGGAGAATTTTCAACAAAGCCCGAAACGGTTGCATAACCGTTTATTCTTGAAATGTAAGCACCGATACCGGCATATGCCGCTTCAATCTGAGTAAAGAACTCCTTGAACTCCTCAGAGCTGTAATAAACGCTGTAATCGTCAAGCCCGTTCATCATTCCTCTTGCTATTTCATCGTAAAGCTCGGGATTTTCTCTGAGTACTTCGATTATAACAGAGTCGAGAACCTCCTCAAAATCGATATCAAACTGATAGTTTGCTTTAATATACTCTTTTATTGCATCAACAACAGTATACTCTTCCGGAAGTTCAGATACATCGGTTGCGCTGACGCAAACAGGCATAACTGCTATAACCGCTGCCAAAAGCAACGCCAATAATCTTTTTTTCATTTACATATCCTCCTTGCTTTTTGAAACGACCTGAATCCTGTAAGCACGGCTCAGACCGCCTGTTTTCTTTACTATTGTAAAAACGTAAACCGGGCAATCTGTCCAGCTTTCGTTTAAATCCTCTGCCGTAAGAGAGGTATTTCTGTTACAGAAAACCGCATCGGGCAGATAGGGAATTTCAATATATTCGCCCTTGTCATCAATAAGAACAACGCACCTTTCATCGGTATCAACGAAATAAAGGGTTCCGCTGTATGCCTGTGCATCGTTATAATCTGAATCATTATGGGTAAGCTCTGTTTTTTTATCGCCAAATTTTGTTATACAAAGCACCTTTTCGCCTTTTATGTAGCATTTAACATTGTCTGCCTGAACGAGAGCAGAGCTGTCTGAGGGCAGGTTTTTGTCAGAAAGGGTTATGAAATCGCAATAGTCTTTATCAAGGCTTACGCCCGAATCAATCGCCTCGCCTTCTACCTTATACATTTTTGAGGCGGAAAAAACATAGTCTGAAATATAAATATTTCTTGTTACGGTTGCCGTTTCCTCTTCAACCTCTGTTTTTGTATCAATTCTGTCAACAGTTCCGCTTATTACGGTTATGCCAAGCCCCTCAAGGCAAAGACCGGTTACGTTATAAAGAATCTGCGCTGCCTGCTCCCTGGTAAGAGGAGAACGGGCGCTTAAGGTTATTCCGTCGCCCTTTAAAATGTTGTTTTTCATTGCAGTTTCAAGATAGAACCGTTCCTCCTCTGTGTAGTCATCAAGTTCACGGTAGTCAAGAACGTAATTAAGCTTGTCCGCTCTTTCAAGACCAACTGCCTTTACCAGCCAGATTATAAAATCGCCTTTTTGGACAGATTCCCATCTTTTAAAGGTTGCTTCGGAATAATCCGATGCAATTTCTTTGGTGTAATCCGAAACGGAAATTATATCCTTGTCAACTGCAAGACGGAGATAGCCGTCTGCCCAGCTGTCTATATTATTATATTTTTCCGGGTTTACCTCTTTGCTTTTAACCAAAACCTTCCTGTAGCTTTCAGCGGTTGGTTCAAGCCCCGCCATTCTGAAGGAAAGTGCAAGCCCCTCGCTTTTGGAAAGATAGCCCGAATTATTGAAGTTTCCCTCCGAGCCCTTTATTATGCCCAGTGCCGACATAAGATAAACGGCATTGTTTGACCAGTGGTCTACCGGAAGATAGGAAACATCGTTATAGGTAACTGCACTTACGGCTTTGTAAAAGCTTTCGTTTCCCTTGTAAACTGTTTGGGCATTTACCCCAAAGGAGCTTAAGAGGAGAAGCGCCGCAAGAAGCAGAGATACGCTTTTTTTCATTCTGTTCGCCTTTCAGTATTTTGTTTATCTTATCTTAACCGTAAGAGAAAGCCTGTTTTTTATAAAGCTCATTTTGTCCATACTGAGAATGTAGTTAATTTCAACGCTTCCGCCCTTTTCGTTAAGATTTATTTTCAGTTCTTCTGACATAACGGTCATATCAAAGGTTCCGTATAAGGTCATATATTCCGTGGTGGAAAATTCACCCTCTTTGAAATACATCTCAGAGCTGCTCTCTCCCGTTCTTGAAAGAAGAACATAATCTTCGGCGACTTTTATAACGGCATTTGTTATATCCAGCCCCGTTTCGGGAGATTTTTCGCTGTATTTTATAATAGTTTCGCCCTCTTTGTATTCATAAGAGCCTTCTGAGATAAACTCTGTATCAAAGGATTCTCCATCCATATACTGAACTGTTTTTATTGTTATTACAGCATTATTCATCTATTTTTACCTTTTCTATATCAACTACTTTTACTTCGCTGATTTCTCTTTCAAGGAAAATCTGAGCCAGCTTCTGGAAATCGCCTCTGTCGGAGGTGCAGAACTCATAGTTTCCTTCTTTTTTGTCACTTAAAATTTTATCCTCTTCAAGGATTTCCTTTACATAATCGGCAGCAGCCTTTCCCGAATCTATAAGAACAACGTTCTCTCCCACAATTTCGCCTATTACCTTTTTAAGAATGGGATAATGAGTACATCCGAGAATTATGGTATCAACCCCTTCATCCATAAGAGGCTTGAGATATTCTCTTGCAATAATTTTTGTTGCTTCGTGGTCAAAGTACCCGTTTTCAACCAAAGGAACAAACAAAGGGCACGCCTGCTGATAAACCTTTGCATCAGAGGAAAGCTCTTCAATTGTTTTCTTATAGGAATTGCTTTTTATTGTTCCTGTTGTTCCTATTACGCCGATTTTACCGTTTCTTGTTGCTTTTACCGCCGCCCTTGATGCAGGCTTAACAACTCCTACGATTTTAACCTCTTCGTTTTTTATAAAAGGAAGAGCAACGGAGCTTACTGTTCCGCAAGCAACAAGAATTATTTTAATATCGAAGGACTTTAAAAAAGCTATGTCCTGCTTTGTGTATTTTATTATTGTTTCTTCAGACCTGGTTCCGTAGGGCACTCTTCCCGTGTCGCCAAAATAAACTATATCCTCGCCGGGAACAATTTTTATAAGCTCCTTAACAGAGGTAAGTCCTCCAAGTCCCGAGTCAAAAACTCCGATTTTTTTGTTGTTCATAATAAAGCTTTAATCCTTTCGGACAGCGGCAAAATTAAGCCTCTGCAAATTTTGAAATAGCCAATTCTATCAAAGTGTCTGCCAGCTTTTCGCCCTCAAAGCCGCTTGCTGCCATAAGCCTTGGATACATACTTACACCGGTGAAGCCTGGAATTGTGTTAATTTCATTTATGTAGATATCGCCTGTAACCTTGTGTACGAAAAAGTCAACTCGGCTCATTCCCGAAAGTCCGAGACCAACGAAAGCTTTTTTGGCGGTTTCCTTTACTTCCTCTGCCTTTCTTTCTGAAAGAATTGCAGGAATGATAAGCTTTGAGTCGATTACATATTTTGATTCGTAATCGTAAAATTCCTTTGCGGGGATAATTTCTCCCGGTACGGAAACAATAGGGTCACTGTTTCCGAGAACGGCACATTCAACCTCTCTGCCGTCGATAAACTCTTCAACAAGAATTCTTTTGTCGTGTAAAGCCGCATTTTCAAGACAGCTTGCAAGGTCTTCTTTATTGTGAGCTTTTCCGATGCCTACCGATGAGCCTGCATTTGCAGGTTTTATAAACACGGGATAGTCGAATTTTTCTTCAACTCTTTTTATAACGCTTTCCATATCCTTAAGCTCGCTTTTAAGAACCGTAACCCAGTCTGCCTGAGCAATGTTAAGGTGCTTAAGCATTACCTTTGTAAAGGTTTTATCCATACAAACTGCAGAAGAAAGCATATCAGGACCAACGCAGGGAATTTTTGCAAGAGCGCAGAGTCCCTGAATTGTTCCGTCTTCGCCGTTTGTTCCGTGAATCATAGGAACAACCACGTCGATTTTTATATTTTCTGTTTTGCCGTTGTTGTCAACAACAAGGCCTGTGGTTGTATCGGGGCTGATAAAGGCTCTCTTAACTGCCTTTTCTCCGAAATTGCCGTCTTTTATTGCAGAATTTTCCCCTTCATAGAGAAACCATTCACCGTTTTTTGTTATGTATACCCTTAAAAGATTATACTTTTCGGGATTTATCATACTTACAAGGTTAGTTGCAGAAACAAGGGAAACCTCGTGTTCGCTTGACTGTCCGCCAAACAAAACCAGAACGTTAATTTTATCCATAATTCCTCCACATAATTTTTATGTAATTTCTGTCTTTATATAATACACCAATCACGCAAAAATTTCAACTGTTTACATATATTTTATAAGATATTGTCACCGAATATTCACAAAAAAGCACCCTTTATGTGTTGTATCCTTAAGGATACAACAACGACGTTTGCAATAGATTGCAAGTGAATTACGCTTCGCGTATGATGTTTGTTCTTACGAACAAATGAAGTATTTGTTGCACAAATATTATGGAAAAAAGTCGTCTTTTCAGACGACTTCAGACTGTCGAAAAAGTCGGTTTACCGCAAGAAAAAAATAAAAATGTAGGGTTTGGCGATTTTCGACAAACCGCAATCGAATATTAAAAACAGAGTCGTTTCTTCCGGAAAGTGGCTCTGTTGCTTGCTTTTCACCGAAATGAGCCTTGCCGTACCGCCGTACTGTCTGCGTTCATTTCGGCGAAATACACCTTCCTTTTTCCTTGTCTGCCAGCGTGTCGATAGGTTTATCGACACGCTGAAAAAGTCGTCTTTTCAGACGACTTTTTATCATTAACTTCTGATTTATCAGAAACTTCACTTTTTCAGCAGAAAAATCTTCACTGCGCAGCAACTTAATTCGTGCAAAGCACGAAATTCACTGTGGTTATCCTTTAAGAGAACCACTTTAAGGGCGCTTTCAGTATTATTTACTTTTTATTATTACGAGATTATTTGAATCGCTCCAGTCAACCCTGCAGCCAAGGGCTTCGGCAACAAAACGAAGCGGAATCATTGTTCTTGAATTTTTAAGCTGCGGAACCGCATCAAGGGTAACCTCGTTGCCGTTTACGGTTGCAACAGGGTTTCCGATTGTAAGCTTAACAACCGTATCACCTTTTGTTCCCGTTACCGTTTGAGTTGCATCGTCCCACTCTATGGTTGCGCCAAGCTTTTCAAAAATCTTTCTCATAGGCACAAAGGTT
This sequence comes from Clostridia bacterium, assembly GCA_045605445.1. GTDB lineage: Bacteria > Bacillota > Clostridia > RGIG6154 > RGIG6154 > CAZMHL01. Next base: position 109,536 of record JAZUPZ010000044.1, on the reverse strand, counting down.
CTGTCGTTTTCAAGGAAGGGATCTGAGTCAAAGCCGATTACATCGCTGTCGATTTTAACTCTTATCTTGCCGTCGGCATACATATTGGGAATTATATATTCGTCAGAAAAATTCCAGCTTGTAAGCTCGCCGTTATACCACTTTTTAAAGGTGTTATAATCATAAATCAGGAAACCGTTTGAGCAGGTTCCGATAAATACTTCGTCGGAAACCAGTGAGAAGGTAACAGAAACTATTGTTCCTATACCGCCCATTCCCGGAACGAGTACCCAGGTTTGTCCGCCATCGAAGGTTTCATAGATTCCCGGTGATCTTGCACCTGAATAAGTATCTTTTCCGCCTGTCACAAGGTGGTTTTTATCCTTTGGGTCCTGGTCAATTGTATAAAGAGAAACAAAGCTTCCGTTGTCGGTTTTAAGTCCGTTATTTTTACCAAAGCTTGTAACCTCTCCGTTTGTGCACTTTCCAACTGTTCCCGTATAGCCAACATACCATACCGTGTTTTCGTCAAACTTGTCTGCCATTATATCGTTTGTTGTTCCAACAGATATAAGGTCTGACCAGGTTTTACCTCTGTCCTTAGAAACCTTTATAACCTTGTTTACAAGAGAGTAAACCACATCGTTATTTACCGGAGAAACCGAATGAACCGGGTTTTCAAGAGGATTCCAGGTAGCGCCGTTATCACCGCTGTACGCATTTCCCGCATAAATAAAGTTTGAATCTTCATTATGGAAATGAATTACAGAATGAGCGCCCGTTACCTCTTCTCTCTTCTCCCAGGTTGCGCCGTCTTTCATTTCGTAGAAAACATTTTTAACGAAAGCAAAGCCGTGGTTTTTATCTTTCGGGTCAATTGCAACAGCGGAACATTCGCCGGTTGTTATATCTCTGTTAACGGGAGCGTATTCCCCTTTCACATAGGGCTTTGTTGTATGAGCCAGACCTCTGTCCACATCACCGAACCAGATGGTGTTATCGCTTGCAAAGGCAAGGGTTTGTGTGTTAATTGCGCTGTATCCGTAATTTCTCGGATGCCAGGTTGTTCCGTAGTCGTCCGAGCGGTAAATAAAGTCTGCAAAAGAGTACCACAAAACTCCCGGATTTTCTTTGTCAATATAAAAGCCTTCGCAGGCATAGCCTGCACCCGTATAGTTATAAGCAAGTTCTCTGCCCACAATGCCGTCACTTGCCGAGGTCCAGGTTTTTGCATTGTCATCGCTATACATAAAAACTGCGCCTGATTTTTCATAAATAACGGCAATTCTGTAAGTTCCGTCAGTTTTCTTAACATAACGTGCAAGGATAGGTATCGCAGTTCCCGCCTTGTTCATATGATGATTCATTTTAACCCAGGTTTTTCCGCCGTCGAAGGTTTCCCATACCTTGTGACTTATTCCCTGAAAACACGCCATCCAGTGTTTTTCATCATAAGGGTCAACATCAATTGAGGTACATTCTGTTATTCCCTTTTCATCAGGCATAAGCTTTTTCCAGAGGAGACCGCCGTTTGAGGTAAAATAAAGGCCTCCCGTTACGCCGATAAGCATTTTTCTGCTTTTGCCCTCAAAAAGATACATAGAATAAACGCCGGTGCTTTCTGTTAAATAAGAGCTGTCAACAAGTTCCCAGCTTTTTCCCTCGTCGGGAGATTTGTAAAGACCTTCAGAGGAAAGGGCTATTAAATTCTTATCGGCATCGTACTGAATTATTCCGTTACTGCAGCCCATTGAAAGGAAGCTCTTGTCAAGAACCCTTTTCCAGGATTTTCCCGCATCTTCCGTTTTATAAAGACCGTCAACCTTTGAGTTTGCATTTTTACTTATTTCGCTTTTAATTTCTCTGTGTCCCGACTGAACGCAGAAAGCAACGTTTTCATCGTAAGGGCTCCAGATTATATCATTTACCGCCCAGCTGTTGTTACCGTTGCCCAGAACCTCCCAGTTGTAACCGCCATCTGTACTTCTCCACACACCTGATGTATCTGTACCGATAAGTACATGGTCAGGATTTACAGGAGAGGATGCAATTGACATTATTCTCTGGTTTCCGTCACCGCCACGAACTCCTGTTACATATTCAGTTTCAAGCTGTCTTGCCCACTGAACAAACCAGGGAGTATATCTTGTGGCATTCTGCGCAATTGTGTAAGGATAAAATCTTGCAACATCGCCTTCAGGAATGTCACCTGTGTAGTCATAAACCTTTGTTGCAGCCGTTGCAGGCATACATACCGAAAAAGCCAGCACGCATACGAGCAACAGACTTGATATTCTTTTCATATTCATTCCTCCTAATAATTTAATCATACATCAAAAATTGCGCTATATAAATTAAAAAATACTGAAACACATTGCAAAAGTATAATTTTATCCAAAAATCAGGGAACTGTATTTACAGTTTCCTCCGCGTATCGATAGGTTTATCGACACGCTGGCAGACAACGAAAAAGGAAGGTGTATTTCGCCGAAATGGACGCAGGCAGTACTTCTGGTACGGCAAGGCTCATTTCGGTGAAAAGCAAGCAACAGAGCCACTTTTCAGGAAGAAACAGTTCTGTTCTTAACATTCGACTGTGGTTTGTTGAAAATCGCCAACCCCTACATCTTTAATTTTTTCTTGAGGTAAACCGACTTTTTCGACAGTCTGAGGGAACTGTATTTACAGTTCCCTATCATCATAAAGCTTTGAAAATTTAATCTGCTGACTTTCATACAAACCGTATTTTCCCGACATCATATAGCTTACTCCGCAGGCAAGGGCAAAAAAGATAATACCCTCCGCTCCAAATATTTCAACCGCAAGTATTGTTGATGCAACGGGGCAGTTTACAACGCCGCAGAAAAGGGAAATAAATCCGATTGCCGCAGAAAATCCCGCATCAAGTCCAAGAAGCGCCCCTGCGACACATCCAAAGGTTGAACCAACGAAAAACGCAGGAACTATTTCCCCGCCTTTAAAGCCCGCACCAATGGTAATTGCCGTAAAAACAAGCTTTACAAAAAAGGCTTCAGGCTTTGCATCGCCGAAAAGAGCAAGGGAAATTACATCCATTCCCGCTCCGTTATATTCATAGCTTCCCATAAGCCAGGTTAAAAGAACTATTACTCCGCCACCTGCAAGGGCACGGATATAGGAATCAGGAAGAAATCTTTTCATTTTTCTTTCAAAACTGTGAATCGTTGCACAGAACAAAATGCTCACAAGAGCACAAAGAAGGGCAAGAACAACAACCTTTCCGAGAACCTCCGGTGTAATCGGCTCCATAAATACTCCTTCAAAGCGAACAGGCGAAATGCCGAAGGCTCCCGCTATTTCAAAGGCACAGATGGCAGAAAGTATACAGGGAACAATTGCCGCATAATGAAGAGTTCCCACTGTTGCAACCTCTATTGCAAAAAACGCCGCCGCAAGAGGCGTTCCGAAAAGAGCGGCAAACACGGCGCTCATTCCCGCCATTATGATTTCGTGCATATCTTTTTTATCAAGGCGGAAAAGTCTTCCGATATTATAGCCTATGCTTCCTCCGAGCTGAAGCGCCGCCCCCTCTCTTCCTGCCGAACCGCCGAGAAGATGAGTTATAAGGGTGCTGACAAAAATAAGCGGTGCCATAACAAGAGGAACCTTTTCATCTTTTTTCACCGCATTGAGCACACGGTTTGTGTCAATATGTCCCTGCTTTTTGCAAAGGTTGTATATTGCCGCAATAACAACGCCGCCAACAGGAAGCAAAAACAAAAGCCGGGGTTGCTCTCCCCTGAGCTCGGTTACATAGTCAATACTCAGATGAAAAATGCTTCCCACAACGCCGCCGATTCCGCCGACAATGAGGGAAATTAAAATCCATTTTATAAAAACCTTTAAATATTCAAAACAAATTTTTATATTTTTCTTTAAGTTTTCCACGCTGTTCTCTCCTAACCGAAACTCGAATTCCACTCATGACAGTATACCACCAAAAACAAAAAAAAACAACTTTTTTCAAAAGGAGCAACATTACTGAAGACAATTTTATCACAACAGTTATGAATTATCAACGTACTTTTTCATTCCTGCAAAAATCATTGACTTATAGGTACTGCTGTGTTAAAATTTCCGTAAAAGAGGTGTTTGGAGTGATAGAAAAATTACTTGATGAAAAACAGCTCCCGGAATTTAAAGAAAAAAAGGAAATGCTTGATATAATGCTTAAAGAGGTTTACGGTTATCTTCCGAAAAGCCTGAAAGCATATCCTTCAGCGCAGAAAGGTATGAAAAAGCATTTTGCGGCGGAAGTGCAACTTTAGATACAGTAACAATTACAACCAAAATTAACGGAAAGGAATTTTCTTTCCCGATGTATGCCTCAATTCCTGTAAATAAGGAAAAGGTGCCCTTCTTTGTTATGATAAATTTCAGAGATAATGTTCCTGATTTGTATATGCCGACAGAAGAAATTATTGACAGCGGATATGCGGTTCTTTCCTTTTGTTATAACGACGTAACAACTGATGATGACGATTTTACAAACGGTCTTGCCGGCGTGCTTTACGAAAACGGCGAAAGAGTAAAGGAAATAACAACAACCTTCCCTTACTGGTTCTGCAAAAACTACTATAAATACAGTGAAAAAGAATATGAAATGCCTTTTGAACAGCACTATCTTGTTGCGTCAATTTTCCCGAGACGTGTTTATATCACCAGCGCAACGGGGGATATCTGGCCTCGCCCAAGATCGGAATTCTTAACTGCTGTAAAGGTAAGCGAATACTACGAAAAGAACGGACTTCCCGCTCTTAAACACAAAGGAAGACTTCCTGAAGCGGGAGAGGTGTATCACGATGGTTACATTGGCTACCATTTAAGAGAAGGTCTTCATTATATGGGGCGTTATGACTGGCAGAAGGCCATAGAATATATAAACAAATGTAAAGACTGAAACAGGTGAAATTATGAAAATAATGATAGCATCGGACATTCACGGTTCCGCATACTGGTGTAAAAAAATGCTTGAGTGCTTTGAAGCAGAAAAGGCAGACAGGCTGTTTTTACTGGGCGACCTTTTGTATCACGGACCGAGAAATGATTTGCCGAAAGAATATGACCCTAAAAAGGTTTGCGAAATGCTCAACGGATATAAAAATAAAATTTTGTGCGTAAGAGGAAATTGCGACAGCGAGGTTGACCAGATGATAATTGATTTTCCGATTATGGCAGACTATGCTCTTCTGGTTGAAGAGGGCAAAACATTTTTTATGACTCACGGTCATATTTTTAACAATGAAAAGCTGCCTCCGCTTAAGGAAGGTGACTTTCTTGTAAACGGGCATACTCATATCCCCGCTTTTGATAAAAAAGAAGGGTATACTTATGTGAATCCCGGCTCTGTTTCAATTCCCAAGGAAAACAGCAAAAACGGATACATTGTTCTTGAAAATGGCAGATTTATCTTTAAAACTTTAGAAGGAGAAGTGTACAGAGAAGAAATTTGTTAAGAAAAAACAAAAAAACTCTTTACAATCTTCACATTTTGTGTTATAATAACTAACTGTTGACAGAAAGCGTCAACAGTATATGCACCATTAGCTCAGCTGGTAGAGCACCTGACTCTTAATCAGGGTGTCCGGGGTTCGAGCCCCCGATGGTGTACCAATAAAGACAGTACTCTTATGAGTGCTGTCTTTATTTTTTATCTTCAGGGGGCTCGAACCCTGAGAGGGTTTTTGCGTTTAGAAAACGATTGATAATCGTTTTTAGCAAAAAGGTGCGCAGTCGGGTACCGAATGGCAAAGCCATTGGGTCGACAAGCAACAAAGGCGCAAAGCGCATTGCCCCCGATGGTGTACCAGAAAAAAGCATCGACTTTGTCGGTGCTTTTTTCAATGAAATAAATCCTTTCTGGATTTGTGAAATGCCCTTCGGGCGTGAAATATTGCTTCGCAATGTGAAATACGCCTTAAGGCGTGTGATAAAGGATTTATTTTATTTCACATCGAACGTAGTGAGATATTTCATTTAATATATGTTGTCTAAACCGTTTGAGGCACTCAAAAGACAGTACTCTTATGAGTGTTGTCTTTGTTTTATCTTCAGGGGCTCGAACCCTGAGAGGGTTTTAAAACGTAAAATCGGCTACAGAAATTGTAGCCGATTATTTTTATTCAGTTATTTTCTTTGCTTTTTCCAGAGCCTCGTCGATATTTGCCGGGAAGTTTTCCTCCCCTACCTCATCAAAGAATCCCGCTTTTTTCATTACGGAAAGAGGCTGTTCGTTTACGTGGGAGAAAAGAACGGTTATATTCTGTTCTCTGCAAAGTTCGTAAACCTGCTTTAAGGCGCGAAGGGCTGAAACATCCAGAGCGGGAATATTTCTCATTCTGAAAACCATTACCTTTATCCCTGCCTTTATGGGGATTGAAAGGAGCTTATCGGAGGTTGCAAAAAACATAGGTCCGTGAATTTCATAAACCTGAGTTTTTGCAGGAATTTCCTTAAGTCTTCCGTCGTCTTTTGCAAGATGCTCGTCGTTTCTTGTCCAGGGTCTGATATGAGTAACATCGGTCATTCTCTTCATAAAGAGGAAAACTGCAACCAGAAGTCCTACCTCAATTGCAACTACAAGGTCGAACACTACCGTAAGCACAAAGGTAAGCACCAGAACGGCAATGTCGCTTTTCGGCGCATTTTTGCAAATTGAAACAAACTGACGCCATTCACACATATTATATGCAACAATAAAAAGGATTGCTGCAATTACCGGCATTGGAATCCACGACGCATAGGGCATAAGAACCAGAAGTACAAGAAGGAGCACAACGGCGTGAACCATTCCTGCAACAGGGGTACGTCCTCCGTTTTTAACGTTTGCCGCTGTTCTTGCAATTGCGCCCGTTGCAGGGATTCCGCCGAAAATACCCGAACAGATATTTCCAACACCCTGAGCAATGAGCTCTGTATTTGAATTGTGACGGTCGTTTATCATAGAGTCGGAAACAACGCAGGAAAGAAGGGATTCTATTCCCGCAAGAATTGCAATTGTAAATGCGCTGGGCACAAGCTGTTTTACAGTATCAAAGCTGAACTGAGGAATTGCCGGCTTTGGCGCAGAGGCGGAAATTGTATACAAATCTCCTATTGTATTTACCTGAAGGTCAAACAGCTTTACTACCGCAACGCCAAGGATTACCGCAATTAAAGAGCCGGGAATTTTCTTATTGATTTTAGGCCAGAGAACAAGCACTAAAACCGCAAAAACGCCAACGGCAACACTCTGCCAGTTAACTGTTGAAATTGAATTTGCAACTGCTGAAAGCTTTTCCATTGTTTCAACTGCGTGGGTTCCCTCCGCAAAGGTAAGTCCCATAAAATCCTTAAGCTGACCTATTACAATTGTTAAAGCAATACCCGAGGTAAAGCCCGTTGTTATTGTATGCGGTATGTATTTTATAAGAACGCCGAACTTGCAAAGTCCCATTACCACAAGGATTAAACCCGCCATAATTGTTGCAACTACAAGGCCTTCCGTTCCGTAGGTTGCAACGATTCCCGCAACTATTGTTGCAAATGCCGCCGTAGGACCGGAAATATTAACATTGCTTCCCCCTAAAAAGGAAATAACAAAACCTGCAACAATTGCCGTATAAAGTCCCTTTTCGGGAGAAACGCCCGAGGCAATTGCCAGAGCAATTGAAAGAGGAAGGGCAATTATTGCAACGATTATACCTGCTATCAGGTCGTTTATAAATTTCTTTGAACCGTAGGTTTTTAAACCTGCAAAAAACTTTGGCTGAAAAACACCCATTTTTATTCAGAACCTTTCCTTAAAATTTTACAACTTTTATATTCTATCACAACAGTAAAAGTTAGTCAATAAAAAGACTTTTTACTGTTTCATAAAAAAAATTCTCAATTTCTTGAGAATTTTTTAAACATTTTCAGTTTTCAGAATTAAAGAATTCTTCTTGCTCCATAGTAGTAATTGTAATAATATCCTGAGTTGATTGTTGAAATACAAACGCCGGTTGCACGGTTCTGCGCGTGAATCATTTTTCCGTCGCCCATATAAATTCCTACATGGCTGATTCCGTAACCCTTGGAGAACATAAGAAGGTCGCCCGGCTGAATGTCGCTCTTTGCAACGTAAACACCGTTTGAATACTGAGCTGCAGCTGTTCTGTTAAGGCTGTAACCAAGCTGTCTGTACACATAGCTTGTAAAGCCAGAGCAATCAAAAGCGTTAGGACCTGATGCTCCGTATACATAAGGTAAACCAAGATATTTCTTTGCTGTTTCAACAACAACATTGCCTTCTGCAATAGCTTCGTTTTCCTTTGTTTTGTCAACGGAAATGTAGTCGCTGTGTATGTAAGCATTCATTCCGTTATATGAAATTTTTGTCCATCCGATATCTTCTCTCGCTATAACCGTAAAGGTCTGACCTGCATAAACCTGACCGACAATTTCAAAATCGGTACCTGCGCCGGCTCTTACATTTACAACACTGCCTGTTATTGTTCCTGTCACTTCTGAATTTATATCCACATACTGAGTAGACATAAAGCCGAATTTCCCGTCGGCATATTCAACTTTAACCCAACCGTCGTGAATTTCCGTAATGTCAACCAAAGCACCTTTATTAAGGCTTGATACCACGTTGAACTCAGTTCCGGCACCTTCTCTTACATTTACAACGCTGCCTGTAACGGTTCCGATAGCTATGTGTTCAGCGGCAAATGCAGAAAGGGAAATTGAAAGCGAAAGAGCCGCAGTCAAAGCCGACACAAGAACCTTTGCAAACTTTGTTTTTATTTTAAACATAAAAAAAATAACTCCTTTGTTAATTCGTTACGGGTATATTATAACCCATTATATATAAAATGTCAAGGAAATTATTCAATTTTTGTAACATTTTTTTAACAATTTGCCTGTAAACCCCTTATTTAAAGCCTTTTTCAATATTTCAAAAAAATTACGAATATAACAATTTTGAAGAATAAATAATAAAGAATAAATAATAAAACAGGTACAAACTCTGTTGTGACAGAGTTTGCTTTCATTATATATAATGTAAGAAAATTTTGAATACATTTTTATACCTGCGACTTGAAGTGTATATAAATACATAAGATGTCGCAACTAAAGACGAAGAAAATTTCAATGTCTGTAAGGCGCAGGAAAATTTTAGGTGGATTTGTTTTATGGTAATGCGTAGTGTATTTTTATACTCGAGCATTGCCATAAAACAAAAGACCGCTCTTTAAAAGAGCGGTCGGTGTAACGAAAATTCCGATATTTTATAAGACACAAAAATTTTCGGTTAGATTTAAATAAGTGTGCTGCAGACAGTACTGTTGTACGGCAAAGCACACTTATTTAAAAGACCGCCTTAAAAAAGCGGTCGGTATAACGAAAATTCCAATGTCTGTAAGACGAGGAAAATTTTAGGTAGATTTGTTTTATGGTAATGCGTAGTGTATTTTTATACTCGAGCATTGACATAAAACAAAAGACCACTCTTTAAAAGAGCGGTCGGTGTACCAAAATTTTACCGTATTATTGGGGGTCGAGCATATCTTCAAGCCATACATTTCCCAGGTCGATAGCTGCGAAAAGACCTTCTCTTTCGGATTTTTTGATCATTCTTTCGCTACCCTGGAGCTTTGTGTTGTTTGTTGTAAGCTGAACAGTTACTTTTGTTGCCATTTCTATATCGTTTTCTTTTTCTGAATCTTTTACTTCGAGTTTGATTATGAACTTATCGTTCAGGAATCCGTAGTACATTACGTTGCCGCGTCTTACCAGCGGTCTGTTTTTATACATCAACTCATCGAGTTTAGTTTTTTTTGTTGCCATTTGTTATTTCTCCTTTCGAAATCGTTTATTGACAAATTCTAACTGTTATTGTACCATATATTTTACGAAGTGTAAAGAATTTTTTGTAAATGAAGGAAAAAGAATGATTGAGTTTTTTAATTGCGTTATTACCAATTTTATGAGAGTTTGTTTTATTGGGGTTATTGCGGGAATTGTTTTTGCTTATATACCCGCCTCGGTTTTTGAACGTGCCGACAAATTTTTAAAACCTTTTAAATTTGAAAAGAACGGCAGATTTTACGAAAAGTATTTTAAAATTTCAAAATGGAAGGACAAGCTTCCCCAGTTTTCGAATATTGTTAAAATAGGATTTCATCTTAATAATATGGAAGTTAAATCGGAGGAGTATCTTGACAGGTTTATTGTTGAAACCTTAAGGTCGGAGGTAACTCATATTTTTCTTATGGCTATTTCCCCCGTTTTCATTTTATGGAACGACAATCTTGTTTACGGAATTATTGCCACTTGTCTTTACTTTCTGGGCAACCTTCCTTTCCTTATGATTCAGCGTTACAACCGTCCGAGAGTAAAAAAACTCAAGGAAATGTTTAAATTAAGAAAAATTAAATGTGAGCAAAAATGAGAAAAACAAAGAAAAATTGAGCAAAAAAGAGTTTTTGCTTTGTTTGTTTGAAAAACAGAAAAAATATGCTTGACAAAGTTATGAAGTTGTATTACAATAATCTGGTGATTTGAAAAGAATTTATTTAAGGAGGTAGTTTTCTATGCGTACTTTTATGGCAAATGCTGGAAACATCGAAAGAAAATGGTATATCATAGATGCTGAAGGAAAACCCCTCGGAAGAGTTGCAGCTCAGGCAGCAGCTATCTTAAGAGGAAAGCATCTTCCTACTTTTACACCTCACGCTGATTGCGGTGACCACGTTATCGTTATCAACGCTGAAAAGGCTGTATTAACAGGAAAGAAATTTGAAAACAAAACATACTATCACCACACAGGCTGGGTTGGCGGTATCAAAGAAGTTAAATATTGCCACATGGTTGAAAAATTCCCTACAAGAGCTATGACAAAGGCTATCAAGGGAATGCTCCCACACAACACACTTGGTGACAAAGCTCTTACAAGATTAAGAGTTTACGCAGGTCCTGAACACGACAATGCTGCTCAGAAACCTGAAGTATGGACAAGAGAAATCAGATAAGGAGGTAATGGAAAATGGCAAATAATTCAGCACTTTACGGAACAGGCAGAAGAAAAAGTTCAGTTGCCAGAGTAAGACTGTTACCCGGCAAAGGAAATATCGTTGTAAACGGTAAATCAATCGACGAATATTTCGGACTTGAAACTCTTAAAGTTATTGTTAGACAGCCATTGGTTGCTACAGAAACTCTCGGCAAGTTCGATGTTATTATCAACGTTAAGGGCGGCGGTTTCACAGGTCAGGCAGGCGCTGCAAGACACGGTATCGCAAGAGCTCTTCTTGAAGCTGATGAAGAATTCAGAGCAGTTCTTAAGAAGGAAGGATTCCTTACAAGAGACCCACGTATGAAAGAAAGAAAGAAATACGGTCTCAAAGCAGCTCGTCGTGCTCCACAGTTCTCAAAGAGATAATTATTTTATCTACAAAACCCCAGAAACTCAGGTTTCCGGGGTTTTCTTTTTCCTCTGTGCCACGAATTTGCCACAAATTACACTATTTTATACACTATGTAGAGCATTAAAAACAATCTTTGTTACTCTTACCCAAATGCTCCGTTGTATTGATAACCGGCTTGGTGAACGTATCAGAATATCAGTCTATAAACAAAATCAACTCTCAATCCACACAACCACCACACCCCGAAATTAACTCCAAAAAATTTCTTTCAAAATCAACTTCGAATGTACCTGTGACTGTACCGTAATTTTTATGTCGAAACATAGCTATTTTTTCTCTTGCAGAAAAGTTATTTACGAATTTCCACCATATCTTTTAATAATGATTCTATATGTTGCAATATAGATGTTTTATTTCCTAAATATCTCATGTTACACCAACTTGTAATATATTATAATTCTTCAGCCTTAAATGCCGTGTAGCCTTCGTAGTGATAGCTGTTGTCGATACCCTTCATGTAAACATCTCTATCGTTGATTTTATCTGTTAAAGCATTTTTTAGAATATGCTTTATTTCTATATCTTTTATAGGACTTCTTTCCATTGCCATCAGATAATCTTCTTTATCAACCTTTCTCCAGTCGATAACCATTCCGAGTTCTTTTTTTAATAGAAGGTCAAGCCAAATGCGTGTTGAACGTCCATTACCTTCTCTGAAAGGGTGGCAGATATTCATTTCCACGTACTTCTCAATGATTTCGTCAAATGTTGTTTGAGGCATGTCGCTAACGTGCTGTAATGCACTGTCAAGATACATAACAGGTGCAAATCTAAAGTCGCCCTTTGCAATGTTAACGTCTCTTACTACACCTGCAAAATCATATATTTCATCAAACAAGTATTTATGAATGAACGCCAAAGCAGAAAACTTGCCTGCTTCAAGTCCGTCAAGTAAACCTTTATCGTAAAGCTCCACAGCCTTTTTCTTGCTGATTCTTTCTTCTTCACGAGCCAATTCAGCAGAGTCTATTATTCCGAGTTTGTTTTCTAAAGCCATAATGCAACCTCCTTAGTCCTTAACATATTCGATGATGTCTGCAAAATTACAGTCAAGTTCTTTACAAATACGACTCAAGACCTTTAAACTGACTTCCTCGTTTTTAGAAAGTCTTGCAAGAGTAGAGGGGGTTAACCCTGCAACCTCTTTAAGGTCAGTTTTCTTCATTTCTTTGTCAACAAGCAAGTGCCAAAGTCCATTATAACTGTACGCCATACCGATTCCTCCGAAACAATATAATATCCTACTATGTAGTATACCACACAACAGGTCGTTTGTCAATATTTTAGGTACACCTCAATGTACTTTTTATCATCCTAAAAGCAAAGAAAATACCGCACACTGTATTAAATAAGTATTTACAAAATCCAACGACGTCACACCTTAGTCAATGTAATGGAACACTATGCAATGCTTGCCAAAGAACTCAAAGAGATAAAAAACTATTTGTTATTTTCAACACTCAACTTTGGTTGTGTGTTGTTTTTTTGCCATCTATTTAGAAAAAAATCTAAACAGTGTTGACAACCAAGAAAAAATGTGATATATTCTATTTAGAAATGTTTCTAAATAGTTTGAAAGGGGTTGAATTTATGGGGATGAACGAAACTTTGAAGGCAATATCCGATTCTGCGAGACGGGACATTCTGCAGCTTTTAAGAGAAGGCAGAAAGTCGGCAGGAGAAATTGCCGAGCATTTTGACCTGACAGGTGCAACGGTTTCCTATCACCTTTCAAAGCTGAAAAATGCAGACCTTATAACTGAGCAGAAATACAAAAACTTTATTTATTACGAGTTGAACACCTCTGTATTTGAAGAGGTATTAACCTGGATTTATGCATTGGGAGGAAAATAAAAATGAAATTTATAAAATGGAAAAGTCTTATTATAACCTGCCTTGTGTGTTTGCTTCCAATACTCCTTGGCGTTGTTTTATGGGAAGATTTGCCCGACAATATAGCAATTCACTTTAATTTTTATAACGAGCCGGATAACTTTGCACCAAAGGGTTTTACAGTTTTCGGGCTGCCGCTGTTAATGGTGCTTTTACAGGTTATATGCTGTATTATTAACGACGTAAATGCAAAAAAATATGGCGAGAGAAAGAAATTTGAAAGAGCAACAAAATGGATAATTCCAATTATGTCAATACTTTTGCAGACAATAACCCTTACCTACGCCATAGGTATGAGCATTGACATAAGAAAAGCTGCCATTTTAATTGTAGGAATAATTTTCCTTGTAATCGGCAACTATCTGCCCAAGTTTGACTATGTTAAAAATTACGACATTGAAACAGACAAAGCAAGAAAAATTAACCGATTTATCGGAAATTTAACCGTTTTATGGGGATTTTTCGCAATTGTTACCATTTTCCTGCCTCCTCTTGTTACGGTTATCTGGCTTTTCTCGTTAATTCCCTATGGAATTGTTTCAGCTGTATTTTCTATTAAAACAATAAAAAGCTCTCAGAAATGAGAGCTTTTTTGTTTTTAGAAATTAGCAAGCAGATATTTTTCCGCTTCCGTGTTCCAGAGGCCGTTGTGTTCTTTAACAAGCTTGTCAAGGGTTTTAAATCTTTCGTCGGTTTCGCCAAGCTTTTCAAAATCTGAAAGAGCGGTAAGAGGAAGCTCGATATGAGTATAAATAAGCTTTTTACCGCCGGGAATTTTCGGAAGATTTACCGTTGTATCAATTGCCGCATCAATTCCGCCGATGTGAGTTATCATAACCGACGGGTCTATACGTTTTTCTCCGATAAGGTTAACAATATCCTTCATATCCCCTGCCGTACTTCCGCTTGTGCCCGCAACGTGATGCTGAGCATAATGAACATTATAAAAATTAAAGCTTGCGCTGAAATTTTTATCAAGAGGACCTGCGAAGAAGTTAAGGCAACCGTCGAAGCCTAAGATTGCATCGCCAAGCTCAACAACCGCCGGAACCGGAGCATAAACAAAAACATCGTCAAAGCCTTTGCCTTCTGAAATTTCCATAAGCTCGTCCTTGTCGGAGGTGTTGGCAAAAACAAGCTTAATTCCATCTTCTGCCGCCTTCTCGGGCGAGAAAATGGAAGCCGCTCTGTCAAGTCTTGACTGATCAAGGTCGGTTACAACTACAATTGAAGGCTTTACGCTTCCGTGAAGGGCAATATCAATTGCCACAAGCCCCATAGGTCCGCAGCCTGCAAGAATTGCAACCCTTCCGCCCTCTTTAATTCCGGGGATACAGTTAAAATCTTCATCAAGATGGAAGTTTGCTTTATAGCCTCTTATTACGCAGGAAGCGGGTTCGATAAGAGAACCGTTAAAATAAGAATCGCTGTTTAGTTTTATAAGAAAATCATTATCTAAAATATGCTCATAAACAATAGAATAAGTAGAAACTCCGCCGATTTCCTCAAAGGTGTAGCCTACTGTTTCCATTCCGCCCAGATATGAAAGAACGGGAGGCATAACAACTTTATCGCCAACATTGAATTTGTTCTTCCATTTGTCGCCAACTTCAACAATTTCAGCGCAGAACTCGTGACCCACAATGGCTGGATGCTCTGCAACATCGTTTCTGACTCTTAAATGCTTCGCTCCCTGAAGAATTGTTTTATGAGTTGACATACAAACGCTGTCGGAAATAATTTTTATTAAAATTTCTCCCTCTGTAATGGGACGAAGCTCGAACTCCTCAAGTCTTACATCGTTTTCGCCGTAAAGACGGACTGCTCTTGTTTTCATACTATCACACCCTTCCGTTGCTTCCGAAGGTTCTTATTTTCTCACGAACAACTTCCTTCATCATTTTCATTGAGCTTTCATACACAAGGAAAGGCCAGGTTGAAGGATTTGTCACGCTGTTAAGAGTATCCTTAAGCCCTTTATTAAGCGCGTAGAGCACATCGGAATAAATGTTTATTTTAGTTATACCGTGACGGATAGCATTCTGCATCTGGTCATCAGGAGTTCCGCTTCCGCCATGAAGAACAAGCGGTCTGTTGCAAAGGGCGGTTATTTCGTCGAGCCTGTCAATTCGAAGCTCGGGAGTTTTCTGATATACCCCGTGTGATGTGCCGATTGCTACTGCAAGAGCATCGACATCTGTAATTTCTACAAATTTTGCAACCTCTTCAGGAACAGTAAGACTTTCGCCCGGATCGGTATCTGCGCCGGTTTCGCTGATGCTTCCAACACTTGCATTACCAACGTGGCCAAGCTCCGCCTCAACGGTAACGCCCTTTGAATGAGCGTGTTTTACAACCTCGGCGGTTTTCTTTGCATTATCATCAAAGGGAAGCACGGAGCCGTCGTACATAACAGAGCTGAAGCCTGCATCAATCGCCGCTTTTATAAATTCAAAATCGGTTGCATGGTCAAGATGGAAGCAAACGGGAACTTTGAAAAAGTCGGAGGAGCCTTTAACCATCGAGGTAAGCAAATTAAGATTTTTTCCTTCAAGGTCAACCCCCAGCCCCATAAGAAGCGCCGGAGACTTTTCCTCTTCGCAGGTTTCAAGAACCGCTTTCATCATTTCATAGTTACTTACGTCAAAAGCCGGAATTGCATAATGATTTTTTCTTGCATCCTCAAGCATTTCTTTCATTGTAACCAACATTTAAAATCACTCCTTTAAATCAATTGAATTCATTATAGCTTACTTTTTAACATTTGTCAATTACATTTGTTAATTGAATTTGACTAATTTTGAAGCAGGTGGTATAATTAACAAAAATAAGATATAGCAAGGTAAATTTTTATGGATTTTCAGAAAAAACGAATGGAAGAAGCGGCAATTCTTTATTACGAAAAAAATCTTACTCAGAACGAAATTGCCAAAATAATGAACTTATCCCGTCAGACAGTTTCAAAGCTTTTAAACGAGGCAGTTAAGGAAAATATTGTTGAAATTAAAATAAACAATCCGCAGGTTGTGTGCAAAGAGCTTGAGGATAAGCTTTGCAGGCAGTTTAACATTAAAAAAGCAGTGGTTTGCGGTGTAAGCGCCGACGAGGATTACCTTTGCAGGCTTATGACCGTAAAAAAAGCCTCGGAATATATTCTTTCCGTTATAAAAGACGGAAACAAAAAAATAGCCCTTTCCTGGGGACGTACAATTCAGATGCTTATCTCCGAATTGTCCGGAATTAAAACTCCCGACAACACTGTTTTCCCCCTTTTCGGGGCAACAGATCAGGAGCAGTCATTTTTCCTTTCAAATGAGCTTGCCAGAAGCTTTGCAGACAAAACAGGCTCCGCCGTTAAATTTGCCTGGTTTCCTTACCGCCCCGACTCGGTTGAAGACTGTGCACTTTTCAAAAAAACCTCTTACTATAAAAAGCTTTACGATTTGTGGCAGGATATTGACGTTGCGGTTGTGGGAATTGGCAACAATGAGATAATTCAGACCTTCGGCAAAATTTTCGGGTACAGCAAAAAGTGCGGTGAAGCTATCGGCGATATTGCAACCCACTTTTTCGATGAAAAGGGAAATTTCGTTGAGCTTTATGAAAACACTCTCTGTGCAACAAAAGAGCATTTGAAAAATGCAAAGCAGACAATTGCAATAGCATCGGGCAAAGACAAAATTCAGGCAATTACCGGCGCTCTCAGAACCGGAATTGTTGACACACTTATAACCGATGAATACACCGCAGGAAAAGTACTTGAGCTTAATGAATAGTGAACAATTGTTAAAGAACCCCGTCCATAGGACGGGGTTCTCGTTTTATATATTATTCTTTTCTACTACTGTAACATTCTTATTCTTTTTCTTTGCATAATCAATAGTATGCTTTGAGCCTGCTATTAAAAGTTTCATATTGCATCCTCACCAACTTTAACAAAACAACCATTTAGTACTCAAATGTACTATAATTAAACATTATCACCTATTTATGATAAAGTCAAGAAGTACTGTTAAATACTATAAAGAGGTGAGAAACTTTGTATTTAAAAAGACTTCGTGACCTAAGAGAAGATAGTGATTTGAAGCAATCCGACATTGCAGAATATCTCGGCATACAACAAACAGTTTATTCGCGTTATGAACGAGGATGCCAGAACATTCCTCTTGAGCATCTGATTAGTCTTGCAAAAAAGTACAACGTTTCAACAGACTATATATTAAACCTCACGGACAACCCCAAAACTGACAAATAGCAACAAACCCATTGACAAACTATAATTTTCGTGTTAAAATTTACTTGATACAGAGATTTGGAGACGTATCAAAATTAAGAGGCAAAACGTACCTTAATTTTGGTGTGTCTTTTTTGTGTTCCCGCAAAAAAGACAGTATCCTTAAATAAGCCAAAGGAGTTTGCTATGAAAGAAAAATTAAAACAGAAAAAATTATACCTGCTGGATATGGACGGCACAATTTACATTGACAACGACCTTTTTGACGGAGTTCTTGAATTTTTGGACCACGTTAAAAGCATAGGCGGAAGATATTTATTCCTTACGAATAATTCTTCAAAAGGTGTAGATAAATACATAGAGAAGCTTGGAAAGCTTGGAATTAAGGCTGACAAGGACGATTTTATCACCTCGGTTGATGCAACAATTGTTCACCTTAAGGGAAAAACCTATAAAAAGATTTACGTTCTTGGCACAGAATCCTTTAAAAAGCAGTTAAGAGACGAAGGACTTCCCATTACCGACGAGCTTGAAGAGGGCATTGACTGCCTTTGCATGGGCTTTGATACAGAGCTTACCTTTAAAAAGCTTGAAGACGCTTCAAAGCTTCTTAATCTTTACGATATTGACTATATTGCAACAAACCCCGACTGGGTTTGTCCTACCGGCTTCGGTTCAGTTCCCGATTGCGGCAGTGTAAGTATGATGCTTAAAAACGCATCAGGCAAGTGGCCTGTTTTCATCGGCAAGCCTCAGACCGCAATGGTTGAGCTTGCAATTGCAAAAACCGGCTACAAGAGAGAAGAAACTGCGCTTATGGGCGACAGACTTTACACAGACATTGCCTGCGGCGTTAACGCAGGAATAAGCACAATTTTCGTTTTAAGCGGAGAGGGCACAATGAAAGACGTTGAAGAAAGTGACAAAAAGCCTGAATTCATTCTTGAAAACGTTAAAGAGCTTTACGACCTTCTTACGGACAGAAAATAATAAATAAGCAATCACCTCTTTCAGCGGCGTGCGTGCTTCGGGTAGTATTGACTTTTTATACAACCTCCCCTACCAACGGTTTTGTAAACTTTAACAGAATACGGGTCCCAGGGATTTCGTTTCTGTTTTTGCTGATTATTTTCTCAATCAGAGTCAATGCTTTAAAAACCGGCTTAAATCCGATGAGCTGTCCCGGGCGCGCTTCCCGCGAAATTTTAAGATTTATATAACCTGCCCACCGGGGCAATGTTACAAACAGCAAACAAAAGATGTATAAAGAAAGGTGAAATTGATAGTGAAAATTGAAAAAAACAGTATTATTGCCGCATCTAAAAACGACGAGGCTTTTGAGGCAGCCCTTAACTCGAAGGTTAAAGTAATTTTCGACCTTAACCCCGATTTGCTCACTCTTGCCGACAAGGTTAAAAGAGCTCACGAAAAAGGTCTTGAAATTTTCATTCACCTTGACTTTGCAGCAGGAATAGGCAAGGATAAAAGCGGAATTCTGTTTGCCAAAGCCGCAGGCGTTGACGGCATTATAAGCACAAGAGTAAACATTATAAGAATGGCAAGAGAAGAAGGAATTTTCACCGTTCAGAGAATTTTTATTATCGACTCTCACTCCATTCAGACCACCTCTGACGCCATTAAATCAGCAAAACCCGATATGGTTGAAATTATGCCGGGTGTTTCACCTAAAATTATCAGCATCCTTTCAGATATGCTGGATGTTCCGATTATCGCTGCCGGACTTATCAATATGAAAGAAGAAGTTGCAGCGGCATTTGAAAGCGGCGCAACAGCCGTTTCCACAGGCAAAAAAGAACTTTGGGATTAAGAAAAAATGCACCTTAAAGGTGCATTTTTTTAGTTAATAATTATTGTTAAAACTCCTTATAGGAGTTTCTTTTTAGTTATTTAATTTTTCAGTTATTACCATATCTTTTACTTTGAGAAGTCTTGTTGTATTGCTTCGGTCTGCTTCTTCAAGTTTCATTGAGATATACCTTATTGTGTCCTGATAGTTGGGAATCATTACATATTCAAGAGCGTTTACCCTTCTTCTTGTTTTTTCAATTTCTGTTGCAAGAAGCTGAGCCGCTTTTTCACACTCGGCAAGGCGGAGCATATCCTCAAGGGCATCGGACAAAAGCAGAACTGCTCTGTCGAGGTCTCCGCTTGTATTTATAAAGCCGTAGGAAAAGATATCTGTTTTTGAATGGGTTTTTGTTTTAACCTCAAAGGTGGGTATGTCAACACTCATTATGTTTTTTGTGCCCACCTTCAGGTCCACGCCCTGTTTTGGCATTAAAAGTGCCGACTTCAACGCTTCCTTCTGCATTACGGAGCCTGCAACAGCCATATAGCCGTTTGCCTCTTTGAGCTTTTTTTCAACCTTTTCACGAAGCTCCTTGTTTTCCCTTACTATGTCTAAAAATCTTCTCATAAGCTCGTCTCTTTTATCCTTTAAGAGCTTGTGTCCCCTTGTTGCCGTTGCAAGGCTTTTTTTCAGCCTTGTAAGCTCCATTCGGGTTGGGTTTACGTTAAGCTGTGCCATAATCGGTTTTCACACCCTTCCGTAGTACATATCAAGGTATTCATCCTTTATACGTTTGAGTTCGGCTCTTGGCAGAATGGAAAGAAGTCTCCAGCCGATTGTAAGGGTTTCTTCAATGCTTCTGTCGGCAGTATAGCCCTGAGAAACGTATTCCTTTTCAAAGGCATCGGCAAATTTTGCATAAAGCTTATCGACTTCGGAAAGAGCCGCCTCGCCGAGAATTACCATAAGCTCTTTTGCCTCTTTACCTCTTGCGTACGCCGCAAAGAGCTGATTCATTGTATTGGCATGATCCTCCCTTGTTTTACCCTTTCCTATTCCCTTATCCTTAAGTCTTGAAAGAGACGGAAGAACGTCGACAGGCGGAGTTACATTTTTTCTGTAAAGCTCTCGGCTTAAGATTATCTGACCTTCGGTTATATAGCCCGTAAGGTCGGGAATAGGATGGGTTTTATCGTCTTCGGGCATTGTAAGAATAGGAATAAGAGTTATGCTTCCCTCTTTGCCCCTAAGCCTTCCTGCCCGTTCATAAAGCGTTGCAAGGTCGGTATACATATAACCGGGATAGCCTCTTCTGCCGGGAACCTCTTTTCTTGCGGCAGATACCTCCCGGAGCGCATCGGCATAGTTTGTTATATCGGTCATTATAACAAGCACGTGCATTCCCAGGTCAAAGGCAAGATATTCTGCCGCCGTAAGAGCCATTCTCGGAGTTGCAATTCGTTCGATAGCGGGGTCGTTTGCAAGATTTATAAAAAGTACGGTTCTTTCCATTGCCCCGGTTTTTTTGAAGTCTTCAATAAAGAAGTTTGCCTCTTCAAAGGTTATACCTATTGCGGCAAAAACAACGGCAAATTTTTCGTTATCGCCAAGAACCTTTGCCTGCCTTGCAATTTGCGCCGCAAGGTTTGCATGAGGAAGTCCCGAGCCCGAAAATATAGGCAGTTTTTGTCCTCTTACAAGGGTATTCAGCCCGTCGATTGCCGAAACTCCCGTTTGAATAAATTCTTCGGGATAGTTTCTTGCGGCGGGGTTCATGGGAATTCCGTTTACGTCAATTCTCTTATCGGGAATTATTTCCGTTTTGCCGTCTTTGGCGTGACCAAGCCCGTCGAAAACTCTGCCAAGCATATCCTCGGACACGCCAAGCTCTATTCCGTGACCCAAAAAACGAACCTTACTGTCTGAAAGATTTATTCCCGCACTGCTTTCAAAAAGCTGAACAAGAGCGTTGCCGCCGTTTATTTCAAGAACTCTGCAACGGCGCTTTTCCCCGCCTGCAAGTTCAATTTCTCCAAGCTCGTTGTAGGTTACTCCCTCAACGTTTTTTATAAGCATAAGAGGACCTGCAACCTCCTGAATGCTTCTGTATTCTTTTGGCATTGTCAATCCTCTCCTTCCGCCGAATTCTTAATTTCGGTTATGCTCTTTTGAATTTCATTTATAATTGCTTCTGCCTCCGCCAAAACCTTGTCCTCGGGAACATATTTTATTCTTCCGATTTTTTCCCTGGCAGGAATGTTTATAAGCTTATTGACCAAAACGCCACTTTCAAGAGCCGCCACCGAAGCCTCGTAATAATAAAGCACCAGCTTCATCATTATGCTTTGTTTTTTAAGAGAAGCATAAGTATCAACCTCGTGAAAGGCATCCTGATGAAGATAGTCTTCCCTTATTGACCTTGAAACCTCCAGCTTCATACGGTCGTAAGAATTAAGAGCGTCAAGACCTACAAGCTTTACAATTTCGTCAAGCTCTGCCTCGTCCTGAAGAAGCGCCATTACTTTGTTTCTTAAGTTCATCCAGTCTTTATCAACATTTTCGCTGTACCACTTTTCCATCATATCAAGATAAAGCGAATAGCTCTTAAGCCAGTTAATTGCAGGGAAATGTCTCCTGTAGGCAAGAGAGGAATCAAGGCCCCAGAAAACCTTTACAATTCGAAGGGTTGCCTGAGTTACCGGCTCTGAAATATCGCCACCCTGAGGGGAAACCGCTCCTACTATGCTCAAGGCTCCTACTCTGTTTTCATCGCCAATGGAAACTACTCGCCCCGCTCTTTCGTAAAAGCCTGCCAGACGGCTTCCCAGATACGCCGGATAGCCTTCTTCGCCGGGCATTTCTTCAAGTCGTCCCGACATTTCACGAAGCGCCTCTGCCCAACGGGAGGTTGAATCGGCAAGAAGAACAACGCTGTAGCCCATATCTCTGAAATATTCGGCAATGGTGATACCCGTATAAATAGAAGCCTCTCGTGCCGCAACGGGCATATCGGAGGTATTTGCTATGAGCACCGTTCTTTCCATAAGAGTTTTGCCCGTTCTTGGGTCTTTAATTTCGGGGAACTCGTTCAAAACGTCGGTCATTTCGTTTCCTCGTTCTCCACAACCGATGTAAACCACAATGTCGGCATCTGCCCATTTTGCAAGCTGATGCTGAACTACGGTTTTTCCGCTTCCGAAGGGACCGGGAACTGTTCCTACGCCACCCTTGGCTATGGGGAAAAGCGTGTCAATCACTCGCTGACCCGTAACAAGAGGAATATCGGGAGAAAGCTTTTCCCTGTACGGTCTGCCCACACGAACAGGCCATTTCTGCATAAGCTTAACTTCTATAATTTTGCCCTTTTTATCTTTTATTTTTCCGATAACGTCCTCAACGGTGAAGCTTCCTTCCTTTAATTCAACAAGCTCACCTTCAATTTTTGGAGGTACCATTATTTTATGTTCAACAACGGCTGTTTCCGCAACCCTTCCGAGAACCGTTCCTCCGCTCACCTTGTCCCCTGCTTTAAGATTTGGAACAAAGTTCCATTTTACATCTCTTTTAAGGGCAGGAACGCTTACTCCTCTTTTGAGATTTGTTCCCGCCTTTTTCATTATTGCATCAAGGGGTCTCTGAATACCGTCGTAGATGCTTTTTATAAGCCCGGGTCCCAGCTCAACGCTTAAAGGGCTTCCCGTTGAAACCACTTCTTCGCCCGGTCCCAGCCCCGAGGTTTCCTCGTAAACCTGAATTGAGGCTTCATCGCCGTGCATTTCAATTATTTCGCCTATAAGCCCGTATCTGCTGACCCTGACAACGTCGTACATATCAGCGTCGTTCATTCCCGTTGCGATAACCAACGGTCCTGACACTTTTTTTATTACACCTTTGCTTTCCATAGGTAAATTCCTTTCAATTTCAATTATCTTCACCAAATATAATATCCGAGCCTACTGCCTGCTCCACATATTTTTTTACGGCTTTAATTCCATAGCCCGTTGCCCCTTTATTTGAAGGAATAGGGATTATGGCGGGAGTTAACTGTTCCTTGTATTTTTCCGCCACCTGAGGCATTTTTTCAATATAATACTCGGTAATGTAAATTATTCCGTAGTTGCTTTCCGCAAGCTTTTTAAGAGTTTTTTCCGCCGCTTCCTCATTTTCAACGGCAAAGGTTTCAAGTCCCAGGGCCGCAAAACCGCAAATGCTGTCGTAATCACCTATTACGCCTGTTTTATACATAAGATTCACGCAGCCTTTCTCTTATTATTTCCTTTTCAATGCCGTTTTCTTTTCCCGACAGAATTATTCTTAAGGTCTGAATTTCAAACTCTTTCCCTATTAAAAAGGCAAAAATCGGTTCAAAGCCGAAGCACCTTCCCTTTTCTTTTTTTACATACTCAATCTTAAGATTGTCGCACCATTTTTCAAAATCGGAAAAGGATTTTAAAAGAAGCTCCGCTCCCTTTTTAAATCCCAGAGCTGAAATTGCCTCTGAAACCTCTTCTGCCGACTTAAGGCTTGCCTCGTAAAGAAGCTTGCCCTCCTTTGTGTTAATCATAGCATTTTTTATAAAATCAGAACTTTTGCCTGCTGCTCTTGCGGCAATTTTCATATTTGCAATTAAAATATTAAGCTCTGCCCAGCCTATAAGAAATTCGCTTTTTTCAGCCTCTGCCCTTTCTTTTATGCTCAGAAGACATGCCTTGTCTGAAAACACTTCAACGCTTTGCCCGTCACGGGTTTCGCCCATAAGCTTATATGTTTTTTTTGCAGGCTCTCTCATAAAATCGGGAAGGCTTTCAAAATTTCCCCTTTTTATTGCCTCTGCTATTTCCTTAGGAGCAACTATGCAGGGTTTTAAAAGCAAATCAGTAAACCCAGCTCCCGAAACCTGCGCTTTTAAAATTGTTTTCAGGTTGTGAAAATCATTTTTATAAAGAAGAATGTCAAGAGGGGCACCTTCACCGCAGGCGTTTTTCGCCTCCTGCCATATTTTTTCAAGCTCGCTTTTCAATATATCGTCGGCTCTTGCATCGCCGTAGCCCTTGTCCGAAAGAAGCTTTAAGGCGGCGCTTAAATCGGGAGCATCAAGAAGGGCCTCGGTTTCCGTTTTTGTAAGCATTTTGTTTTCAAAGGTTTTCATATATGCAACCCCATAGGCATAGTTTTTTTCCTTCAAAAAATCACCCCTCTTATTCTTTAAGGCATAAATTTACCAGGTCTGTAAGCTCGCTGTATTTTTCCTCAAAAAGACTGTCGATAGAGCAGTTTATTTCCGTTTTGCCGTATTTTATAATAAAGCCGTTTTCAAAGGAGCAGGGCTCCCCGGAAATTTTAAGCTTTTCCTTTTCAAGAAGCTCTTTTATTTCTCCATCAACAGTGTCTATATCTTTTTTTGAAAAGAAAATTTCTCCTTCTTTTCCTTCGGAATACATTTTTATAAGCTTAAGCAGAGCTTTTTTATACTCTTGCCTTTTCATATTTTTCATTCTTTTTTTTGCTTCTTCCGTTATTGCCAAAATGGTTTTGCTTTTCGAGGCAAGCATTATCTGTCGTTCCTCCTGCCTGTCATTACCCTGCCCCATAAGCATTATTTTTTCAACAGCCCCGTTTATTCTCTCTTCGGCTGTTTTTCTTTTTTTCTCCACCTCAGCCTTTGCAGACTTTATTATTTCTTCAGCCTCAGCCTGAGCTTTTTTTATTATTTCCGCCGCCTCAAGCTCTGCCTTTGAAACAATGCTGTCTGTAATTTTTCCCAGTCCGCCCATTGTATCAGTTCCTTTCAGATTATTTAATATTTATTACCATAAGGAAGGAAACAATGAAGCCTAAAAGAGCATAAAGCTCGATAAGAGAAGCTGAAACAATTGCCTTTGAGCTTTCCTCGGGACGTTTTGCAGTAAGATTTACGCCTACTG
Organism: Clostridia bacterium; assembly: GCA_045605445.1. GTDB lineage: Bacteria > Bacillota > Clostridia > RGIG6154 > RGIG6154 > CAZMHL01. Next base: position 84,204 of record JAZUPZ010000044.1, on the reverse strand, counting down.
CACAAACTCTGCCCTGATAGCCTGCAGAAAAATATCCGCCAAAAGCAATAGGAAGGCAGGCAGCAAAATATTCAAGCCCCGTTACAAGCTCGGTTACTCTTTCTCCGCCTAAGATACCAATGTTAAGCATTACCATAACACCAACGATAAGGCCGTAAAGTCCCTGAGTGCCGGGAAGAAGCTGAAGCACAAGAAGCTTACCGAATTTGCCCGGGTCGTCGGCAAGAACTCCGCCTGCCGCCTCTGATGCAAGCCCTACGCCCTTTGAAGATCCGAACCCTGAAAAAATAACAGCCGTTGCTGCTCCCAATATTGCAAAAAACATACCAAAATTCATAATAAAATCCTTCTTTCTGTTTTATTCTTTTGAAAAGTTGAAATATTTTGTATTTATTTTAAACGGTTTGAACTTTCTTCCGCCGCCCTCGTAGAATTTCTGATAAAATTCAACGTACTGCAAACGGTTTGTATGAACATAAGCACCCAGGCAGTTTATGGCAAAATTAAGCGTATGCCCGAAAAGGGAAATTACAATATATGCAATTACGCCGATTACCGTTGGTCCTCCCAGAGAGCCGAGCACATTGATAACCGAGGCTATAACTCCCGTTGCAAGCCCAAGCGCCATAAGCCTTGAATAGGAAAGGGCGTCGCCCACATAGCTTGTTATATCATAAAGGCTTAAAACACCGCCAAATATTTTTCCGAAAATATTCTTGCTGTTTCTTCCTCCCGTAAGAAGCAGCCCGCCAAAGCCGATTGCAACAAGCACAATTCCCCCGGTTTTTAAGGGTTCAAAAACCATTCCTCCTGCAAAAAGGAAGATTCCCAGAAGCCCTGCAAACCAAAAACCCGAGTCGCAGATTGCATCAGTTTTTTCACCATTTTTCCAGGTTACATAAAACTTTACTGCAATTGCGGTAAGAATATGAACCATTCCGAAGGCAACGCTTATTATTAAAAGCTCAAGAGGCTTCTGCGTTGGATTAAGCAAAAGGGGTTTAAAGGTAACATTGCTGTTAAAGAAAACCCTTGCAACCGTGTCAATCATATCCCCGAAAAAGCTTCCGTACATTATTCCCCAGAAGGTTGTTGAAACACCGCACCAGAAAAACATTTTATAAGCTCTTCTTCTGCTCTTTTCAAGAATTCTTCCAAAGCCTAAAATTCCGCAGGCTATCATCATTAAAAGCCCATAGCCTGCATCGGAAAACATCATTCCGAAAAAGAGGTAATAAAACCCTGCCATTACGGGGTTTGGGTCAATATCATTCTCTGAGGGCATGGAATAGTCGCTCGTTATTCCCTCTACGGGTTCAACAAGAGAATGATTTGAAAAGGCTACGGGAACATTTTCCCCCTCTGCCCTTTTTGTTTCAATTTCCACATTAAAGCTTTTCTTTAATTTCTCCGTAAGCATTTTGGTTTCAATTATGGGAGCATAGCCTGAAATAACAAAGGCATTTTTTGTTATTCCCAGCTTTGAAAGAGCTTCATATTTTTCCTTTCTCATTACAAGACGGTCGTAAAACAGTTTTATTTCCTCTCTGTAGTTTAAAAGGCTTTTTCCTTCTTTTTTCAGGGAAAGCTCCTTTTCTTCAAGCGCCTTTTTTTCTTTTTCAAGCCTGTTAAATCTTTCTTTAAAGGTTTCAGCAGAAGGAGCAAAATTTGCCTCAACAAAACCTGCACCTCTTAAAATTGCCGTTATTTTTTCTTCTTTATCCCTTTCGGTAAGAACCCATATGCAGGTTTGCTGTTTATCCGAGGATAAAATTTCAAAATAACAGTTTTCCCCGCCGTTGTCCTTAAGCAGATTTATGAGGAAGCCTTCAGTTACACCGCCTTCAAAGCTTCCAAGCTTTGAAGTTGTTGATTTTGTTCCTTTTAAATCAAGGGGAATGTCCAGCTTAAGATAAGGAGAGAGCTGCAGCTGTTCAAGTTTTTTTGCAAAAATCTGCTCTTTGATTTTTTTGTTTTCCTTTTCAAAGGCGACAATTTCAGACATATGCTCCCCGACTTTTTTAATTTCCCCGGAGGTTATCCCGTACTCATCTTCACCTCGAAGGGGACGTTTTGAAAACATTCCCGTTTTTTCAAAGGCAATGGAATTTAAAATTTCAAGAGCTCTTTCTGCAGATGCAATACCTTCGTTAAATGCCGATATACTTTTTACGGTTTCTTTTTTTCCTAGCCCTGTTTCTTCAGCATTAAGGGCTTCAACTTCAACACATCCGATTTTCTGAAGAAGCTCCAGAACGCCTTTTCTTTCCTCGTTAAGACCGTAAATAACTATTTTGTTCATTTCAAGAATTGCCAAACCTTCACCTCCCTTATTTCATTTTTCCGCAATCAGGAAAGAACCTTTTCTATTACTCTTCTGATTGCCTCTTCTTTTTTTGTTTCTATTGCTTTTCTTTTTTCTTCTGCTTCACTTTTTGCATTTTCTCTGCTTTTTTTGCTTATTTCTCCGGCCTTCGCCTTCGCCCCGGCAACACGGCTTTCATATTCTGCCTGAAGCTCTTTTTCACTTTCCTCAAGCAAGCTTTTTGCATTTTCCTTTGCGTTTTCAACCGTTATTTTTGCCAGTCCCCTTGCAGAAGCTAAAACTTCCTCCGCCTTTTTTTCGGCTTTCTTAATTTCTTCCAATGCCTCAAATGCCATTTTATTCCTCCTTTTGGAACAGCTTTTACTATTTTTCCTTTTTTTGCGCTCTGCTATTCCAAATTTTAAAATAAAATGAAATATCGCTACCTGCCGGCAAACATTTTATTGATAAAACTTTTTTACAATTCAACTCAACGTATATCCACAGTCAAAATAAAAGTATGGCAATATATACAAATATGTGGTATACTATTTTTATGAAACGAGTTATTATAGGAATACTTGCCCACGTTGACTCGGGAAAAACAACCTTGTCCGAGGGGCTGCTTTACAAGCTTGATACCATAAGAAAACAAGGCCGTGTGGATCACAGGGACTCTTTTTTGGATACCGACGAAATTGAAAGAGACAGAGGAATTACCATTTTTTCAAAGCAGGCGGTTATCTCAAAGGAGGACTTTGAGTTTACCCTGCTTGATACTCCGGGGCATACCGACTTTGCCGCAGAAGCGGAAAGAACCTTAAGCGTTCTTGACTATGCAATTCTGGTTGTAAGCGGAAGCGAAGGAGTTCAGAGCCACACCAAAACCCTTTGGAATATGCTTGATAGTCACAGAATTCCCACTTTTATTTTTGTAAACAAAATGGATATTTCGGCATATTCAAAGGAATATCTTCTTAAAAATCTGAAAGACAATTTCAGCGGGCATTGTGTTGAATTCAACGAAAAGGACGAGGATTTTATTGAAAACGTTGCCGTTTGCGACGAAAAGCTTACCTCCCTTTTTCTTGAAAGCGAAATAACCAAAGAGGATATTTCTTCGGCGATTTCCTTAAGAAAAATTTTCCCCGTTTGCTTTGGTTCAGCCCTTAAGCTTGAGGGCATTGACGAATTTATAGACGCGGTTAAAAGCTATACCGTTGCACCGGGCAAAATAAAGGAATTTGGAGGAAAGGTTTTCAAAATAACCGAGGACGAAAAAGGAAACAGACTTACTCACCTTAAAATAACCGGAGGCGAGCTTAACGTTAAGGAAATACTTTCCTTTAAGGACGAAAAGGGCGAAGAGGTTTCTGAAAAGGTAAACGAAATAAGAATTTATTCGGGAGTTAAGTATGCAGGTATTCAGAAGGCATATCCGGGAATGGTGGTTTCTCTTACGGGACTCACAAAAACCTTCCCAGGGCAGGGGCTGGGCTTTGAAAAGAACTCAGCCGAGCTTGTTACCGAGCCTATTTTTACCTATCGGGTTATTGCGGCTGACACTGCCGACCCTCACTTTATTCTTGCAAACTTAAGAAAGCTTGCCCTTGAGGAAACCAAGCTCAACCTTACGGTTAACGAGCATTTAAAGGAAATTCACATAAGCCTTATGGGCGAGGTTCAGCTTGAGGTTATCAAATCTCTTGCAAAAAAAAGATTTGATATGGACATTGACTTTGAGCAGAGCGGACTTGTGTTTAAAGAAACCGTAAGAGAAAAGGTTGAAGGAGTAGGCCATTACGAGCCTTTAAGACATTATGCCGAGGTTCATCTTCTTATCGAGCCTTTAAAAAGAGGAAGCGGAATTGTTTTTGACACAAAGGTTCCCGAGGACGAGCTGGACAGAAACTGGCAAAGGCTTATTCTTACCCATTTAAGAGAAAAAACGCACATAGGGGTTCTTACCGGCTCCCCCATTACCGACGTGAAAATTACCCTTGTTTCGGGACGTGCCCACTTAAAGCACACCGAAGGCGGAGATTTCAGGCAGGCAACCTACAGAGCTCTCCGTCAGGGGCTTATGACAGCTGAAAACATTCTTCTTGAACCGGTTTATTCCTTTTCCCTTGAGCTCCCCCACGAAAACGTAGGCAGAGCGATGACGGACATTGAGCATATGGGAGGCAGCTTTGAAGCCCCCGAAACCTTTGAGGAATTCTCCCTTTTAAAGGGCAGCGCTCCCGTAAGAAAAATAAGGGACTACGGCAGAGAGGTTACCGTTTACACCAAGGGCTGCGGCAGACTCACCCTTACCTTTAAGGGCTACGAAGAATGTGGTGACAGCGAGGAAATTATAAAAAGCTTTAACTACAATCCCGAAGCCGACCTTGAAAACACTCCCGACTCGGTTTTCTGTGCCAAGGGAGCAGGCTTTGCCGTTAAATGGAACGACGTTTACGAGCATATGCACCTTCCCCTTTTAAAGGACAAGGAGGAAATTCCCGCAGTTCAGCCGAAAATAAGAGAATCGGGAATTATTGCGGGAGAAGACGAGCTTATTGAAATTTTCGAAAGAACCTACGGTAAAATTCAGCGAAAGCTTTACCGCCCTATGGAAACAGCAAAGGCTCCCAAAAAGGAGTTTAAATATAAAGCGAAGCCTCTGCCTGAAGGTCCTGAATATCTTCTTGTTGACGGCTACAACATTATTTTTGCAGACGACGAAATGAAAAAGCTGGCATCGGACAGTCTTGAATATGCCAGATACGAGCTTATAAACAGGCTATGCAATTACAGAATGGTAAGAAACAGAGAGGTTATTCTTGTTTTTGACGCCTACAAGGTTAAAAACAATCCCGGTGAAAAGGAAACCATTAACAACATTACGGTTGTTTATACAAAGGAAGCCGAAACTGCCGATGCCTACATTGAAAAGGTTACCAACGAGCTTGGCAAAAAACACCGGGTTTTCGTTGCCACCTCCGACGGGCTTGAACAGCTTATTATTTTGGGAAGAGGGGCTCTCCGCCTTTCCGCCTCTGCCTTTCTTGCGGAGCTTGCCGCCGCAGAAAAGGAAATTGAAGAATTTCTGGAAAAACAATAACTTCTCATTACAAAAAAAATCAGGATAAAATCCTGATTTTTTTGTTCTATTCAACTATTCCCGCCATAAGCTTAACTGCTCTTTTCCAGGCTTTATTTTCCTGTTCGGTAAGCTGTTCAAGAGCAAAGCGATAGTCGTGTTTTCTTATTATTTCGTCAATACATTTCTGGGCGGCTCTTAAGTTTTCCTCCTGAACCTTATCAAGCTTTTTAATTAAGTCTTTATCCCTTCTTGTAAGGCTCTTCATTTTAAGAAGATGAGGTCTGCAAATGCAGGTTTTGTTATCGGAAAAGGATTTTACAAACTCTTCCGATTCTCTGAAAAAGTCTAAAAAGGCTTTAAGAGCTATCCTTTCCTGCTCGTCCTCAAGGTCGCATATAAGGCAGCCTTTTTTCTTTTTTGCATTCGGCTTTGCAAGGTATTCATCAATTAAAGTTGTATAGATAACCGAATGTCCCAACGGGTCACCGGCATCCATCATTGCCTTTGCATGAAGCTTACAGAAGCCTCCCGTTTCCCTTATTCTTTTTCGCATGGGTCTGTCGTTTACACATTCGTAAAGAAAGGTTTCTATAAAAGCAACTCTCCACTTTTTAAGCATTACGCAAACGGGGCAATCGTCCTCTTCTTCGAAAAGCTTAAGAAAATCGTAATATTTCTGAGTTTTATAAAGCATATTTTACTCCGTGATTACCGCTATTGAAATAGCTACATTATTGAGCTTATCGGGAGACACGATTGAAATTATTGTAGAGCCCACGGGGATATTTGCAAACTCAACCGCCTGACCTGTTTTAGAGTCGATTATAACGGTATTGTCGTTTACAAAAACGGTGCTCTGTGTTCCGTCGGCAAGCTTAACCTTAATGCTGTCATAGGTTGTATCAACAGTTACAACTGTTCCTGTAATAGTGAATTTTTCCGTTACGGTTGCTTCTGTTACAACAATTTTCGTTACGGTTGTTCCTTCAAGCATAACAGTTGCCTTGAAGCCGAGTCTCAAATCATAAATTGTAACCGGCTTGTCTTCCATTACAACAGAAAGTTCCTTGCCGCTGAGATCGTAAGCTCTGTCGCCGGTTTCCGTTGCAATTGTAATGCTGGGGTCGGTTGAAGAGATTACTATTTTCTTTATTGTTCCATTTATCTGGGTATTTTCACTCTGAGCTGTTACATATCTTATTTTGCCGTAGTAAATACCGAGAACAACCTTATCGCCTACATAAAGATTTTTAATAGAGGTTTCAACGCCGTTTCTTGAAACCTGAAGACCGGGATCGAACTCAAATTTTTCTGAGCTTCCGTCTGAAAGAGTTACTTCAAGCATTGCAGGGTTTGAATAAACAAAGCCTGCAACAACGCCTTCAACTGTTTGCTGTTTTTCGTTGCCCGCTGCCCATACAACGGCTCCGTCTTCAACCTTGAATTCAATATAGCAATATTCGGGGAAATAGCTGAAATCGCAGGAAGCTCCCCCGTAAGTTATTTCGCAGTTTTCCGCAACCTTGTAAACCTCGGTGCTGGTTGCATCTTCATCCTTCTGAACCTCAATCTGACCGTAGCCTGCGCCATTGATATACTGAAGATACATTCCTCTGTAGGTTGTGTCGGGCTTTACGGAAACAAATTCAACCATTACCACAAGGTCGCCCTTGCAGGTGATATTGATTCGGTCTCCTACGGTTATAAGAGAAGTATCGAGAAGGTCGTGAGCATCTCTTTTAACGATTACCTCGGAAGAGATTTCAAAGGTTATGTCTTTTCCATCATCTGAGGTATATGTAACGCTGTTAAGAGCTTTGTCGTAACCTGTTACAACGCCCTTTGTATATGAAAGGTTAAGCTGTTCGATTGCAGTGCAGAGCATTTTCGCAATCTGACCTCTTGTAACCTCTGTTTCAGGGCTGAAAAGATTGTCACCAACGCCCTGCATAAGTCCTGTATCTGCGCAGAATTCAACATAAGCCTGAGCACTTACGGGAATTTTGTCTGCATCCTTATAGCTTAAAATGGGCATTGTGTTCTGAAGAACGGTATCCTCCTGTCCTAAAAGCTTTACAAGAAGAATTGCCGCTTCATATCTTTTAAGAGGAGTTCTTCCCAGGTCGTTTTCAACAAAGGCGGTAAGCTCTTTAACAGAGAACACATCGTGATACAAAAGATGAGCAAAGCCTTTTTCATAACCCGGATAACCCAGATTTTTCACGTCTTTATAAAAAATGTTATATGCCGTATCGGTAAATTCTGAAATTGTTTTGTCAGAAGCTCCGAGAACTCTTGAAATAAGCACCAGAGCATCTGCTCTTGTAACGGAAGCATCGGGCTTAAAGGTTCCGTCTTCAAAGCCGTTGATAAAGCCTTTGTCAGTCATCTGCTGAACATAAGGCTCCGACCAGTGTCCGCTGACATCGGAAAATGATTTTGCCAATACGCCTGTCTGTAAAAGTAAAATTGCAACAAGCAAAATTGAGAAGATTTTGTTTTTCATTAAAACTGCACCCCCATAAGTATACTTTCTCAGATAATATCATACCATATGTGGGTATATTTAGCAAGAGTTTGTTTTAAAAAAATAAAGGGTATAATTTCCTTTTTTTGCGGAAATAATGATAAAAAAAGAAAGGAGAAGCCCATGAAAAGCTTTAAAATTAAAAGACGCTATGTGTACATAGCTCTTGTTCTTGCACTATGTACATCCTTAACCACACTTTTTTCAATGAGAACCGACGGAAGAAAACAGCCCGAATTTACAAAAAACGAACCGGAAAAGGTTGTTGAAACCGAAGTAAAAACCACCGTTACCGAGGAAGTTGAAAAAACAACTGAAAAAGCTCCCGTTCCCGAAAAGAAAGAGGAGCCGGCAAAACCCTTTGAACCTCAGATGCCCCTTAAAGGCAAGGTTATAAAAGACTACCACGCCGACACTCTGGTTTATTCAAACACCTTAAGGGATTATCGTACCCACCCAGGACTTGACATTAAGGGCAAAATTCTTGACAAGGTTTACGCCGTTGAGGACGGCATTATTGAAGATGCTTATAACGACGCGCTTATGGGAAACACCATTGTCATTGACCATAAAAACGGAATAAAAAGCATTTATTCAAACCTTTCCACCCTTGAAATGGTAACCGTAGGGCAGGAAATAAAAAAAGGAATGGTTATTTCGGGAATTGGGGACACGGCGCTTATGGAAACCGGCGACGAGGCACATCTTCACTTTGAAATGAAAAAGGATGGCGAAACAATAAACCCACTTTCCTATATAAAAAATGAGTTCTAAAAAAGAACTCATTTTTTATTGACAATTTGTGATATTATAGTATACTGTTACAGTAATTATACAGTTTAGCACATATGGAGGACAATTTATGGCATACATAATCGGACAGATATTAGGATATCTTGCATCGGGCGTTTGCCTTATCTATCCCTTTTTGAAGAAAAAATGGATGATGCTTGTGGCAAGTGGTTTGGCTAACGGACTTGTTTCAATTAACTATCTGTTAATTGGAAAACTCGGCTCGGCAATTTGTATCACATCGCTTGCGGTAGTACAAAACCTTGTTTCACTTTTCCACATTACAAGAGAAACTAAAATCCCAACCTGGGAAATACTTGTTTTCCTTGTTCTTTACATAATTATCGGAATTTACGGAATGGTTTCATTACCGGGATTTGTTCCGGGAATAAATATTAAAAACGCCATTGAGCTTTTGCCTATTATCGGTTCCATACTCTTCACACTTGCAGTTTTCACAAGAAGCGAACAGATTACAAGAATTTACACCCTTTCAAACGCCATTGTGTGGTTGATTTATAACATTTGCGCAGGCTCATCAACCTTCCTTTCACAGGTGTTTACAATTATATCTTCTGTTATCGCACTATTTGCTTACAGGAATGAGAATAAATAAAACAAAGTCGGGTTTACCCGACTTTGCACATCAATTATTCACTATTAACTATTCATTATTCATTAAAAGCACCCGTTGGGTGCTTTTAATTATATTCTCACGTTTGAAAGGAATTCTTTAAGACGCTCTGTCTTCGGGTTTGCGAAAATTTCTTCCGGTTTGCCCTCTTCGGCGATAACGCCGCCGTCCATAAAGATAACTCTGTCGGAAATGTTTTTTGCAAAGGTCATTTCGTGGGTTACTATTATCATTGTCATATTATCGTCGGCAAGGGATTTTATAACCTTTAAAACCTCGTTTGTAAGCTCGGGGTCAAGCGCCGAGGTGGGCTCATCAAAGAGCATTATTTCAGGCTTTAAGGCAAGAGCCCTTGCAATTGCAACCCTTTGTTGCTGACCGCCCGAAAGCTCGCAGGGGTAATTATTTATTTTATCAATAAGTCCCGAGCGCTTTAAAAGCTCTTTTGCATCCTCTTCTATTTTTGCATAAATTTCCTTTTTGTTTTTCTTGAAATCTTCTCTTTCCTTTGCAAGAAGCTTAGGAGCAAGAGTTACATTTTCAAGAACGCTGTATTGCGGAAACAGATGGAACTGCTGAAAAACGAAGCCGAAATTCAACTGCATTTTTCTGAGCTCTGCAGGGGAAAGCTTAAGCTTGCTTTCCGCATCGAAAACCACATCGCCATGTACGGTAACAACGCCTTTATCAGCCTTTTCAAGAAAACCGATACAGCGGAGAAGGGTTGTTTTTCCGCTTCCCGAGGAGCCGATTATTGAAACAACCTCGCCCTCTTTCATATCAAAGCTTACACCTTTAAGAACCCTGGTGCTTCCAAAGCTTTTATTTATATCTTTAACTTCAAGTATACTCATCAAAGCACCTACCCTTTATAGTAATTAAGCTTTTTCTCTATGTATCCGAACAAAAGTGTAAGGATTCCGCAGAAAACAAGATAATATGCGCCCGTATAGAACAGCGGCCATATGATACCGTCACTCTTTATAAATTTCTGGGCGTTCCAGATAATTTCATAAACCATAACTATTCTTGCAAGGGAGGTATCCTTTACAAGCGTCATTATTTCGTTGCTCATAGGCGGAACTATTCTTTTTACCACCTGCATAAGCACAACTTTAAAGAAAACCTGGGTTTTCGTCATTCCCAGAACCTGGCCCGCTTCGTACTGTCCCTTTGGAATTGACTCGATTCCGCCACGGTATATTTCAGAAAAATAGCAGGCATAGTTAATTACAAATGCCAGCATTACCGCAAAGAATCTGTCGAAAACCTTCCAGGTTGAGAGCCAGTTTATAAGCGCTCCGGAAAAAATTCCCTTGTTTATCATTTCCTCTGCCCAGGTTCCCACAAGACCGGGACCGTAGAAAATTATGATAAGCTGAAGCATAAGAGGAGTTCCCCTTATTATCCAGATTACAGTTTTTGTAAGCCACTTAAGGGGCAGAAACTTACTCATTGACGCAAAGCTTATTATAAGTCCCAGCGGAAGCGCAAAGGCAAGGGTGAGTATAAAAATTTCAAATGTTGTTGCGAGTCCCTGAAAAAGACTCATAGTTACTTCAATAAACATATTTTCACCTATATTTATCCAATACACAAGCAAAGGCAATAAGCCTTTAAAAAGACTTACTGCCGCGCATTGTTATTTTTTTGTTACAGGATTTTATTTACCCAGCATAGCGTTTGCCATTGTAATATCGATAATACAAGCATCGCAGGAGCCGCTCTGTACTTCAAGAAGAGCGTCTGTCTGTGCAGGTACTTCTACGAGGTTTGCAAAGCCGTTGTCGTTTGCAGCTGTTGCGCCTGCTGAACCTGCTTCTGCAGCAAAGTTAAGGTCTTTCATTGATTCAGCGGTTGCATATTCAGCAACCTTGTCTTCAGCCATAACTACAACCTGAGCATTTTTAACATAAGCCTTTGAGCAGCTTGTGTTTTTAAGAACTTCTTCAGAAATTGTCATACCGTTCCAGATACAGTCGATTGCTTTTGATTCAAGAGCAACGAATTTGTTGTCCCAGTCAATTTCAACGAATTCAGCTGTTACGCCTAATTTTTCACAAACTGCAATTGCAAATTCTGTATCAAATCCTGTCCATTCGCCGTTTTCGTCTTTGTAGTTCATAGGAGCATAGTCTGTAATACCGATAACCAGCTTACCGTTTGCCTTTATGTAGTCGATATCCTTAATTGTAGCTTCGTCTGTATTATTAACTGTGTCATTGTCTGAAAGAGTGAGCTCATATTTTTCTGCAAGAGCAGCAAGAGAACCGTCTGCTTTCATTTCGTCCATAATTTTATCAACTTCAGCAGCAAGGTCTGAACCTTTTCTGAAGCCGATGCCGTATTCTTCGCTTGTAAGTTCCATTGCAATTGCAAGGCCGTCGTAGCTTGTTCCTGTTTCTTCACCTGTGCCTGAGCAGGAAGCAAAAGCGCAAACTGCAAGAGCAAGAACCATAATTAAACTTAATACTTTTTTCATTTTTATCTCTCCTAATTTTAAGATTATGAACATAGTATACCACAAGATTTTAGTAAAGTAAAGCACTAAAGCGAAATTTTTTGAAAAAAATTTTTTGACTTTGAATTTTACCTATTATATAATTAAAGAAAAAACTTGATTTCTGGAGAAAATATGGCTTACTTTTTAATTACGGGTGCGACCGGCACCGGAAAAACTTCATACTTTATAAATCAGATGGACGAGTACAGAAAAAAGGGCGAAAACGCCGTTCTTATCATACCTGAACAAATTTCTCTGCTTACGGAAAACAAGGTTATTGAGAAAACCGGTTATCTTGGCAGAGGGATTGACGTTTTAAGCTTCGGACGTCTTTTTCATAAAATTTACGGGCTTTGCTGCGGCAGAAAGAGAAATTATGTAAGCGGAATAGGAAAAACGGTTATTGTAAACAGAATTCTCTCAAAAAATGCAGACAAGCTTAAAATTTACAGAAGCAGTTCAAAAACAAGCCTTATGACGGGACGAATTACCGCAACCCTTGCAGAATTCAAGAGGCACGCGGTTACCCTTGAAAGCATAAAAGACGCCTCGGACAAAATTTCCGAAGGCTCTGCCTCATTAAAGCTTAAAGACCTTGCCCTTATTTTTGAAGAATATGAAAAGGAAATTTCAAAATTCGGCTTTGATGCAGATGACAACATTACTTATCTTGCCACCCTTATAAAAAGCTCTGACTATGTTAAAAACACAAGCTTTTTAGTTGACAGCTTTTCAAGCTTCACCGCCGCCGAGCTTTCGGTTTTAAGAGAGCTTAACCTTTATTCAAAGGGGCTTTTCATTTCTCTTAACAAGGACAGCTCCGACAATTCCCTTTTCGGCCCCGTTCAGGGAACCTTAAGACAGCTTGAGGAAATTCTCGGAAAGCCGGAAAAGGTTATTACCCTTACAGAAAACAAGAAACACACCGGCGAGCTTTTGTTCCTTGAAGAAAACTATGCAAGATACAACGGCGCATCGTACAAAGAAAAAACCGAAGACATTTTCCTTTTCAGCTCTGAAAGCCCCTACGAGGAAACGGATATGCTGGCAAGGGACATTATTGAAAAAACAAAAAAAGGCTACCGATTTTCCGATATCGGAATTATGTGTCCCAATCCGGGAGAATACAGCGGAATTATTGAAAGCTCCTTTAAGAAACACGGGATAAGATACTATATGAATCTGCCGAAAACCATGCTTATGCATCCGGTTTGTCTGCTTTTTCTTTCGCTTTTTGACATTTTTATAAGTTCCTTTTCCTACGAGGCTGTTTTTACCTTTCTGAAAACAGGCTTTATTGACGTTGAAAATGTAAATCTTCTTGAAAACTATGTTCTTGACAACGGAATAAAAGGAAGCACCTGGCAGAACGAGTTTACCTTTAAGGCTGACAAATACGACCTTAAAAAAATAAACCGTGCCAGAGAGCAGTTTCTTTCTCTTGTTATGCCCTTCAGGGAAAGCACCAAGGGAAAAACCCTCTGCGGAGACTACATTGAAGCTCTTGAGAGCTTCTGCGACCTGATTGACTTTGAAAAGAAAACGGAAAAGCTTATAGCTTTTCTTTCAAAAAAGAATCTTATAAAGGAAGCAATGGAATACAAAAGAGCCTACGAATGCTTTTCAGACGTTTGCAATCAGCTTTACGTTTGTATGGAAAAGGATTCCTTTGGCATTGAAAAGCTTTCGGATATGATGAAGAGCGCTTTTTCAGAAAGCAAGCTTTCCACCCTTCCGCCTTCAAGCGACGAAATTCTTTGTGCCGGTCCCGATGAAATAAGACATCATAATTTCAGAATTTTATATATCATCGGCGCTACCGATGCAAACTTCCCTCAGCTTCCCTCCGGAACGGGACTTCTTACCGACAATGAAAGACGTATTCTTCGCGAGAACGAAATTGAGCTTGCTCCCGACCTTAAGAGAAAGGCTCTTGAGCAGCCCTTTAAAATTTACGAAATTCTTACCATACCAACGGAAAAGCTTATTGTTTCCTATCCTGTTTCTGACATTTCAAGAGCAGGCACGAGAGCCTCCTCTGTTGTTACAGAGCTGAAAGCCCTTTTCCCGCTTCTTTCGGAAATAAGCTCCATAGGGGCTTGTGATGAAAGCCTTATTTCAACCGCAAGAGCAACCGTTTGCCAGATGCTTATAAATGAAAAGTCAGACCTTTTTGCCCAGGCGAAAAGATGGTATCTTGAAAACGAAAAATGGCAGAAAAGAATTAAATATATTCTTTCCGCAAAAAGATTTTCAACCTTTTCCTCAATTTCCGAAGAAATGGCTGAAAGGCTCTGGGGAAAGAATCTTCACGCCACCGTTTCAAGGCTCGAGGCTTTTGCCCAGTGCCCCTTCAAGTTTTTTGCCACCTACGGTCTTAAGCTTTCCCCAAGGGACAGGCAGGAGCTCTCCCCTCCCGATGCGGGAATATTTATGCACGATGTTATGGACAGATTCACGGCATATGTTATGGAAAACAATCTGAGCTGGAACGGCATAACAAAAGAAGACTGTGTTAAAAAAGGCTATGAGCTTTCAGAGGAATCGGTTAAAATTCTTCTTGAAAAAACTCCCCTTATGACCAAAAGACACGAATTTCTTGTGGAAAAACTGAAAAAATCCGCTTCCGACACCCTCTGGGCAGTGGTAAGGCAGGTTCAGGCAGGAATTTTTACCCCCTATGCTTCTGAGCTTGACATAGGAAAATGCGAAGAAATTACACCAATTACAATTAAAACACCGAAGGGAAGCTCGGTTACCCTTTACGGCATTGTTGACAGAGTTGACAGGTCAGAGGACGGCTACCGTATAATTGACTACAAATCAAGCGAGCACGACATAAATCTTCCCGAGGTTGAGCAGGGAATTTCTCTTCAGCTTTTTGTTTACGCCAACGCCCTGAGAAATTCCATGGGCAAAATAAAGGGAATGTTTTACCTTACAATGCACAGCCCCAAAATTGAATTTACCGAGGGTATGAGCGAGGACACGCTTCAGAGGGAAATTTTAAAAAGCTTTGCCCTTAACGGCTACGTTGTGGGAGACTCCGAGGACGTTGTTGATATGGATATAAACGTTGACGGAGCATCTTCTGTTATAAAAACCAGCTTTGTGAAGAAGAGAGGCGCCTTCACCAGAGAGCTTCCTCCGGAAAAATACGAGGAAATAAGCGAAAAAATGTTTGAAAAAATAACAGAATACGCCGAAAGGATTACCGGCGGCGATACATCGGTTCTCCCGGTTGCATCGGGAAGCAGAACCGCCTGCGATTTTTGCGAATATACCGCCGTTTGCGGCTTCGAAAAAGGCAGAGGAACTTACAGAAAAATCTGCAAATCTGCAGGAGAGGAGGAATAAGCTGATGGCAAAAGTAGACTGGACAGACCAACAAAAAGAAGCAATTGACCACAGACACAGCTCTGTTATAGTTTCTGCGGCGGCAGGCTCGGGAAAAACCGCAGTTCTGGTTGAAAGAGTTATAAGGCTTATTGACTCCTTTGACATTGACCGTCTTATTATTGTTACCTTTACAAATGCGGCAGCGGCACAGATGCGCGAAAAAATTGCCGCAGCCCTTATTGAAAAAATTTCATCTGCCGACTCCCGTGAGAAAGCAGAAAGATACAAAAAACAGCTTCTTCTCCTTCCCGCGGCAAACATTTGCACGGTTCACTCCTTCTGTCTTAGACTTGTAAGAGACAATTTTGCAAAGCTGGGACTTGCCGCAGACTTTGCAATTGGAGATGCCTCTGAATGTAACGTTATTTTAAATCAGAGCCTTGAGGAGCTTATTGAAACCAAATTTGAAGAGCAGGATAAAGACTTTTTGTCTGCCCTTTCTGCTCTGGCAAACAAAAATGTTAACACCTTTTCCGATATGCTTGCCGGAATGCACAAGTTTGTAAAAGACCTTGCCTTCCCCAAAGACTGGTTTGAGCTTGCAATGGCAGGCTATGACAAAGAAAAGCTTACCGATACTTCAAAGGCAAAGGCAAGGCTTGAGGAGATAATTAAAAAGCATAAGAAAATGCTTGAAATATTAAAGGTTACCCCCGGCTGTGAAAAGCCCGTTGAGGCATATGAAACAGACCTTGCCATTTTTGAAGGCAAAAACCTTGAAGATTACGACGACCTTTTCGAATGTGTTCACTCTTCTCCGAAAACAATATCTGTTTATAAAAAAGAAGTTCCCGAAGAGGTAGTGGAAAAGTCGAAGCAGACAAAAAGCGAATTTTTAAACACCTTAAAGGCTTTAAGACCCCTTTTCCTTTTCAAAAGTGCAACTCTTTGCGATTTTGTTGACAGGCAGAGAGCCGACGCTGAAACGCTTATAAAGCTTGTTTGTGAGCTTGATAATATTTTTTCCGAAAAGAAAAGGGCGAAAAATATTGTTGACTACAACGACCTTGAGCATTTTGCCTTAAAGCTTCTTGTTAACAAAGACAAAACCCCAACGGAAACGGCAATAAAGCTTTCAGAAAGCTTTGACGAAATTATAATTGACGAATATCAGGACACAAGCCCCTCTCAGGATGCTATTTTCTCTGCGGTTTCTAAAAATATGAGCAATATTTTTATGGTTGGAGATATGAAGCAGAGCATTTACTGTTTCAGAAATACCGCTCCCGAAATTTTCCGCGAGAAAACCGAAAGCTATGCCCGTGAGGATACCGACGGGAAAAGAATTTTCCTTAACAAAAATTTCAGAAGCAGAAGGAATATTCTTGACTTTACCAACAAGGTTTTTTCAAAAATAATGAACCTTGTAACCGGCGAGGTTGACTATAACAAAGACGAGTTTCTTTATTACAACGAAAAGGGCTACCAGGGCGACGACCCTACAATTGACATTCACGTTCTGCAAAAACCAAAGGCAGACGATGAGCTTTCAGCCATTGAGCAGGAAGGCTATAAAATTGCGGAAATAATAAGCTCCCTTGTGGGAAAGCTTGACCTTAAAGAGGGCGAAGGCACAAGAAAGGCGCAGTATAAAGACTTTGCGGTTCTTATAAGAAACGCCGCAAACAGATCTGACGTTATTGCCGACTGCCTTACCGCCTGCAAAATTCCCGTTTATAACGACGACGGAAAGAACCGCCTGTTTTCCTCTTACGAAACTCAGGTTGTTGTTTCCTACCTTAAAATTATTGACAATCCTTATCAGGACATTCCCTTTGCCGCAGTTTTAAGATCGCCCCTTTACAATTTTTCCGACGAGCTTCTTGTTAAAATAAGGCAAAGCGGAGAAAGGGACACCAAATTTTACGACCTTATAGGAGCTTACACCTCAGAGGATGAGCTTGAAAATCTGAAAATAAAAATTTTCCTTGAGGATTATAAAAGATTCGGTGAAAAGGCAAAAAACGTTTCCGTTGCCTCTCTTATCTGCGAAATAATTGAAAAAACCTTCTTTGAGGAATATGTAACTGCTATGCAGGGCGGAATGCAAAGACGTTCAAACCTTAACTTTCTGGTTAACACGGCGAGAAATTTTGAAGGGGTTCAGAACAAGGGGCTTTTCAGCTTTCTTATTTACCTTGAAAACTTCGACGATTACAGCAACCCTATGATTTCTCCGAAAATTCTCCCTGCGGCTCTCGACGTTGTTAAAATAAGCACCATTCACAAAAGCAAGGGGCTTGAATACCCCATTGTTATTGTTTGCGATATGGGCGACAAGGTTGCAAGCAAGGATTTAAAGAATCACCTTCTTCTTCACAAGAAGCTGGGAATAGGCGTTAACCATGACGACAGCGAAAACAACCTTTCCTACCCTTCTCCCTTAAGGGCTGACATTGCAAACAAAATCAAAGAGGAAAACCTTTCTGAGGAAATGAGAATTTTATACGTTGCCCTTACAAGAGCAAAGGAAAAGCTTGTTCTTTTAGGCTCGGTAAGCGATGTTGAAAAATCTGTAAAAGAATGGTCTGACAGTTTTCTCTGCTCCAGAGAAAAGCTTTCCCCCGAGGCGGTAAGCAACGTTAAAAATTATCTTGATATGGTTCTTTACGGTTGCGGCAACGAGCTTTTTTATAAAAACAACAAGCTCATAACCTTAAGCTTCGACGGAATTTCAATTAACCCCGGAGCCGAGGAGCCTGATGAGGCTGAGGAAAAGCCGCTCCCGGAAATTTCCGACAGCATAAGGGAAAAGCTTGAATATGTTTATCCCGGCTCAGCCGGAAGCTTTTATTCAAAATATTCCGTTTCAGAGCTTAAAAAGCTTCTTTTTGAGGATGAGCACGCCTCCGATTACTTCGGTTTTTCGGGCAGCTTTGTTAAAAAGAAGGAGCTTAAAATGAGCGGGGCAGAAAGAGGAACTGTTGTTCATCTTGTTATGGAAAAAACCGACGAAAAGAAAATAAACTGTGAGAAAGACCTTGAAAACGCCATTGCGCTTCTGGTTGAAGAGGGAATTATAACCCATGAGGAGGCAGAATGGGTAAGCATATCAGAGCTTTATCCTTACTACACCTCTCCCCTTTGCATTAAGCTTAAGGCGGCTGACGAGGTTTACAAAGAAGCCCCCTTCAACATTTTAATTGACAGTAGTGTTATTGATAAAGAAAGGGGCGGCGAAAAAATTCAGGTTCAGGGAGTAATTGACTGTTACTTCAGGCAGGGCGATGAATTTTACATTGTTGACTATAAAACCGACACTCTTGACCAATTCAACGAAAAGGACAGAATTGACCTTTACACAAGGCAGCTTGCCTTTTACAAAATTGCCGTAAGCAAAATGCACGAAACCGACAAAATCCGCTGTTTTATTCATTTTACACAGTATAACCGTACAATAGAAGTTTAATTGACAAAACACAGGTTTTATTGGTATAATATATTTAATTATATATAATTGAGGGAGTTTGGTCTTTTTGGCAAAAAAAAGAAAACGTCTTCTCGGCAAGCTGCAATGGAAACTGATTGCTATTTTTGTTTTGCTGGTCCTCTCGGTTATGATAGTTACGGGAACTCTTCTTCTTAACAGTATTTCCGTTTTCTATCATACTCAGTTTACCGAAAGTATGAACCAGGAGTTTGCTGGCGACATTTCCGACAACCTTGTTTACGCTCTTTCTGAGGAAAACCCAAAAGAAAAGCTTAAAGAGGTTATGGAAGCCTTCTCTACCAGCAGACTGGGCATAAATACAAACAGGGACTATTACATTCTTGACGGAAAATCTGCAAAATTCATTTCAGGAAGCTCCAGCGCAACTGAGAATCCTGAAATTACTGAAAATATAATAAGTGCCATTTCGGGGAACGTGGGCGACAAGGTTTCAACAAACCTGCCTTATATGGACTATGCCTACCCTGTTAAAGACGGCAACGAGGTTGCCTATATCATTTACATTAAGGACAACAAGCAGGAGCTTATTTCCGTTTCCCACAATATGTTCACCGTTGTTATTAACGCTATTTTATACGGCGCTCTCATTTCGCTTATTTTAAGTATTCTCCTGAGCCGTACCATTACGGTTCCCATTAAGAGCATTACCGAAAAGGCGAGCAAAATGTCGGAGGGCAAGTTTGACAACGTTATTGAGGTTAAGGGCGACGATGAAATAGGCGACCTTACCAACACCTTTAACAATATGGCGGTAAAGCTTAAGCAAACCCTTGACGAAATTTCCGGCGAAAAGGATAAAATTGCCGTTATTCTCAAAAACCTCGACGACGGAGTTATGGCTTTTAACTTAAACGGAAAAAGCACTCATATTAATCCGGCGGCGGGAAAAATGTTAAAGCTTGACCGAAGAAAAACCTACTCCTTTGACGAGTTTTTCAAAGAGCTGGGAATTCCCCTTTCAATGAAGGAGCTTATGGTTAAAAACGAAGAGGTTCAAAGAGAGTGGCAAATTGAAGCAAACGGGCTTATTCTTAACATTCACTTTGCCCCTTATTCAAACGATGCAAACAAAATTGAAGGCATTATTGCCGCTTTTCAGGACGTTACAAAGCAGCAGAAACTTGAACAGTCGCGAAGGACCTTTGTTGCAAACGTTTCTCACGAGCTGAGAACCCCTCTTACCAACATTAAGAGCTACAGCGAAACCCTTCTTGATAACGATATTGACGACAAGCAGACAAGAGACAGCTTTTTAAGCGTTATAAACAACGAGGCGGACAGAATGACAAGGCTTGTTAAAGACCTTCTTGTTCTCTCTCAGCTTGACCACGCCAAGGCGAAATTCAACTTTGAGGAAACCGACCTTCAGCAGCTTACGGCAGATATTATCAACACCGTTAAGATTGACTCTGAAAAGAGAGGTCAGACCCTTACCTACATAAAGAGCGGCGACCCCTTCAACGTTGTTATTGATAAAGACAGAATAAGCCAGGTTATTTTAAACATTCTGTCAAACGCTATAAAATACACTCCCGACAAGGGAACAATTACCGTTGTTTGCGGACATCAGGAGCAGATGTCATACATAAAGATTTCCGACACGGGTATCGGTATTCCCGAAAAAGACCTGCCTATGATTTTCGAAAGATTTTACAGGGTTGACAAAGCCCGTTCAAGAAAAGAGGGCGGAACCGGACTTGGTCTTGCCATTGCTAAAGAGCTTGTTGAGGCTCATAACGGCACCATTTCTCTTGACAGCGAATACGAAAAGGGCACAACGGTTACCATTAAACTGCCTCTTGACGGACAGCAGGAATAATTTGTATATAAAAAGGAATGAAACACAATGGAAAAACTTTTTAAAACCTCAGTTTTCGGCGGTTACAGAAAAATGGACGTAATCAGCTATATTTCAGAGCTTGGAATTAAAACTCAGGACGAGCTTGACAGGCTTGAAGACGAAAACGCCGAGCTTAAAAAAGAAATAGAAAGTCTTAAACAAAAATGCGCAGAGCTTGAAAAAAATTCAAGCTGCGTTGGCGAGGCTATTATAAGCGCCGAAAGAAAGGCAAAGGAAATTATTGAAAATGCCACTTCGGAATCTGTTAAAGTTAAAGAACAGCTCGACGAAGAAATAAGACAAACAAAAATGGTTCAGAAAAAGCTTAACGAGGAAATTCGCCAGCTGAAGGCAAACGTTTCCCTTTCGGTAAGCCAGTATCAGGAAAAATTAGAATCTCTTATTACAGATTCAGAATAAATCGGAGGTAAAAATCAATGGACAGAATAAAACTTTTAAAGCTTCTGGAAAAAAACTGTATGGAAACTCCCGAAAACCTTGCATTAAAGCTTAATGCAGACGTTGAGGAAGTTAAAAAGGAAATTAAAGCTCTTCAGGCAGAAGGTGTAATTGCAGGTTACCGCGCCATTATCAACTGGGACAAAGCGCAAAGCGACTGGGCGGCGGTTTACATTGAGCTTAAGGTTAACCCGGGCGTTAAAGGCTATGACGATTTTGCCAACAGACTTTACCAGATTCCTCAGGTTAACAGCGTTTACCTTATGTCCGGCGGTTACGACTTTTTGCTTGTTATTGAAGGTCAGAGCCTTAAAGACGTTGCTCTTTTTGTTGCTGAGCACCTTTCACCTATGGAGGGCGTTATCTCTACAACAACCCATTTCGTTCTGAAAAAATATAAAGAGAGCGGAAAGCTTCTTGACGGCGAAAAAGAAGACGGAAGACAGGTGATTACATTTTGATTAACTTTGACGATATTATTTCTCCTGTTGTCAGCGGAATAAAACCGTCGGGTATCAGAAAGTTTTTCGACATTGTAAACGAAATGGAGGATGCCATTTCACTGGGAATTGGCGAGCCCGATTTTATTACCCCCTGGCATATCAGAGATGCAGGAATTATGTCCCTTGAAAAGGGGCAGACATATTATACCTCAAACTCAGGTTTGCTTCCTTTGAGAAAGGAAATCTGCAGATATCTTTTAAGACGCTTTACTCTTTGCTACGAGCCGGAAAACGTTCTGGTTACCGTTGGCGGAAGCGAAGCTATTGACCTTATGATAAGAGCGGTTGTTGCTCCCGGCGACGAGGTTCTTATTCCCGAGCCAAGCTTTGTTTGCTACGACCCCTGCACAAGGCTTGCAGGCGGAATTCCCGTTCCCATTGTAACAAAAGCAGAGGACAACTTCAAGCTTACCGCAAAGGCTCTTGAAGAAGCAATTACCGAAAAAACCAAGCTTCTTATTCTTCCCTTCCCAAATAACCCTACCGGTGCCATTATGGAAAAGGAAGAGCTTGAAGAAATTGCAAAGGTTCTTGAAAAAACCAACATTGTTGTTCTTTCCGACGAAATTTATGCGGAGCTTACTTACGGACAAAAGCATTTTTCAATTGCAAACATTCCTTCAATGAAGGACAGAACCGTTATTGTAGGCGGTTTTTCAAAATGCTATGCTATGACCGGCTGGCGTCTTGGTTATGCTGTTGGCGATGCTTCTGTTATTAAGGCAATGACGAAAATTCATCAGTTCGGAATTATGTCTGCGCCTACAACAAGCCAGTATGCGGCAATTGAAGCCCTTAAAAACGGCGACTCGGATATTGAAGAAATGGCAGACGAATACAACGTTCGCCGCCGCTACATAATTGACCGCTTCAACAAAATGGGACTTGACTGCTTTGAAGCAAAGGGCGCTTTTTATGTGTTCCCCTGCATTAAGTCAACAGGAATGTCTTCTGACGAATTCTGCCAGACCCTTTTAATGAAAAAGAAGGTTGCAATTATCCCCGGAAATGCTTTTGGTGATTCAGGCGAGGGCTTTACAAGGGTTTCTTATGCTTATTCCCTTGAAAAAATTGAAAAAGCACTTGATAAGATAGAAGAATTTCTTGAGGAAATAAAAAAATAAAAATTGTCCATATTGTGCCCAAATACACAATCTGAACAATTTATTTAAGGGAGGATGAGGGCATCCTCCCCTACATTTTTAAAAAGGAGAAAAATATGAGGTTAGCTGTTATAGATTTAGGTTCAAACTCCGCAAGGCTTGGCATTTATACCTGCGAAAACGGGCTTAAGGAAATTTTCAGAAAAAGGGAAACCGTTCGCCTTGCAGAAGGCCTTGAAACAGACAATATGCTTAAAAAGGAGCCTATGGAAAGAACTCTTAAGGCTTTTCTTGAATTCAGCCTTATAATAAAAGAACAAAAGGCAGACCGGGTTGAAGCAATTGCGACAGAAAGCTTAAGAAGAGCGGAAAACTCCTCCTTTTTTGTTAATCTTGTTAAAGAAGCAACGGGAATTGAAATTAAAATAATAAACGGAAAGGACGAGGCTCTTTTTGCCTCTCTTGCCGCCTGCTCGGTTTGCAAAGAGGAAAGCTTTTATTTTGTTGACACCGGTGGCGGAAGCGTTGAAGCAGGCCTTGTTGAAAAGGGCGAGCTTAAAGAATTTGTTTCCACGCCCTACGGCTGTGTTGTTCTTACCGAACAGTTTGAGCCTGACAAAAAGGGCGTTGAAGCGCTGAACGCCTTTCTTTATGACGAATTTAAAAAATTCAGCTGGATTAAAAAGCCCTATCCTTTTGTGGTGTTGGGCGGCTCTGTTAAAGAGCTTGCAAGACTTAGCCTTAATACCGATTCGGACAGAGAAATTGATGGGAAAACCATTCCGGACACCAAGGTTTCTGAGATTTTTGAAAAAATATACAACACAAAAGTTTGCGAAAGAGCTAAAAAGCTTGGCATTGAAGACCGCAGAGCGGATATAATAACCGCGGGACTTTGCCCCACCCTTGCTCTTTTGAAAATAACCGGCTCTGACACGTTGGTGTTCTGCACAAAAAGCGTAAGAGACGGCGTTGCGGAGGCAATTTTCAATGGAAAATCCATTTAAGTATTCCGACGATAACAAAAGGTATCACACCCTTTATTACCATAATAAGCACACCTTCGGCGGCAGAATTTTCAAAGCGGTGCTCGACGGGGGCTTTACCTGCCCGAACAAAGACGGAGCCTGCGGCTTTGGCGGCTGTTCTTACTGTATTTCAGGCGGCTCGGAGTTTTCGGGAAAAGGCTCGGTTAAGGAGCAGTTTGAAAAAGAAAAGGAAAGAATTTTCAAAAAATGGGGTAAGGTTGGTCTTATTCCCTATTTTCAGTCGGGCACAAGCACCTATGCTCCCCTTGAAAAATTAAAAGCTCTTTTTGAAGAGGCGGTATCCTTTGAAGGCGCCGTTGGTTTAAGCGTTGCCACAAGGGCAGACTGCCTTGATAAAGACAAAATAAACTATTTAAAGGAGCTCTCCAAAAGAACTCACCTTACTGTTGAGCTCGGGCTTCAGACAACCTTTGATAAAACTGCAGAAATAATAAACAGAGGTCACTCCTTTGAAGATTTTTTAAGCACCTATTCTCTTTTAAAGGAAAAGGGCATAAGGATTTGCGTTCACATTATTAACGGTCTGCCCTTTGAAACAAAGGAAATGATGATTGAAAATGCAAGAGTTCTCGGAAGGCTTAAGCCCGACGGAATGAAAATTCATCTTCTTCACATTATGCAGGGAAGCCGCATTGCAGAGGATTTTAAAAAGGGCGTTTTCAGCGAAATGACCTTTGAGGATTATATCGACGTTGTTTGCCGTCAGCTTGAGTTGCTTCCTGCCGAAACGGTAATTGAAAGAATTACCGGCGACGGCTCAAAGGACAAGCTTATTGCTCCCCTTTGGAGCAAAAACAAAATTGCGGTTCTTGGAACTATTGACAAAACCCTTTTCGAAAGGAACACCTTTCAGGGAAAATTATTTAAAGAATAAAATTGACAAAGGAGCTGTAATGCCGGTGATACCCACCGGCGTTACAGCTCCTTTTGTTGCGAGACAGTTAATATTAAAAACGAACAGCTATGTTTTTTATTATCCTATTTTAAAATCGTGAACATCTCTTGTTTTCTGTTCATCCTCTTCAATATATTTAAGAACATCTTCGGCAGATTTACCGTAGCCATAAAGCTCTCTGCAATTTTCCCTTATAAATCTTTCCCTCATTGAAACCTGAAGAAAAGCCTCCAGCTCTTCATAGTAGCCGTTTATATCGTAAATTGCAATAGGCTTTGAATGTCTTCCCAGCTGTTTTAAGGTAAGCACCTGGAAAAATTCCTCAAAGGTGCCTATTCCGCCGGGAACAATTAAAAAGGCATCTGCCTCATTTTCCATTCTTGTTTTTCTTTCCGCCATTGTTTCTGTATAAATAAGCTGAGTGCACTTATCAAAAATTGCCTCAATTTCTTCATCTCTGAAAAACTTGGGGATAACGCCGAAAATTTCTCCGCCGGCTTTATTTACGCCCCTTGCAACGGCGCCCATAAGCCCATGACCGCCTGCGCCGAACACAAGGCTGTGACCCCTTTTAACCATTGTTTCTCCGAGCTTTTCAACGGCTTCAATATAAGATTTATCTATTTCATTGCTTGCCGCACCAAATACACATATATTCATAGTCATTTCTCCTTTTAGATTATTTTACCACTATTTTAAATTTTATGCAAGAAGGACACAGAATAAGGATATAACACAAAATTACTGTTTTCTAATCTTTAAATATCTTTTCATGAAATCCCCCGGAAAATCAGAAATTAAACCGCAGCCGCATCTTGGGTAAAGCTTTGTTTTGTTCCGTTTTTGTTGACTTATCGTCTCTTATAATGTATAATTGAGAAAAATTTAAGGAGACGGAATATGAGATTTTCAGAAAAATTTATAAAGGCAAATGACAGGCTTTGCGATTTTGACTCCTTTGAGCCTGCGCCTTATTTCAGAAAAGATTTTACTCTTGATTTTAAGCCTGAAAGTGCAGAAATAACTATTTGCGGTCTGGGTTTTTATGAACTTTACATAAACGGGGAAAATACAACCAAAGGTCACATTGCGCCTTATGTCAGTAACCCCGACGATATTTATTATTACGACAATTATGAAATATCACACCTTTTAAACAAAGGTGAAAACACAATTGGAATAATCCTCGGTAACGGCTTTCGCAACTGCTACGGCGGATTTATGTGGGATTTTGACAAGTCATCCTCAAGGGGGCCTGTTTGCGTTGCCCTGTGCCTTGAAGCTGAAAAGGGCGACCTTAAATTTGAGCTTGAAGCGGACAAAACCTTCAAAACTCATCCTTCTCCTATTTTGTACAATGATTTAAGAATGGGTTACTGCTATGACGCAAATCTTGAAATTAAAGACTGGAACAAAAACGGATTTGATGACTCCGACTGGAACTTTGCAGAATTTGAAGAAAAGCCAAAAGGAATTGCCCGTCTTTGCGAAGTTGAACCGATTTTAACAAGAACCACCCTTAAAGCAACAGAAATAAAGCATTATGACAAACTCGCCTATGCTCACAACAAATTCGTTGAAGGGAATCCTCCTGTTGAATCAACATTCAGAAACAATGTTTATGTTTACGACTTCGGTGTAAACACATCGGGCGTAACCAGACTTAAAATAAAGGGAAAACCGGGACAGAAAATAACAATTCGTCACGGCGAGCATCCCGTTAACGGTGAATTCTCAATCAACACCGTTATTTTTCAGAATCTCAAACCCAAAGAAAAATATGCCAATGAAAGATACCTTGAATATGCTAATGCAGATGTGTTCATCTGTAAAGGCGGAGAAGAAGAGTTTGTACCAAAATTCAAGTATGACGGATTCAGGTATGCCTTTGTTGAAGGTCTTGAGCCAAATCAGGCAACAAAGGATGCACTTGTGTTTGAAGTGTTCAACTCAGACATTAAGGAAAGAGGAAGCTTTGAGTGCTCGGACGAAACCTTAAACAAGCTTCAGGCAATGACGAGAGTCTCCGATTTGTCAAACTTCCATTACTTCCCTACAGACTGTCCTCACAGAGAAAAGAATGGCTGGACTGCCGATGCATGGCTTTCTGCCGAGCATATGCTTTTAAACTTAACTGTTGAAAAAAGCTTAAGGGAATGGATGTTTAACATACAAAAAGCACAAAGGGCAGACGGCGCTCTTCCTGGAATTATTCCCACCGGAGGCTGGGGCTTTAAATGGGGAAACGGACCTGTCTGGGACTCTGTTTGTGTTGAAATCCCTTACGCCCTTTACAAATACACCGGCGACAAAGAGGTTATAAAAGAAAACGCCTCTTTGATTATGCGCTATTTAAAATATGTTTCTTCAATGCGTGATGAAAAAGGACTTACAGGCTTTGGGCTTGGTGACTGGTGCGACCCCTTTGAGTATGAACAGGGCTTTATCTCCTCACCTATTGAGGTTACCGCAAGTATGGCAACGCTTACAATTGCAGACAAAGCCGCATTTTTGTTCGGGCAGGCAGACTTGCTTAAAGAAAGCGAATATGCAAAAGCTCTTAAAGACGAAATGAGGGAAAGCATAAGAGAAAATCTTGTGAATTTTGACACAATGACAGTTAAAGGAGATTGCCAGACCTCTCAGGCTCTTGCCCTTGAAAAAGGAATTTTTAACGAAGATGAAAAAGAAAAGGCAGAGGCGCGTCTTGTTGAAATTATTCACCGCGACAAAGACATCAACACCTGCGGAGTTTACGGAATAAGATATATTTACCACATTCTTTCAGAAATGGGCGAAACTGACCTGGCATTAAAGCTGATTACAAGTACCAGGCAAAGCTGTTACGGACATTGGGTAAAACAGGGAAGTACAACCCTTTGCGAAAGCTTTAAGGCTTTTGACTCACCGTATGTTGACTCAAGAAACCACCATTTCTTCGGCGACATTTCAAGCTGGTTTATTCAACAACTTGCAGGCTTAAAACCAAACCCCAACGGTGATGACATTACCCATTTTGAAATTTCTCCAAACTTTGCAAAAACACTTTCCTTTGCAAAGGCAGAATATGATTCTCCTTTCGGTAAGATTTCCGTAAAATGGGAAAAGTCGGAAAATACAACTCTTTTCCTTTCTGCTCCCGAAAAAATTTACGGAAAGATTATTCTCCCCAAAGGGTATACTTTTGAAAATAGCGAAAGTGAAAGAAAAATTGAAAGCGGAAAATATATAATAAAAAATAACTAAATAACAAAGGCGAGCCGGTGTGCCCGCCTTTGTTATTTAGTTCAACAATGACATGCCATATTTTCCTCAATTTAATTTGATTTTATCATTAAACCTTCTCTTTTCCGGATAAAATATTTTTATAGTCTTCAAGATTTGCCTTAAGAAGGTTTGGCGTATCAAGCCCATAGGGGCATTTTGCCTTACACTGACCGCACTCAATACAGTTTTCTATATTAAGCATTTTCTTCTGACTCTCTTCCGTAAGCCAGGCTTCTGACGGACTTCTTCTTATCATCTGAATCATTCTTGCGCAGTTGTTTATTTCAATTCCAACCGGGCAGGGCATACAATAGCCGCAACCCCTGCAGAAGTTCCCCGCAAGTTCATTTCTGTCTTTTTCAATTATTTCTTTTATTTCCTCTGTCATTTTTGGCGGATTTTTCCCGTAGCTTAAAAATTCATTAAGCTCGGTTTCCTTCTGAACTCCCCAGATTGGCAGAACATTGTTAAACTGCATCATATAGGCATAGGCAACCTTTGAGTTTGTTATAAGCCCGCCGGACATTCCCTTCATTGCAATAAAGCCAACGTTGTGTTTTTTGCAAAGCTCAACCAGTTCCTCGTCTTTTTTTGAAGCAAGATAAGAAAGGGGAAACTGAAGGGTTTCATAAAGCCCCGACTCAACTGCTTCTTTTGCAATATGAAGACGGTGATTTGTTATTCCTATATGCTTTATTTTGCCCTGCTCTTTCGCTTCAAGCATTGCCTCGTAAAGACCTGTGCCGTCGTTTGGTTTGGGGCAGAAGGCGGGATTGTGAAACTGATAAAGGTCAACATAGTTTGTATTAAGCTCTGAAAGGCTTTTTTCTAAATCTTTCCGAAAGCCCTCAACGGTTGTTGCCATTGTTTTTGTTGCAATATGTATATTTTCCCTCATTGAGGAAAAAGCTAAACCTATTTTCCTTTCACTGTCGGTATAAAATCTTGCGGTGTCATAAAAGGTAACGCCTGCATTATATGCTTTTTTCAGAAGCATAACCGCATCATCTTCACAAACTCTCTGAATAGGGAGTGCTCCGAAGGCATTTTTTGGAGATTTAATTCCCGTTTTACCCAATGTTACCATTATTTTCACTTCTTTCCCTTTGGTAATGATAGCCTTAAAACCACCTTTAATGTTAGTTGTTAAGGCTATTTTATCACATATTTTTCATATGTTCAACTGTCTTTTTTCGTTGACTGACTTTTAATTATGTGGTATACTCAACTCGTAGAAGCTTTCGCATTTAAACAACACAGATTATATAATACAGGAGAAAAATTATGAAAGAAAACGGACAAAAATTTCTTTTTGAATTTAACAAAAAAAACACCAAAAGAATTATGCTGATTATTACCTTTACTATGGTTCTTTACTATGTTCTCCGCAACTTCAGCCTTGTTCTCGGCGTGGCGGGAAAGCTCTTTTCGGTAATTTCGCCTTTTATAATAGGCTTTTGTATTGCATTTATAATAAATATGGCGTTAAGACCTGTTGAACGACTGTGGGACAAGCTTTTTAAAGGTCCTAAATTTGAAAAGCTTCAGGGTTCAAAGAGAGGATTGTGCCTTTTAATAAGCATTTTACTTGTTATAGGAATTATACTTGCGGTTTTCTTTGTTATTATTCCCGAATTCAAGGACACTCTTTCAAGCTTTATCGATGCCCTGCCCTACAACATTGCAAAAACAGAAAGATGGTTTTCAAAATCCTTTGACGGGCTTTCCCGCTTTGGGCTTACTCCGAGAGAAATAACCCAATCGGTTAAAGAATATATTTCAAAATACGGCGAAAGCGTTATTAACAAAACCTTTGATTTTACCACCTCAATTTTTTCGGCAGTTGCAAATATGGTTATAGGCTTTGTTCTTTCAATTTATATGCTTGCTCAGAAGGAAACTCTTATATGGCAGCTTAAAAAGGTTCTTTTTGCCCTTTTCCCCGAAGATAAAACAAGAAAGGCAATTTCTCTTGCAAGGCTTACAAACAAAACCTTTACAAGCTTTGTTTCGGGGCAGCTTACAGAGGCAGTTATAATTGGTTGCCTTTGCTTTCTCGGAATGCTGATTTTAAGAATTCCCTATGCGCCCGTTGTTTCGGTTCTTGTAGGCTTTACGGCTCTTATCCCCGTTTTCGGCGCATTTTTCGGAACGGCAATCGGCGCTTTCCTTATTCTTCTTACAAATCCTATTAAAGCCCTCTGGTTCGTTATTTTTATAATTGTTCTTCAGCAGCTTGAAGGAAACCTTATTTACCCGAAGGTTGTGGGCAAATCGGTAGGACTTCCGGGAATTTGGGTTCTTGCGGCGGTTACCGTTGGCGGAAATATGTTCGGCTTTGTGGGAATGTTAATCTGCGTTCCCATCTGCTCGGTTTTATACACCCTTGCCAGGGAATTTATAAAAAGAAGAACATCACCTGAAATAAAAGAAAAAGAGAGTGAATAGCGGTTCTCCCCAATGATAACCGCAGTGAAATTCTTACTTTGCACGAGTGAAATTGCTCCGCAGTGAAGTTTTTCTGTTGAAAAAGTGAAGTTTCTGACAAATCAGAAGTTAATGATAAAAAGTCGTCTTTTCAGGCGACTTTTTTCCATAATATTTTATGTAAAAGAAAAACGGGAGGACACACAGCTCCCCCCGTACAAGTTCGCAATCTCTTTTTTACGCCATAAATTCTTTTATCTTATCAAGATTCTCCAGGGCAACCTCCCTGCCCATATCATAAACCCTCTGTAAAACCTCCGGATTTTTTTCAACCCTTTTTATAGGCAAGGGCTCCTTGGGGCAGATAACAAATGCATTGCTCTTTTCCTCCTGCCTGAAAATATACTCTGTTGTATCGTTATACATTTTATGCCTTACCCTTAAGGCTTCAACAACTGCGGGGTATTTTCTTAAAGCTATTTTCATAAGCCCCATCATACTTGTTTTTTCTTTTCTGTAGCCTCTCGGCTGAGTTAAAACAACAACATTTTTGTTATAACCCTCCCCTTCCATAAACTTAAGGGGAATTGCGTCGGAAATGCCGCCGTCGAGAAGCTTTTTACCGCCCACTTCAACAACTCTTGAAACAAGAGGAAGTGATGCAGAAGCTCTTATCCATTCATAAATTTCATCATCTGCCATGTTGCAGGCTTTGTAAAAAGGCTTTCCCGTTTCCACATCGGTACATACCACATAAAACTCCATAGGATTATTATTAAAGGCTTCTTTGTCGAAAATATCAAGCTTTTCGGGAAGCTGATAATAGCAAAAGTCCGCCCCGTACAAATCTCCCGTTGTTATAAGAGAATACATACTGCAGTATCTTTTATCTCTGCAGTATTTTTTGTTATAGCGGAGAACTCTGCCAATCTGCATTGACTTGTAATTGCTTCCAAACGCCGCTCCTGCCGAAACGCCCGCCATACCGTTGAACTCAATATTATTTTCCATTAAAACGTCGATAACTCCTGCGCTGAACAGTCCGCGCATTGCGCCGCCCTCTAAAATAAGTCCTTTTTTCATAGCAAACCTCTTGTTTTGTAATACAAAAACATTTTAACACAAAACATAAAAATGTTCAACCGTAGAATATACCGTGTTCAAAAAATTCGTCTTTTTCTTTCATTTTAAAGCTCATAAGACTGCCCGATTCTAAATTTGCCTTGTGCATATCAACCATACTTATGCGGCTGTTATTATAGGTTGTATAGTACAAAAATCCTCTTTCAAGGTTGTAACAGGAGGAATACGCCGTATATTCATAAACGCCCGTTCCCAGATGAACGCACCCCTTTTGCTGATAAACAGAATAAAGAATATGAAAAAACCGGCTTACCTCCTCTGCCGTTTGCAGAGTATTAAGCTTTGTAAAGGCGGCTTTTACAAACCTTGACATTGATGACAAATCTCCCGGAAGCCCCAGCGCACCCATTCCCCTGCTGTAAACCTTTAAATTAAGCTTTTCGTTAAAGCGGTTTTCGGGAATTTCCCTTGAAAGATTTATATAATTATTAAGATTAAACATCTGCATTTCAAAGGGCGGATTGTTTGTAAGCACGCCCACCTCGTTTTTGTAAACCTTAAGCCCTTCTTTTACGCTTTCAACGGTAATGCTTTCGGTTTTATCGGCAATCATAAAATGAAGGGGCGTATTAGGGAGCTTTTCGCTGAAGCTTATCTCCGTAAGATTTACCTTTTTAAGAAGCGCCTCTGCCTCTTTAACCGTTGCGCAACGGGCAAGAACAAAGGGGATAAATTCAAAGGGCGCTACATTAAGAGCGGTTTCCTTTTCCTCGCCGTAAAAAGCGTTTTCGGGAAAATTAAGCCCTGCCATTGAAAGCCCTTTTTCGTTTGCCCCGTCAAAATAAAGAGGAAATTCCCCGTCAATTCCTATTCCCACAATGGCATAATGAGTTTTAAGCTCTTCTGTTTTTCTGAATTTAAGCCTGTAATTTCTCGGAGTTATTAAAATTTTTTCTCCGTATTCCTGCTCTATGTCGAGATTTCTTCCGAAAAAACCCTTATCTGAAACCGCTGTGCACATAAAAATCCCTCCTTTTTTACAGTATGTCCGATTACTGTCCGTTTTATGACACACTTTTTTTGTTATCATAAAAACATAAGGAGGGAAAGATATGAAAAAATTAGTTGAAATTATCTCTGTATCATCACCGGTTATTTTAATCTGGATTGGTTGCACCCTTGAAAAGCTTATTCTTGCAGCTTAGTTTTCGTCTTTTAAAAAGCTTGGGTCGGGAACAATTCCTATATCCACATTAACCATATTTTCAATATACAGAGAAGCGTTGCCCTTGAACATTCCGATTTTATAGAACCCTATCGAAACCGTAAGGTTTGACTTAACGGCAATAAATGCCTCGCCGGTATTTCCGTTGAGCCCGCTGTTTATATCAGCCGAAATTACGAAAGCTCCCGAAGCGTTAATTTTATTTATTGCTTCGGCGGCTTTCCCTTGAGGTTCTCCCGAAAAGCCCGTACCGAAAATGCAGTCCACCACTATATCAAAATCATTAAAACAGGTTTCTTCGTTAAAATCGCATATTTCAATGCCTTCGCTTTCGGCTTTGTCACAGAAATATTTTCCGTCTTGGGAAAGCTTTTCAGATACCCTGAAAATTACAGGAGTCTCCCCCGACTCCTTGAGAATTAAGGAAAGGGCATAGCCGTCGCCGCCGTTGTTTCCGCCACCGCAGACAATGGCGGTTTTTTTGTTTTTAAAATCAGCGCTGTCAAAAATCCCCTGAGCCGCCCTTTGCATAAGAACTTTACTTTCGGTAAAGTTTTCAATGGTATATTTATCAAAGGCTCTCATTTGTTCTACTGTTACTTTCATTTTATACTCCTAAAAAAGGAGCTGTAAATTTTTACAACTCCCCTTGATTTTAAAGATGCATTCCGTTTGAGCTTACAATTGCAACGGGATTGCCCAGATTATCATTTATTATAACCTCAAAAAAGCAGCTTCTTTTTCCGTTTTTTATAAGTTTTGTTTCGGCAATAAGGGTATCTCCCTTTGCAGTGCCCAGATAGCTTATCTGACTCACTGCCGTAACGGTTACGTTGCCAAAGCTGTTTGTTGCAACGGCAAAGGTAAAATCTGCCAGAGTGAAAATTGCTCCGCCCATAACCTGATTTACTGCATTTTTATGTTTTTCTTCTATTTTAAAGCTGCATTTTGCATAATTTTCGCTAACCTCATCAATCTGAATTCCCGTTGCCTCAGTTGCAAATTTATCATTGGCAAAATACTCTCTTGCTTCCTGAAGTGTCATTACAGAATTTCCTTTCTTAAATCTTCTGCAGATTTTTCACAAAGATAAACAGGGGCTACGTCGAACACAGTTTTGCATCCGCTCATTCCCTCTTTGTTCATTCTGTATGCCGCTCTTGCATAGGCAACAAGAACAGAGGCTGTAAATTCTGGATTTGAATCAAGCTTAAGGCTGTATTCGATAATATGCTTATTTTCTTTGTTAAGTCCTGTTTTTCCACATCTTATAACGAAGCCGCCGTGAGGAATTCCGCTATGGTCTCTTTTAAGCTCCTCTTCTGATATAAAGTGAACGGTTGTATCGTAGTCTGCAAAATAATTTGGCATTGTTTTTATTTCGTTTTCAATTTTTTCCTTGTCTGCGCCCTCTTCTGCAACCACGAAGCATTCTCTTAAATGCTTTTCCCTTGTGGTAAGCTCGGGGTTTTCGCCGCCTCTTACTCTTTCTAAGGCTTCTTCAACGGGAATTGTGTACTGTCTGGCATCTTTAACGCCTTCAATTCTTCTGATAGCGTCGGAATGACCCTGACTTACGCCCTTTCCCCAGAAGGTGTAATCCTTACCTTCGGGAAGAACTGCCTGGGCATAAAGACGGTTTAAAGAGAACATTCCCGGGTCCCAGCCAACGGAAATCATTGCAACCTTGCCCGATTCCTTTGCCGCTTTGTCAACATTTTCAAAATGCTGAGGGATTTTTGCATGGGTATCGAAGCTGTCAACAACGTTGAAATCGGCAGCGAGAGAAGGGGTTTGAACAGGCAGATCTGTTGCGCTTCCTCCGCAGATTACAACAACGTCTATATTATCCTTATGGTTTTTTATATCGTTAAGATTATAAACCTTTGCACCGGTGAGCGTTTTAACGTCTTCAGGGTTTCTTCTTGAGAAAACGCCGTAAAGCTCCATATCCTTATTTTGCTTTATTGCACACTCAACACCTCTGCCAAGGTTTCCGTATCCTGCAATTGCTATTTTCATTATTTACCATATCCTTTCAACATCTTAATATATCATTTAAAAAGCTTTATTTCAACACTTTAAACCATTTATAGCTTTATCTGTACAAAATTATTTATTTTAAGCTCATTCTCTTTAACAAGACAGTCAACACAAACTATGTTTACGCCTTTTTTCTCCGCATTTTCAAGCGCCTCGGCAAATTCTCTGTGAGTTTTACGGTTTGGAGTAAAATATTCAATCCCCTGCATTTGAACAACAAAAATTATATATGCCTCATAGCCCATTTCAATGCTTTTTATAAGCTCGTTTATGTGTTTTACGCCCCTTTGAGTGGGAGCATCGGGAAAAAGAACAACGCCCTTTTCCTCTAAGGTTACGCCCTTTACCTCAATAAGATATTTTTTATTATTCCCCTCGGCATAAAAATCGAAACGGGAATTTTCAAATTTGTATTCCGGCTTAACGTATTCGGCATTTATAAGATTTTTTTCAAGAAGCCACTCATAAACCACCTTGTTCGGCGCCTGAGAGTCTATATTTACAAGGGTATTTCCTTTATAAACGCAGATTAAATCAAACTTTGTTTTTCTGTTGCCCGTCATTTCCTGAAGGAGAACTCTTGCTCCCGATACAAGCAGCTCTTTGCATCTGCCGGTGTTTTTAACGTGGACAAGATTTTTCTCTCTGTTTATTTCAACAACAGCCTCAAAGCGGTTTAACCTTTCAAGAAAAATTCCCTCAACCATATTATTATAAATCATTTTTCAGCTTTTCAAGAAGAGCCTCGCAGCCCCTCTTTACATCCTCATAGGTTACGTCGAAATTGCCGGTATACCAGGGGTCGGCAATATCCCCGGGAGCTTCTGTAAAATCCAGAAGTCTTGAAATTTTATTATCTTTGTCGCCGCCGGTAATTTCAAGAATGTCTCTTATATTTTCCGCTTCCATACCGATTATATAATCATATTTTTGATAATCTGACTTTGTGAGCTGAACAGCGGTTTTTCCCTTTACGGAAATATTGAATTCGGCAAGCTTTTTTGCCGTTCCCCTGTGAACGGGGTTTCCTATTTCCCATGTGCTCGTTGCTGCCGACTCAACAATAAAATTCTTTTCAAGCTTTTCTTTTTTTATCATATCCTTAAAAACAAATTCCGCCATTGGTGAACGGCAGATGTTTCCAAGACAAACAAACATTATTTTAACCATAAAACACCTCTTTGCTATTTTACCACATCTTGAATTCTATGTCTATAGATACAACAAAAAGTCGGGCGCTCCTTTGAACACCCGACAAATTTTTAAACATTAAGCTTATTCATTACCACTTCTTTTACTTCTTCAAAAGACATTTCAAACATTGTGGCAAATTCTTGAAAAATCATTTTTTCAGCCGTATCAGTTATTTTTTTATCAGTCATTGAAATTTTCTTGTTGTTGGCAATACATTCCTTTTCGTTCATATAAGCCGCTTTAAGAACTTTGGCAATTTCAAGGCTGTCTCCGCTTTTTATGATTGAATTATACTGTTCATTTCTGGTTTTGTAGTCATCAATCCATTCAACCTTTTCCCTGCCCGCTTTTTCAATTATCTGAGTTATTTCTTCTTTAGTGTGGGGTTTTCTCATTTTTGACATAAGAAGTTCATTGTCTGAAGGAACGTGAACAACAGACTTGTTTCCGTATACGGTTTCGATAATATAATATGTTTTAATATCGCCGTAAAAATCCTCGGTTTTTATGTCGGATATTTTGCAGATACCGGCAGTTGAGTAGACAACATAATCACCTATACTATACATTTCATTATTCTCCTTTTGCAAAAACATTCTCTTAACTTTTTCACGGATATTCCGCATACCGTCAAGGTATTTTTCCACAATATTATTTTACCACAAATTTCAAAAAATTGTAATAGGCAAAATGACCAAAAATAAATTATTTTTTTTACATTTTTATGCTTTTTTACTTTTTTGAAGGAAATTTACGCCCTTGTAACCGTAACGGCTATTTAAAATTACATAAAGCTCTCCGGCTGACATATGGAAATGTTTTACGCTTATTATAAAAAAGTGTTCTGTTGAACACATCAGCTCCCCTGCCCCTCAATCTTGAGGGGGCATAGGTACACTTTTATGAAACAAGCAAATTACAACTTAAAAGTAGTAATTTCCTATGTTATAAAAAAGAAACCCCACAATGTGGGGCTTCCTTTGAATAAGCTAATTACTGATATAAGAACTGTGACTGAAGTCTGCCTTCTGCGTCGAATACGTAAACATATCTGCCGTATTTATAACCGCCGTATGTTTCGTTGTGATCTGCAGATGTTACAGCAGAACCGTCAGCTCTCTTGAAGAGGTATCTGCTACCATCGATTTCAAGCCATCCAGTCTGGAATTCGCCATCGATGAAGTATCTGTATTCGCCGTCTTCTTCGAGGAGGAGTCCGTTCTTAGCACCCTGTTCGAGTGACAATGAGTACGGATGCATATAAGCGCTACCGTCGTCAGCAACGTCGATAAGCATTAAAGCACCTGTTGGGTAGAAGCTGCATTCCTGGCTACCTACGATAACCGCATAACCTGTCATTGCTGCACCGTATCTTGATGATGCTGATGAGAAGTAATATTTATAGTATGCATCTTCGCCCGGGAGAACTTTCCAACCTGTAAGAGGCTGTTCTTCTGTTCCGTTCGGATAGTATCTGTAATATCCGTCTTCACCAAGAACTGTTGATGTAGAAGCCGGAGATTCGTCTACTGTGTACTGAGTCTGATAGTAGTTAATCCAGTGACCGTCAGTTTCGTCGAGGAGATAGTTTACACTACCAACCTTTGTATAACCGGTAAGGAGCTTACCTGTTGCCATTGAGAAGTAGTATTTATATCCGTCGATGTACTGCCATCCGATACGATATACGTTAGCGTCGTAGTATCTTGTTACGCCTTCTTCGTCTGTATACCAGCCGTTAAGTTCGTAGAAGAGGATAGGATCGCCTGTTGTTTCATCGTAAGATGAGATCAACGCACCGTAATCGGTAAAGTCGTAGTAACCCTGACCAACTCTCTGGTTTGTACCTACCATAGCTGCACCATACTTCTTAGAAGATGATGAGAAGTAGTATCTGTATCCGTCAGGAGTTGTATGCCAGCCTGTCTGGTTAACACCGTCAACGATGTAGTACCAGTAACCTGTTTCAGGATTGTATGTTACATATCTTGAAGCGTAAGCATCTGTAAGAACTGAGAATTCGTTTGAAGCTGTTCCGTCTTCATAGATTGCTTCAACTTTGTAAACATAATTTGTGTTCTGGAATACGTCGTTATCTGTGTAAGAAGCTGTTCCTGTTACAGGATCGTAGATGTACATTTCTACACCTGCAGCATTCTTCTTGTAAACACCTGCGATTGCAGTACCGTCTACATTAGCTTCAACTGTTGCAATTTCAACACCGTCTCTGTAAATCTTATAGCCTGTTACAACTGCGTTTGTAACGTTAACGTTCCAGCTGATTGTTGCGCTTGTTGATGTTACTGATGAAGTAAGGTCAACAACTTCAACTTCAGGCTCGAATACATATTTAACTGAAGCATCGTCAACTGCTGTAACTACACCGTACTGGTTAAAGGTATAGTTATCGCCTTTAAGTTTAAGGGTTGTGTTAACCTGAGCTGCACCGTATTTAGATGCAGAAGTTGAGAACTGATAGAGATATCCGTCGAGCATCCAGAAACCTGTTGCAGGATCTGCATCTGTGCCGTTTGGATAATATCTGTAGTAACCGTCTTCGCAAAGAACAACTTTTGGTGATGTTCCGTCAACTACTACAGGAGCTTTTGCTGTTGTGAATTCAGCTGTGTTAGCAGCATATTCTTCACCGTAAACAGCTTTTACTTCTACTGTGTAAGCTGTTTCAGCATCGAGGTCTGTAAGTGCATAAGTAAGAACTTCAAGACCTTCTGCTACAACTTCACCGTTAACTGAAACTGTATATGTAACTTCAGCATTTTCAACTGTTGAAGTCCATGATACAGTTGCAGATTCATATGTTACATTAGAAACTGTAACTGTATCAACTGATACATTAGGTTCGAGAACCGGAGCTGCAGGAGTTGTTACTTCAACTTCTTCAGAGTATGCAATTTCTTCTTCGCCAACCTTAACTGCAACCTTGTAAGCATATGTTGTTTCAGCTTCAACAGCTGTATCAACGTATGAAAGATCTGTTACTGTAGCGATAGCTTCGTTATTTCTGTAAATTACATATTCATAGCTTTCAGCATTTTCAACTGTAGCTGTCCAAGCAAGGTCAACCTGTGCTTCAGATGCAGCTGTAGCTGTGAATGTGTCAACTGTTGCTGTAGGTTCTACAGGAACATCAGGAACTTCAGGAGCTTCAAGAGCTGCTGCGCCTGCGAGAACGTATACTCTCAAGTATACAGGTCTGCTTGTTGATACATAGTATCTCAAACCGTCATTTGTTTTATTACCGCCAACAAGACCGTATGCAACATTGATGCTTGTATTACCTGCTTCGAACTGATCGTTGAGGTAATCCTGCATGCCATAGAGTCTGATTTCGCCTGCTGCATAAGCTGTTTCTGCTGAGAGGTATCCGCCGATGTTTGCGCTGCTTCCGCTTGGGCCTGCTGCATTTGAACAACCAATCCAGTCGCCAAGTGTAAGACCTGAAACGTCAACTGTTTCAGCAGATGTTGTGCCGTATTCGATTCCTGCAAATGTTGTAGCATAATCGCCTGTTACAGGGTATGCAACCATCTTACATGAACCTGTTTTCTGCATTTTATATGAGAAATATGCAGATACGCCGAATACTTCATAATCAAGACCGGAAATATCAATTGTTGTATAAGCGTGTGTTCCGCTGTTTCTTCCAAGGTAAATAACTGACTGGAGGTAGTTAGAAACTGTTGTAGGAACAGCGTTTGTCTTATCGTAGTTCTGGTTATACCAAGCTGTGTAGTTAATGTGTTTGTAGAATACAGCTGTAAGAACAGTGTCTTCTTCAAGAGTAAATTTAGCTCCAACCTTGTAAATTACAGGGCTGCCTGCTTTTACATAACCTGCAAAGGTATAACCTGATTTTGTGAATTCAGCATCAGGAAGAGTAATTTCTCCTGCGATGTATGAGAATTCTTTTGTTTCGTTGTTTTCACCAACAACTGTAAGTGTTACACCGTCAGCAAACTGAGCTGTAAGTGTTACAGATGTTGCAGGAACTACAAAGTCTGCGCCTGCAGCATAAGTTGTTGTGCCGTCTGACCAGCCTGTGAATGCTTTTCCTTCAGGAGCTGTGCCTGTGAATTCAGGAAGTGTGATTGTTGTTCCTGCTTCAGCAGTTCTGCTCTGAGCGCCCTGGTCGAACATTACAGGTGTACCTGAAGGTACTGTAACTGTCATATTAACAGAGTCAACATCAAGTGTTACATAGTTCTGAGCCTTACCGTTATCATAAGCCCAGCCGTAAATTTTGATATAAAGTGTTGAACCAACTGCTTCATTGTAAGCTTCTGTAATATCAAGTGTTTTAGCACCTGCTGTTGAAGCTGTGAATGTTATGCTGTCGCCAATCTTTTCACCATCTGAAATTATATGAGCATCGCCTACTGCAGGCATTGAGTCAAGTGCACGAACAATAATGGAGTTTGTTGCAGAACCTGAGCAGTTAACAGAAAGGTTAAGGATAACGCTTTCAGCGAGAAGTGCCTGTGAAAGGTCAGCTGAAACTACAACGAAAGGTCTTACTCTGTATCCCTCTGAACCTTTAGTCATTCTTGTGTTAACGCTTACTGCTGTGCCGCTTGTTGTTGCAACAGATTTAACTGTGTTATCGTAAGCTGCAGCAGTCTCATCATATTTACCCAATGTAAGAAGATTCTTAGCATCGAATTCAACTGTTGCTTCTCCGCCGCCGTCGAATGTAACAACTGCGTCAAATACAACTACTGCGTCGCCAACAAATGTATATTCAGCGCCTGCTTCATAGGTTGTTGTACCGTCTGACCAGCCTGCGAATTTGAATGCGCCAAAGTCGAAAGCGTCAGAAGCAGGAAGTGTGATTACTTCGCCTGCTGCAGGGTAAACAGAGCTGAGAAGCTCACCATTGTATGTATACATAACTTTAGCAACTTCTGCCCAAACTGCTGTAAATGTTACATCACCGTTAACAACATATTCAGCGCCTGCTTCATAAGTTGTTGTACCGTCTGACCAGCCTGCGAAATCGAGTGTTCCGTTAACAGCTGTACATTCAGGAAGTGTGATTGTTTCGCCAACTTCTGCTGTGATTGCATCAGCACCCATATCGAATGCTACATCAACTATTGTAGATGTTGTAACTGTAACATATGATGCTGTTGAGAAGCCGGATACTCTCCATCCATCTGTTGTAGCACTACCGCCTGCTGTATTTGCAAGCTTGATGTATGCATAATCAGCGCCTGCTGCAACTTTACCTGCGATATATTCTGTGATATCAATTACTGCAGGGTTAGGAGTTGTTCCTGATGAGAATTTCTGGCTTGTTACAAGTGTTCCTGCAGGAAGGTCTGCTGTTAAGAATGCACCTGTTGCAGCATTTGCAAATGCTGCATTGTAATCAGCTTCAGAAACATCGTAAACAGCTGCTGTTACTGCAGTATTAAATTTTGTATGATTAACATTAAGAGCTGCTGTCTTAACGTTCTTAATACCTCTTAAGTCAATCTTTGCAAAGTATGCAGAAGTACCTGTTTGTCTGAAGAGGTTCTTCTGACCTGTAGGATTCTTTGTAAGTGTACCGTTAACTGTATCGGTTACAACTTTGTTTGCTTGTGGGTTAGCAAAGTACCAGGATTCAACCCAGGCAATATTTCCTGTGGCACCTACATAGTCATATACTGCTGTATATGTCTTGGAGATGTCAGCTTTAACTTTTGTGCCTGCAGTATAAACTGTGCCTGCATATTCCCAGCCAACAAATGTAAGTGTACCAATTGTTGCTACTGCTGAGCCTTCAGGAAGAAGGATTTCTCCGCCTACACCAACTGTTTCTTTTGTGATTGTTCCGTTATCATCAAGAGTAATTGTTACTGCATTACCCCATGTTGCTTTAAGAACTGTATCTTTCTTAGGTGTATATTCTACGCCTGCTGCATAAACCTTAGAACCGTCTGACCAACCTGCGAATGCAAGGTCACCGTTTGTAAGTTCACATTCAGGAAGTGTAAGTGTTCCGAATACTGTTTCAGGAAGTTTACCTTCGCCGCCGTTAGCATCGAAGCTTACCATATATTCTGTACCTGTTACAAGTGTGATTGTATCAGCAGCTTTTGGTGAATATGTATCTGCAGAACCGCTTGCACTTGCCTGACCGTAGTCCCAGTTAGTTGCCCATTCTCTGATTACGAGAGTGTCGCCTTCATAAGCTGCAACATATTCTGTGATATCAAATGTATCTGTGAACGGTACATAAGCGCCGTCAACCTTGTTATTTGTCTGTGAAAGAGTTCCGCTTGCGATATTTGAACCAACTGTGATATCAGCAAGTTCAGCATCTGTAAGTGTTTCAGGCCATACTGATGTTACAGGAGCAAAACGTGTTGTTGAAGATCTTGTGATTTTATTAACAGTTTTGTTGATAACTGCAGATTTAACGTTTCTGTAACCTGTAAGGTCATAAACGTTGTAAAGGTAGAAGTTTCCTGCAGGATCGTCTGCTGTACCTGATGCCATATGTACCTGACCTGTTGTTTTTGTAACAGTTGCATCGCCTGTTGAAGGAACTTTTACATAGTATGTAGCTACAGGTTCAAGTGTAACTTCGCCGCCCTGGTATTCCCAAACGGCTTTGAACACTGTGTCGGCTTCAACTGTAACTTTAGCGCCAAGGGCATAAGTTGTTTTACCGTTTGTCCAGCCTGCGAGCTCGTTTGCCTGAAGTGTGAAGCCTTCAGAAGGAAGTGTAATTTCTTCGCCGGGATCAGCAACGATTCTTGTGATAGAACCTGTACCGCCGTTAGCGTCGAAGGTTACAACTGCTCTTCCTGTTGTATCTTCTTCTTCAGGAAGGTGATATGTAAGAATTCTTGCCTTTGTTCCTGCCATTCTCAAGCCATCGGTGGTTGAGTTACCGCCTGTAAGTTTTGACGCAAGAATAAAGCCGTTTGCATTTTCTTTTACAAAGCTTGTAATATCATGTGCAGGAAGCCAAGCATTTGAATCTGTGGTTGTCAACTGAGAACTCTTATAAATGCTTGTTTCAAGTGTCGGGAACACGTCAAGCGGAACTTCGATACCCACTGCATTTAAGTTATCAGCGATAAGATAGTCGCCGAAAGCTGCTGTGAAGTTAGCTTCTGTTACAGGATAAAGATTAAGGTAGCAATATCCTGCCTTCTGCAATCCGTAGAACTGGAATGCAGCTTTGATAAAGTCAGTATCTGCAATTGCAGGGAACTGAGCGAAGAAATAACCGCCGTTGTTTCTTCCAAGTCTTTCCCCTTGTGAGTAGTTATAAGAAATTGTGTTAACTTCTGTGCCGGGTATAAGGTTAACCCATGTGGTCGGTGTTGCAGCTGCTTTAGTCCAAACAGCCTGGAGAACTACGTTGCCTTCTACAGCATATTCTGAGCCTGCAGAAAGGATTGTTGCTCCGTTGTCTGCTGTCCAGCCTGCGAAGGTATAGCCTTCTCTTGTGTAGTCTGTTCCTTCAGGAAGTACATAGGTTGTGTATTCCCAGGTAATTGTTTCAGACTTGTTTGTTCCGCCGGGGATAAGTGTGATTGTGCTTGCCTTTTCAGCTTTAGCAACAGTTTTAGCTGTTACTTCTGCAGAAAGAACTTCACCACATTTAACCTGGTAAACATAAGAAGTACCTACTGTAAGACCTGTGTCTGTATAAGAACGGTCTTCTGTTGTAAGAGTAGCAACTTCAACGCCGTCTCTTAAAACAACGAATACGTCGTGTTCTGCTTCTGTAGCAACGATGTCCCATGAAATTGTTGCTTCAGTAGAGTCAACTGATGTTACTTCTATTGATTTGAATGTAACAGCTGCCAAAGGTCCTTTAACTGTAAGACCTGCAACATCGGCAAAGGTGCCTGTTGTTACTGTATCATCAATATCAAGTGTAAAATTGATGTCGGCATTATATGCCTGAGCTGTAAGAGCAAAATCAACAGCAAAAACTTTGCCGTTAGCTGTTGTTCCGTCAGCTTTTGCAAATACGGTTGAAATAGCTGTACCAGCTACATATTCCGGATCTGCAAGATTTGTTTCAAGAGTTCCTCCTGAAACTACGTCTCCCCAGAAAGTATCTGCATCATAAACAGGAGTAACTAAAGCTGAATCATAGCCAAGTTTCCAGTTGAATGAATCGATACCGGGGTTGTTTGCTACTGAAACTGTAACGGTGAATTTTCCGTCAACGATTTCAGAAGCTGTCATGCTTACTGTAG
The DNA here is from genome assembly GCA_045605445.1 of Clostridia bacterium. Classification (GTDB taxonomy): domain Bacteria; phylum Bacillota; class Clostridia; order RGIG6154; family RGIG6154; genus CAZMHL01. Next base: position 40,189 of record JAZUPZ010000044.1, on the reverse strand, counting down.
GCTCTGTTGTTTCAGCTGCAAAAGATGTCACTGTCATTGACAAAAGCATTGAAATAATGAGCACTACGGGCACAACTCTTTTTGTGAAAAATTTACCCATATCTTTTCTCCTCTCTTTTATTTTGGTCTACGTTGGGATATACGTATATTAGGGTACACTTCATTATATCTTACAAGGAAATCATTGTCAAGACAAACCCGAAAAAGCATTTTGCAAAAAAGAGCACAAAAAAATTGTGCACTTTGCACAACGGAGCAATCGAAGTCTAAAGGGCATAAAAATCCACCTTTTTTTGACAAGAATTGCAGAGAAAACAGGTCCGGTTGTTTATCAATAAATTGCCTCAGGCCACGAATTAAAACCGTAAATTTTGCAGGCTGCTCCTTGCGGCGCATTAAACCATTGCCTGAATACAGAAAAAACGGGCGATTTGTGAATCGCCCGTACAGTATGTATATTATATAGGAACAAATCCGCTTTACCAGTAACAGCCCTTCTCTACCTTGTTGCTTGCCTTGGGGGTTTCCTCTGCCGAAGGTCTTACCCAGTATTCGTTGAAGAATTTGCCTTCCGGTCTGTCCTCCCAGCGCTGACCCTTGATTCCGAAAAGAATCTGAGTAGGTCCGCCCAGGTGAATTGCCTGCTTGCCCGCATCCTTTATTTTTGCGGCAAGAGGGAAGCCGTAGGCTCCGCAACCTAAAATTGCCACGTCGAAGTCTTCTTTCATAACCTCGTTGTACATATAATCAAGAGCCTCAAACCAGTCTTTAAATCTTTCGTCGGTTTCTCCCGCAAGGGTTACAACCGCCTTTACAACTCTTAAGTTAAACTCCGGCAGAACCTCTTTTCCGCCAAAAAGCTTTTCTCTGTTGTTTGTATACTGAGACATTATGCTTTTTTCAAAGGGATGAACAACAACAACCTTTTTGCCCTCCAGATGCTTTGTCCAGGGATTTTCCGCAAGGTAAGCATCAAGACCTCTTATATAGGTAATTTTTGTGTTTGGCATTTTGTGTTTTATAAAATAATCCTCATGGTCGTTGTACCAAACGCCGAGAAGGTCAACCTTTGGCATACATTCAAGCATAAGGTCAGAAAACTTTTTAACTTTTTCCGCATCCTTGGGGAAAAAGCCCGCATTGTTGGTCATATCGCGAAGATTGGATTCGTGAATTTCTTTTTTGATGCCCAGGTCAATTGCATAGCAATTTGAAACGGTTAAAAGCTCAACAGAGCCGAAGCGCGCCGCCATAAAAGGTTTTCCGCTTTTTATGCCCTCGGCAATAAAATCGTTACCCTTCTGATTTGGCATAAGCTCTCTTCCCGCATATCTTTTACCTTTGCAGTTCCAACGGTTTCCTTTTATTTTATTTCTCATATGTACGGCAAACCACTTTAAGCTGTACATTAAATATGTAAGTTTCTTCATAAATCTTCCCCCTCCTTTTTATTATAACCTACCCACTTTTCACTGTCAAGAATAAAAATAATACGGTGGCAGACCTCCCGAAACAAGATATCTCCCGAAGGTTCTGAAAAAATAGTACAGAATGGACAAACCGAACCCGCCGCCGTACAAAGAACCTGAAAAAAGAAGTTATATTTTGCCGGACACAGCCCGTAGTGTATTATTTATACATGAGTTGGCTGTGTCCGGTAAAAAACAAAGCCACTGTTAAACAGTGGCTTTGTGGTAGAACAATTTTTTCAGGTTCTTATGACAAATCGGCTACGTAAATAGTCTTAGTATCTCCCTCGTGAGCCTTTCTTTCCCTTTCTTCAAAGAATTTCTGAGCAACCTGGGGGAAGAGCGCGTAGCTTAAAACGTCTTCTTCGCATTTTGCCATATCCTTTGTTTCTTCTTTGTATTTGGGAAGCTCGGGTTCGATAAGGTCGGCAGGACGGCAGGTAATTACTTCGTCGTCGCCGATTGCCATTTTTCTTACTTCTTCATTTACCTCTGCGGGAAGCTGACCGTATTCGCCTCTTAAAAGTCCCTTTGATTCTTTGGAAATCATTTTATATCTTCCCATAAGAACGTTGAGAACTGCCTGAGTTCCTACAATCTGGCTTGTTGGAGTTACGAGCGGAGGATAACCGAAGTCTTTTCTTACTCTCGGAACTTCCTCTAAAACCTCGTAGTATTTATCTTCAGCATTCTGCTGTTTAAGCTGAGAAATAAGGTTTGAAAGCATTCCGCCGGGAACCTGGTAAAGGAGCGCGTTGGGGTCAACATTTAACACCTTTGGATCTAAAGTTCCTGCTTTTTTCATTTCTTCTGCAATCTTTCTGAAGTGCGCTGCAGCTTCTGCAAGTGTATTAAGGTCAAGACCTGTATCTCTGTCTGTTCCCTGCATTGTTGCAACCATTGCCTCTGTTGACGGGTTTGAGGTTCCGTTTGCAAGAGGTGAAAGTGCACAGTCTACAATATCAACGCCGGCCTGAGCCGCCATAAGGTTTGTCATATCGCCGGTTCCTGCGGTATTATGAGTATGCAGATGAATAGGAACGCTGATGTTTTCCTTAAGCTTTTTAACAAGCTTGAAGGCATCGTAAGGAAGAAGCAGGTTTGCCATATCCTTGATACAAATTGAATCTGCGCCCATTTTTTCAAGCTTTTCGGAAAGCTTTACGAAATAGTCAATATTATGAACGGGGCTTACTGTGTAGCTTATAGCTGTTTCGCAGTGTCCGCCGTATTCCTTAACGAATTTTACTGCCGCCTCTAAGTTTCTCGGGTCGTTGAGAGCATCGAACACACGAACCACGTCGATTCCGTTTTCGATTGACTTTTTACAGAACTGTTCAACAACGTCGTCGGCATAATGTTTATAACCTAAAATGTTCTGACCTCTGAAAAGCATCTGAAGCTTTGTGTTTGGCATATTTGCCTTTATTGTACGAAGTCTTTCCCATGGGTCTTCGTTCAAAAATCTCATACAAGCATCAAATGTAGCTCCGCCCCAGCATTCAACCGACCAGTATCCAACCTTGTCGAGAGTCTGAAGAGCGGGAATCATATCTTCCATCTTCATACGGGTAGCAGCCTGAGACTGGTGAGCGTCACGAAGAATGGTATCTGTAATAAATAATTTGCCCATTTTGATTTTCCTTTCTTTTTCTTTTCAATACGCTATTAACCGAAGAGAGCGATAAGAACGCCTGCGGCGATTGCAGAGCCGATTACGCCTGCAACGTTTGGTCCCATAGCGTGCATAAGAAGGAAGTTTTTCGGATTTTCCTTCTGTCCTACGGTCTGAGAAACTCTTGCTGCCATCGGAACTGCTGAAACGCCCGCAGAACCGATAAGCGGATTGATTTTGTTCTTTGAGAACAGGTTCATAATTTTAGCAAGAATAACTCCGCCTGCTGTACCACAGCCAAAGGCAACTACGCCCATTGCGATAATTGAAAGGGTTTTCCAGTTAAGGAAGGTTTCAGATGTTGCTGTTGCACCAACGGAAATTCCAAGGAAAATTGTTACTATATTCATAAGCTCGTTCTGAGCTGTTTTTGAAATTCTGTCAACCACTCCGCATTCTCTTGCAAGGTTACCAAGCATAAGCGCGCCTACAAGCGGACCTGCTGACGGAACCAGAAGAGTTACAAAAACTGTAATTGCAATGGGGAATATGATTTTTTCTGTTTTTGAAACCTCTCTTAAAGGCTTCATAACAATCTGACGTTCTTCCTTTGTTGTAAGAAGCTTCATAATAGGCGGCTGAATTACCGGAACAAGCGCCATATATGAATAAGCCGCAACTGCGATAGGTCCAAGCAAATGAGGAGCAAGTCTTGTGGTTACAAAAATTGCGGTAGGACCGTCGGCTCCGCCGATGATACCTGTTGATGCAGCCTCTGCCGGGGTGAACCCGAAGAGGGTTGTTGCCGCAACATAGGTCATAAAAATACCAAGCTGAGCAGCCGCTCCGAGGAGAAGGCTCTTTGGATTTGCAATAAGGGGTCCGAAGTCTGTCATTGCGCCAACACCGAGGAAGATAAGGCAGGGATAAATTCCAAGCTTAACGCCAAGGTAAAGGTAGTCAATAAGACCGGGAGTTACAGAATTTGTTGCCGCAAAGAGATTCCAGTGGGCATGACCTTCTGCAAAAAGCTCCTCGTGGAACATTTCTGCACCGGGAAGGTTTGTAAGAAGCATACCGAAAGCAATAGGAAGAAGGAGCAACGGCTCAAACTGTTTTACTATTGCAAGGTACATAAGCACGAAGGATATAAGGAGCATTACAAGAATTTTCCATCCGCCGTTCATAAAGTTTTTGGCAATCATTGAAAAGCCTGTCTGCTCAACAAAGTTGATAATTGCCTGAGCAACTGTTGTTTTATTATTGAAAATATCTTCGTAGATTACTGACTCAACTTCATTGCCCGCATTTGTAAGGTCGATTGAAGAGGTACCTCTTATATACTGAATCTCACAGTCGATTACCGGAGCTTTTTTGGCATTGAAGTTTTTAATTGTTGCAGGAAATACAATTTTCATTTCCCCGCCTGCAGGAAGCTCGCCGTAGCCTGAATAATAGTTCTGAAGGTTTGTTGTGTCTATTGCCACGTTTGCATCGGCAGTTGTGGGAACTGCAAGAAAGTTAACTACATCTTCTGAGCTCTGGTTTGCTACGGTTATTGTAAGACTCTGCTTTGTTTCGTCGTAGTTAACGGCTTTTATAACAACAGCATCTTCTTTTGTTCCTGCGCAAAGGCCTGTTACTGCGCTTGTGCAAAGAACAAGCATTGCAAGAAGAACTGCAAAAATTTTCTTACTCATTTTTAAACGCCTCGCTTATTATTTAATTGTGCAAAGAGCATCGCCGGTCTGAACGGTTGCGCCTTTTGTTGCCATAACTGCTGTAACTGTACCGTCGCAGCCTGCCATAATTTCGTTTTCCATTTTCATAGCTTCAAGAATGAAAAGAACCTGGCCCTTTTTAACAGCTTCGCCTGCTGCAACCTTAACATCGAGAATTGTTCCCGGCATTGGAGCATTAACAGCTTCGCCTTCGCCAGGAGCAACGGGAGCTGCAGGAGCTGCTTCCGGTGCAGGAGCTGCAACAGGTGCAGGAGCCGCTGCAGGAGCAACCTGAGCTGCCTTTGCTTCTTCTTCGCTTATAAGTTCAATTCCGATAACATATTCTGTTCCGTTTACATTTACTTTGTAATTTTTCATATTATTTTCCTCCAAATTTATACTCTTTTAAATGATACTACTTTAATTCCGGATACATCGGTACCCAATTCTTCCGCTATTGCAGCGCAACAAGCCGCAATTATTTCCTGCTTGTTTTCAATTGCTGCAGGCTGAAGCGTAAATTCTGCCGGTGCCTGAACAGGCTTTGCCTTACTGTCTTCTTTAACGAGGTTTTTGCACAGCGCGCCCATTATCATACAAATTAAAATTATTGAGATAAGACCGATAAACACCGTACCCATTCCCATTAAAACTACGAATGTGTTTGACATAATACAGCTCCTTTCTTTTGTCTTTAATATGTGAAGCAAAACATAAAAACTACCCATTTTGCCCAATTTACATCAGCTTATATGATATCACCATTTTCAGTAAAATTCAAGGGAAAAAGTTATTTTTTTCAAAAAACTCCATTTGACAAAAAACGATATATAAATTATCATAAAAACGAGGTGAATTTATGAAGCAGTCAAACCAGAAATTAAAGCTTTTGTATCTTATGAAATTCTTTCTTGAAAAAACCGACGAGGAGCACCCTGCAACCATTGCAGATATGACGGTATATCTTGCAAAACACGACATTTCGGCGGAAAGAAAGAGCCTTTATGACGACGTTGAATGTTTGCGTCTTTTCGGACTTGACATAGTTTGCGAAAAAAGAAAGCAGACATTTTACTACGTTGCTTCAAGAGACTTTGAGCTTCCCGAGCTTAAGCTTCTTGTGGACAGCGTTCAGGCTTCAAAATTTATAACTCACAAAAAGAGCCTTGAACTTATCGAAAAGCTTGAAGGGCTTACCAGCGCAAACAACGCGGGAAAGCTTCACCGCCAGGTTCACCTTGTAAACAGAACAAAAACGGCAAATGAGCAGATTTATTACAACGTTGACAAGCTTCACGACGCTATTGCCAAGGGTAGGCAGATTAAGTTCAGATATTTCAGCTGGACTGTTTCAAAGGAAAAGAGCTACCGCAAAAACGGAGAAAAATATATTGAAAATCCCGTTGCCCTCACCTTTGATGACGAAAACTACTATCTTATTACATATAAAGAAAAATATCAGTCTTATGTTCATTACAGAGTTGACAAAATGGAGAGCATTGAAATTTGCGACACCCCTGCCGAAATTCCCAAAAAGGATTTTGACCCCGCCCTTTACACCAAAAAGGTTTTCTCAATGTTTGCGGGAGAGGAAAAGCAGCTTTCCCTCAAATGCAAAAACAGACTTATAAATGTAATTATTGACCGTTTCGGCAAGGATACCCACATTTCAAAAATTGACGATGATTACTTCAAAGCCATTATGAATATAGAGGTTTCCCCGCAATTCTTAGGCTGGATTCTCTCCTTCGGCGATGAGGCGGAAATTCTTGAACCCTCTGAGGTAAGAAAGGAAATTTCGGATTTGGTCAATTCAATTAAAAAGCTTTATTGAATTTAAAGAATAAATAATAAAGAATAAAGAATAAAAAATGAAAGAACTCTGCAAAGCAAAGTTCTTTTTTGTTTGACATGTATTGGAATGTGTGTTAAACTGTCGTTAGTCACACAACTTAACAAAATGATTTCTCTGGGTGCTTTTTTGTTTCTGGCAAAAATGCATGCTCTATTTTGCATACCGAGAAATCAGTATCAAAAGTTGTGTGACTACAATCGGAGCTGTGCATTTTTCGGTGCACTGACTTTGTTGGTGCACCTTTTTTATTGCACGGGTTCCGATTTTGGTTGTTGTCAGACAGACGAAAGCCAACGGTTAACCGTTGGCTTTCAGCCTTTCAAAATCATCAAATCAAATAAGTCCGAAGGATTTGACCTTTTTTATTCTTTACTACTCTAATTCAAAAGCACCGGTATAAAGACGGTAATACGTTCCTTTCTTTTCAATCAGCTCTTCGTGGTTGCCTCTTTCAATAATTCTTCCCTGATCAAGAACCATTATTACATCGGAGTTTCTTACGGTTGAAAGACGGTGGGCAATAACGAAAGAGGTGCGTCCCTTTGTCAGACTGTCCATTCCCCTCTGAACTAAAACCTCTGTTCTTGTGTCAATCGAAGAGGTTGCCTCGTCTAAGATAAGCACAGGCGGGTCGGCAACTGCCGCTCTTGCTATTGCAATAAGCTGTCTTTGTCCCTGGGAAAGGTTTTGTCCGTCGGCGGTAAGAACCGTATCGTAGCCCTTTGGAAGAAGGGAAATAAAATCGTGGGCATTGGCAAGCTTTGCCGCCTGGATAACCTCTTCATCTGTGGCATTGAGTCTGCCGAAGCGGATGTTTTCCATAACCGTTCCCGTAAAAAGATGGGTATCCTGAAGAACTATTCCGAGAGAACGTCTTAAATCTGCCTTTTTGATTTTGTTTATATTTATTCCGTCGTATCTTATTTTGCCGTCCTGAATATCGTAAAAACGGTTAATAAGATTTGTTATTGTGGTTTTGCCTGCTCCCGTTGCCCCTACAAAGGCAATTTTCTGTCCCGGGCGGGCATACATTTTAACATCGTGAAGAATTATTTTCTCGTCGTTATAGCCAAAGTCGACCCCATCGAAAACAACGTCGCCCTCAAGCTTTGTATAGGTAAGGCTTCCATCGCCGTGGGGATGCTTCCATGCCCACATTCCCGTTCTTTCCATTGTTTCGGTAATGTTTCCCTTTTCGTCAATTTTTGCATTTACAAGAGTAACGTAACCGTCATCGATTTCGCTCTTTTCATCGAGGAGTGCGAAAATTCTTTCCGCTCCCGCCATTGCCATAACAATTGAGTTGAACTGCATTGAAACCTGGGAAATAGGCATATTAAAGCTCTTGTTCAGCTGAAGGAAGGTTACAAGGCTTCCAAGGGTAAAGCCTCCGAATTCGGTTATTGCAAGAAGGGAGCCGAATACTAACGATGCAACGTAGCTTACGTGGCCAAGGTTGTTGTTTACCGGTCCCATTACGTTGGCAAACTGGTTTGCATTTTTTGCGCTTATATAAAGCTGCTCGTTGAGCTCGTCGAATTTATCCGAGGTTTCCTCTTCACGGCAGAAAACCTTTACAACCTTCTGCCCTTCTATCATTTCTTCAATGTAGCCGTTTACTTTTCCTAAGTTTTTCTGCTGAAGGGAGAAGTTTTTACCGCTTCGCATACCTATTTTTTTGGCAGTTGTAAGCATTATTGAAACAAACACAATTGTAAGAACTGTCATGGGGACACTTAACAAAATCATTGAGCTTAAAACCGACACGATTGTTATAACCGAAGAGATAAGCTGAGGTATGCTCTGGCTTACCAGCTGTCTTAAGGTGTCAACATCATTTGTATAAATGCTCATAATGTCGCCATGGGCATGAGTATCGAAATATTTAATGGGCAGGCTTTCCATATGTTCAAAAAGCTCGTCTCTTATTCTTTTAAGAGTGCCCTGGGTTACGGATATCATTATTCTTGCATATGCCCAGGTACAGAAAGCGCCGAAATAGTAAATTCCCGCCATTGTTATTATTGCCTTTAAAAGGGGCATAAAGTCGGGCACCTTTGAATTAAGCATAGGCACAATATAATCGTCGATAAGTGATTTTAAAAACAGAGAACCAAGAACATTGGTTACTGAGCTTATTACGATAAATACGGCAACGCCCAGACAGTGAAGCTTATAGTGCTCAAAAATATAGGAAAAAAGCCTTTTTAAGGTTTTAAAGGTTTGCTTTGTGGGCTTAACTTTAGGTCTTGGTCCTCTTCCGCCCGGTCCTCTCATTGGTCCTGCCATTATTTATCACTTCCTTTCACCTGAGTTTCATAAACCTCTCTGTAAATAAGGTTGGTTTCAAGAAGCTCGCTGTGAGTTCCCACTCCGTTGATTTTTCCGTTGTCTATTACAATTATCTTATCTGCATTTTCAACAGAGGCAATTCTCTGGGCGATTATAATTTTTGTTGTCTGCGGGATATACTCCTTAAAGGACTTTCTTATTTTCATATCCGTTCCCGTGTCAACCGCAGAGGTTGAATCGTCAAGAATTAAAATTTTCGGTTTTTTGATAAGGGCTCTTGCAATGCAGAGTCTTTGCTTTTGTCCGCCGGAAACGTTTGTTCCGCCCTGCTCGATAAAGGTTTCGTATTTTTCCGGGAAGCCTTCGATAAACTCGTCGGCGCAGGCAAGCCTTGCCGCCTCGACTATTTCTTCGTCGGTTGCGTTTTCATTACCCCATCTTAAATTTTCCTTAACTGTTCCCGAAAAGAGAACGTTTTTCTGAAGCACCATGGCAACGTTGTCTCTTAAGGTTTTAATGTCATATTCCCTTACGTCAACCCCGCCAACCTTAACCGAGCCTCCGGTTACATCGTAAAGCCTTGGAATAAGCTGAACAAGGGTTGATTTTGCCGAGCCCGTTGAGCCGATTATTCCAACGGTTTCTCCCGATTTTATTTCAAGATTTATTTTGTTTAAATTAAGCTTATCCTCGCTTTTGCTGTAGGAAAAGTCAACATTTTCAAAAATGATGCTTCCGTCTTTGACCTCAAAAACGGGGTTTTCGGGATTAACTATATCGCTTTCCTCGTTAAGAACGTTTGCAATTCTTTCTGCCGATGCCTTTGCCATTGTTATCATTACAAATGCCATTGAAATCATCATAAGGCTTGACAGAATGTTCATTGTATATGAAAAAAGCGATGTAAGCTGACCGGTTGTAAGGGTAGAGTCAATTACAACGTACTTTGCGCCAACCCAGGAAATAAGCAGAATACAGGTATAAACCGCAAACTGCATTGCAGGAGCGTTGAAATTAAGAAACTTTTCTGCGGAAAGGAACATATTTTTAAGCTCGTTGGTTTTTTCTTTAAAGCCTTCTGTTTCAAAATCCTCTCTTACATAAGCCTTTACGGCTCTTATTCCCGTAATATTCTCCTGAACCTTCATATTAAGCCCGTCGTATTTCTTGAAAACCTTTACAAATATAGGGTGAGCATGGGAAATTATAAAGGCAAGAACCGACACAAGGAAAATTGCCGCTCCCACAAAAATAAGGGACATTTTCGGGTTGATTGAAATTACCATAACCAGCGCCGTTACAAGCATAAAGGGCGAACGGGCGCACATTCTTATTACCATCTGATAGGCGTTCTGAAGATTGGTTATATCGGTTGTGAGCACTGTTATAAGCCCTGCGGTTGAAAACTTGTCGATATTAGAAAAGGAAAGGCTCTGGATGTGGCGGTAAACTCCCCCTCTTAAGTTTTTTGCAAAGCCCGTTGAAGCCTTTGCCGCAAAAAAGGCGCACAGCACCCCGAACAAAAGGGAAAAGAGAGCGCATACCAGCATTATAGCTCCCCACTTGAAGGTGTACTTAAGGTCGCCCCTGTTTACTCCAAAGTCGATAATATTTGCCATTATAAGAGGAATTATCATTTCAAGCACAACCTCGCACATTACCGTAAGCGGCGAAAGCAGAGAGGCTGTTTTGTATTCCCCTATGTATTTTTTCAATGTCTTAATCACTATACCAGCTCCTTATTTCTAACTTACTATTTTATCAAAATACCTCGAAACCGTCAATCGACTTCACAGATATTTCACAAAAATCGGTTGACAAAATTTTTCATTGATATATAATTTAGTATACAGATATGAAAGAGGAATACTACTATGTTTACATATGCAAAACCCGTTTTTCTTAAAAACTTAAAAAACGAAAAAAACGTTACGGCTTTTTTCTGCGCCAACTTTGAATATGACGAAGGAGTGGCACGTCTTGAGGTTACGGGCGCAACAAAATACAAGGTTACCGTTAATGGCGACTTTATCTGCGCAGGTCCCGCAAAAGCGCCTCACGGCTACTGCAAATTTGACAGTATTGACATTACGAATTTTGTTACCCCGGGAATTAACCAGATTGTAATTGAAGTTGCAAGCTACAATGCTCACTGCTACGACGGAATTTCTTCTCCCGGCTTTATATGGGCAGAGGTTCAGGCAGACGGAAAATGCGTTGCTGCAACGGGCAGTAACTTTATTGGTTTTCTTGATATGGAGCGTGTGCAGAAATGCTCAAGATATTCTCTTGAAAGGCATTTTTCCGAGGTTTACGTTATCGGCGGTTCAACAATGATACAAACCGAGCTTGAGGTTGTTGACACAGGGCTTATTCCTATGAAAAGAGACGTTCACTACCCCGTTTATCCCTTTGCCGACCCGAAAAAGATTTTAAACAGAGGTAAATTTAAAATTACAGACAAAGAGGTTGAGCCTGCTTTGGTTGAAAGCAATGTGGAAAAGGGTATTTCCGACGGCTTTAAGCAAAAGGAGCTTGAATACAACCCCCTTTCCGAACTTAAAAAAGCGGAATTTTCCGACATACAGAAGCTTAATTCTTCAGTTAAATATCCCGTTTCCCTTAAAAAGGGCGAATTTGTTACCTTTGAATTTGAAACAACCACCCTCGGCTTTATAAAATCTGCATTTAAAACAAAGGGTAAAAGCCGTGTTATGTTCGGCTTCAGCGAAAAGCTTGACAACGGCACATTTATTTCGGGAGAAAAGGGAATTACAAATATAATTGATTTCCATCTTGTAACTGACGGCGGCTTTGAAAGAGAAGCCTTTGAGTCTTCAACATTTAAGTATATTACCGTTTTTGTTTCAGAGGGCGAGGCTGAAATATGCGACCTTTGTGTTCGCCGTATGCTTTCTCCCACGGACAAGGCTCCGAAAATAAAATGCAACAATACAAATTTAAAAACAATATACAATGCGGCGCTTCACTCTTACAGATGCGGCTCTATCGGCGGAGCTTACAGCTGTTTTGATTCAGCCTTAACCGCAAAAGCCGAATTTTTCCTAACCGGTGAAAATACTCTTGAAAAAGCCTTTCTTAACAGCTTTATTCTGGGAAAAGCGAAGCTTTCTCCCCTCCCCTTGGAAGGTACGGTTCAAAGCTCCCGCTCCTTTGACGCAACAAAAGAAGGCTTAAGCCCTTATCAGGCAATGTGCTTTGTTCTTGAGGTTTTTGATTTTCTTAAAAGAAATCCAAAGGAAAGGGCTGTAAAATTCAAGGGCATTGTTTATGACCTTTTAAATGGCCTTGCAGATGCTTTAAAGGAGACTGACTACCCTGCCTTTATGCTTTACTCAAAGGCTCTTGAATGTGCAGGACTTTTATACTCCGACGATGCTCTTTTAAGCAAAGCGGCAGAGATAAGAAAAGAAGTAACGGAAAAAGCCTTTGACGGAAGCTTCTTTAAAGATGATGAAAAGGGAAATTATTCTGAAGCCTGTCAGCTTTACGGGGTTAAATATATGAACCTTGACCTGGCCGATGAAAAATATTCTGCAATAAAAAGCCTTGTTCTGAACAGGGAAATTCCCGAAGGCTTCAGACCTCTTGACCTTTCTGACAATTTTATAAAGCTTGACATTCTCTTTGAGCTTAAGGAATACAAAAAGGTGCTTGATGCAGTTGAACAAATTGCAAAGGAGGATAACAGCTTGTCCTCCTGCATTATGGTTTACATTTACGAAGCTTTGAAAGAGCTTTCATAAAATTTATAAAAGGAGTGCAAAAATATGAAAAGAATTGTATCGGTTATTCTTATGCTTTTTATTCTTGTTACGGGGCAGGCTGTTCTTGCGGAAAGACCCGTTAAAATTGTGCTCGGCGGGGAGCCCCTTTACGGCGACGTTGACCCCTTTGTTATGAACGACAGAGTAATGCTTCCCGTAAGACTGGTTTTTGAATCAATCGGTGCCAGGGTAGAATGGGACGAGGCAACTCTTAAGGTTACCGCAACAAAGGGCGACAGGGTTGTTGAGCTTACCATAGGCAGTAACATTATGAAAATAAACGGCGTTGAAAAGGTTATTGATGTTCCCGCCATTGAAAAGGACGGCAGAACCCTGGTTCCTTTAAGAGCCTGTGCCGAAGCCTTTGACCTTATTGTTGAATGGGACGAGGAAACCTATACTGCAAGGGTTAAAACCGAGGTATGGCTCGAAGCGGTACGTTCCGACTCCTACGGAGTTGTTGAAAAAACCACCTATGATGAAAAAGGCAACAGAATTTACTGGGAGAGCACAGAAGGCTCCTGGGAAAAATGTGCCTACGACGACAAGGGAAAATGTATTTATTACGAAAACTCCGACGGAACCTGGTCAAAATATACCTATGACAGCTTTGGCAATGAAACCTCTTACGAGGATTCAACGGGCTACAGCTATAAAGCCACCTTTGACGAAAAAGGAAATGAGGTTTATTCGGAAACCTCCGACGGCTTCTGGGAAAAGAGGGTTTTTGACAGCAACAACAATTTAACCTACTATGAAGCTTCCGACGGCTCCTGGGATAAATATTCCTACGATAACTCGGGTAATACCATCTTATGGGAAACCTCCGAGGGAGACTGGCACAAATACACCTATAACAGCAACGGAATACCTCAAACTATTGAATTTTACACTGCCGAAGACAAATATTGGGGGAAATTAACCTATGACAGCGAAGGAAGAGAAATTCTCCGCGAGGATTCAAACAACCTTACCACAAAATATTTATACGAAGGCGACAATCTGATTTCTGTTGAGGCTTCTGACGGTTATTGGGAAAAATACACCTATGACGGCTTTAACAATTTAATATGCTATGAAAGCTCCGAAGGCAGCAAAACAAAATATTCCTACGACGAAAAAGGCCGCGTGATTTTCTGGGAAGACTCTGAAGGATACTGGGGCAAATACGCCTATGACAGTAACAACAACGAAATCTACCGTGAGGATAGCGACGGTTATTGGGAAAAGCATACCTATGACAGCTTTAACAATTTAACCAACTATGAAAATTCCTCCGGCTACTATTATTCAATTTCCTATATAAAAATTCTCAGATAAAATAAACCCCCTCCCGAAGGCTCAAAGAAGCACAATCGGGAGGGGTTTTTAGTGCAAGCATTTGTAAAATTTCGTAGTCAAGGCATCGCAGAAAAGATATATCTGGATTAAAAAATGTTTGCAGACAAGGCACAGCGGCGTCAAAACAAAGCAGACTTGCTCCGTTTTGCACAAGTGCAAAAACTTCGCTTTTTTTGCTTTGCTTTTCCTTTTCCCCAAAAAGCAAGTCTGCTTTTCGGGGTCCCCGAAAGTCGCAAGACTTTAAGGGGATAAGGAGCAACCGAGCGTAAATTTGAGCTTTGCAAAAAATCAAACAAAGCGATGGTTGGGACGCGCGGCAAGGAGCTGTAACACAGTAAGAAAACCCGCCTGTAGGCGGGTTTTCGGTGCAAGCATTTTTTAATTCAGAACGCTTTTGAGGAATTGCTGGGTGCGACTATCCTTCGGATTTTCAAAGATTTCTTCCGGCTTACCCTCTTCAACTATGGCGCCGTCTGCCATAAAAATTACCCTGTCGGCAACCTCTTTGGCAAAGCCCATTTCGTGGGTTACCACTACCATTGTCATTCCGTTTTTGGCAAGGGATTTCATTACGTTTAAAACCTCGCCTACCATTTCGGGGTCGAGAGCCGAGGTGGGCTCGTCGAAAAGCATAACATCGGGGTTCATCATAAGGGCTCTTACTATTGCAACCCTTTGCTTTTGTCCGCCGGAAAGCTGAGAGGGATAAGGCCCTGCTCTGTCTGCAAGACCAACGGTTTCAAGAAGCTGTGTTGCCTTTTTCTCCGCATCGGCTTTACTCATTTTAAGAAGCTTCATGGGAGCTATTGTAAGATTTTTCATAACCGTCATATGAGGGAAAAGGTTGAACTGCTGGAACACCATTCCCATTTTCTGGCGGTGAATATTTATATTTACCTTTGGATCTGTTATTTCCTGACCGTCGAAAATTATTTTTCCCGAGGTTGGCATTTCAAGAAGATTGAGCGAACGAAGGAAGGTTGATTTTCCCGAGCCCGACGGCCCGATTACTACTACCACTTCGCCCTTTTCTATTCCTGCATTTACTTTGTTAAGAGCTTTTATTTTGCCCCCGTTATAGTGTTTACACAAATCTTTTGTTTCAATGAGAAAATTAACGCTCACTCTTACGCAACCTCCTCTCTAAAATATCAACAAGCTTGGTAAAGAAGATTACCATTACAAGATAAATAACTGCAACTGCGATAAGAGGCATAAACGCCGAATATGTAGCTGCGCGGATAATGTTACCGCCCATTGTTAAGTCTCTTATTGTAACATAACCTGCAACGGAGGTTTCCTTTAAAAGAACAATAAACTCATTTGCAAGGGCGGGAAGAACATTTTTAAAAGCCTGAGGAATTATAACGTGCCACATTGTGCTTTTATAATCAAAGCCAAGGCTTCTGCCTGCCTCGAACTGCCCCTCGTCGATTGACATAATTCCCGAACGTACTATTTCGGCAACGTATGCGCCCGAGTTTATACCAAAGGCTATTATTGCAACCATAAGGCTGTTTCTTGAAGATGCAAAAATTATATAATACATAATCATAAGCTGAACAACAACGGGAGTTCCTCTTATAACCGTAAGATAAATTTTGCATATTGCATTTAAAATTGCAAGTATTGTTTTTTTGAAGCCTTTTCTCATTTCGGCTTTGTTTTTGTCGTAGCTTGATCTTATGATTGCCACCAGAACACCGAGAACAACGCCTAAAATTAAAGAGAAAAAGGTAATAACAAGCGTGTTTTTAAGACCTGTTGTTATAAATTTCCAACGGTTTTCAGTAATAAAATTAAGTATGAAATCTTCTTTCAAGTCTGCAAACCATTCTGCCATTCAATTCACCTCTGTAAACGTAAAAATAAGGGCGGAGAATCGTCCGCCCCCATAAGCTTTTTTAATTATTTGTTGTTTGCTGCAACGTAAGCCTTTGCAGGTTCATTGTCGATAATAACACAGTCAACCTTGCCTGTTACAAGAGCCTGAACTGCTTCGTTACCTGAAGCATATTTCATAACACGGTCTGCACCGAAGTCGCCTTCAGCATAGATATCGCCTGTTGTACCCTTCTGAGTACCAACAAGATAAGTTGCGCCTTCAGCAAAAAGATCGTCTACAGATGTGATTTTGCTTCCTTCGGGAACGATGATTGACTGAATGCCTGTTGCATAAGTATCAGAGAAATTGATGCTCTTAAGTCTGTCTTCTGTAACAGTCATACCTGCCATACCCATGTCAGCTTTACCTGTCTGAACAGCAGTAATGATTGAATCGAATTCCATATCGTCGATTACAAGCTTCATTCCGAGCTTATCGGCAATTGCAGCTGCCATTTCAGCATCGATACCAACGATTACTTCGTTTTCATAATATTCATAAGGCGGGAACTGAGCGTTTGTAGCCATATGAAGTTCTTCTTTACCTTCAACATCTGCCTGGAAAACAAGGTTGTGTTCAACGCCTGAAATGTATTTGTCAACGATAGCTTTCTTTGTACCGTCGGCTTCCATT
Organism: Clostridia bacterium; assembly: GCA_045605445.1. Classification (GTDB taxonomy): domain Bacteria; phylum Bacillota; class Clostridia; order RGIG6154; family RGIG6154; genus CAZMHL01. The sequence goes on along the minus strand of JAZUPZ010000044.1, from coordinate 23,590 downwards.
TCAGCAAGAGCAGCATTGATTTTGTCAAGAAGCTCTGTGTTTTCTTTTGCTACGCAGATTGCATAATCTTCAACAGCGTATTCTGTGTCAAGAATTTTAAGGGTTGTTTTTTCAGCACCGCAGGATGCGAAAACGCAAACTGCCATTACCAGCACGAGTGCTACAGATAATATTTTTTTCATTTTAAAATACCTCCAACAGATATATTTTTCATACTCTCAGTATATCACAAAAACATATTTTGTCAAATGGTTTTTATGCAAAGACAATGTATTTTTTTGCAAATTAGTGCTTTACGGTTGCAAAAATACCATATGTTGTGCTATTATATATTTATGGATAAATACAATGTTACAAAAGACGAAAAAATAATAATTTCAAACATTATGGACCGGCACAACCGGTGCCTTAATAAAAACATTTTAACCTGTACCGATTTTCTTGATTTAAACGCCCAGACCCTTGTAAAAGAGATGGAAAAGGATTTTAAAACAGACTTTGCTTTGTGGGGCGGCTTTGAAGATGCGGAGAGAAAGGTTCTTTTCTTTCTTCCCGACTATGAGGTTAACATTAAAGAGGAAATTAAAATTTTAAAGGTTTCCCATACTCCCAATGCAGAGCTTACCCATCGCCATTTTTTAGGCTCGGTTTTAAGCTGCGGAATTAAAAGGGAAAAGACGGGAGATATTCTGGTTTCAGACACCTTTGCCCAGATTTTAGTTAAAAGCGACATTGCGGATTTTCTCGACACCAACTATTTTAAAGCGGGAAGAATACCAATAAGCACGCAGGTTCTTGATGTTGATGAAATAATTATTCCCGAGCAGAAATATAAAGAAATAACCGACACGGTTTCCTCTCTTCGTCTTGACAGCATTGTTTCAACCGCCTTCCGCCTTTCAAGGGAAAACGCCAAACAGGCAATTTCCTCGAAGCTGGTTTACGTTAACGATGTTTTATGCATTAAATCAGACAGGCTTTTGAACGAGGGCGACAAAATTAAGCTTCACAGAAAAGGTCGGGCAATTCTTTCTCTGGTTGGTTCTGTAAGCAAAAAAGGAAGAGTATTTATAACTTTAAAAGTACCACAATAAAGGAGAAAAATTATGAACACGACAAAATTAAAAAAGAACAAGGCAAAAATCATTGCCCACAGAGGCTTGAGCGGAATTGAATGTGAAAATTCCATTGCGGCATTTGTTGCAGCAGGCAACAGAAGCTACTTCGGCATTGAAACGGACATTCACGTTACTGCCGACAAAAAGTTTGTTGTTCACCACGACGATTCGGCTTTAAGAATGACGGGCGTTGACGTAATAATGGAAGAAACAACCCTTGAAAACCTTCAGAAGCTTCCCCTTTACAACAAGGAGGAGGGCAAATTCCGTACCGACCTTTATATGCCAACTCTTTCAGAGTACATAGAAATTTGCAAAAAGTATGAAAAGAAGGCTATTTTGGAGCTTAAAAGAAATATGGAATTTGACGTGGTTAAAGCTGTTATTGAAATAATCAAAGAGCTTGACTACCTTGACGAAACCGTTTTCATTTCCTTTAATTGGGACAATCTTGTTCATATAAAGAAAATTGTTCCCAATCAGCACGTTCAGTTCCTTTGCAATGAGTGGGACGACGAGCTTATTGAAAAGCTTAAGGAAAACGACTTTCAGCTTGACATTTCAAGAAAGGTTGTAACCAGAAAGCTGGTTAAGAAAATCCACAAGGCGGGACTTAAAATTAACTGCTGGACCTGCGACGATAAAAAGGAAACGGAAAAGCTTCTCTCCTACGGAGTAGATTTTATTACAACGAATATTTTAGAATAACAAAAAAAGCACTTCTTCGAAGTGCTTTTTTCAATGAATTGCCTTACGGCACAAATTGAAATCAAAGATTTCGTGAACCGAGCCTTGCGGCTTGTTAAACTAAAACAATATTATTCCCATGGCGATTAAAAACAGTACAGCGCCTGTGCCAAAGGCGATAATCATTCTTGTGTTTACATTTTCAAGGAATTTTACTCCTTTTTTTGCGAGATTCTGAAGTCCGACAATTATCAGCATACTTAACTCAATTGCAAACACCGCAGCAATCATTGCTATCATTATTTTATCCATTGGTATCTTCTCCTTTTTCTTTTGTTTTTTTACCCAAGGCTAAAGGTGCAAGATGGGCAAATTTAATCAGCCTTATTCTATTGTAAATTGTGCAAAATACACTTTCTTTTCTTTATTTATTTCCTGTGTAAAGTCTGTAAATTCTTTTCCTATGCGATATGTCCCCTCCGGCAATTCGCCGTATATGTAGCTCCAGTCAACATTTATTTCTGCAATATCGTTTCTTGGAACATTATATGCGGGCATATTCCATACCGCAACGTTTTTATACGGAACTTCCTCCCATTTCCCATTATTCAGCTTTTCAAGGGTATAGGGATTTCCGTATTCAAGAGTTCCCTTGTACTCTCCGCCGAAATGCTCAAGCTTTAAGGTAAGCCCCGTTTTTGAAACATTTTCAGCATACATTTTTATTCCCCATTTGTCATTCTGCTGAAAATCTACAAGATAAAGACGGGGGTATTCCTTATCGGGTTCAAATTTTGAACTGAACAGCCTTTCCATATATTCTTTAAAGCTTGGATTCTTCTCTTCGGCAAGAACTAAAATTTCCTGTTCAACCTCAGAATTCGGCATTTTGTCCTTTAATCGGTAGGCATATTTATAATTTACGTTTTCCACGCTTTCAGGCAAATCAAGCCTTCTGAAAATGCTCCATTTCCCATTTTCGGGCACTTCAACCGACATAGCCGAGATTGACTGATAGCCTCTTGCTTCAAAATTTGCCTCGCCGTCTTTTTTGGGAATTTCATACTCGTCCACTCCCTTTTCAAAGTAGCCGTCTAATGTTCCGCATCTGCCGGGAGTGTTATCTTCTCTGTTTATGTCATAATAAAGTTTACCATCAATTTTAATAAGACGCAAGGGTTTTGTTGTCTGAGTTGAGCTTTCTTTTGCCTTTTCGCCGCAGGAGGCAAGCATAAGGCAGCAAAGAAGCGCAATAAATATTTTTTTCATTTCAGATCACCTTTCATTTAACCCGGTTAAAATGTTTTCTTCAGTCTTCCGAAACCCGCATCTTCAACGCATTGCTGACCTTTTTCCGTAAGCATAAATTCCGCCATTTTTCTTGCGGGCGCATCCTTTGGCGTATCCGCTCTTAAAACGATATATGTATTATTTGAAAGAGGATAGGTTCCCTTTGCAATTGTTTCGTCGTTTGGGGCAACTCCGTCGATTTCAAGGAGCTTTAACGTTCCCTTTGTGTTGTAGAACATATCCATATTGTTGAAATAGTAATAAATGCTGTAACCCAGACCGTAGCCAAGGGGATTTTCAGTTTTAGAGCCCTGAACATCGGTTAAAACGTTTGACATTGTGTCGGAGGTATTTTCAAGACGTATCTGAGGATGAATTTCGCTTCCCTTTAAGAAATGCTTTTCCATCTGGGCATGACTTCCGCTGTCGTTATTTCTGCAGTAGGGATACAAAAGGGCATCGGGGCCGCCCACCTGTGCCCAGCTTGAATAAGCATTATTTACATAAATTTCGCTTATCTGCTGAGAGGTAAGCCCCTTTGCGGGATTATCCTTGTTTGTAAAGAAAATCATAGCATCGTAGGCGATAGGGATAAGCTCAAGCTCAACTCCCTTTTCCTTTGCCATTTCAAGAATGTCGCTTGCAGGATAAACAGAAGCAAAAATCATATCAACCTCGCCGTTTATCAGCCTTTGATATGACACATGGCTCTTGCTGTGCTTTGCGGGCATCTGAGGATGACCGAGGCCGTTATTGAAAAGGCTTGAATAAACCGCCCTTGTAAAGGGGTAGGTTGAGGTTGACCCGTCGATAACCGGCATTTTTTTGTCAAAGCCGTAGTAAACCGCCTCGTCGGAGGGGTAAAACTGGCAAGCCTCGGCAGTATAATACAAAGTATAGGCAATATCGAATCTTGAAGCATTTTTCTGAGGATTTATTGCTCTTCCCGGTTGCTCGTAGTTGCTGTAGTCAACATCGGAAGCACAGTTGCCGCCAAGCATTTCATAGGCAGAAACCGCCCAGGGCGAAATTTTGTCCCAATCGGTTGCGGGAAGGTCGCTGTTTTTATTGCAGCCAAGATTTGCATAGGTAAGGGCTCTTGCGGTCATAACCGTTATTTCCTCCCTGGTAACCGCCCTTTCGGGAGAAAAGGTTGTTGCCGAATCGCCCACAATTATTCCTGCGCCATATGCCGTTACAACTGTGTTATAAAACCAGTCGGTTTCTTCTACGTCGTCAAAGGGTTCACTTCCCGTATTTTTTTCACCAAGCCCCAGAAACCTCATTACCATTGCAACCGCTTCGGCTCTTGTTACCTCGTCAAAGGGTTTTGCCTCGCCCTTTTCGTTGCCGATTATAACTCCCGTTCCCGAAAGCTTTTTTATTATGTTGAACTGATAAAACTCGGGGGAATAGTCGGAAAATTCCACTGCCTGAGGGGTAAAAGCCTCAATTTCCCTTCCCTCGTTTTCCTTGGGAACGGTTGCAAAAACGTAGCCATTATAAAACTTTGAAAGGGTTATAGGCTGTTTTGTGTCCTTATATCTTGCTTTAAGCTCCCACACTTCCCCCTCGTTTGCCTGAGGTACTTTAACAACCGCAAAGGAGGAAGTCTCCCCCGCCGTTGCCGTAAAACAGGAAAGCACAAGCAATATGCAAATTAAAAGAGAAATAATTTTTTTCATAGCATCACCTCTGATGTAATTCCGGGGCACAAGCCCCGTTAAAGTATTATTCGACATTCTTATGCCCATATCCTTTTTTAAAACAAAAAATCCACTTAAAAAAGTGGATTTTATAAGAGTTATTTGCAATCATTCCGTGAGATTCTGACATTTCATTCCGTGAGATTTTGTATTTTCATTCCGTGATATTTTGAACTTTCAACCCGTGAGATTTTAAAGTTCCTCAGAAACATTATATCCAATATAAGTTTTATATATGCAAAAACCCCGCAGGTACAAAGCACCAACGGGGCATATTACTTAGCAGGGTATAACGGAAACTGCGCCTGTTGAGCTTACCGCTCTGCAGCAGTCTACATAAACCTCAATAAAATCGTATCCGCCTCTCATGGCGATTGAGCGGGCTTTTTCAAGACCTCCCGGAAGAGGCTGTCCTTCCTTATAATGCTCAATAATCTGCCCTGTCATATCAAGAGTATGAACCTCGTAGGGCTTTCCGAGATAGCAGATTGAAACAAAGCCCAGCAGAACTCCCTGAATTTCAACCTCGGGGAATTCGTTCTTTACAGCGTTAATAATCTCATTAACCTTTTGCTGATTATGAACGTGACCGCCTGCATCGAGCTTGTGCATTGCATCCATATATTCCTTTGAGCGCTGCTTTCTCAGCAGTCTGTCAAGCTTCATTTTGTCCATCTGCTGAGCCTGCTGTTTGTTTTCCTGCTTACTTGTTGCGCTTAAAAGAATGTCGGCTTCGGTTTTTGACTGAGGAGTTTTCAGCATTGGTTTTGGCATGGCTTTCTCCTTAAAATTTATTTTTCTTGTAGAACTCAACAAGCTTTAATCCCATATCTGCAATTGTTCCCTGAACCTTTTCCTTTAAGGGGTAGTCGGTTGAGCCGTCTTCTCTGTAAGGAATATTGTCTGTAAGAACAACAAATACAATATTAAAGCCGTCGCCCATTATAATTGCGGCATCGTTTTCAACCTGTGACAGCTCACCGGTTTTGTTTGCCACCATAACATCGTTATACTTACTTACGATTTTTGCGGGAATTTTTCCTCTTCTTTCCTGCTTTTTCAGAAAATCGAAGGCGTCTTTATTATAAGGCTCCTTAAGAAGAGTTTTGTTGTATATTCCCTCAAGAAGGGTACACACCGCCTCGGCAGAGGTATAATTCTGATAGCCCGAAGGACCTCCGGGCGGGAGGGTATCGTGCATTTTTCTGTTAAGTTCGGTATGCTTATAGCCCTTTGCTTTTATTGTTTTATTTATCGTGTTGGTTTCTTCAACCTTACGTTTTTCGTTGTCTCCGCCGAAATCGTCGATAAAATTATTTGCCGCCTGATTGTTGCTCTGGGTTATCATTATTCTCAAATCTTTTTCCCTTTCGGCAGTAAGCTCGTAGTTGCCTTTTGCCATTTCGGTATAAACAGTTTCAAGAATAAAGAGCTTAATAAGGCTTGCGCTGTTCATTTGCCTGTTATTGTGAACAACATAGGCGCCCGTATCAAGATTTTTTATTGCAAAGGAAAACTCAACCCCGGGGTATTTTTCAGACATAGTCTGAACAAATTCATACTTAAGGGCTTCAAGCTTTCCGTTTTCAACCTTGTTTTTGTCGTTCTCTGCAGGCTTCTTTTCTTCTTCGGGCTTAGTGTCATTTACTGTAACGTCGGTCTGAAGGGTTTCTTCCTTTTCAGTTCGTCTGCCGTAAATCATTCCCGAGGCAAAGCCTATTGCAAAAATAAGAATAAGAGCAAGAAGCCTTGTGAAAAATCTTTTAATTTTCCTTTTGCGTTCTCTTCTTCTTTTTCTTGCTTCTATTATTGAATTTTCATTCATTTATGCCACCTCTAATAATTGAACTGAGTAGACACGATGTACTCAATTAACTGCTGCTGAACCTTTTCACGCTGTTCGTTATTTTCGATATTGGTTCTGTTTTCATCGGTTGTTGAAAGAATTGCAACTACAATTGCCTTTCCGCCGTCTTCGATAATTGCAACGTTGTTTGTTGACTGATTGTTAAGAGCATTTACGTTGTAAACATTGTAATAGGGCAGATATTTCTTAAGACCGATAGCAGAGCCGTCGCCGGAAACAGATTTGAAAATGTTTTTCATATAACTGCTGTTACCGTAGCTGCAGTTATTGATAAGGCTTTCAAAAATGTTTGCAATTTCATAAGGCGTTGTGGTATTGGGAGACGCAGTATAGTCAATAAGATTGGTATTTATAAAGGTTTTTCTGTTTATGCTTGTTCCCACATAGCCGTTGTTTCTGAGCATATTGTTAATTACGTTAAAGCCGTTTGAAGTGTTGTTTGCTCTGCCGATAAAGTCAACAAGATGGTTTGACTTGTTGTTGTCGCCGTAAATTGCAACATCTTCAACGCATTTTCTTACGGTAATCTGAGAGCCGTCTTCATATTTACTTGAAGGAGCCTCTTTACCGTTGGCAAAATAATCAAAATATACATATTCATAGTCAATATCAAGGGAATTTTGTTCAACGGTTTTTGAAAGAGTGTCCAATATAACAACCTGGCACATTGCCGAAGCGAGGAACTGAGTATCCTTACCGTAGCCGAATTCGTAGCCGTTGTTAAGATTGCGCACATAAATGCCGAAATCGGTATAGCTTGAATTCTGATTGATTATGTTTCTAATAACGTCGCTGTCAATTTCGTTGAATTCTTCAGGGTCTTCCTGAACATAGCCGTTGTCGTTCTGCTGAATTTCCTGACCGGGCTGTTCTCCACCCTCATTGCCGTTGTTGTTTCCAAGAAATTTCATTCCGAATATTGCTGCCGCCGCAACTACCACAACTGCAATGCAGATAATAAGATAAATCATACTTTTATCTTTTTTCTGAGGCTGAGGCGGAACTGGATTATAATATCCGCCATTCGGGTCGCTTATCGGAGGAACGTATCCGCCGTTTGGATTACCTGCCGGTGGAACGTATCCGCCGTTTGGATTGCCTGCCGGTGGAACATATCCGCCATTTGGATCGCTTATCGGAGGAACATATCCGCCGTTTGGATCGCTTGCAGGAGTTTCGGGCTGAGCTTCAACCCTTGTTCCGCAATTACCGCAGAACATTGCGCCGTTTTCAAGGGGCATTCCGCAATTTTTACAAATCATTTCAATTCTCCTTTGCAAATTATACTAAAACCTTTCGTGTTTTCGGACCTGCTTTCTGAGCAAGCTCCTCGCAGCCTATAGGTCTTCCCGAGGCAGGAACTGCTCTTTCTCTTCCCCAGTCTCTTATTGCCTCAATTTTTTCGGGGCTTGTCTGAGAGAGAGGTACTACGTTGTTAAACGCAGTTACTATATTTTCCTCGCTGAGAGCAAAGCTTTCGTTTGCAATTTTTCTGTAAGCAAGGTCTCTTACTGTTGATTCAAGGTCTGCGCCCGTAAAACCGTCGGTAATTTCTACGATTTTATCGGCAAAGGGGCCTGTAAATTCAACCTTTAAGTATTTTTTCATAAAGAGGGAAAGAATGTCGTGTCTTTCCTCTGCAGTAGGAAGGTCTACGAAGAAGAGCTCGTCGAATCTTCCTCTTCTGAGAAGCTCTGAGGGGAGCTTTGAAACATCGTTTGCAGTTGCAACAACGAACACCTGTTTTTTACATTCCTGAAGCCAGAAAAGGAACTGACCTACCATTCTTGTTGAAACTCCGCCGTCGTTGGAGCTGCTTGCTCCCGAAAGACCTTTTTCAATTTCATCAATCCAAAGAATACAGGGGGAAACGTTTTCCGCCGTTGTGAGCGCGTCTTTCAACTGTTGCTCCGACTGTCCCACATAGCTTCCCTGAACGGTTGCAAAATCAAGCCTGTAAAGAGGGAGCTTCCAGTTTGCGGAAATTGATTTTGCTGAAAGGGACTTACCGCAGCCGGGAACGCCCACAAGAAGAATTCCTCTCGGAGGCTGAAGCCCTTTCGCCTTCAGCTCGTCTCTCTTTTCGGGGGTAAACAGTTCTTTCTTTTCGTCGAGCCATTTTCTTAAGCCCGCAAGTCCGCCCACATCTTTTTCGTGTTCGCTTACTTCTATTTTTTCAAGACCTGAAATGTCGGAAAAAAGTCTGTCCTTGGCGTATCTTATTTCATCCATATCTGATTTTTTAATGCTTTTGTTTGCAATAAGCGCCGCCATTACGTTTTCCGCTTCAATTCTTGTTACGCCCGCAAGCATTGATGCCGCTTCCCTTATGTCGTTATTATCCCATTCGATGGGAATTTCACTTCTGTAGCTGTCGATATATTCTTTTATTATTGCATACATTTCTTCTTCATTGGGAAGGTCGATTTTAATAATCATGCCCTGCCTCTGAAGCTGACCCCACACGGGATTGTTTGTAAGCACAATAACAACGCCGCCCGTTTCGTTTGCAAGCTCAACCAGGTCAAGAATCTGTCTTGCATCGCCGGTATCGGAGCTTAAATCGGGAACCTCGGTAAGAACAAGGGTCATATACTGTTTGCGCTTCATTTGTTCGCTTATAAAGTCGATAGCGCCGTAAACCGACTTGTCTTCATTTATTACCTTTTCTGTGCTGATATCATATGTACCCTTTGACAGAGTGTGCACATAAAAGGGAAGGGAAAGGTCTTCTGCAACCTCTTTTAAAATACCGAGAGTTCTTCCCCTTTCAATTGTGTTTATTGCAATAAAAGGTATTCTTGCAATTGAATATCTTCTGAGCAGCTCTTTGCTTTTTGCTACGTCACTCATTTTTACTACTCCTTTTTAAAACCCGTTTACTCTGTTGTTGCGAACAATGCTCAACAGCTTTCCTGTACGGTCTTTTTTTGCAGAATCCTCAAGGGAATTCTGAATACTTTCCGCCTGCTTCAGAACCAGCTGACGGTAATGCTCTCTGTCCTTTTCGGGAATTGCGGGAAGGCTTATTGCCTTTGCCAGAAAGCTTAATTCTTTTCTTAAAGCCAGCAACGCCTGAACTATTGCTCTTTCCTGCCCCATTGACCTGCTCATTTCGGTCTGGAACTTGTCTGTTGCCTTGTTCATTCTGAAATTGATTGTGTCAATCAGCTTCTGAGCGAATCTTTCGGCAACTCCCGTTTGCCATTCAACGGTTCCCTGAAGCATTGCCTCGAGAACCTCTGCGTCTTCGGTTTTATTTTTTAAAATATCAAGAATTTGTACCCACTCCGCATAAGTGTGGGGCGGTTTTAGTGCTGCCATAGTTTTTTAACGCCTCCTGACCATTATCTGGGGAGGTACTATATCCCATTCGGGCAAGCCCTGAGCAAACACGCTTTCGGGTTCCTTATAAGAGCTTTTCGGAGCTGCCTTTTTAACCTCTTTCTTTTCGGGGGGAGCCTCTTTAACCTTTGGCTGTTCCTGAACAGGGGCAAATGCCGGAGCCTCTTCTTTAGCCGGAGCTTCCTCCTGAACCGGTGCAAATGCAGGAGCTTCTTCTTTAGCCGGAGCTTCTTCCTGAACCGGGGTAAATGCAGGAGCTTCTTCTTTTGCCGGAGCTTCTTCCTGAACCGGGGCAAATGCTGGAGCTTCCTCTTTTACAGGCTCAACTGCAAGAGGGGTTCCGCAGGTTATGCAGAATTTGCTTCCCGCTTTGTTATTTGCTCCGCAATTAGGGCAGGGAATTTCATTTCCCGATGCCACGGAATTTATAAAATTTGCTTTTGTTGTTGCATCCATTTTTTTAATCCTCCTTAATTGTTAAGGTTAATTTTTCTGCCTGAATCTGAAAGCTTTCTTACATACTGCTCGGGGCTTATCTGTTCAAGGAAGTCGATAACCTTCTGACTTTCGCCGTCTTTTTCGTTGAATTCTGCACGGAAGTCAACAACTTCAGCGAGGGTTGCACGGATAATTTGCATTCCGTTTGTAAGCTTTTGTTCAAACTGAGCTTCTATGTTCTGACGTCTTGCCTCTACCTGCTTCTTTTTGGAGAAGTGATTTATTATCATTCCTATACCTGCAATCATTGCGATAACGCCAAGGAAAGCTCCGCCGCCGGTTGCCGCCATTAAAAGTCCGATTGCGGCAATTGTTCCGCCGCCGTAAAGGCAGAAGTTTTCAAAGCCGGAAAGAACGCAGGCTGTAAGCGCCTGAGCCTTTTCCTGAGCAACCAGAGCCGCAAATTTCTGCAGAAGCTCCTGTTCGTTCTGACCGTCGGTTGTTTTATCGTTAAAGGTATCAACGTTAATTTCAATTTCGTTCGGGATTTTCATTCTGTTCTGAGCCGTAACGTCGTTATATGCATTTGTAATCCAATCCTTTGAAAGGGCAATTGCAAATTTCTGGGTTGAAACGCTTGAATGAGAGCTTTCCGGCTTCATTGCCGCATCGGTAAGAAGCTGAGTAAAGTCTTTATGGGTTTCAAAAGCGCTCTGCTCAATGTTCATATTGCTTCTTGCTCTCTTCTCGTCGCCGTCGAAATCGATTATAAACTGATTGAACTTTTCTTCTTTTCTCAAAGGAAGCTCTTCGTCGTCAAAATCGGTTACAAGGCTTGTAAGAATTTCATCAAGCTGAACCTTAAGAGCATCTGTTGAAGCCTCCTGCTCGAAAATCTGAATAAAATAGTCAAGAATTTCCGCATGGAGATAAGCCCCCTCCATTATATCCTGAAGAACAGGCCATGTACGGCTGTATTTACGAAGATAAGGATAAACTTCTTTTTTAAGAGGCTTTCTTTTAAGGTTTATTGCCTCTGACCACTGAGTTGTTTGCTGTTCCACAAAGCCGGGCTTGTCTGCAAGATGTTCAAGCCACTGGGTCATTTGCTTTGAAACAACGCCCTCCGAGTCGGCTCCAAGCAAGCCGCTGGCAAAGGCATCGAGTATTATTATTGTTTTTCTGTCGAGATTTTCCTCGTCCTGGTTTGCAAGGTAACGCTGGGTCCATTTAAGGGAAGCGCTCTTTCTGTCGGCTCTGCGACAGATGAGAGCAAAGAACAGAGAGGTTTTTTCATCGTTTCTCTTTATTCCCTCTTTTACTGCCTTTTCTGCAAGCTCGGGCTGGTTGTTAATCCAGGCTGCAAGAGCAACAAGGCAGGGTGCAAGCCAGTAATTCGGAGTTGAAATCATCAATTCCTCTGTTGCGGTGCTTATAGTATCTTTCTTTACTATGCCAAGGTCGTCTGCCTGAAGAATACCCGTTGTGGTTCTGCGGACAATATCATAGTGCCCGAATTTCTTTTCAAGCTCCTGTCTGATTCTTACAAGCTCGGTGTGAGCAACCTGCTTTCTGTTTGCGCGCATCTGAAGCTGAACGAAATCGTGAAACTCCTGAGCAAGAGCTTCCACCTCGTTGTAAACAACCTTAACATTGTCGTTTACCACGTCAACGCCTGAATTTACAACTTCAAGATTGCTGTTGATTGCATTAAGATTATTCTCAATATATTTGAGATTCGCATAGCTTATAGCATAATCCTCTGCCATTTTTTGTTCCTCCTTAAATCTTATTGAACACAGGGCATCCCCCCTGCCCGCAGCCCTTCTCCCGCAGCGGTTTTGTGCCCGCTTGCGGAAAAAAGTGTCTATTAAGAAAATTATAATATATCCTGTCAGTTTTTGTCAATATAAATCCCTATATTTATGCAAAGCAAAAACCGCCTGCTGACCCTTGCAGACGGTTTGATTAAAATTTATATTTGTATTACAACGGGAACCTCTGCCCGTTTTTTATTTAACTTCACAATTTTCAATTGCATAATCAAGCAAAATATTTATCAGTTCATTTCGTGAGCGGTTCGTTTTCTTTGAAAGCTCATCAAGCTTTGCCACGGTTTCATCTTTTATTCTTATAGAAAAGGTTTTGTAACCGTCTTCACCTTTAAGAGATTTTTTATTTATTACCAGCTTTTCATTCATAACATCCACCTCACATAAATTATACATTGACAGATGTTATAATTATATGTTATAATTTGTAACATATAAAACACATAGCTCCTTGACGCGACTTAGTTAAGAAAAAGCACCCTTCGGGGTGCTTTTTCTTAACCTAACAGCCAATTTAAGGCGTTTATTCTTCTTATTCCTTCGTAATCTGCATCGGGGTCATCATCAAGGGTCAAAATATATTTAGGGTAATTATCGTTAATCTTTTTCAACGATGCAAGCTCTCTTTCAAGGGTTTTTTCATCACGCACACTGGCAGATATCTGAAAATATGTTTTTCCTTCGCTGTTTATTGCAACAAAATCAACCTCAAGGTCGCCAATCTGCCCTACGTATACTTCGTACCCTCGTCGCAAAAGCTCAAGATATACAACATTTTCAAGAATGTGACCTACATCTGTTCCGCTTTTTCCCAAAAGCATATATCTCAGACCTATATCAACGGTATAATACTTTTCAAGGGTTTTAAGATATTGTTTCCCTTTTATATTATATCTTTTCGCCTGATAAACAATAAAGCTTTCCATAAGTCCGCTGATATATTTTTCAATAGTTTTTACATCTATTTTACGACCGTCAGACGTCATAGTATCAGCAATTTTCTTTGTAGACAGGGGATTTCCTATGTTATCCATCAAAAAACGGGTAACACTTTCAAGCATCATTGTATCTGTAAGCTTTTTTCTGTTTGAAATATCTTTTACTACAATAGTGTTATATATACCTTCAAGGTAATTTTTCAGTTCCGACGGATTCTCCTGAAGTTCAAGAGCATAAGGGAAAGAGCTGTTTTCTATATAACTTAAATACTTGCCGGAGAGCGAAGCTTCTCCCTCAGATGCACAGACATACTCTTTGAATGACAACGGAAGCATTTTTATTTCTACATATCTCCCTGACAGCAGGGTTGCAATTTCGCTTGAAAGCATATATGCATTTGAACCCGTAAGATAAATATCAACATTTTTCTTCAGACTGATACTTTCAATTACATCGGGGAATCTTTCACAATGCTGAATCTCATCAACAAAAACATAAGTCATTTTACTTTCAGAAAGATGTTCTTTTATATAACTATGCAGCTTCGCAGGCTCACGGAGTTCAAGCAAATCATAATCTTCAAGATTTATGCTTACTATTCTTTCCTTCTCCACTCCGTTTTCTTTAAGATAGTTTTGAAAAATTTCCATTAAGGTAGATTTTCCGCATCTTCTTACACCTGTGATTACTTTTATTATTTTTTTATCTTTTAGTGCTATAAGTTTGTCCAGATAATTTTTTCTTTCTATTATTTTCAAAAGTATCACCTTCTTTTATTTGTATTATATCCAAAAACTTTTATAAAATCAATAGTTTTTGGAATGAAATCCAAAAACTTTTGTTTTTTACTTATTTTTTGGAACGAAATCCAAAAACTTTTGATTTTGTTTTTTCAGTATAAAGAAAGAAACTCTGCTCTGCAGAGTTTCGGCGTGTCGATAAACCTACCGACACGCCGGCAGACAATGAAAAAGGAAGGTGTATTTCGCCGAAATGAACGCAGACAGTACTCTTGTACGGCAAGGCTCATTTCGGTGAAAAGCAAGAAACAGAGCCCCTTTCAGTAAGAAACGGCTCTGTTTTTAATGTTCGATTGCGGTTTGTCGAAAATCGCCAAACCCTACATTTTTAATTTTTTTCTTGCGGTAAACCGACTTTTTCAACACAAATTATTCATTTACAAAACTTTTCGATATAGTTCTCTATTGCCTGATTTATAATTGTAATTGCCTCTTCTCTTCCCTTAACCTCGTCAACGGCGGTTTCCTTGTTTTCAAGGTTTTTGTAAACACGGAAGAAATGGCTCATTTCGTCGAAAATGTGTTTAGGGAGCTCGCTGATATCGGTATAATGATTATAGTTAGGGTCGTTAAAAGGAATTGCGATTATTTTTTCGTCGCTCTTGCCGTTGTCAATCATTGAAATAACGCCGATAGGATAAGCCTTTACAAGGGTTAAGGGCTCAAGAGCCTCGGAGCAGACCAGGAGAACGTCCAATGGGTCGTTATCATCGCCGTAGGTTCTTGGGATAAAGCCGTAGTTTGCGGGATAGTGAGTTGAAGTATACAGAATTCTGTCGAGCATTAAAAATCCCGTTCCCTTGTCAAGCTCATATTTCTTTTTGCTTCCTTTGGTTATTTCCACAACGCAGATAAAGTCCTCTGCGTTTATTCTTTTTGGTGATATGTCGTGCCAGATGTTAGACATTTTATTTCCTCCTTGTATTTATCAGGTTGAGTAAAACCGCCCATATTGCGCCTTTAGCCTCGCTGAAGTACACAAAGTACTGCCCGCTCGGCTAAATTCACAATCTGAACAATTTTCTTTCAACCTGAGGTTGTATTTATTATTTTTAATAATTTCGCAAAACTTGTGCAGTAGGGGCGGACACCTCTGTCCGCCCGTGTATTTTTAACCAATAATTGTATATTCAAACATTTCAAAATGTATCTTACTGTTAATATCCGCTCCCTGAGGCAGAAGAGCAAGGGCGATGAAAATTTCGTTATCGCTCTCTACATCCTTAAGATAGGCATATTCGCCCTCGATTTTTGTTAAAATATAGTCCTTGGGTTCCATTATTTTTCCTCTTTTACATACTTTGAAAACACGTCTATATAGCGGGAGCTGAAGGTTACCGTTGTTACTCCGCTGAAGGGAATTTCCCATGTGCAGTCTTCCCAGATCCCGTCGGCATCAAAGCATTTGAAAATAATTTTGTTACTTAAAACCTTTTCTATTTTGCCTGCGGCAAAGTTTTCGTTGTTTTCGTCTTCAACTATTATGTTTTTCCCGATTTTCTGAAGAGATTCAAAAACCGTTTTCCAGCTTGTTACGTCAACATCGGGAATAAAAAGCTCTTCAAGCACGCCCTCTGCCCTGTTTATTTCAAGGTATTTACCACCCTTATCTTCAACCTTTTTTACGTCGCGGTATCTTCTTATTGTGTAGCCGTCAAGGATAAAATCCTCTTCAACTGCACCAAGAAAAAGCTTGTCGCTTGTTTTTAAAGGGAAAAGAAAATGATAGTATTTATCGTTTTCGTAATTATACCTCACCTTGCAAAGCTTAAGGGCGGGAATTGAGCTTTTTATAAGCTCTTTTATTTCATATTTTCTCATTTTCCGAGTTCCTTTGTTCTTTTGTATGCAGCCGTAACCGCCTCAATGCAGGCGCTTCTGAAAGCGGAATTTTCCAAAGCACGAACCCCTTCGATTGTGCTTCCCGCAGGACTGCAAACGGCGTCTTTAAGCTCGCCGGGATGTTTTTTTGTTTCAAGCACCATTTTGCCTGCTCCCACAAGAGTCTGAGCGGCATAGGTTATTGCCTTTTCCCTTGTAAGACCGCATTTTACTCCGCCGTCGGCAAGAGCCTCGATAAACATATAAACAAAGGCGGGACCGCAACCGGATATAGCGCTTGCCCCATCGATTACATTTTCTCCGATAGCGTCGCATTTACCTGCAAACTTCATTAAGTTAAGAAAATTTGCAACGTCGTTTTCCGAAACCTGCTCATTTGCGCAGTAGAGAATCATTCCCTCTTCAACCTGAGCGGGAGTGTTTGGCATTATTCTTATTATGGGACATTTAAAACCAAGCATTTCGGAAATTTTTGAAATTTCAACCCCTGCCGCCATACTTACAAGCACAAAAGGAGTTTTTCTTTCTTTAAGGGTTGCCTTTATTTCTGCAACAACTATTCCCAGAACCTGAGGCTTTACTCCAAGGAAAATTACGTCGCAATTTTTTGAAATTTCCTCGTTATCGGAAGCCTTTCCGCCGATTTCCCCGGCAAAGCTTTCAAGCTTTTCGCTTAAATCGGAAAGATATATTTCGTTTTTGGTTTTTGCTGCTGCAGCCGCAAGGGTTCCCCCCATATTGCCGCAGCCGATGAAGCCTGCTTTAATCATTTTTATCGCTCCTTTGTTATTGATTTAACATAAAGTTCTGTCCTCTGAGTCATAGGCTGAAGGGAATTTATTCAGGTTGTGTATTTCCCCGAACGGGCAGTAGGGATGGACGCCTCTGTCCATCCGTTTTTATCGAATGTTTCCGTTTCCTTTAATAATATACTTGTAAGAGGTAAGCTCTCTCAGCCCCATCGGTCCTCTTGCGTGAAGCTTCTGGGTTGAAATGCCCATTTCGCAGCCAAGCCCGAACTCGCCGCCGTCGGTAAAACGGGTTGAAGCATTTACATAAACTGCCGCACTGTCAACCAGAAGGGTGAATTTATCGGCATTTTCCTTGTTTTCCGTTACTATACATTCGCTGTGGCCCGTTGAATGGGCAGAAATGTGAGAAATTGCATCATCGAGGCTATCAACAATTTTAACGCCCAGGATGTAATCTAAAAATTCCGTATCAAAATCCTTTTCCCCGGCGGGAGTTCCCTCTGTAAGCTTTATTGCTTTTTCGTCTAAGCGAAGCTCCACGGGTTCAAGGCCTTTTTCTTTTCTTTCGTCTACAAGCTTTTCCTTTATTAAGGGCAGAATTTCCTCTGCGATGCTTTTATGAATTATGCAAACCTCTGCCGCATTGCAAACGGAGGGTCTGCTTGTTTTTGCATTGTATAAAATATCAAGAGCTTTAGTTTGGTCTGCAAATTCGTCGATATAAATATGGCAGATTCCCGTTCCCGTTTCAATACAGGGAACCTTGGCATTTTCCACGCAGGCACGGATAAGCCCTGCTCCGCCCCTTGGAATTAACATATCAACCTTGCCGGTTGCGGTCATAAGCTCTGTTGCGCTTTCCCTTGAGGTGTCTTCTATAAGGCATACGCCGTTTTTGGGAAGTCCTGCTTTTTCAAGCCCCTCTTTTAAGGCAGCGGCTATTGCCATATTTGAATTTATTGCCTCTTTTCCGCCCCTTAAAACGCACACGTTGCCCGCTTTTACAGAGAGCGCCGCCGCATCGGAGGTTACGTTTGGTCTGCTTTCATAAATCATTGCAAGAACGCCCAGCGGAACGGAAACCTTCTGAATTTCAAGCCCGTTTGGACGGCTTGTTTTTTCAATTTCCCTTCCGAGAGGGTCGGGCAGAAGAGTAACCTCTTTTACTGCCTCTGCCATTGCAATAACCCTTTCTTTTGTAAGGGTGAGGCGGTCGAGCATAACCTCTGAAATTTTGCCTTTTGCATTTTCCGTATCAATTTTATTTGCTTCAATTATTTTATCGCAGTAGCGGGCAAGGCTCTCTGCCATACAAAGCAGGGCGTTGTTTCTTTGCTCCTCACTTGTTGCGGCAAAAACCGCCTTGCAGGCAACTGCGCTGTTTATAATTTCCTGTGTAGTCATTATTTTATTCCTTTTCCGTAAAATCTTGTTCCTACCCTTTCGCCCTCGATTATGTCATACAAAAGCTCGGGGTGGTCACCTGTGGTTATAACCATATCAATTCCCTTTTCCATACAAAGGGAAGCCGCTTTTATTTTTGTGCACATTCCGCCCGTTCCCAGAGAGCTTCCCGCTCCGCCGCCGAGGGAAATTATTTCGTCGTTAATTTCATAAACGCTTTCAATAAGCTTTGCATTTTTATCCTTATGAGGGTCTGCCGTATAAAGGCCTTCAATGTCTGACAGGAGAATAAGAAGGTCTGCCTCTGCCTGAGTTGCAACAATTGCTGCCAGAGAATCGTTATCGCCAACTGCAATTTCATCGGTTGAAACGGTGTCGTTTTCATTAACTATGGGAAGAACGTTCATTTCAAGAAGTCGGTTCAAAGTATTCTTGAAGTTTTCGCTTCGCTCTGCATTGTCAAGGTCGGAGCCCGTTAAAAGAATCTGGGCAATATTATGCCCGTATTCTGAAAACTGCTTGTCGTAAATGTACATAAGCTCACACTGGCCCACTGCAGCAGCCGCCTGCTTTGTTGGCATATCTTCAGGTTTTTTTGAAAGCCCCAGCTTGCCTACGCCCATTCCGATTGCCCCCGATGACACGAGAATTATTTCATTTCCCGCATTTTTAAGGTCGCTTAAAACAAGGCAGAGCTTTTCCATATGCCTTATATTTAAGTTTCCCGTTTTATGGGTAAGCGTTGAAGTTCCCACTTTTATTACAATTCGCATAATATCCCCTCTTGAGTTTGTGATTATTTTATTTTACCACTTGTCTGATAATTTTTCAAGTATATTGTGCTATGTCTTGATTTTTGGAATAAAATGGGGTACAATATATAAAGATTTCATCAACAAATGAAATCAATGAAAAGTGAAAAATTCAACGGCAATTATTCATTTTATAAAGATTGAAGGGGCAATCATAATGGAAAAAATAAAAGAAAAAATCGGATTTATAAGTGATATGGACGGAGTTATATATCACGGAAACAGAATTCTTGACGGAGTTACCGAATTTATTAACTGGATGATTGAAAACAACAAGAAATTCGTGTTTTTAACAAACAGCGCCGAAAGAACTCCTCACGAGCTTAGCATGAAGCTTGAAAGAATGGGCCTTAACGTTTCGCCTGACCATTTTTACACAAGCGCTATGGCAACTGCTTCGTTTTTAGGCTCTCAGCGCCCGGGCTGTACTGCCTATGTTATCGGCGAGGCGGCTCTTACAAAGGCGCTTTATGACCAGCATATTTATATGAACGATGTTAATCCCGACTATGTTGTTGTAGGCGAAACAAGAACCTACAGCTTTGAGAAAATAGAAAAGGCTATTGAGCTTGTTAACAAGGGCGCAAAGCTTATCGGCACTAATCCCGACATTACGGGACCCACCGAAAAGGGAATTATGCCCGCAACGGGAGCTTTAATTGCGCCTATTGAAATTGCAACGGGCAAAAAGGCTTATTTCGTAGGCAAGCCAAACCCGCTTATGCTTCGCCACGGGTTAAGAAAGCTTGACTGCCACAGTAACGAAATTGCATTTATAGGCGACAGAATGGATACCGACATTATTGCGGGAATTGAATCAAACGTTGACACCGTTCTGGTTTTAAGCGGCGTTACCGCTCCCGAGGATATTGACAATTTCCCTTACCGCCCGAAATACGTTTTAAACGGCGTGGGAGATATACTCAAATAAAAGAATAAATAAGAAATAATAGATAATAGAAATTGAAGAAACTCTGCCAAGCGGCAGAGTTTCAACTTTTTTTATTCTTTATTATTTATTATTTAAGAAATTAAGTACTGCTTCTGCCATCTTAACAAATCCAAAATCATTGGGATGAACACCGTCGACAGTGGCGCAGTCGCAAAATTCGCCGTCAAACATTTTCATACCGTCAATAAAATAAACGTTTTCGCCATCTGCCTTTGCCTTTTCGTAGGTTTCAAGCACAACCTGTCTGCTTTTTAACTTTTCAGCATCGTATCTTTTTGAATAGGGGGCTGACATTATTATTACGGGAATATCCTTATGATTCTCCCTTACGGTTTTATAAAAATTATAATGCCTTTCCTTTAAAAGGTCGGGAGTTTGCATATCGTTATGGTCGTAGTCAAGCACAAAAGCCGACATTTCAAGAGATGCTATATATTCTGCCATTATCTGCTCCCCGTGAGCGCTTCCCGAAAAACCGAGACATATAAAATCTTTATTCAGCTTTCTTGAAACTATGGCAGGATAGTTGTTGCCGGGTCTTGAAACGCATCCGCCCTGGGTTATTGAAGAGCCGTAATAAACAATTGGTTTTTCATTTTTATAGGGATTATATTTTTTAACCTCCGCCCTTTCATCAAGCCCTATTAAAAGCTGTTTTGTTTCGGCATAAAGGGGAAAATGAATCATTATTTTTCTTGTTTTGTTATCTCTTAACTCAATTTCACTTTTATAGCCGTTTTCACAGTTAAAAGGCGGAACAAAGGTCATAAAATATTCAAAGCCGTTTCCCTCATCAAGGTAAACATCAAGCCCTATGCTTCCCGTTAAAGGAAAATGCGCCATTTTATCCTGCCTGCCCTTTATATCAATTGCAAGTCTTTTTGAGTTTGTTTCAAAAACAAGTCTTCCGCCGCCGGTGTGCCTTGCCAGCCCTTTTACGCCCTTGCTTGTTTTTTCGGCAATGTCATCGGGAACACGAAAGTAGCCCTTTTCATCGTGCCACAGACCAAAAACGGAAAACACGTCTTCTGTGGAATCGTACCATTTAAAGCCCTTTTCGTCTACCTCTTTAACGGCAAAGTTTTTGTCAATTTTACTTATATCGCTCATTTCAACCACTTCCTTTTTAAGGGTATTTTAAACTACCGCTCCTTTTATGTCAACGGTTTTCGTAAATTTTAATCATACCGAAGGTGGTGGCAAAGCGGGTTTCATCTTCGCCAAGGCAGAGGATTTCCTTTTTGCAGTTGTTTTCAAGAATGTGCGCCATTGGAAGCTTCAGCTCCTTTTTGCCTCCGATTATAACCTTTTGCACAGAGGATTTTATTATATTTTCAATTTCGCTTGAAAGTGCCGCTCCCAGGAAAAAGCCGAAGGTCTGATTTTCGTTACACTTAAAAAGATTTTTCAGAATTCTTGTTTTAAAGAAGGCGGCGTTTACCCCCTCTTTAACCGCAAAGGCATAGCCCTTTAAAAGGTAGCTTTTGTCTGCCTCCGCCTGAAAGCTGATACAGTCTTTTAAAATTGTTTCCTTTGCAACTGCGCTTATAAGCTCTCCCGTAAGCTCGGTTGAAAAGGTTGATATTCTTCCCTCTTCATCGGTATAAATAAGCTTTGAATGGGAGCCGGGAAGAACGTAAAGAGCGTTTTTTTCAACATTAAAGCCCATAAGCTCAGTCTCTTCGCCCCGCATCATATCAACCTCTTCAAGGCTTTCGCCGGAGGTTTTAACGCCACGGACAAAGGCAAAGGGAATTTTTGAAATTTCAAGGGTTGTTTCAAACATATTTTCAGAAAGCTCTTTAAGCCCTGCAGGCGCAGTTATATGAGGAAGATTTACCAGCCCGAATTCTGAGGTTATCATTCCGCAGGCAAGAATTTTTTCTATTTTCTCTTCCTTCATTTTGTTTTTTTCAAGAATTTCTTCAATTCCTTTTTTTACCGTTTCCTTAAGCGCCGAGCCGTTTTTTGCGCCCACGCTGAACTTAAGAGAATCGGCAATTTTATAATCTTTAACAAGGTTTATTCTTGTATTGGTCGTACCGCCGTCAATTGCAATATAGTTTGCCATTATTTCACCACCGAAACATATTTTTCCGCAAGGGCTGTTATTCCCTCAAGGTTGTTTTCTTCAATCATTTTTTTGTTGGTTATATTGGAGCCTACGCCGAAACCGCAAACCCCCGCCTTTAAATAATCTGCCATATTATTTTCGTCAACTCCGCCAACGGCAAGGAATTTTATATGGGAAAGAGGCGCCTTTACGGCTTTAACATAATCACAGCCAAGGCTTGTTACGGGGAAGAGCTTAACAAAGTCTGCCCCCGCAAGGTGCGCCCTTTGAATTTCTGTAGGAGTTAATGCTCCGGGCATTGAAACCATTTCAAGCTCCCTTGTTTTTCTGATTACGTTAACATTAACATCGGGGGAAATTATAAATTTTCCGCCCGCCTTTTTCGTAAGCTCAACCTGGGCTTCATTTAAAACCGTTCCCGCCCCGATAAGCATTTTTCCTTCAAAATGCTCTGCAAGCATTTTTATATTTTCTGCAGTTTCCTCATCGGAAACACTTTTGTTTGCAGAATAGGTTACCTCAAGAAGCCTTATTCCGCCTTTATACATTGCCTCGGCAAGAGGAATAAGCTTTTCCTTTTCTACTCCCCTTACGATTACCACTATTTTTTCTTTTTCAATTGTTTCGATTATTTTTTCTCTCATTTTTATCACCCGATTTTATAATATCATCAATAATTTGAAATATATATTGTTAAAATTGTAAATTATATTGCAAATTGTGCAAATTTATAGTATTATTCAGTTATGAATACTTTTGAGAACAAATTAACCATAAATAACATATCCATTCGGTATGCAAAAGGAAAATCTCTTGTATCGGGAAAGGAAATTCACTCATATAATGAAATTTTATATTATATGGGCGGCGAGGCAACCTTTCTTTCTGAAAAGTTCAGGGAAAAGCTTTCTCCCGGAACTCTTCTTGTTATACCAAAAGAAGCTTACCACAAGTTTGAAATAAAAGACCAGGAAAACTACCAAAGGCTGGTTTTTAATTTCCCCGACCTTGAGGTTACAGAAAAGCTTGTGGGAAAGGAAATTAAAATTCTTAAAGAGGTTAACAAGGAGCTTTTTGAAAAAATGTGCCGTGTTTTAAAGGGAGAAATAACTGCATCGGCAGAGGTTTTTCTTTACGGCTCCTTTTTAATGCTCCTTGCAGAAATTGATATGGAAAGTACTAAAAAGGTTTCTCCCCGCCCGAGGGAAAGCGACGAGCTTATTTCAAGATGTATAGAATATATCGACCAAAGCTTTACAAAGGAAATTTCTGCCGACCTGCTGGCAAAGAAAATGAATGTTTCAACCTCAACCCTTTTCCATTGCTTTAAAAGGGAGCTGGGAATTTCCCTTTACAGATATGTAACCGAAAAAAGGCTTATTTTTGCAAACAGACTTATAGAGCAGGGGGAAAAGCCCACCAAAATTTTCACCCTTTGCGGCTATAACGACTACCCAACCTTTTATAAGGCATATGTAAAAATGTTCGGCCATTCGCCGAAGAAATAAAAAACCTTATGTGTTGTATCCTCAGGGATACAACAACGATGTTTGCAACAAGTTGCAAATGAAGTACGCTTCGCGTATGATGCTTGTTCTTGCGAACAAATGAAGTATTTGTTACACAAATATTATGGAAAAAAGTCGTCTTTTCAGACGACTTTTTATCATTAACTTCTGATTTATCAGAAACTTCACTTTTTCCACAGAAAAAACTTCACTGCGGAGCAACT
>JAZUPZ010000043.1:0-47495 GCA_045605445.1 Clostridia bacterium | reverse complement strand
AGTCAACAACTCTTCGTATGATTGCTGGTCTTGAAGAAATCAGTGAAGGTGAACTTTACATAGGCGGAAAGCTTATGAACGACGTTGCTCCAAAGGACAGAGATATTGCGATGGTTTTCCAGAACTACGCACTTTATCCGCATATGACAGTTTTTGAAAACATGGCTTTCGGACTCAAGTTAAGAAAGACTCCAAAGGATGAAATTGACAAGAGAGTTAGGGAAGCAGCAAAAATTCTTGATATCGAACACTTACTTGATAGAAAGCCAAAGGCTTTATCAGGCGGACAGAGACAGCGTGTTGCTTTGGGCCGTGCTATAGTTCGTAATCCAAAGGTATTCTTGATGGACGAACCTCTCTCAAACCTTGACGCTAAGCTAAGAGTTGCGATGAGAACAGAAATCAATAAGCTTCACAAGAGATTGGAAACAACATTTATCTATGTAACACATGACCAGACAGAAGCTATGACAATGGGTACAAGAATCGTTGTTATGAAAGACGGTGTTATTCAGCAGATCGACTCTCCTTCAGCTCTTTATAACACACCCGTTAACCTCTTCGTTGCAGGCTTTATCGGAAGCCCACAGATGAACTTTATCGATGCTAAAATCGATAAGAGAGGCGACGGTATCTACGTTGTATTCGGCAATGCTGAATTCAAGCTTCCTGAAGGAAAAGCTAAGAAATTTGAAGAAACAGGCTTCGCAGGCGAAGATGTTATTCTCGGTGTCAGACCTGAAGACATTCACGACGAAGAAGTGTTCCTTGCAAATGCAGAATCAACATTCAATGCATATGTTGAAGTTGCAGAACAGCTCGGTTCAGAAACATATCTTTACACAATTATCGAAGGTACAAAGGTTATCGCAAGAGTTAACCCAAGAACAACTGCAAAAGCTCAGAGCGATATTAAAATTGCATTTGATCTTAACAAGGTTCATATCTTTGATAAAGAAACAGAAAAAACTATCATCAACTAAGACAGGTAAAAATCAGTCAGACCACAGAAGAAAGCAAAATGCTTTCTTCTGTTTTTTTATAATGCGTCTTTGCCGTACCTTTGTACTGTCTGCATCCGCATCATAAAAATCTGTTCAGATTCTTCCTCTGTCTTAAGATTATAAAAAAAGGAACTCTGCAAGCGGAGCTCCTACCAGTTTTGTTATTTATTCTTTAATACGAGTGAAACGAGTATCAAGGTTCTCCGAAACATAGAAATCTTTGATTTCGCAATGTTTCGTGAGGTCCTTATTATTTATTAGAGTATATCGTTTTCGAGGATACGCCTTCAAGGCTTCCCAGCTTGCCGGAAAGGGCAGAAATTATGTTGTTGGGAGCATCAAGCGTTATGCTTATAATTGAAATCTGCTTTTGTTTATAAGGAATTCCCATTCTGCCGATTATGTATTCTGCATAGTCGTGAAGAATAGAGTTTATTTTTTCTACCGAGTTGTAGTTTTCAACAATAACACCGATAAGGGCAACTCTGTTTTCCATAAAAATTACCTTCCTTTCTTTTTTAGTGTATCATAAAAAATATATTTTAACAAGTCTATTGACAGATTTAAAGGGATATTATAAAATTTTATATGAGGTGTTTTAAGTGACAAAAAAAACAAAAATAATATTAACTGCCGTTATTGCGGCTTTGTTGATTGCGGTTCTTTCGCTGGTTGTTGTGTTTACGGCAATCAACTCTGAAAATAAAATTGCAAAAGAGCTTCGCACCGCTTTTGAAGAAAGAGACGAGGTTTCGGCTTGTCTGCTTATTTCCGATTTCAACGAGAAGGAAAGAAAGCCTGCTCTTGAAAAAATTGTAACAACAGAGATAGAAAAGGTATATAAAAGCGAAGATTACGAAGGAATTCTCTTTGCAGAAAAGCTTGTGGCAGGGTTAAATCTTGAAGGTAAATCAAGAAAACCTGTCCGTGAATTCTGCGAAGAACTGAAAAAAATCCCCGAAAAATACAAGAATGCCAGAGAAAAAGCATATATGAAGGGCTACTGGGTAAGAGAAGACGGCTCTATATACAAAAACATGGTTGTTATTGTTGCAGGAAGTCCCGAAGGACTTGCGGCAAAAATAAGAACTGTCGGCACAAACTATGAAGGATATCAGGCAGGAGACCCTATCTGGAGCAGCATCGTTTTTACAGATGGTTACAAATTTTCAGTTGACGTGCTCAACAGAACAAAAGAAGTTTATTTTTCCTACAAAAAAGGCTTCGGAACAGTTGATACATACAAAGGCGTTATAACAATTTCCGTCGACGGGCAGATTCAGAACTGGAGAAAAGCCGATTATGAGGAAATAAAGGAAATGTCTTATGATTACCGTTCCTATAAGGGAAGCAAATGGGTATGTAAAGAAAATTCGGCTGTTACTCTTGAAATAAAGGAAAGCATCGGCAGTAAAATTTCCTTTGAGGTTTACGACAGCGAAGAGGACGTAAGGCTTATAATAAACAATCTTTCCCTTTATGAAGGTCAGGCAGATTTTGACGACGGCGAAACTACTGCCGGTACTATAAGACTGCTGGGAAAAACCGTTAATATGACCTTTACAAACGACGCTTTCCCGTCGGGAGATTACGTTTTGCAGTAGTTGACAAAAAGGGTAAAATAAGGTACAATTATAAGGTTAAAACTAACGGCTTAAATAAAGGAGAATTTTAAATGTCAGAAAGAAATGTTTACGACGTTCTTGTTGAAAGAGGTCTTATCGCTCAGACAACAGACGAAGAAAAAATAAGAGAGCTTCTCGGAACAAAGAAGGTTTCTTTCTATATCGGCTTTGACCCTACTGCAGACAGCCTTCATGTAGGGCACTTCCTTCAGATGGTTGTTATGAAGCATATGCAGGATGCAGGTCATAGACCTATCGCCCTCGTTGGTGGCGGAACGGGTTATATTGGCGACCCTTCGGGCAGAACCGATATGCGTCAGATGATGACTCCCGAAACTATTCAGCACAACTGCGAATGCTTTAAAGAACAGCTTTCAAGAGTTATCGACTTTGCAGACGGAAAAGCTTTAATGGTAAATAATGCAGACTGGCTCTTAGACCTTAACTACGTTGAATTTATCAGAGATATCGGCTCTTGCTTCTCTGTAAATAAAATGCTTACGGCAGAATGCTTTAAGCAGAGACTTGAAAAGGGACTTTCTTTCCTTGAATTTAACTATATGCTTATGCAGTCTTACGACTTCTTAAAACTTGCAAGAGACTACGACTGTGAAATCGAGCTCGGCGGTGACGACCAGTGGTCAAACATCATCGGCGGTATCGAACTTAACAGAAAGAAAGACAGAAGACAGGTTTACGGTATGACCTTTACCCTTCTTACAAACTCAGAAGGTAAAAAAATGGGCAAAACCGCAAAAGGAGCTCTCTGGCTTGATGCAAACAAATGCTCACCGTATGATTTCTATCAGTACTGGGTTAACGTTCAGGATAACGACGTAATCAAATGCCTTAAGCTTGTAACCTTCATTCCAATGGACCAGATCAGAGAAATGGAAAAATGGGAAGGTCAGGAGCTTAATCAGGCAAAGAAAATCCTCGCTTACGAGGTTACCAAAATGGTACACGGTCAGGAAGAAGCCGACAAGGCAAAGGCTGCGGCAGAAGCAGTATTTGCTCAGGGTGGCGTTTCAGCAGATATGCCTTCAACGGAAATTGAAGAAGCAGAGCTTGAAAATATGACAATTTTAGACCTTATGGTAAGAACAAAGCTTACAGCTTCAAAGGGCGAAGCAAGAAGACTTGTTCAGCAAAACGGTGTTGCAGTAAACGACGAAAAGGTTGCAGATCCGAATATGCTCATAACCAAAGACCTTATCGCCGACGGACTTATCATCAAAAAAGGCAAAAAAGTATTCCACAGAGTAACACTTAAATAGTTGTATTAACCCTGCTTATGTGTTGTATCCTCAGGGAACAACAATGATGTTTACAACAAGTTGCAAGTGAAGTACGCTTTGCGTATGATGTTTGTTCTTACGAACAAATGAATTATTTGTTACACAAATATTATGGAAAAAAGTCGTCTTTTGAGACGACTTTTTATCATTAACTTCTGATTTATCAGAAACTTCACTTTTTCCACAGAAAAAACTTCACTGCGAAAGCAACTTCACTTTGAACTTTTGTTCAAAACTTCACATAAAATACCGCCCCACCGACCGAAGCCGATAGGGCGGAAATAAAGTTTAATTCAACACAACTTAAGCCGTCCCCTTGTCTTTCGTGCATTTATGCCATAAGGGCGATAAAAGTCACCTTTGCATCTTTTTTTCTGATATGAATTTCTGGCAGTCCTCCCCCAAGCATACCTTCTTTATGCAAATAAACTATCCATTCTTCTTTTTCGGCATTATAAAAAGTTTTCCATTCGCAATCCGAACAATCAATATTATCATACGCCCTGTAACTAATAGCTTTTCCAATCTGTATGGCAGTATCTGCATCGGGTACACACTCAACAGTTAAAGAATTTTTGTCTGTTTTTAGAAAAAATATTGTCGAAAAAATAATTACCACAACTATCAACAGAGAAAATGCAAATAGTCTTTTTTTTGAAATCATCAATATTTCACTCCTCCGAAAATTCTCCATTTTGCCTTGTTTGGACTTTTATAATTGAAAGGAACATAGGCAATTTTTTTGCTTTTGCAGTTGATTCTAAATCTAATACTATTAAGTAACCTCCCGGCGTCGCCAAATACATTCTTGTTAGCCCTTTGTCAATGGTTGTGTCAATATCACCTGATGAAAATTTTTCATCATCATATTGATCAGAATGTCTGCCATGTGTATGAGCGATTGCCACAATGGTTTCCTTTTCGCTATTAACGGGGGTAAAGTTATTAGAATTCAATCCTTTTGCATCACCTTTTACGGGCTTTTTATAACTATAATATGTAGTAATCACATGTTTTCCATCCACATACTTCATACCTGTAAATGAATATATATATGTTCCATATTCTGCATTTTCTTTTATAGATATAGGATTTTATATATCAGCAAAGTCCTTCGCTGCTGCTTCTTCAGTT
The DNA here is from genome assembly GCA_045605445.1 of Clostridia bacterium. Taxonomy (GTDB): domain Bacteria; phylum Bacillota; class Clostridia; order RGIG6154; family RGIG6154; genus CAZMHL01. The sequence continues at coordinate 42,434 of JAZUPZ010000043.1, read as the reverse complement.
GTAAACCAATCGCCCGCATCAAGTCCCAATTTGTCTATATACTTTACCGGATTATTCATACAATATGCATATAAATTGTTGCTTTGCATAATTGCATTTATGTCAGGGATTTTGGTTTTTTCGTCCTCATACTGTTCATCCCCATAAACCATATTGTCAATGTTCCAATGAGGGTCTTCGGTTATGAAGTGAGAAGTAAAGCTTTCACCCGTTCCTAACTTGATTATATATCTGATTTACTATTTCGTCAATATCAAATCAGTTAAGTTTGTCTTCGGCAAGTGATGTTATCTTCAATAGTGATGTTTACTCTGTAAGTGATGTTTCGCCTGTCGGCGAAGTGCAAGCTTTACTTCACTTTTGTAAAAAACTTCACTGCAAAAGCAACTTCACTTTGAACGAATGTTCAAAACTTCACATAAAATACCGCCCCACCGGCAAATACCGGCAGGGCGGAAATAAAGTTTATTTCAAGACAACTTAAGCCGTCCCCTTGTGTCTTTGTTCTGTCTCTGGGTCTCTTTAATTAGCAGGAAGCTCATACACATTTTTATAGGGTTTCCAGTAAAACAAGGAAAGCTTCTGAGTTATAAAGTTGTATATTTCCTCGTGTTCAATCCTTCCGTCCTTTTTGATTGTAACAATATGAACAGATCCTGAATTTTTATGTAACTCATCTGCAATCCAATCATTAAAGCCGTTGCAACTTAGTCTTAACTTCATTCCCGGAATGGATATTTTACTCTGATCAAGTACAACAATACATCTTTCCTTTTTGCCAATTTCAGGGATATATACTTCTTTTTTATATGCTATATCTTCCTTTGATATAAAGGTTTCCGTCGCTTCTGCCTTTACATACATTTCTTTTATAGAATCTCCGGATTCATTTCTTATGTCTATAACTACTTTTTCATAAATACGGGGAGCTTCGTTTATGCCGCTGAAAAAGATGCACATAAATAATATTGATGTAATCACCAAAAAACAAACAATTGCCTTAATAAGTTTTTGCATCACCTACCACCCTTCCGATGAATATTAACATTTGGAGTGACAAAACTTCTCAAAAAAACACCAGAAACGTTGACTTATTGTGTAGCTTCAAATCTGATATTGATATCATATAAATCGTTCTGCATTGCTACTGCCTTGTTTAAATCCTGCTTTGCCAAATTTATTTCATTTTCGTCAATATGTTATTTTGCGAGCTTTCGCTCGTTGTTGCTATTTGTAATAATTGCTTCCAACTCGGAAACATATGCCCCGCCCCTTGGGGAAGTAAGAAAATATTCTGTTCCGTTTACTTCGCCAAGTTTTCCGATTAGTTTACTTCCGTCCTTTGTTTTTTTAGTAACAATCCACCCCAAATCCAAACCATCACGTCCAAGACTTTGTTTATATGCCATACGACCGGTTTTGCTTTTTCCGTAGAAGCCTATGCAAACCTCTCCGTTTTCATATTCTGTAATAACAAAGTTTTCTTTCCAGTTTTCGGGGAAAATAATTTGATAACCTGATTTCTCATTTACGTATATCAAATCGTTTTCAGGAATCAAAACCCTGCGCACATCATTTATATTTCCCGCTTCTCCTGTAAAATGACTGTCATTTTGAGCACTGTCCGTTTTGTTTCCGGATGACGTACACGCAGCTAACGTTAAGGAAATGATTACTGTTACAATTATTAAATATTTCATTTTGATTCGCCTCCCGGTATAGTTGTAATTTTATGAACTGCACAGACATCTGATTCTCGGTTTTGTTTTGTCATTATTTTGCTCCCCCATACTTTTTGCCGTTTGCCTCTATAATCATTATAACCGTTATATTTTCATTCGTCAATTTTTTGTATCTGCTGGCTTGTTGAGGGAAAGTAGCGGGGCATTTTCTTTGTGTAAAAAGTGTGAAAAAAGTTTTTACTAAAAATTCATACATTTTGTTGCATTTTGTGTTATACTTATTCTGAGGTGAGAATTATGTATAAAATTCTTATTGTTGACGATGAGGAAAGAATCAGGGATATAATAAAAGAATATCTTGAATTTGAAAAATTTGATTATGATGAAGCTGCGGACGGAATTGAAGCCATTGACAAAATAAAGGCTAATGAGTATGACGTGGTTATATTAGATATAATGATGCCCAAGGTGGACGGATTTACGGTGCTTCGTGAAGTGAGAAAATTCAGTCAGGTTCCCGTTATAATGCTTTCTGCACGAGGCGAGGAATATGACAAGCTTTTCGGGTTTGAAATGGGCGTGGACGACTATATTACAAAGCCCTTCAGCCCCAAAGAGGTTGTGGCAAGAATAAAGGCAATTTTAAAAAGAACCGTGGGCTCTGCACCGGAGGGTAAAACTCTTAAGTTTAAGGGCGTTGAAATAGACGAAACGGGAAGAAAGGTTACGGTTGACGGCAACGTTGCAAACCTTACCCCCAAGGAGTTTGACCTTTTACTTTATATGGTTAAAAATCAGGGAGTGGTTCTTTCAAGAGAAAAAATTCTTGAAAAAATCTGGGGTTATGAATTTTTTGGTGACGACAGAACCGTTGATACTCACATAAAAATGCTCCGTAACAGTATCGGACCTTACCGTGACCATATTAAAACCATCTGGAGTATAGGTTATAAGCTGGAGGTTGAAAATGACTAAGTCAATAAGGGTAAAAACCTGGACAAGTATGATGAGCGTTCTTGGCATAGTGTTTGTTATAATGTGGCTTCTTCAGGTTGTTTTTCTGCAGGACTTTTACGAGCTTATAAAAGAGTGGGACGTTAAAAAAGTACAGAAAGAGGTTGTTCTCTCCCTTTCTTCGGAGGGCGGGATTGATGAAAACTATCAGGAAATAATTCAGCTTTCCCAGGAAAATGACTTATATATCGAGGTTTATGACGAATACGGAAACCTGGTGATTTCCCCCATTTCCTACTTTTTTGGCGGGGGCGGTATGCGCAGGCATAGCTTCACAATAGGCAATCTGTTTGAAGACAACTCAATAGCACCGGTGCTTAATGAAATGACGTTGAAGGGGCAGAAGTCAAAAACGATAAAGCTTGACGCCAACCGCGAAGGGCGGTCAACAATGCTCCTTATAGACAGGTTTTCCTGCGAAGGGGCAGACTATTTTGCGGTGTCAAGAGCATCGCTTATTCCTGTTCAGGCTACTGCCGACATTCTTTCAAAGCTTATGCTTTATATTTTTATAGCAATGGTAATTATTTCGCTTATTATGTCTTTCCTTTTTGCCTCGTCAATCACAAAGCCTACCAGGGCTCTTTCCAATGCGGCAAAGCAGATAACTGCCGGTAATTATGACGTAAGAATTGAACACAAAAGCGAGGATGAAATGGGGCAGCTTGTAAGCGACTTTAACAATATGACTGCGGAGCTGTCTAAGGTTGACGGGATAAGAAAAGACCTTATTGCAAATGTTTCCCACGAGCTCAGAACACCTCTTACAATGATAAAGGGCTATGCGGAAACCCTGAGGGACCTTACTATAAACAATCCCGAAAAAAGGGAAAAACAGCTTAATATAATTGTAGACGAGTCTGACCGACTCTCCGAGCTTATTACCAATATGCTTGACCTTTCAAAGCTTCAGGCAGGGAAAACCACTCTTGAAAGGGCAGATTTCAACCTTTCCTATATGCTTAATAAGCTTATAAAAAGATATGACCTTTTCAAAGATCAGGGCTATGAGTTCAACGTTTCAATTGCCGATGGTGTTATTGTTAACGGCGATTACGGAAGGCTTGAGCAGGTAATATGTAACCTTATAGACAATGCGGTAAATCACAGCGTTGAACGAAAGTTTATAGATATAAGCCTTGGGATGAACGGCGCATTTTATGTAAAAAACTTTGGCGATGTTATCGAGCCGGAAAACATAAAGCATATCTGGGACAGATATTATAAAATCGACAAAACGGGTAACCGCCGTGTAACGGGAACAGGTATCGGGCTTTCCATCGTAAAGGAAATTTTAAATCTTCACGGGTTTAAATACGGCGTTACAAGCGATGAGAAAAACGGGACTGTTTTCTGGGTAAACTTCAAATAAAAAGAACTTCATATTGCGTTATATCTTCTTCGCTATGCATTGTATGAAAAAATGAAATTTATTGGGTTAAAAAGCACCTTTTTGGGTGCTTTTTTGTTCTATTTAACAAAAACGAATAAAAAAATTGTGCAAAATGACGAAAAAAATATAAAGGAAACGGGAAGGGTATATAGAAATAAACAGTAACTCGTAATTGAGGGATGATAAATTTGTGCAGTAGGGTACGGCAAAAGTGCCGTTCGGACAGCTTAAAAATATAAGGCGGTTTTCTCTATACTGCGAAAAAGGAGAGTAGATACAAAATGAAAGCTTATGAAACAAAAGACATACGCAATTTATGCGTCCTTGGACACGGCGGTGCCGGTAAGACCTCTTTGACTGAGACGATGCTGTACTTGGGAAAAGGAACAGACCGTATCGGTAAAATCGCAGACTCCAACACAGTATCTGACTATGACGGAGAAGAGGTCAAGAGAAAAATTTCTATATATACAACTGTTGAGCCCCTTGAATGGAAGGACAGAAAAATCAATGTTCTTGATACCCCCGGTTTCTTTGACTTTGAAAGTCAGGTGAGAGAAGCCGTAAGGGTCAGCGACAGCGCGCTGATAGTTGTTTCCGCAAAGTCGGGAGTTAAAGTAGGAACTGAGCGTTCCTGGCAGTTCGCAGAAGAGAGAAAAATTCCGAAAATTATATTTATAAATAAAATGGATGATGACAATGCGGATTACAAAAAGGTAATTGAAGATTTAAGAAATCATTTCGGCGCATCCATAGCTCCGTTTTATGTTCCTATGACTAAAGATGATAAATTCTGCGGTTACATAAACGTTATAAAAATGGAAGCAAGAAGATTTGAGGGAGAAAAAATAATCGATATGCCCGTTCCGGACGATATGCTGGAAGTTGCTCTCCCTGCAAGACAAATGATACTTGAGTCAATAGCAGAAACAAGCGAAGAGCTTATGGATAAATATTTTGCAGGTGAAGAATTCACAGAGGATGAAATTAAGGATGCTCTTAAAAAGGGTATTGCCAACCTTGAAATTACCCCTGTTCTCTGCGGAAGTGCTTACACCTCTGCAAGTATAAGAAAGCTTCTTGATGCGGTAAACGATTTCTTACCTAATCCTTACGAAACAGCATCAGAATATGCGCATTATCTTGATAACGGCGATGAAGTTGAAGTTCATTACAGAGAAGAAAGACCTTTCAGCGCGCTGGTATTTAAAACAATATCCGATCCCTTCGTTGGAAGACTGTCGTTCATAAGAATATATTCCGGTTCCCTTAAGGCTGACACAACCGTGTTCAACTCAAATGCCGGAGAAAACGAAAAAATCGGAAAGCTCTATTATATGTGCGGTAAAAAACAGATTGAAACCGACAGGGTTTGTGCCGGCGATATCTGCGCAGTACCAAAGCTTTCAATAACAAAAACAGGTGACACTCTTTGTGACCCTTCAAGAAAAATTGTTATTGACAAAACAGAGTATCCCGTTCCGAGAATGAGAATGGCAATTTATCCGAAAAACAAAGGCGACGAAGAAAAAATCAGCTCGGGTATTGCAAAGATAAAAGAAGAGGATAAAACAATATCCTTTGAAATAAATAAAGAAACAAGACAGAGCATAATTTCAGGTATGGGTGAAATGCACCTTGACGTGGTTGTTAATAAACTGAAAGAAAAGTTTAAGGTTGACGTTGAACTCAAAGAAATGAAAATTGCTTACAGAGAAACAATCAGAGGAAAGGCAAAAGCAGAAGGAAAGCACAAGAAACAGTCGGGCGGACACGGCCAGTACGGTCACGTTATAATCGACTTTGAACAGTGCCTTGAAAACGACGGACTTACCTTTGAAGAAAAGGTTGTAGGCGGAAGCGTTCCAAAGAACTACTTCCCTGCAGTTGAAAAGGGACTTCAGGAATGTTGCGAAAAGGGTATTGTAGCAGGCTATCCTGTTGTAAATCTTAAGGCTACCCTTCTTGACGGCTCTTACCATCCGGTTGACTCTTCTGAAATGGCATTCAAAATGGCTGCAGCAATTGCTTTCAAAGCAGGACTTCCTCAGGCAAAGCCTGTTCTTCTCGAACCGGTTGATACCGTAGAGGTTACAATTCCCGATAACTACATGGGCGATGTAATCGGCGATATTAACAAACGTCGCGGAAGAGTAATAGGAATGTTGCCAGAAGGTCACGGAATTCAGAAGGTTGTTGCAGAAGTACCTGCAAGCGAAATGCTCAGATATTCAGCAGACCTGCGCTCAATGACTCAGGGCAGAGGCTCATATACTCAGGAATTCGTAAGATATGAAGACGCTCCTCCTGCGGTAGTTGAGAAGGCAGTAGCAGAATATAAGAAAGCCTTAGAAGAATAACCCGAAGGGTTGAAAAAAAGCCCGGATCACAAAGAATAAAATAGTGAAAAAACTCTCAATTATATTGAGAGTTTTTTTGATGTAAATGCTTTTTGTTATGAACAAACTTCACCTAACTCGCTGTACCGTCGTACAGCTTCGGGTTTCCAAAGCGAGGTAACCCTCGCTTTGTTCGGTTTGTTCATTCCGGAACATTTTTTCTTCCCCTTATTAAACCGAATGTGTAAACTTTTAATATCCGCCGCCGCTCATGTATAAAAAATACACTACGGACGGCGGATATCAAAATATAACTTCCTTTTCCCCTATTTTCCAAGGGGTTTATGGGAAGGGAAAGCAAGATAATTCTGCGGGTTCAGTTTGTCCAATCCAATTCTTTTTTCCCTATTCCCGTTAAGTGAGAGAAAAAGGAACTGTATTTTTGCAGTTCCTTTTTCAATGTGCTTTTGTTCTTAAATATTTTTCTTCTCCTTTGTTCAACTAAACGAGGAGCGTTTTTTCAGACTATGGGCTTATCTTATTGGTGCATCGTAGAAACACTCCTCGTTAATTGAGCTTCTTAATCTCTTATAGCTTTTGTTACACAGGTCAATTCTTTTTCCATCATATCGGAAAGGCAAAATTCATCGTCGGCAAGTACAATGCCCGCAATTGCCATATGGGCAAGTCCGTAGCCGGTAACAAAGCATCCTGTTTTCGGGAATGCCTTTTTAAGAATACAGCCTGAAATGGTAACCAGTCCGCCTGCAGTTGCAAGGGCGGCAATTTTTGTTTTTTTATCCATATTTTTAAAAACCTCCTTGTAATCCTTTGTGACCTATTTTATCCGTAAATCATAAAATATATTTGGTTTTGTTTGTTTTTTTCATCAAAAAATGTATAGCGTTTAAAAATAACAAAAAAATGAAAAAAACTAACAAAAATAAGTTACTTTTGAAAATAAATTCCTTTTTTATCCAAAAAAATTGACAAAATTTATTGATTTTATTAAATTTATGTTGTAAAATAAAAGCTCAAAATGTGCATAATAAAAAATAATAAATCCTTGGAGGGATGTTTTATGGATAAAATTAAAAAAATTGCCATATTAACAGGTGGCGGAGATTGCCCCGGACTTAACCCTGTTATCCGCGCAGTTGTAAAAACTGCCGTTGAAAAATACGGACTTGAAGTAGTAGGTATTAAAAAAGGTTATTACGGACTTTACCATAAATATTTCACACCGCTGACAGTTAATATGGTTGATGAAATTTTAACAGAAGGCGGAACAATTCTCCAGAGCTCAAACAAGGATAATCTTTTCATTTATCCGAAAAGAGGCGAAAACGGAGAAATCTTAAAGGATAAAGACGGTAAAATTGTTTATCACGATGTTTCCGATATTGCTGTTAAAAATCTTAAAGAAGCGGGAATCGATGCGCTCTTTATTCTTGGCGGCGACGGAACTCTTACCTCAGGCAGAGACTTTGCAAGAAAAGGCGTTAAGGTTGTAGCTATTCCGAAAACAATTGATAACGACCTTGCATGTACAGACTATACCTTTGGTTTTGATACAGCTGTTTCAACAGTTACAGAATCAATTGACAAACTGAGAACAACAACCCGTTCTCACGACAGAATTTCAGTTGTTGAAATTATGGGCAGAGGCGCAGGCTGGCTTACACTTCACGGTGGTCTTGCAGGCGGCGCAGATGCTATCCTTCTTCCGGAATTTCCTTTTGACATTGAAAAGGTTGCAGAAAAAATTAAAAAAGACAGAGCAAACGGCAAAAATTATCAGATTGTTGCAGTTGCTGAAGGCGCAAAGGAAAAAAACGGCGAAGCGGTTATTCTCAAAATCAGAGAAGATTCTCCCGATCCGATCAGACTTGGCGGTATTGCAAATGTTGTAGCTGACAAGCTTGAAGAGCTTACAGGCTTTGAAGCAAGAGCAACTATTCTTGGCCATACTCAGAGAGGCGGTTCACCAAACGGTCACGACAGAATCCTTTCAACAAGATACGGCAATGCTGCTGTTAAGCTTGCAATGGAAGAAGGCGTGTTCGGTCATATGGTTGTTCTTAAGGGCGATGAAATCAGCCACGTTTCACTTGAAGAAGTAATCGGACAGAAAACTAAGAATGTAACACCTGACGATCCTTACGTAGTTCTTGCAAAGGATATGGGCGTTTGCTTCGGAGACTAATATTAAATAATAGATAATAAAGAATAAAAAAGGGACTTGCAAAATCGCAAGTTCCTTTTTTATATAAAAACAAAGTCGGCATATAGCCGACTTTGTTCCAATTTTATTATTTATTATTTCTTCTTTATTCTTTTAAACTCGGGCAAAGCGAGAGTTTTACTTATCAAATTCTGCATATATAGCCTTAAGAGCCTTAACGTAGTCGTCTTCTTCAACGCCAACGATGATGTTAAGCTCAGAAGAGCCCTGGTCAATCATTTTAATATTTATGTCTGCATTTGTAAGAGCGGCAAAGGTTCTTGAAGCAGTTCCCTTTGCTTTAATCATTCCGCGACCAACAACTGCAAGAAGGGCAAGACCGTCTTCAACGGTAACCGTATCTGCATTTGTAACTCGGAAAATGTCCGCCGTAATTTCTTCCTTAAGGTCTTTTATTGAATCTGTGTTCACAACAACCGACATAGTGTCAATTCCTGAGGGCAGATGTTCAAAAGAAACCTTGTGTTTTTCGAAAATTTCAAGAATCTTTCTTCCGAAGCCAAGCTCAGAGTTCATCATACCTTTTTCAATTGTAAAGGTTGAAAGTCCAACTCTTCCGGCAACACCGGTAATAATTCTTGTGGAGGTTTCCGGTTCAGCATAAGGAACAATCATTGTTCCGTTATCCTCAGGTCTGTTTGTGTTTCTTATGTTAATGGGAATACCTGCTTTGTGAACAGGGAAAATAGCATCCTCGTGGAGAACTGTAGCACCCATATATGAAAGCTCGCGGAGCTCTTTGTAGGTGATTAAGTCAATAACTGCAGGGTTGTCAACAATTCTCGGGTCTGCCATAAGCATACCGGAAACGTCGGTCCAGTTTTCGTAAATATCAGCCTGCATTGCACGGGCAATGATAGAGCCTGTAATGTCAGAGCCGCCTCTTGAAAAGGTTTTTATTGTACCGTTTGGCATAGAACCGTAAAAGCCGGGAATAACCGCTCTTTCGTGGTTTCTTAAAATACCTTCAATAACCTTGTTTGTAACCTCGCTGTCAAAGCTTCCGTCTTCCTTGAAGAAAATTCCTCTTTCAGCATCAATAAAATCGTAACCAAGATATGCTGCAAGAATCATTGAGTTAAGATATTCGCCTCGGCTTGCAACGTAATCTCTGCCCGCGTGGTGCTGAATTGCAGTTTTAATTGCTTCAAACTCGCTGTCGAGAGAAAGGTCAATTTCAAGGTCTTTTATAATTTCCTTGTATCTGTCTTCAATCTTTCCGAAAATTGAGTCAATGCTTTCGCCCTTTGCAGCGGTTTTGTAGCATTCGTAAAGAAGGTCGGTTACTTTAATATCATCGGAAAATCTTTTTCCCGGTGCAGAAGCAACAACGTATCTTCTTGAATCTTCGGCTTTAACTATTTCAGCTACCTTTTTGAACTGACTCGCATCAGCAAGGGAGGTTCCCCCGAATTTTAATACTTTTAACATATATAAAACTCCTTAAAAAGTCTTTTTTGTATCATTATATTCCTGAATTTATAACAAGCTACAGTATATCAAAATACTGCGAAAAAGTCAATATTTTGAGGATAATGGTTGAAATAAATTTTCGGATATGTTAAACTTTTCATAGATTTACTCTATGGAGGAATTATGAAAGAGAAAGAAGTAAAAACTGCAATGCTCCAAATGGTGATTTGTGCCGTTCTTTGGAGTATAGGCGGAATATTTATAAAGCTTATAGAATGGAATGCCATAGCAATAGCGGGAGTAAGGAGCTTTTTTTCGGCATTAACCGTTCTTGGGTTTATGGTGGTAACAAAACAGAAAATAAGATTTTCAAAAAATGTATTTTTAAGTATGATTTTTTTATCTGCGCTGTTTTTCTGCTTTGTGGGAGCAAGTAAGCTTACAACCTCGGCAAATGCTATTGTTCTTCAATACAGCTCACCGATATTTATTCTTATATTCTCTTATTTCATATTTAAAGAAAAAATTACAAAACACGATCTGTTTTCCGTAATTCTTGTTATGGCAGGGATTATTATTTTCTTTGTTGACAGTATCGGCAAAGGCAGAACTCTCGGAAATATAATTGGCATTCTTGCGGGAATTTTTATGGCGGCGTTGTTTATTGCCGTAGGCAAAACCGGAAACGAGGAAAAAATGAGCGGAATTTTAATGGGGCATCTGCTTACTGCCTTAATAGGACTTCCTTTTATTGCAAGGGGCAATTGTGCAATTACTCCGGTCAGCATCTTTTATGTAATAATCCTTGGCGTAATACAGCTTGGAATACCTTATATTCTTATGGCGCTTGCTTCAAAAAACTGCCCGCCTCTGCCAAGCTGCCTTATTTCAACCATTGAACCTATTTTAAATCCTGTCTGGGTGGCGGTTTTTTATGGTGAAATTCCCGGTCTGTGGGCAATTGCCGGAGCGGTTATAATAATTTTCGGCGTAACCTATCAGTGTGTTAAAAGCATAGATAAGAGCGCTTGAGCAAACGGTAAAAATTTTGGCGAAGCGTTTCCATATAAAACAATTATACCTAATATATATAAAACAAAAGTGCGAGAAGCTTTTGGTAACGCTTCGTTTGTGGAGATGTAATTATGATAAAAAAAATTGGTGTTTTGTTGATAGTTTTAGTAATGATTGCAACAGCATGTGTGTTATGGAAAGAGATTTCAGCGAAAAACAAGATAGTTAAAAAAATTGAAGACTTTTATGGTAATGGCATTGAGATTGTATCCGTTGAGTATAGTTTTAAATTGTCAGACAAGGAGCATGCCCATTATACTGTTTTGGCGAAAAAAAGAAATAGCGAGATGGAGTTTTCGGTTAATCCTGATACAATGCTCAATGGTTATACCTGTGTTTATTGGAAGACCTGGATGCAAAAACAGGCAACCGTACTGATTCGAAATAATCTTTCCGAAAATGCTTATTGCCCAAAAATCATATTGCTTGGCGAAAGCTTGCTGAATCATCCGGAGCAAAAGGTTATGGATTATGAAGAATATATGACTAACCATGTGGAATTTGATACTAAAATTATGTATAAAATTCAAGACAATTTTTCTGATGTTGAAGAAAATGTCGATAACTTTCTTGCTGTTCTTGTTAATTCTGATTTGATATTTGATATAGTTTATTTGGATTTTGGTGATGGTGTGGAATTGCGCTATTCTTATGAAGATATTGTATCTATGGTGAACAATGAGGACGGTTCCGGTGTCATGAATTAAACTTTTTTTCTGCCCTATCGGCTTTGGTCGGTGGGGCGGTTTTTATGTGATGTTTTGAACTAAAGTTCAAAGTGAAGTTGCTTTTGCAGTGAAGTTTTTTACAAAAGTTAAGTAAAGTTTGCACTTCGCCGGCAGGCGAAACATCACTTACAGAGTAAACATCACTGTTCGGGCAATTCGTGAATTGCTCCTACAACATCACTTGCCGAAGGCAAACTCAGCTGATAAGAAACAAGGGCTATTCTGTTGTGTTAACTAAAAAATGCAACTTTCTTTATAAAAACTTGCATTTTTAAACATTCTATGTTAATATTTAAAATGGTATATCTTGGGGACTTATACATAATTATACACAAGGAGGAAAAGAAAAATGGATAATCAGACAATCCAGATACTTATAGCTATGATAATTTACATGGCTGTGGTAATAATAATCGGTGTAGTGTTTGCAAAAAAAGCAAATACAAGCTCCGAAAACTATTTTTTGGGAGGACGTTCTCTCGGACCGTGGGTTACTGCAATGAGTGCAGAGGCTTCGGATATGAGCGGATGGCTTCTTATGGGACTTCCGGGCGTTGCATACTGGTGCGGTCTTGCCGATGCGGCATGGACGGCAATCGGTCTTGCAATCGGAACTTATTTTAACTGGCTTATAGTTTCAAAGCGTCTCAGAAGATACAGCGAAATAACAAATTCAATTACTCTTCCCGAATTCTTCTCAAACAGATTCAAGGAAGAAAAGAAGGTTATAATGACAATTGCGGCATTGTTTATACTGGTTTTCTTTACGGTATATGCTTCAAGCTGTTTTGTAACCTGCGGAAAGCTTTTCTCAACTCTCTTCGGCGCACCTTATGTTGCAATGATGATAGTTGGAGCAATTTTCGTTCTTCTTTACACAGTTTTAGGCGGCTTCCTTGCTGAAAGCGCATCAGACTTTATGCAGGGAATTGTTATGATTATTGCACTTGCTGTTATAGTAATAATAAGCACAATCAGCGCCGGCGGCTTCAATGCGGTTCTTGAAAATGCAGGAAAAATCCCCGGTTTTCTCGACTTTTTCGGTCTTGCAAATCCAGTTGTAAATGAAAACGGAATGCAGCTTTATCAGGGAAATGAAGCATTTTTTGGCAATGCTGTTCCTTACGGAATTTTAACAATCTGCTCAATGCTGGCATGGGGCCTCGGATATTTCGGAATGCCTCAGGTTCTTCTGAGATTTATGGCAATCAGAAAAGAAGAAGAGCTTACCCGTTCAAGAAGAATTGCAATGGTATGGGTTGTAATTTCTCTTGCGGTTGCAGTTTTCATCGGTATCGTTGGCAGACAGCTTTATCCTACAGCTCACCTTACAAAATCAGCTGCAGAAAACATTTTTATAACTCTTGCAACAAGCTCGCTTCCTGCAATTCTTGCAGGCTTCGTAATGGCAGGAATTCTGGCGGCAACAATCAGCTCATCAGACTCTTACCTTCTTATTGCGGCATCTGCTTTTGCTAAAAACATCTATCAGGGTGTTGTTAAAAAGAACGCAACAGATAAGCAGGTTATGACAATTACAAGAATAACCCTTCTCGTAATTGCTCTTATTGCAATGGTTATAGCTCTTGACGAAGACAGCGTAATTTTCACAATCGTGTCCTTTGCATGGGCAGGCTTTGGCGCAACCTTCGGACCGATTATGATTTTATCACTTTTCTGGAAAAGAACAACCTCTCAGGGAGCCATCGCCGGTATGGTAGGCGGCGCAGGAATGGTATTCCTCTGGAAGCTTGTTATAAGTAAGCTTGGCGGAGCTTTTGCAATTTACGAGCTTTTGCCGGCGTTCATCTTCTCTTTAATTCTTATTGTTGTTGTGTCACTTTTAACAAAAGCTCCGTCACAGGAAATCTGTAACGACTTTGATTATGCGGCACAGAAACAGAAATAATTAAGACAAACAACTGAATATAAAAATAAGCCCAAAAGGCATTACATAAATTCGGACTTGTTCCGACATGGTTAAGCTGACAAAAAATTTTTAAGAGGTGATCAAATGGACTTATTTGACGTGTTGAATCTTATCGGAGGTCTGTGTCTGTTTTTATTTGGTATGACAGTCATGGGCGATTCACTCGAACGAAGAGCAGGCGGAAGCCTTAAAATGTTCCTCGGAAAGCTTACGGGTAACAAAGCCGCCGGTTTTCTTACCGGTCTTGGGGTAACCGCTGTAATTCAGAGCTCATCTGCAACAACGGTTATGGTAGTGGGCTTTGTTAACTCGGGCATTATGACCTTAACCCAGGCCATAAATGTAATTATGGGCGCAAACGTAGGTACAACTGTAACCGCCTGGATTCTCAGCCTGGGCGGAATTGAAGAGGGAAATCTCTTTATGCAGCTTTTAAAGCCTACGTCCTTTACCCCGGTTCTTGCTCTTATCGGAACAGCAATGATGATGTTCGGTAAAACAAACAAGAAAAAGGATACGGGAACTATTCTTTTAGGCTTTGCAACCCTAATGTTCGGAATGGACTTAATGTCCGATTCCGTAAAGGGACTGGCTGATGTTCCCGCCTTTCAGCAGATGTTCATAATGTTCAGGAACCCTGTTCTTGGCGTTATTGCCGGGGCTGTTTTAACTGCAATAATTCAGTCATCATCTGCATCGGTAGGTATTTTGCAGGCGCTTGCCGTAACGGGAAAGGTTTCCTACGGAGCCGCAATCCCGATTATTATGGGGCAGAACATAGGTACCTGTATAACTGCAATTCTTTCATCCTTCGGAACCAACAAAAATGCAAAGCGCGCGGCACTGGTACATCTTTCCTTTAACATAATAGGAACGATTGTATGGCTTTCGGTATTCAGTATTATTTCAGCCGCATTAAAGCCGTTGATTTTAAACGATTCGGCGACATTTATGGGAATTGCAATTTGCCATTCCTTGTTTAACATTCTTTGTACGGTGCTTCTTCTTCCAATGTCAGGACTTCTTGAAAAGTTTGCTATGAAGCTTGTTCCCGACAGTCAGAAGAAGGAAGAAGTTTCAGAGCTTGATGAAAGACTTCTTTATGTTCCTACGGTTGCCCTTTCAAGATGCGAAGCTCTTGCGGTTGAAATGGTTGAAAATGCAATGAAGGGTCTTTACCTCAGTATGGATTCTCTTAATGCATACAACGGTAAAAACGGGGAAGAAATCAGAAGCCTTGAGGAAAAGGCAGACCATTATGAAGATATTTTAGGGTCTTATCTTGTTAAGCTCAGCAAACAGCAGCTTGATGAAACTTTGAGTACACAGTCGGTTAAGCTTTTAAAAGTTATTGGTGACTTTGAAAGAATTTCAGACCACAGTGTTAATATTTTAGAATCTGCAGAAGAGCTTAAGGAAAAGGGAATTGTTTTCACGGAGGATGCAAAAAAAGAGCTTTCTGTTCTTTGCGGAGCAGTAAAAGAAATATCAGAGCTTGCCTCAAAAGCCTTTGTTGAAAACGACCTTAAGAGCGCTAAAAAGGTTGAGCCTCTTGAACAGGTTATTGATGAAATTAAGGAAAAGCTCCGCACAAAACATATCTTGCGACTTCAGAAGGACGAATGTACCGCAGAAGCAGGCTTTGTGTGGGCAGACCTTCTTACAAATTTTGAAAGAGTGGCAGACCATTGCTCAAACATTGCAGTTTGTGTAATTGATGCGGCAGAAAACAATATGAATGTTCACGAGTCGCTTAAAGAAGCAAAAATTAACGATAAATCATTCGTGGCAACCTTTGACAACTACCGACTTAAATACAGAATAAACTAACAAAAAGAGGATGTAACCTTGTTTTACATCCTCTTTTGTTGTAAAAAATGGTAAAAAGATTGTTTTTTACAACTATTTGAACGATTTTTATATTGTTTTACATAAAAAAGTGTGCTAAAATTATAAAAAATAATTTCACACAAAGTGTCAGATGTGCCGCAAAAGGCATATCTGGTGGAAAGGGAATCGGGTGAGAATCCCGAACGATAACTGTCGCTGTATGTGTTGAAGAGCTTGTGTCCGTCGGTGAAAACCGGTCATTGGGAAACTGAGAAGGCAGGGTGCAGGCTTGCGGAGAAATCTATAAAACATAAGTCAGAAGACCTGCTTTGACATTGAAAACAATGTTTTTGTTCGAAAGGGCAAATTGTGATGCCTGCAGAAAAAGTCAGCTGCGGCAACCGTTTTGGTTGCCGTAGCTTTTTTCTTTGTGTGAAGGAAAGAAGGACAAAATGAAAACAAAAAAAATATTAAGCCTTATTATGGCAATGGTTATGCTGCTTTCTGCCTTTCCGGCGGTGTCTTTTGCAACTGAGCAGACCTTTGCTGAATGGGCAGGGGCAATGAACCTGAATGGGGAAAACAACTATGTTACGGCGGTAAAGTCAGTAGAGGCGCCCAATATGACGGAAATGAAATGGGCATATCCCCTTAACGATAAGGTTATAGCCGGCGGAGCTTATTATGCCGGGCAGAGCGTAATTGCCGACAGCTTCCTTTATGCAACCGGAGGCGGAAAGCTTCATAAAATTAACGTTGAAACGGGAACGGGCACAATTATAAATGAATCTGCAGGAAGTACCGTAAGCTACTATGACTACCTTTGTTATGCCGATGGTATTCTGGTTATGTCAACTCAGAACAGCCTTGTGGCATTTGATACAAACGGAGCAGAGCTTGGTTCTGTTTCCGGTTCTTTTGGTTATTATCATCCCGTTCAGCACAACGGCGGCTATGTTATTTGTAACGGATATATTTACAAGCTTGAAAAAAGCGAAGCTTCTGTTTCTTTTGTGCAGGTGGGAGATTCGGCAATCGGAAACGATGTGTTTAACTGGAGCAGCGGAGCTTTTGTCGGCGAGCTGTTCTATGTTGCTTCAAAAACAACGGTTTACGCCGTTGACTATAAAACAAATAATGTGGTAGACAGCTTTGTTTTTGATGCGGAAAGCACAGCTTCAAACAACATTCAGCCCGGCGTTTGCTACGATACCGCAACGGGCAGACTTTTCTTTGGCACCTATACCTATGATAAATATATCAACACAATTGAAATTGATAAAACCGAAGGAGAAACAAAAGGGAAATTTGTTGAAAACAGCTACAAGCGTGCCGATGCGGGGCAAAACACCGTAACAACCCCTATAGTGTATAACGGCAGAATTTATATTGCCGGTCAGCAGGGCAGAATGTGCGTTCTTAATGCAAACACCCTCGAATATGAATATAGCTATGTAACCATTGGCGGCGGAAGGGTTCAGGGAAATCCGATACTTTCCTGCGCCGACGGAAAGGTAAGAATTTATCTTCAGTGCGCCGACGGTCATTTGTATCTGTTTACTGACAATGGCGAAAGCGGTTCTTCGGTAAAGCTGGCAGAAACAGCGAACTACACAAAGGTACAGTATCCGAATGCAGGCTTTGAACAGTATGCAATGGACAAAAAGGGAAATATTTACTGCTATAATGAGTCGGGCTATCTTTTCTGCTTTGGCGAATCGGCATGCGAGGTGCCGACTTTTGAAACAAATCTTAATGAAAAACAGGTTAAAACTGAAAAAAACGGTCAGGCTTCAGAGCTGGTTGTTGAAGCTTCTGTAAGCGACGGCGGAGTTTTAAGCTATCAATGGCAGATATCAACAGATGAAGTTAACTGGACCGATATTGAAAACGCTGTTTCAGATAGATATACTCCGTCAACCCAAGAGGAAGGAACCTTTTTCTACCGTTGTGTTGTTACCAATACAAACAACGGAAAAACTGCAAAGGCAAATTCAAAAAGGGCAAATATCCTTGTAAAGGTTTACAGCAACAATGCAACCTTAAATGTTCTTGTAAACGGCGGTAATTCGGCAACCTCTTCAAATCCTGTTGCGGCAGTTGTCCAAGATAATATTTTATATGTTACAAACAGAAGTCAGAAGGTTACCAATCTCTGGCTGGGAACGGTAAGCGACGGGGCGGTAAGCTCCTTTGAAATTCTTCAGGGGCTCAGCACAACGGCTACCGTGCCGAAATTTACAAGTAAGCTGACAAGCAACGTTTATAACGGCGTAACCTATAACGGTTATTACAGAAGCACATCCTTTACCCTTCCGATAGTTGCAAGGGCAGAGGTTACGGCAGAAGACGGCGTTACAAAGAAAGAATATTATATTGTTATAGAAGAAAACGAAGCCGTAGGAAAATATGTAATTTCGGTTAACGGCTTTACGGCAGACAGTGAGGAGCTTTTCAGCGCAGATAAAGGCATTACTTTTACACAGGCAGAGCAAACGGTTGCCCTTACTCCCGTAACCTCAACCCTGGGAGCGGGCGAAGAAGCTTCTTCCTGGAAGTGGTCAAGCTCTGACCCATGCGTTGCAACTGTTGATGAAGGGGGGAAGGTAACGAGCACAGGCGGCGGAAGTGCAACAATAACTGCATCGTGCGGAAGAATAATTGCCTCCTGCAACGTAACGAGCACAGCCCCTGCACATAATATTCACAGCTATACAGAAGGCATATGCTCCGTTTGCGGAACAAAAGCACCTGAAGCGGTTTCGGCAAAATTTACTTTAACAGATCAAAACGGAAGTGTTGCTATTTCAAAAGACGGTGAAACTAAGCTTTACAAGGCTTTGGTTTCTGTTACTGATTGCGACTGTGACGGAGCCGTAACCTTAAACGATGCCTTTATAGAATTTCATAAGGAATACAGCCAAAACGGAGCAGAAGACTTTGAATCGTCGGGCGGATGGATGAGAAAGCTGTGGGGCGTAAATACATACAATGCAGGCTATTTTGTAAACAGTGCTCAGGCAACAAGCCTTATGAATCCTCTTTCTGCAGGGGATGAAATAAGCGCATTTTTCTACGTTGATACAGTTGATTATTCTGATGTATTTACATATTTTGCACAAAGCGAAAAAACAGTTTCAGCCGGCAGGGAGGCTCAGTTTGAAATAAAAGGCATTGGCGCAATGATGGGAAAAGAAACTGTTCCTTTAGGAGCAAAGGTTGCGGTTTCCGGCGAAAACGGCGAGGTTGCAACTCTTGCAACAACCGTTGATGCGGAAGGAAAATTCAAGGTAACCTTCCCCGCTGCAGGAACCTATTTCGTTCAGGTTTTGGGAACCTGTAAATATATGGGAGAGGTGTGGGACAATGTTTCGGGCGGAAACGTTCCCAAGGAGTTTGAAGAAGCTCCCGTTATTCCATCTCGTATTAAGGTTGAGGTTATGCCCCAAGCGGAGGCAACGGTTTATGTAACTGTTTCAGACAAAACGGGCAATTTCTCTGTTGATAAAAACGGTAATGAAATGTACAGAGTTGCCGTTAAAGCAACAGATAATCCGGAAAACCCCGACGGAAAGGTAAGCATTCTCGAGGTTATAACTCAGGCTCATGAACAGTATCATCCCGAAGGCGGAACGGCATTTGTTGAATCAAACGGCTTTATAACCTGGCTTTGGGGCGAGAACACCAAAGGAAGCATAGGGTATTATTTTAACGATGTTTATTTAAGCGGAAGCGGAAACAAAACCGGCACCAACGGCAGAGAATTTGAAGACAAGCTGCTTAATACAATTGTTGCAGACGGCGACAGCTTCAATATTTTTGCTATGCAGGACACAAAAAACTGGAAGGATATGTATACCTATTTTAATCCGTTAACTCAGTCGGCAGTTGAAGGTGAACCGATCACCTTAACCGTAAAGGCGGCAGATTACAGCGGTGTAAAAGTGCCTTCCGGGGCTCTTGTCGAGGTTGAAAATGCCGATGGAGAAAAAATCCCCGCATTATCGGGCAATGTAAGCGAAAACGGAACATTTACGGTAACCTTCCCTGCGGCAGGAAGTTATACTGTAATTGTGAAAAGCACCTTAACAACGTATTTTACGCCGTCAAAATGCCTTGTAACCGTAAGCGAAAAAGCATCAACGGAACCTCCGGCAGCTGCCTGGGTTTATATTTCCGTTGTTGATCCCAACGGCAGAACATATAAAGTAAAAACCTCTTATACTTTTGAAAACGGTGAAACGGCTTACTCTCTGCTTCTTAAAACAGGACTTGATGTTAAAGTAAACGGCGACAACGGTTTTGCAGGAGTATATATTGAATCTATTGAAGGGCTTGGCGAGTTTGACGGCGGAAGCGAAAGCGGATGGATGTATAAGGTAAATGGTCTGTTCCCCGAAGGTTCATCTTCCCTTTATACCCTTAGCGAGGGAGACTATGTGGAATGGGTTTACACAAGAAGCCTTGGGGCGGATGTGGGTAACACTTTCAGACCCTCAAAGGACAAACCGGAACAGTCGGACAAGGAAGAAGAAAAAACTTCCGAAACAGAAAAAGCTCACAGCTTTACCGATATTGAAAAAGGAAGCTGGTATGAAGAGGCGGTTAATTTTGTTTTTGAAAACAACCTTTTCTCAGGGGTTTCCGAAACAAAATTTGCTCCGTCGGAGGAAATGACAAGAGGTATGCTTGTTACGGTTCTTCACAGACTGGAAGGAACCGACAACAAGGGAAGTATAACCTTTGAAGATGTTCCTTCGGGAGAATGGTATTCAGAGGCAATATCCTGGGCGGCGGAAAATGAAATAGTAAACGGAATAAGCGAAACCGATTTCGATCCGACCTCTCCCGTAACAAGGGAACAGCTTGTTACAATTCTTTACAGATACGCGCTTTCGAAGGGAATGGTTTCTGAAAAAACAGGCAGTCTTTCAGAGTTTGAAGATTCGGAAAATGTAAGCGATTGGGCTAAAGAAGCCTTCAACTGGGCTGTATCGGAAGGAATTGTTCAGGGAACCTCCGAAAAAACCCTCTCTCCTGAAACTACGGCAACAAGAGCTCAGGTTGCAACAATCTTTATGCGCTTTGCAGAGTATCTTGCAAAGGAATAATATATATGTTAGAATCAAAGACGTAAGGTCTTGAAAGGACTTAAAATGAAAAGAGTAATTTCAATTTTTCTCTGTATAACAATGCTCACTTTTGCTCCTGCTATGGCGGTGGAAAAAACAAATACCGTAGCGGAGTTTGTATATAAAAACGTGCCTCAACCGAAAATCGGAGCGGTTGGAGGCGAGTGGGCAGTAATAGGTCTGGCAAGAAGCGGAGCTCAGGTCCCGCAAAGCTGGTATGATGTTTATTACAACAAGGTCAGGGAAACGCTGAGGGAAAAGAACGGAGTTCTTCACGAGAAGAAATATACAGAATATTCAAGGGTTGTTCTTGCACTTACGGCAATAGGAAAAAATCCGGCGGATGTAGACGGATATAACCTTCTTGAGCCCCTGGCAGACTTTGATAAAACCGTATGGCAGGGAGTAAACGGAGCAATTTTCGCCCTTATCGCCCTTGACTGTAATAATTACCCTTCGCAAATCAGGGAAAAGTATGTAAATTATATTCTTGAAAAACAAGCCTCCGACGGAGGTTGGGCGTTGTCGGGTAATACGGCAGATCCCGATATAACCGGAATGGCGCTTCAGGCCCTTTTCGCCTATCGGAATGATGAAAAAGTAAACAGGGCAATAGAAAAAGCTCTCCTGTGTATGTCAGAAATGCAGGATGGAGAAGGAGGGTTCTCAGCTTACGGTATGGCAAATTCCGAAAGCTGTGTTCAGATGATTGTTGCTCTTTGCACTCTGAACATTCCCCTTGAGGATGCCCGCTTTGTTAAAAATGGGAAAACAATTCTTGATAATCTGAATACTTATTATGTAAACGGGGGCTTTAAGCATACAGCCTCGCAAACATCTGCCGACTTAATGGCAAGCGAGCAGGGACTTTACTGCCTTGCGGCGCTTGGAAGATTCAAAGAGGGTAAAAATTCTCTTTATAATATGACCGATGTCAAAAATACAGGCTTGACAGAAGGGACAGGTCTTGAAACAAAACACCCCGATGTTAAAAAAATGCCCGTTGTTTTTGAAGGAAAAACCTTTGAGGATACGGCAAATGATGAAAACAGGCTTCAAATTGAAGCTCTGGCAGAAAGAAATATAATCAACGGAAAAACAGAAACTCTTTTCGAGCCGAACGCAACTATGACAAGGGCTGAATTTGCAGCGATAATGGTAAAAGGGCTGGGACTTCCCTTTAAAAAAGGAAAAGAATTTTCCGATGTAACGGAAAATGACTGGTTTTACGATTATGTAAATACGGCTCAGTTCTACGGAATTGTCAACGGCGTTTCCGAAAAAGAATTTAATCCAATGGGAACAATAACACGTCAGGAGGCGGCGGTTATGGCAGTTCGCGGGGCAAAGCTCTGCGGTATGAATACCACTATAGAAATTTTTGAAGCAAAAAATATTCTGGCAGGGTTTATTGATTATGTAAAAGCCGAAGAGTGGGCAATCCCATCTCTGGCGTTTGTATACAAAGAGGGGTTGCTTCCCGATGATGCCCTTGAAATAAAACCAAACGAGGCGGTAACAAGAAGTGAAATTGCGCTGATTCTTTACAATCTGCTTAAGGGCGCGTTTCTGTTATAATAAAATCGATTCCAAAAAGTAAGGATAAACAGTATGAAGAAAAAAATAAAAATAACAGCCGTCATTCTGGCTCTGGTTGCTTTGCTTGCCTTTGTTTTCTGGTGGGGCGGAAATGCTCCCTCTTTAAGAGGCTGGAAAATAAACGGAGAAGAGAAAACGTCAACCGTACAGGTTGAAGAAAAGAAAGATACCCCCGTTCAGGAAAAAGAACAGGCAGATAACGAAAAAACAGAGGATAAGAAGGAAGAAGTAAAAGAGCCGGTTAAGGCAGAGTCTGAAAAGGAGCCGGAGCTTGAAGAGGAGGAAAAAGCTCCCTCGGAACCTGAGACGGAAAAAAAGGAAGAAACTCCTGCGCAGGAAAGACCGGCACCCATAGAGCCTGAAACCGCAAAAATTTCAGACAAGCTGCTCACCTGCATAATTTCTATAAGATGTGACACGGTTTTGAATAATATGGACTGGCTTGACAGCGCAAAACACAGCATAATTCCCAAAGACGGAGTAATTCTTGCGGAAAAAGAGGTTTCCTTTTACGAAGGGGAAAGCGTTTTCAATCTTCTTTTGAGAGAAACGAAGCGTAATAAAATTCATATGGAGTATGTAAGCACGCCGATATATCACAGCGCCTATATAGAAGGAATCGGGAATCTTTACGAGTTCGATTGCGGAGAGCTTTCGGGCTGGATGTATAAGGTTAACGGATGGTTCCCCAATTACGGCAGTTCGAGATATCAGCTTAAAGAGGGTGACCGGGTTGAGTGGATTTATACCTGCACCCTGGGAGAAGACATAGGAGGAGGATATTCCGCAAGAAACGGAAGGTGATTTATGAACGAATTTAAAACATATCATCCCATTGTTAATTTTACATATTTTCTGGCGGTAATCGGATTTTCAATGTTTTATATGCACCCGTTGAGTATTTTTATTTCTTTTGTGTGCGCCTTTTCCTATTCGGTTGTATTAAACGGGAAAAGAGCGGTAAAAACCAATTTGGTTTATATGCTTCCAACGGTAATTGTTGCGGCGCTTATGAACCCCGCCTTCAACCACGAGGGAGTGACAATTTTAACCTATCTTCCGGGAGGAAATCCCCTTACCCTCGAGGCAATTGCTTACGGGTTTATGGCGGCGGTGGTAATAGTTTCGGTAATATGCTGGTTTTCCTGCTACAACGAGGTAATGACAAGCGACAAGTTTATTTATCTTTTCGGGAAAATAATTCCTTCGCTGTCTCTTATTTTGTCAATGACCTTAAGGTTTGTTCCGAAGTTTGCAGCTCAGCTTAAAACAGTGTCGGATGCTCAGAAATGCATCGGAAGAAGTGTAACAGAGGGACGTATAATTCAAAGGATAAAAAACGGTATTACCATTTTGTCAATAATGGTAACCTGGGCGCTTGAGTCTTCCGTTGAAACGGCAGACAGTATGAAGGCAAGAGGCTACGGAATTCCCGGTAGGACGGCATTCTCAATTTTTAAGTTTGACAAAAGGGACGCATATGCGCTTCTGCTTATAGCAGCTCTTTCCGTTTATGTAATTTTGGGGAGCCTGCAAGGGGCTATGAGCTTTGAATATTATCCTTTTATAAAAGGAGCGGAATTTTCATATTACGGAGCAAGTGTTTTTGCAGCATACCTTGCCCTGTGTGTTATGCCAATTGTAATTGAAGCTGTGGAGGTGATAAGATGGAAACGTTTAAAATCGAGGGTTTAAGCTTTAAGTATCCTGAAAGAGAAACGGAAACAATTAAAAATTTAAGCCTTTCTGTAGTGGAAGGGGAGTTTGTAACAATCTGCGGAAAATCAGGCTGCGGAAAAACAACCCTTGTAAGACTTTTAAAGCCTTCTGTTGCCCCAAGCGGCGAAGTAACGGGAGAAATTATGTTTAACGGAAGCCCGGTCAAAGAGCTTGATGTAAGAAAACAGGCTGAGGAAATCGGCTTTGTAACCCAGAATCCCGAAAATCAGACAGTTACCGACAAGGTGTGGCACGAGCTTGCTTTCGGTCTTGAAAGTCTTGGCTACCCCAATGGCGAAATAAGAACAAGAGTTGCGGAAATGGCGTCTTATTTTGGCATTTCCAACTGGTTCAGGCAGAAAACCTCAACCCTTTCCGGGGGACAGAAACAGCTTCTTAACCTTGCCTCTGTAATGGTAATGCAACCAAAGGTTCTTATTTTAGATGAGCCCACAAGTCAGCTGGACCCCATTGCCGCATCGGAATTTATAAAAACTCTTGAAAAAATCAACCGCGAGCTGGGAACAACGGTAATTTTAACCGAGCATCGCCTTGAAGATGCCTTTTCTGTGTCAGACAGGGTTGTTGTAATGGAAAAAGGAGAAATAATTGCTCAGGGAAAGCCTCAGGAAATGGCAAAGCTCCTTAAGGATAATGAAATGTACTATGCTCTGCCCACTCCAATGAGAGTTTATTCAAGAGTTGAAAACGACCTGAACTGTCCTCTTACAGTAAGAGACGGAAGAAAGTGGCTGGAAGCCTTCGCAAAAGAAACCCCATTAAAGCCTCTTTCAGAGAATGTCATGGAAGAGAAAAAAGCAGAAGTTTCAATTGAAATGAAGGACGTTTTTTTCAGGTATGAAAAAGAAGGCCGCGATGTGGTAAAAGGTCTTAATCTTAAGGTTAAAAAGGGCGAGCTTTATGCAATTGTAGGCGGAAATGCCGCGGGAAAAACAACCTGCCTTTCTTTAATAAGCGGGCTTAATTCTCCCTATCGAGGAAAGGTTTATATAGAAGGAAAAGAAATAAGTAAAATTGAAAATCTTTACAGCGGAGTTCTCGGCGTTCTTCCGCAGAATCCTCAAAGTCTTTTCGTTAAAAAAACAGTATATCTCGACCTTGAGGAAATGTTAAGCGACAAAAAAATGACGGTAGCGGAAAAGGAAAAGCTTATAATGGAAACTGCCGAATCCTGCGATATAACGGAAATTCTTGAAAGTCATCCTTATGACCTTTCGGGCGGAGAACAGCAAAGGGCGGCTCTGGCAAAAATTCTTCTGAAAAAACCGGGAATAATTCTTCTCGACGAGCCTACAAAAGGAATGGATGCTCCCTTTAAAAATGTATTTGCAAATATATTAAAAGGACTGAAAAAGGCGGGAGTAACTATTGTTATGGTTTCCCACGACATTGAATTCTGTGCGGAAAATGCCGACAGGTGCGCAATGTTTTTCGACGGAGAAATAACCTCCGAGGGGGCTCCCCGTGAGTTCTTTGCAGGTAAGAATTTCTATACTACCGCCGCCAATGCAATGGCAAGAAAAATAATAAAAAATGCCGTTGTGGCAGAGGATATAATCAAAGCCTGCGGCGGGGAAGAAATAAAACAAAAAGCAAAAACCTTTGAGTTTGAAATGAGAAGGGACGAGGTAAAAATGAAAAAAGAAAAGGAAAAACTTTCTCCTTTAAGAATTTTTCTTGGTTGTTTTATGGCAATCGCTTTTCTGGTAACCTTTATTCTCGGAAAGGACAAGTTTCAGAACTGGAAAATGTATGTTTACCAGTTTGTAACAATTCTCGAACTGGGACTTTGTATTGCCTGCTTTGTGAAAGAAAAGGAGCTGGGGGCAAAGAGAATAAAAGAAAAAGGAGCTCTTTCAAAAAGAACCTTGCTTTCCGCGCTGTTTGTACTTGTGGCAGTTCCGTTAACGGTTTTTGCGGGAATTTATCTTCTTGATGATAAAAAGTATTATTTTATAAGTATGCTTATTATTCTGGAAACGCTTATTCCTTTCTGTGTTTCTTTTGAAAACCGAAAACCAAATGCAAGGGAAATGGTTATAATAAGCGTGTTATGTGCAATAGCCGTTGCGGGAAGAAGCGCATTTTATATGCTTCCTCAGTTTAAACCGGTTCTTGCCATAATAATAATTTCCGGGGTATGTTTCGGAGGGGAAACGGGCTTTCTTGTAGGTGCAGTAGCCGCCTTTGTTTCCAATTTCTTTTTCGTTCAGGGCTCCTGGACACCCTGGCAGATGTTTTCAATGGGAATGGTAGGTTTTGTGGCAGGAGTGGTTTTCAACGGATTGGGAATGAGAAAAACAAGACTTTCGCTTTGTATTTTCGGCGGGCTTGCAACGTTTTTCATTTTCGGCGGAATAATGAATCCTGCTTCGGTGCTTATGTGGCAGCCTCATCCAACATGGGAAATGATAGTTTCAGCTTATGCAATGGGACTTCCCTCTGACCTGATACATTCGGCATCAACGGTATTTTTCCTCTGGTTTGCCGCAGAGCCGATGATAGACAAGCTGGAGAGAATAAAATCCAAATACGGCATTATGAAATAAAAAAGTGAGTGTAAAACACTCACTTTTTTATTTCAAACTATTTTTTAAACGGCAAATTCAAAGGCTTTTCTTTCCTTTCTTTCAAGACAAACAAACATAAGAAGAGGAAGAATATAAAACTCAATACCCGTAACAGTAATAAAGGGGGCGCCAAATTCCGTAATGGGCAGCATAAGAAACGAGGAACCGAAGCCTGCGATAAACTGAATTGCCATTATGGTTACACACATAATTGCCATATATTTTCTGTTACTGCTTTTAAATTTAAATGCTCTTCTCGCCATTTCCACAAATGCAAAATAATGAAGGAAAACAAGAATTCCCGAAGGTATAATTCCGAAAGAGTGGAAAAGATGAGCATATGTGCAGGCGCTGTTACTGCCAACAAAAAATGAAAAATTGTTCATAATGTTAAAAGCAAACCAGGGCGCATTTTTAAGAGTATTGACTACATATGTATACACAAGCGAAGAAGAAGGCATAAGCCAGCCTTTAAGTGCTTCAACTCGTGCAGGGTTATCTTTAAGGGCTATAACAAGGCAAAGCACCGTAAATACACCGGTGAGAACAATGTGCAGAATAAAAGGCATAAGCGGCTTTGTCTTTTTTATGGTCAGGGCGCTGATTTCAGCAAGAATAAGAATCGTTGCCGTAACAAAAGCAAATTTAATCCCGCAGATCAAAAGGGAAACAAAGAACACTGACAAAAAGGTTGTTGTTAAACTTAAAATTCTGTAACTGCTGTTAAGGCAAAGCTTTAATCGTAAAAGTGCAACAGGGTAGCAGAGAATAATTAAAGCCGTTTTTGTCGGAAAAGGTGTTGATTTTCCCAATATGTGCGCCACAAATCCCGAAAAGAGAATGTAAATAATAAAGTAAAAGTTTTTTCTGCAGACCGCGCCAATTGCTTTTTTTATGTCCGTTGAAAGGAAAAGTGCCGCAAAGGCAAGAAAAAAGCAAAAGACAACAATGGCGGAACGGTTTAAAAAAAGGGGAAGCCAAACGTCTGAAGAGGGGAAAATTTCCGTGCCGAATATTGTTGCATTGCACAAAATTCCCACAGCAAAGGATAAAATCCAGACGGCAAGGTAAGTAAATGAAGATTTTTTTGTCATATTGTTTCCTCCTTATAATGTCAAAAGCATATCTTCAAATTCAAAATCGGCAATTGCCGTGTTTTTGTATTTTAAGTTTGAAGAAGCTATGTAACTTTTGTTGTTTTGTTTTTTGTAATAAAGGTCAATGAAGTAAACGGTGAAAACGTCGCGGGTTTTAATTGCGCCGAAAACAATCCGAAGCTGAATTCCGTTAAATCCGTGGTCCTTGCAAACATATATTTCCGAATTTATCCGATCGTAAATAATGCTGTCATTATTAAAAATAAGTTTAAGGTCATCTCCTTTTTCGTCAAGCTTGTTTGCCAGCTTTTTAAGACAGGCGTAAATTGAAAGCTTTGTGGCGTGATCTGCCTTTGTATAGGTTTTACATTTTTTGTTGACCATTATTCTGAACATGCATAGTATCTCCTTTCTGAATATAAGATACCATAAATTTCAAAATAAGGCGTGAGGGGGATATTTTACCCCAAAACAGCAGATTTTTCAAAAAAACGCTGTTTTGGGGCTACAGATTTATTCTTTTGAAATTTTATAACCAAGGGAAAGAATAAGCTTTATTGTTTCAATAGCCGTGTTTCTGTCGAAGTCCTTTTCCTTTTCGGAAAGCTCTTCATAGGGAACAAGGCAGGGCGTTTCTTTTTTTGTATCATCCCTTGCCGTTCCGAAGGTCCAACCATCGTTAATTCTTCCTTTTGCCCATACTTCGTGGGTATTTTTTGCAAGCTGTTCAGTAAGCTCTGTAAGCTCCTCTGAAAGAGCTATGTTGCTTGTGTCAATAGGATTTGGTTTATACATTTTTAAATCTCCTTATGAATTTATAATATAAGTATATCACAAATTCTGGAAAAATGTACATCGGGGATAAAAGTATTGATAATTTTTTTCACATATTATATAATAAAAGGCAGAAAACTGTCGTATCTGTGAAAGGAATTTGCAAATGGGAAATACAAGCTACACAAGAAAAATGGATATGGTTTTAACTGACCTGGAGGAAAAATTCAAAAATCTTTATACTAAAGAGGATTTTGAAAGAGTATTTAAAAAACTTGAAAAGAGCTATGCATCCGAAAGACCTTCAGTACGCGCGGAAATATATTCAATGCTTAAAGACTGCGGAGTAACCTGCAGCCCTGATATGACCGATAAGGAATATAAAAAGGTGTCAGACAGTCTTAAGCTTTTTACAAACGATGAAATAGGCGATAGAATTTTTGAGGCGATTTTTGAAAAATTCTCTCTTTTTCTGTCGCCAAAGGATTATATGCTCAGAATTGTTGATAGGGTTGACAAGGAGTTTACAAAAGACCCATTGAGACTGAGAATTTTAAAACGGTTTGTTAAGCATACAAATTCCCTTTCCGATGCGGGATATAACGGCAATCATATTTTAAAATATGCAGAAGGAAAAACAGGGAAAGAAATTCAGCCGGAACAACTTGCAGATTATCTGGACGATGGAGTTTTTGAACCCCTGAGCACTGCAACAAAGGCTCAGAAAAAGCCTTACGGAATTTACGGTATTCTTAAGCTTTGTAACGACCTTGCTGAAGGAAATTTCAGGGGCGAGGGTGCAACCAGGGAGGGACTGTATCTCTTTGGAATTGCTTTTGAAATGACCTATACTCCCGCAGAAACAAGAAAAGAGCATAAAGAAAATGACATTGAAAAAAATCTTTTTTACGATTATTACTCAAATAATGTAATCAGGTTTATCGGCGAGGAGTACAGAAAAAATGCCTCCGGCTGTGAAATAGAGCCTACCGGTCAGGGAATAAACTATAAGAACTTTGCCGAAATGGTTTATCTTTATTACATAGGAAAAAATCTTACGCCGCTTGAAAAAATAAAAAAGGCTACAGCAATGATAGAGCGTATAAGCAAAGAGTGTTACAGTACCGAGAAAACTGAAAAGCCCGTAAAGGCAACGGAAATTCTCAAAGAAAGCTTTCTTGAAAGAGTGTTCACCTTTGGTGAAGAGGAATTTGAAAAATTCATAAAAACAGAATATAACTGCAATATTCACGCCGGATTTTACGAAAGAAAACAAAAAAACGGAGAAAAGTCTGTTGCAGTGGAAAACAAATACAGTGAATTTCAGCTGGAGCCCTGCCAGGAAACGGCGTTTAAAGCTTATCTTGAAATAATAGAAAAAATCAAAGAGGGCGGCAGTCTGGAAAATTGTGTTCACGGAATCTGGTTTGTTGATACCGATGATATTAAAAACCGATATAAAGAGCTCCTTTCAAGTATGAAGGGAACTGTTGCCGAAAAGGACGATTTTGCGGAAGTTATTGTAAGTGCAGACAAATTTTTAAAGAACAAAAACGGAAAAAACAAGGCGCTTTATATAAATTCTTCTGATAAAATAACAAGAACCTCCATGCTGGTGGCATATTACTATTATTACTGTCAGCTTCGCGAAGATGGAGACGAGAACAAATGGCGAAGCTTTAAAAATGTTTTTGACGATTTCCGTCAGGGGCTTAACGGAATTCTTGACAAGTGTGCCTATCAGCAGATAAGCGGGAAAAATATATTCGATATCATTATTGTTTTTTCGGCTTATGCATACATAAATATGTAACAAAAGGAGAAAAGGATGAGTAAAAGAGTTTATCTCAAAAAGAACGAAAAGCTGCTGCTCGGAGATTTTCACGGTCTCAGAAAGCCGGCTTTGTTTACCATAGAGAAAAAAGTCGGAAGCGGCGGCTTTGCCGTTTGCTACGATGCGGTGTGCGGAAAGGTAAGAGGAAAGCTTAAGGAATTTTATCCTCTTGAAGAAAAAGGGTATATTCTTGAAAGAAAAACCCATATCTGCGCCGACGGAACGAAGGTAAAACCCCTGTTCCCCGTCTCCGGCCCGATAAATTTGTTTGAAAAGGATTGTGATGAATATACAAGGCCTTATAATACGCTTCTTGAAGAAATTTCCCGCAATGCGGAAAATATAGTGTTCAATACTTTTATTCCCGGCTTTGAAATTTTCTTCAGTTGCGACGAAAAGGGCGAAAAAAACGGAAGTGTTTATATCTGGACTCCCTCCGTTCCCATTAAAACCTTTGATGAAATCTGTAAAGAAATTCATCAGAATCCTTCAAAGGAGCCGGAGAAAAAGCTTTATCTGGTGCTTAATTCTGTTAAAAACCTTGCAGAGTGTATATGTGCTCTGCATTGCGCCGAGCTTATTCACGGCGATATAAAGCCTGAGAATTTCGGATTTCACATTCGTAACGACAAGGTGCTTACCGAGTCAATTTCTCTTTTTGACGTAAATTCTGTTTATTCTATTTATAATACAGAGGCGGTTTATTCAGAATCAAAGGGCTATACAGCTCCTGAAATCGGAACCCTTAAGCCGGATAACAAAGCGGATATTTATTCAATAGGAGCAACCCTTTTCAGCGCAATAGTTGTTAACGATAATAATGAAACCGGATACAGCAATGAATACTATAATAACCTTGATAAAATGGTTGCAGCCTCTAAGCTTATTGAATCCTCCGAGGCAAATTCTCACCCTGTTTTAAGAGCATTGCTTGTAAAAATTCTTAAAAAATGCCTGAATCCCGACAGGGAAAAACGCTATAAGGCGTGTGAGGCCCTTATTGCCGACCTTGAAAAAGCAATAACCCGTTTTCTCCCCGCCGATATCGTTAAAAGAATAAGAATGGGCGAGGTTGTGGGAATAAAGGAAATTAACAAGGTTCTCGACAAAAAGAACCCAACTCTGGTTTTTCAGAATCTTCTTTATGAAAAACCTCTTTATGCTTGTGTACCCAAAGGGGAAAAAGCAATAAATGTGCTTGTAGTTGGCTTTGGCGGATATGCCCAGAGCTTTCTCGACGTTTGCCTTCCAACGGGGCAAATGGCGGGAATGGAGCTTAATGTAACCGTAGTTTCAAATAATAAGGAAGATAAGGAGCTTTATCTTAAAGACCGTCCCGAGCTGGATAAATTTTTTAATATCGACGGTTCTCTTGAAAAATCAAAAGAGGAATCTTACGGAAACATAAGCTTTGTTGACCATACCTTTGTAACCGATAAGGGAAGACAGAACAAGGATGAAATAGTTGACGTAATTGTTGAAAACAACAAAATTCACTATGTTTTTATAGCTCTTGGCGACGACGAGCTTAACCACACGGTTGCAAAAACCTTTGTTGACTCCAAGGCGGCGTTCGGCCTTGATTATTGCGTAAACTTTGCCTATGAAGGAAAGCCTTTTGCCAACAAAGGCAGAGTAAAGGGTAATCCCGTTTACATAAATGAAGATATAACAAAAAAAGAGTTTTACGGGGAAATTGAACGTATGGCGTTTAATGCCCATCTTATCTGGGAGAACGGGCTTAATGTGGACTATCAGAAAATCAGAAAAAAATTCTCTTCAAAGTATAACCACGCTTCCTGCGTTTCAAATGTTCTTTCGATAAAATATAAGCTTTACAGCGTTGGAATAGACCTTGATAAGTGCACCTTTGCTCAGGCGGCGAAAAGATTTGTAAGAGAAATATGGAATGACAAGTCAAGAAAAAATGACAAAAATCAGCTTATATGCACAGAGCATAAAAGATGGGTTGTTGAAAAGCTGTGTAACGGCTGGACCTGCAGAACCGACTATTCAAAGTGTATGAACGGCTCCATTAACGATAAAAGAGCAAAGAAACACGTTTGTATCGTAAGAAGTACTCCCGAATTGGTGCTCATCAAACCGGAGTATATCTCCAACAACTGCAGAAAATGGGACGAGGCAACAGAAAAGGAAATTGCAGCTCTTGACGGCCTTGACAGAGTTTCCGTAATGCTTCACAGGGCGTTTGCCGCAAAGGCAGAGGAGATTAAAAACGAGAATATTCTTTCAGGAGAAATGATAGCTTCTATTCAGAGAGTTGTTGAATGCAGTCCCGATGCGGCAGTTGCTTTTTCAGCCTGGATTTCCTGTCTGAAGGACATATGGAATAACGATTTGAACAGCGTAGACCTTTACGAGGGACTTCTTGCAGATTTCAAAGAAACCCTTAAATTTCTTGAACCCGATGACAGAGAATATGTAAAATCCGGAACCGAAGCAATTATAACAAAGTTCTGGCCTATACTTAAGAGTACAGACTATAAGGATTATAAAAAGAACGATTTTGATATGACGAAATATATTCCGTTTATACTTACCTATTCAGAGGAAATTAATCTTGCCATTCCTTTTTCAACGGGAAGCAATACGGAAATTTTCAACAATGTTGCGGCGGCAACGGTTTTGAATCCTTCAAGAATAACCTATCTTTACCTTGCGGAAAAGCAGTGCGACCTTGAAAGCTTTGAAGAGGCGGCAGGCTATGTAAAAAGCTATATTCAGAGTAAAAACCTTAAAACTTATATCGATTTTATGATTGCTTATACAAAGCCCGGGCTTGAAAACGAAATTAAGGAGCTCTCAAAGAGACTTAAAGAGGGCGAGGAAAAGGTTGTTAAAAGTGTAAAAGCTTATCCGGTTGAATCAAGAGCCCTGGCGGCAAAGGTAATTTCAGAAAGCCTTAAAAAGCTTGACGGGGAAAGAAAAATCTGCGCCATTGAGGAAAACTCAACCAATCTTTCGTATCTGCTGCTGGGAGCGGGAGTTTACGGAGATTTTGACAAGTATCAGTTCGACACTTCAACAAGAAAATTCCATTCCATGACGGAAAATTGCGAATTTTTCGGATATGTTGAAAATAACCGTTATGTAAGAGTAAACGATATGGCGGCGTTTAAAAACTCAAAGGGCAGAAGCCACGACCCTGAATTTTTCAACGACTATAAAAAGCTGTGGGAGGCATACAGAAAAGACAGCTTCGGATGGAAAATGACCTGCGAGCTTCTTTGCGAGTATTCTGCATTAAATGATGTTATAGGAACCTTTGAGGTAAAACCAAAATCAAAAATGGAGGCAAGAGCTGAGACATACAGCTATATAATGCCCTTTGTGTGTTATCCTGCGCTGAATAAAATAACTCAGATGCTCAAGGATTGCAAAATTATAGAAGATGAGTCAGAGGTTCGTTGCTATACTACCGATTCCTGCAGATGGAGCATTACTGAGAAAAACGGTTGCCGTAAAGATATAAACAGAATTGTTGAAAATCCTTACGCGCTTATGGTTGCGGAAAATATTCAGTTTAAAAAGGTAAAACGCCAGGTTGAAGTATGTTTTGACAATCTTGTTGTTAATAAAATTAAAATGAAGGATTTTCCTAATTTTAAAAATGCCTTCAGTCAGATTTGCGATGTTCTCAGATTTTTTGCTAAAAATCAGTTTATTTCAAATCTTCGTATTGAAAAAGAAGAAAACGAAGATGTTATAAGCTTTTGCTATGCAACGCTTCAGATAAAACAGCTTATGACCACGGCAGGACGAATTCTTGAAATTTACACCTTCCATAAGCTTTTGGAATGCGGATGTTTTGACGATGTTGAAAGCAGCTTTGAGGTTAACTGGGAAAACAGCAACGTGCTCAGCGAAATAGACTGTGTTGTTACCAAAGGGTTCAAGTCGTTGTTTATCGAGTGTAAAGCAAGGCCGGTAATTGAGCAGGATTACTATTTCAAGCTTTCAAAGCTTGCCGAAAAATTCGGAATAAACGCAACAGCGGTGCTTATTGCCGACACTCAGGAAAATCCCAGATACGACAATTCTCTTAACAATATGCAAAGAACAAGAGGAAGTATGCTGGACGTAATAACAATTTCAAATCCCGATGAAATAAATAATATAGGTCATACTCTTCTTAAAATAATAGACGGCAAGTAAGAATAACAAACCCCCTCAGGTGTGATACTCACCTGAGGGGGTTTGTTATTCTTTGCAAATTTGTTTAAATATGTCCAGCGTTGTTGTTTCGGCACGTTCTCCGTTTTCGGGGTAAAGCATAATGTTGTCATCGTTTATGATAACATCAAGCTTTTCTACGCCGAAATGCTCAGCCATTTTTTCAGATATATAAAAAGAATTGTTTTTAATTTCAAGTTCAAGCATATGCATAAAAATATGTCTTAAAAAGTGTGCACCGTTTTTGGTTGAGCTGATTTTTTCCGAGGCGGGCATAACAATTTTTTCAACTGTCTCCTTGCTGATTATTATGGCGGCATTGCAGGTTGAAATCATAAGGCACGCGTCGCCGTCTTTAAGATTTAAAGGAGGAAGCAAGGTTACCTTTTCTCCTTTAAGTAAAGCTTTTCCTGTTTCCATAAAATCTCCTTTTAAGCCATTTTGAAAATAATTCCCGCAATTGCTCCGATAAAAATAATAAGAATCGGGTTGAGCTTTTTGAATTTAAGAACAAAGAATGTGAAAACTGCAAAAAGAGCAAGTGCCTTAAGGTTGAAAAAGTCTGCAATTCCCGTAAAAGCGGGGTTTACAACGCAAATGCTGAAAAGGCTTGCACAGGCTGAAATAATAAGCCCTGCAACCGTTGGTCTTATTCCGTAAAAAAGGTTGTTAGTAAGAGGAGCTTCTCTGAATTTCTGCAGAATTCTGAAAATTATACATATAACAATGTAAGAAGGCAGAATAAGTCCGAAGGTGGAGTAAAAGGCGCCGGGCAGACCTGCCGCCTGAAAGCCCGCAAAGGTTGCAACGTTAACGCCGATAGGTCCCGGAGTTGATTCTGCAATAGCAATCATATCCGTAAGCTGAGCCTGGGTAAACCAGTCATATTTGTAGGTCATCTGCATAAGAAAAGGAATTGTGGCAAGTCCGCCTCCGATGGCAAAAAGTCCGGTTTTGAAAAATTCTAAAAATAAAAGTAAATATGTCATTTGGAAGCCACCGCCTTTTTGTAAATTACTGCCGCAAGGGCGCATATTAAAATTATAATAACCGAGCTTACCTTAAAGGCCATAAGAGTTATGGTGAAAATCATAAGAGCAAAGGTGAAAAGGTCAACAACGCCGGTTTTTACAACCTTTAATATGGTTTTTACCATAAGGGCAAGAACTGCCGCTCTTATTCCCGCAAAGGCACACTGAACAATATAAAGGTCGGTAAACTGATTAAAAATCAGCGCTATCAGTGAAATTATTATAAATGAAGGGGCAACAACACCTGTTGTTGCAACCGCACCGCCAAGCTTACCTTTAACCTTGCAGCCGGTAAAGGATGCGCAGTTTACTGCAATAACTCCCGGCGTAAGCTGGCTTAAAGCGTAATAGTCCATAACCTCTTCTTCGGTTACATATTTTCTTTTTTCAACAATTTCCCTTTGTATCATAGGGAGCATGGCATAGCCTCCGCCAAAGGTGAAAAGTCCTATTTTAAAGAAAGAAAAAAACAAATCAAACAAAGTTTTCATAATCAATCCTCAATTCTGTATATTCTTTTTGCATTTTCAAGAGTAATTTTTGCCATTTCTTCTAATGAATAACCTCTTATTTCCCCGAGTTTTGCCGCGGTGTGAATAACTCTTGCGCTCATATTTCTTTTACCTCTGTCGGGAACGGGAGCAAGGTATGGACTGTCCGTTTCAATTAAAAGTTTGTCAAGAGGAACAACCTCTGCAGTTTTAACAAGCTTTGGTGCGTTTTTAAAGGTAAGCGTTCCCGCAAAGGAAATATAAAGTCCCATTTTAATGAAAATTTCCGCAATTTCCGAAGATACGGAAACGCAATGTATAATTCCGTTTTTCAGAGGATGCTCCCTTAAAATGTCAACCACATCCTGAACCGAGTCCCTTATGTGAATAATAAGGGGCATATCAAGCTCGTTTGCAAGGGCAATCTGCTTTATAAAGGCAGTTTTCTGAATCTGCGGCGGAGGATTGTCCTCCCAATGGTAGTCAAGCCCTGCCTCTCCTATTGCAACCACTTTTTTGTGAGATGCCATTTTTTTAATCTGCTCAAGAGCATCAATAGTTGCACTATTTGCAAATTCGGGATGAAAGCCGCAGGCAGCATAAACTTCGGGATATTTCTCCGCAAGTTCTATGGATTTAAGAGAGGTTTCAAGGTTTGTACCAACGGTTACGACATATGAAACCTTGTCATTTTTTAAATTACTGAGAATTTCTTCTCTGTCAGCATCAAACTGACTGTCATCGTAATGCGCATGAGTATCAAATAACATAATTCCTCTTTATAAAATCAAACAAACCCGAAAGGGTTTGTTCAATTTTTATTCTTTATTATTTATTCTTTATTATTTAACTAACAACCGAGCCGGGCTTAATGTCGGCAATTGTTGTAAGTGCTGTTAAATTATCGCCTTCAAATGCGGAAAGAATCATACCCTTTGATTCAATTCCCATCATTTTTCTTGGTTTTAAGTTTGCAATTATAACAAGGTTTTTGCCTACCATTTCATCAGGCTTATACCATTTTTTAATGCCTGAAAGAATAGTTCTCTTTTCAAAGCCCAGATCAAGCTCAAATTTAAGAAGCTTTTCGCTCTTCTTAACCTCTTCACAGGAAATAACTTTTGCAACACGAAGGTCAAGCTTATCAAAATCGTCAATTGAAACCTCTTCCTTCAAAGGCTCATAGTCTTCTGTTTCGGCAAGAGATTCTTCAATTTCCTTAAGCTTTGCTTCCTCGTCAATTCTTGCAAAGAGGGGCTCAGCCTT
This sequence comes from Clostridia bacterium, assembly GCA_045605445.1. Lineage (GTDB taxonomy): Bacteria > Bacillota > Clostridia > RGIG6154 > RGIG6154 > CAZMHL01. The sequence goes on along the minus strand of JAZUPZ010000043.1, from coordinate 5,058 downwards.
TGGAACTGTTGTTCCCGATTTGTAGCCGCCGAAGCTTTCAATTGATTCGTAGGAAAGAATATCGGTGTTTATCTGCTGGGCAATTTTTGCCGAGGTTTCGGGAACAAAAGGAGCAAGAAGAACTGCCGCAACTCTTATACTTTCTGTAAGATTGTAAAGAACGGTTTTAAGTCTGTCTTTGGTTGCTTCGTCCTTTGCAAGAATCCAGGGAGTCGTTTCGTCGATATATTTATTGCTTCTCTTTAAGAGAGTTACAACCTCAGAAACTGCCTCGGAGGTTCTGTATTCGTCCATTTTAGCCTTGAAGCCTTCAACACAAGCCTTAACGGTTTCCTTAAGGTCGTTATCAACATCTTCAGCAACATTTGTGTTTTCAACAATTCCGTCAAAATATTTATTACTCATTGCAACTGTTCTGTTAACAAGGTTTCCGAGAACGTTTGCAAGGTCTGCATTGTATTTTGCGATAATCGATTCATATGTTATGCTTCCGTCATTTGCATAAGGCATTTCAGATAAAAGGTAATAACGGGTAGCATCAACGCCGAAAAGCTTAACGAGGTCATCGGCATAAATAACGTTGCCCTTTGATTTGCTCATTTTGTCATTGCCGAACAAAAGCCAGGGGTGACCTAAAACCTTCTTGGGAAGGGGCTCGCCCAGAGCCATAAGCATAATAGGCCAGTAAATGGTGTGGAATCTTAAAATGTCCTTGCCGATAACGTGAACATCTGCAGGCCAGTATTTGTTATATTTTTCAGAAGAACCGTCGGGGTCATAGCCAAGAGCTGTAATATAGTTTGAAAGAGCGTCAATCCAAACGTAAATAACGTGCTTTTCGTCAAAGGAAACGGGAACGCCCCAGGTAAAGGAGCTTCTTGAAACGCAAAGGTCCTGAAGACCCGGCTTTAAGAAGTTGTTAACCATTTCGTTCTTTCTTGATTCGGGCTGTATGAAATCGGGATTTTCTTCAATATATTTCATCAGCTTATCCTGATATTTGCTCATTTTAAAGAAGTAAGCTTCTTCCTTTGCAGGCTTTACTTCTCTGCCGCAGTCGGGGCATTTGCCGTCAACAAGCTGGCTCTGAGTATAGAAGGTTTCGCAGGGAACGCAGTACATTCCTTCATATTCGCCCTTGTAAATGTCGCCCTGGTCATAGAATTTTTTGAAAATTTTCTGAACAGTTTTAACGTGGTAGTCATCGGTTGTTCTTATGAACTGGTCGTATGAGGTGTTCATAAGGTTCCATATGTCCTTTATTTCTCCTGCAACGCCGTCAACGTATTCTTTGGGAGAAATTTTGTTTTCTTTTGCAATTTCTTCAATTTTAATGCCGTGCTCATCAGTTCCCGTAAGGAAATAAACGTCATAGCCTCTCTGCTTTTTGTATCTTGCAATAGCGTCAGTAAGAACTATTTCGTAGGTATTTCCGATATGGGGTTTTCTTGATGTATAAGCAATGGCAGTGGTAATATAAAATTTTTCAGCCATTTTTCACACTCCTAAGCTTTGTAAGAATCTTTTAAGGTTGCTGTTAAGTTGAAAACAACATTGCCTTCTTTTGAATATTTATCAACTGCAAAGTAGCCGTTTCTCATAAACTGGAAGCAGTCGCCCGGCTTTGCGCTTTCAAGGTCTTTGTCAATTTTGCAGTCCTTTAAAACAATAAGGGAGTCGGGGTTTAAGTTTTCAAGATAGTTGTCAACGTCACCCGGGTCGGAGGTTAAGAATAATTTGTCATACATATTTACGGTAGCGTTAAGGCAATTGTTTGCATCAACCCACTGAATTGTTCCTTTAACCTTTCTGCCGTCGGGAGAATTTCCGCCCTTTGATGCAGGGTCATAGGTGCAGATAAGCTCAACAACCTCGCCGCTTTCGTCTTTTACAATTTCCTTAACCTTTATAAAATATGCGCCCTTAAGACGAACCTCGTTGTCGGGAGTAAGTCTTTTGTAGCCTTTAACGGGAACTTCCATAAAGTCGTCTTTTTCAATGTAAAGGTTCTTTGAGAAGGTTATTTTTTTCTGACCTGCGCTCTCGTCGTTGGGGTTAATGTCAACGAAAAGCTCTTCAGAGCCTTCGCCTTCGTAGTTTTCAATGGTAACCTTAAGAGGATGAAGAACTGCCATTGCTCTTGGCGCCTTCATATTAAGATTTTCTCTTACGCAGTGTTCCAGAAGCGCGTAGTCAACAACGCTGAATGCTTTTGCAACGCCTATTCTGCCTGCAAAATCAAGAAGGGCCTCTGCAGGATATCCCTTTCTTCTCATTCCGCAGATTGTTGACATTCTCGGGTCGTCCCACCCGTCAACAATTCCTTCTTTAACAAGCTTTAAGCACTTTCTCTTACTTGTGAGAGTGTTAGAAAGGTTAAGTCTTGCAAATTCAATCTGCCTTGAAGGCTTTTCAAAGTCGCAGTTTTGAAGAACCCAGTCGTAAAGAGGTCTGTGGTCTTCAAATTCAAGAGAGCAAAGGGAGTGGGTAACTCCTTCAGCTGTGTCGGAAATCGGATGTGCAAAGTCGTACATCGGATAAACGCACCATTTGTCGCCCGTTCTCTGATGATGAGCAAATAAAACTCTGTAAATAACCGGGTCACGCATATTCAGGTTTCCCGAAGCCATATCAATTTTTGCTCTTAAAACCTTTGAGCCTGTTTCGAACTCTCCGTTGGTCATTCTTGTAAACAAATCAAGGTTTTCTTCAATGCTTCTGTTTCTGTAAGGGCTCTCTTTGCCCGGCTGGGTAAGAGTTCCTCTGTATTCTCTTATTTCTTCTGCGGTTAAATCGTCTACATAGGCAAGGCCTTTTTTAATAAGTTTAATTGCCATTTCGTGAATAACCGGGAAGTAGTCGGAAGCGTAAAAAACGTTGTCCCACTCAAAACCGAGCCATTTGATGTCTTCCATAATTGCATCAACATATTCGGTGTCTTCCTTTTCGGGATTGGTATCGTCAAGTCTTAAATTACACTTTCCGTTGTATTTTTTTGCTGTTGAAAAGTCAATGTTAATTGCCTTAACGTGACCAATGTGAAGGTAACCGTTTGGTTCGGGCGGGAATCTCGTCTGAACCTTGTCGTAAACCTTTTCTTCCAGGTCTTTGTCAATGGCATCGTGAATGAAATTTGAAACAATATGTTCTTCCATCTGGTTTTTCTCCTTTTCTTATATTCCCAGCGCCTGTATTGCGTTGTCTACTCTTTCTTCAACCTTGTCCTTGCCCAGTGTTTTCATTATAGAGCAAAGGTCGGGAGATTTGGTTCTGCCGGTAATTGCAACTCTTAAAACAGTGCTTACGTCGCCAACGTGGCCGGGAAAGGCATCGGGATTCTGCTTGTATTCCTTAACCTCTCTTGCATAGCCAACCTTTTCTGCAAGGTCCTTAAGCGTGTTGAACCAGGTCTGGTTGTCGGCAGCTTCGTCATACATAGGCTTGTAAAGCTCAAGTATTTTTTTGCAGTCCTCTTTTGAAACATTTGGAATGTTTTCGTATTCCTTATCAAAAAGCTCTTCAAACATAAAGGAGAAAGCATTTCTTACTTCGTTGAATTTGCCTATATCCTTTCTCGGCTTGTCGGGATTTCTGTCAAAATTGAACATAGCAACAGAGAAGCTTTTGTCTTTTGTAAGAAGGGCGTAAAGCTCTTCGTCGTTTTTCTTTGCCCATTGGGTTGCAAGGTCATAAACCTGCTCTGCAGTATAGGATGCAATTTTGTTTTTACAAACGTCATTTAATTTAACAAGGTCAAAAAGTCCGCCCGAATTGCTCATTTTATTCATCTGAAGCTTAAACTCTGACCAGTGGGCAGTTTTGTTGTTTCTTCTGAAATCCTCAAAGGTGTAGTTTGCAAGATTGAGAAGATATTCAATAACGCCCTCCTGAGGATAGCCTTCAATTCCGTAATAGGAAACGGCAGCCTCCGGATCTTTTCTTTTTGAAATTTTTCTTTTTCCGCCTTCGTCTTCTTTCATAATGGGGGCAATGTGAGCATATTTCGGTGCTTTAAGTCCCAACATATAGAAAAGCTGAAGGTGAATAGGAACAGAAGAAATCCATTCGTCGCCTCGTATAACCATTGTGGTTCTCATAAGATAGTCGTCAACAACGTGGGCAAAATGATAGGTTGGAATTCCGTCTGATTTTAAAACAACTATGTCAACAATATTTTCCGGCATTTCAATGTTTCCTCTTATGCCGTCCTTAAAGGAAATTCTCTTTTCCGGTGAGCCGGGAGATTTAAGTCTTATAACATAAGGCATTCCCTTTTTAATATTTTCTTCAATCTGCTCTAAGGTAAGATTTCTGCATTTTGCAAACTGAGAATGGTAACCGGGAAGAATTTTTTCCTTCTCCTGAACCTCTCTTATGCCTGAAAGCTCTTCTTCTGTGCAGAAGCAGGGATAAGCCTTTCCCTCTTCAACAAGTCTTTTGGCAAATGCCTGATAAATTTCGGCTCTTTCGCTTTGCTTGTAAGGGCCGTATGCGCCGATTTCTTTATCAAAGTCAACAAAGCCTTCGTCAATTTTAATGCCGAATTCCTTAAGACCTTCAAGTATTTTATCAACACCGTGTTCAACTTCTCTTTTCTTGTCGGTATCTTCAATTCTTAAAATAAAAACACCGTCGCTCTGGTGAGCAATTCTTTCTGAAATGAGCGATGCGAAAAGTCCTCCGATATGAAGAAAACCGGTGGGGCTGGGGGCAAATCTTGTTACCTGTGCGCCTTCGGGCAAATCTCTTTTCGGGAAAATTTCAGCATAGTCTTCAGGTGTTTTCGTAATGTCCGGAAATAAAATATCTGCTAATTTTTTGTAATCCATTTCATACATTCCTTTATAATTATATATAGATAGTATATTTTACCATAAATTGAGCTTTAATTCAAGAGAAAAGCCACAAAAGGGGATGTAAAAAAAGTCCAGAACGCTAAAAGGTCGGAATAAGTATATGTAAAGCTATATAAAATCGTTAAATTTTATAACCAAATGTAGAAAAATCTCAAATTTCTGAGATTTTTCTTTTTTATTAATGTCTTTAGACTGTTGAGTA
>JAZUPZ010000042.1:0-4922 GCA_045605445.1 Clostridia bacterium | reverse complement strand
GAGCAAGAAAAGCACGATGTTGCATTGGATAAGTTAAGCGTAAAAGAATATGCAGACCCTTTTAAGGGTAGCAAGTAATACAAAAACCCTTTAAGGGGTGGCGAAAGAGGCAAAGGCAATAGGCTTGAACAAAAGTGAAAGCCAGCGACTTGAGTCGCTGGCCGGCAACATAGGCTTATAGCCTTAGTGCAAACCACCCGTTTGACGGGTGGTTATGATAATCTCTTTAGTTTTTGTTATAAAATTCTTTTATTATCACATTAGTTATATTAGAAAGGCTTGCTATGCTTTTCGCATCAAGACTTTGCATTTTTGAAGTAACTTCGTTAAGGACGATGTCTTTTGCTTCGTTAACCGAATCGCAGAGAAGATCATCTGCTGAAACATTCAGTGCATTCGCAATTTTAACAAAATTGTCAAGTCGGGGGCATTTTGTTCCTCTTTCGATTTCTTTTATGAAAACAGCGGAAACGTCCACCCTTTCGGCAAGCTGTTCTACAGTCAGATTATTTGTTCTTCTGTGTTTTCTGATTCTTTTTCCCATCAATTGTAAATCAAGCATATCAACACCTCTGCCTTAAAGTGTATTTGTATACTTATAGTATCTGCTTAATTTGCTTTTTAATAAATAAACTGCAAGTATGTTTGGATACTTGCAGTTTATTAGCATAGAGGTTTTATTGTGCCTGAGCGTTGTAAAGGAAGGTTACAATCTGTGCTCGGGGGCACATATCGTTTGGTGAAAAATATCTGTAGGAAGTTGAGTTTGCAATGCCGGAGTTATATGCCCAGAGAACCGGATGGTAGAAATAATCATTACTTGAAACGTCTTTAAAATTGTTTGTTCCGTTGTACTGCGGTTTTCCCTTTGTTCTCCATATAAAGGTTATAACCTGGGCTCTTGAACAAACCTCATCCGGGGAAAATTCTGTTGCCGAGGTACCTGCGGTTATTCCGTTTTCCAATGCCCAGAGAACCGCTTTGTAAAAATAGTCTCTTGAGGAAACATCTTTAAAGGGGGTTGCTGTTGTTTTTGGCTCCGGAGAACCGTTGGCTCTCCATAAAAAAGTAACAACCTGACCTCTTGTGCAGCTTATGTGGGGAGAAAAGTGAGTTTCGTCTGTTCCTTCTGTAACGCCGCTTTCAAGCGCCCATTTAACGGCATCGTAGTAATAGTCGCTTTCGTTTACGTCGTAGAAAGGAATTTCAGGGTAACGGGTCATAATATAGTCTGCTGCGGCAACCTGCTCCTTTGAAAGACGGCGTCCCCAATGAATTGAAGAATTGTAATTTCCTTCTGCAATAATAACGTAATTGCTGTGAACCTCAAGAACAATAACGCTGTGGGTGTCTCCGTTGATACGGAGAATGTCGCCAACTCTTACCTTGTCTATTGAAACGTCGTAAACAAAACGGGCAGGTCTGTCGCCAAACGCAGCATCGCTTAATATAAAGGCAAAGCCTGCACAACCGTAGCCTCCGCTGTAATAACCGCCGTTCCATCTATAATAGTTTTCGTTTGTCCAGCGCATTCCTTCGGGATATTCCGCTTTAAGTGCAATCATTTTCTGATAAACTTCGGTTTCGTCAATGGGAACCACGGCACTTGCAGAAAAAGCCGTACAGAACACTAAAGTAAAAATAAGTAACACGGAAAAAATTCTCTTTTTCATTTTTTGTCCTCCTGAAAATATGTTATATATATTATATAACAAAAATAAATCTCTGGCAATGGGGGGAAAACGATCAGGCTGTGTATAAAAAGCGGATTTTTGCAAAAAATATAAGTATAATTTAACTATTTTTCAAAAAAATGTTGACAAGTCGCAACTTTTTATGTATAATATCAAAGTACGAAAAAACATATGGCGATGTAGCTCAGTTGGCTAGAGCATCCGGTTCATACCCGGCAGGTCGGTGGTTCAAGTCCACTCGTCGCTACCATATGGGAGCATAGCTCAGCTGGGAGAGCATCTGCCTTACAAGCAGAGGGTCATAGGTTCGAGCCCTATTGTTCCCACCAAATAAAGAAGACACCATCAGGTGTCTTTTTTGTTTACAACAAAAAGAATATGACCCGAACCTTGAAGAAAAAGAAAAGACCCATTTGCTAATGAGTCTTTTGGAACTTTCTGAGAGTTTTTAGTAAACTGAAATAACTTCGTTATCAACAGTAGCGTTCCAGATTTTGCGGTAAATGTCGCCTTCTCTTTCATAGCCGGAAACCAGCTCTTCAATTTTAACATCACGCCCTGCTTTTTCATAAACCTTTTCAAGAACGTCCAGAGCAAAGCAGTCTTCAAGAATTTCCGCCTCACTGAAGCTCCTTATCAGGATTTTCATATGAGTAACTTTTCCGCCCTTTACCGTAACAACACAGCCGTGTTCGCCGATATTTACGGGGACCGCGTCGTAAAGATAGTCAAAATGCAGGGTATATTCGTCCTGTTTTTCTCCTGTGAGCGGAGTGGAAATAAAAAGCTTGGTGTTTTCGTTTATGTCAAAACAGCTTATTATTTTGTCAATAAGGCTGGCAGAGCCTGCCGCCGCGGTTGCAATGGTGCTGTCGTTTCCTATTTCTATACCCTTTTCGCTGCTTGAAGCCTCGTATTCAATATAATTTCTGCTCAGGGTCAGAGTTGAATCTGAATCAACAAAAAGGGTTGTACCCGTTCTTGTAAATTTTCTTACGGTGTTTTTGTTGTAACCCATGGCAGAAAGAATTTTTTCAGAGTGTTCGGAAACATTTATGTAATCCTGCCTGATGGAATTCATATTAACAGCTTCAAGAGGCAGAAGAATATAAGAATCAAGAATAACCTTCTGGTGGTTTTCTCCTGTTCCCACAACCTCTTTATCAAGATTAAGCTCAAAGGAGTAGGCAAGGTTCAGCATAGGTCTTGCAGCATAAGTTCCGAAAAATTGTAGCAGATTTTCCTTTGAAAAGGAAGTTATAACAGAGCTGTGAACCTCTGTTTCGCTGTTTCTGAAGTAAACGGGAATGGCTGTTTTTGTTCCGTCGCCAATTACAATAATCATCTGGTCGAAGGAATCAAAAGGGGCAACGGCTGAGTTGTCGCAGCCTAAAAAGTCCATCATCGCCTTTACGCTTACGGGAACGGAATAGTCTGCATAAATTCCGTTCTGAATAAGAGCCTCTTGCCAGTCACTTTCACTTATTGAAGAAACCTTGGAAGAAACAAAGCTCTGTTTTAATATTTCGTTTATTTTGTTAATGACCTGCTTTCCGTCCTCGTCGGTTGAGTCGAAGGTAAGTCTGCCCTCGTCAAAGGAAAGCATTGTGGTTTTCGGTGCAAAGATACTGTCAAGCGCGCCGGTGTCTTTAATACTGAGTGTTTCCCCGTTGCCTCTGAACCAGGATGCCATACGGCCGAAAAAAGTTTCTTTATATACAGAAAAGAAATCGTAACCCTCAGGCCACAATTTCTCACCGAACCATATTTCACCTGACAAAAACAAACTGCTTAAAACAAGTATCACAAGAAGCACAGTTTTAATACGTTCTTTAGTCATAGCTTATCCTTAATTATAGGTTTTGATATTAACGGTATAATCTCTGAGCTTATCGGAAAGCGAAGCATTGTTAACAGTTATCTGACGTTTAACAATCTGAACCGCACCGTTGTTTTCAGCATAGATTATAACCTTATGATTACCGTCTGAAAAGTCGATTTTCTTCCAGAACACTCCTGAAGAGTTAATGGTTACACTTCCTGCGCCGGAAATTTTCTTGTAATATCCGGAAGCAGCATCGTATCTGTAAAAGCTTACTTTTGTGTTTTTAGAACCGTATCCGCAGAAAACAACACCCTTCTGAGCAGTTGTTGAAAATGAAGGCGGATTTGTTATAACCACTAAATCGGAGGAGGAAGAAGACGCATAAGGACTGAGCGTGTCCGGAGCAGCTAAAACAGCCCCTGAACAAAAGAGAAGAGAAAGGGCAACGATAATGCCGGCAACAATCCTTTTCATCTTGAAATCACCTCCAAAGTTAAATTTATACTACATTACATATACATCATAACATACTAATGTTACAGAATGGTTACATACAGGTTAAAATATAAGGACAAATGCTGAAAAAATCGTTAAATATTATTGTCTTTTGCAGAGGTGGGTGATATAATACAAAGTGGAATTATTTGTTCTACTTAAGATTGAGAGGTAACCTATGGCGAAAATAATGGCAGTTGCCAACCAGAAGGGCGGAGTGGGAAAAACAACAACCGCCGTAAATCTTTCTGCCTGCGTTGCTGAGCTGGGAAAGAGGGTCCTTGTTGTTGATGTCGATCCCCAGGGCAATACAACCAGCGGACTTGGCATAGACAGAGAAACGGTTGATGCAACTATTTATGACATTCTTATAAACGAAGCGGAAGCTTCCTCCGTTATAAGGGAAACTCCATATTTCGGGCTTAAAATCATCCCTTCCGATATTTCCCTTTCGGGAGCGGAAATTGAGCTTGTGGCAAGGGAAAAAAGAGAATTTGTTCTCAAAAGTGCCCTTGAAAAGGTGAAGGACAGCTTCGATTATATTTTTATTGACTGTCCGCCGTCGCTGGGACTTATAACCCTTAATGCCCTTATCGCGGCAGACAGCGTTATTATCCCTATTCAGTGCGAATATTATGCCCTGGAGGGGGTTGCTCAGCTTACAAATACCATAAATCTTGTAAAAAAAGCCTTCAGTCCGTCAATTGAAATCGAGGGAATTGTAATGACTATGTTCGACGGAAGAACAAATCTTTCAATACAGGTGGTTGACGAAGTTAAAAAATGCTTTGGTAAAAAGGTTTACCGTTCAGTTATTCCAAGAAATGTAAGACTTTCGGAAGCACCAAGCTTTGGCGAGCCTATAAATGTGTTTGACCGCACTGCAACAGGTGCTTTTGCCTACACGT
>JAZUPZ010000041.1:0-3289 GCA_045605445.1 Clostridia bacterium | reverse complement strand
CTATCAATGTAAACAAAAAGCATCCTGATTGGAAGATTGTTCCAGAAATCATGATTCCATTGGTTGGCGATATTAAAGAATTGAAGTTTGTTAAGAAGGTTGTTGTTGAAACTGCTGATGCTGAAATCGCAGCTGCTGGTTCAGACCTTAAGTACGAAGTTGGTACAATGATTGAAATTCCAAGAGCTTGTCTTACTGCTGATGACATTGCTAAAGAAGCTGAATTCTTCTGCTTTGGTACAAACGACCTTACACAGATGACATACGGTTTCTCAAGAGACGATGCCGGTAAGTTCCTTGATGCTTACTATGATGCAAAAATCTTCGAAAACGACCCATTTGCTAAGCTCGATCAGACAGGTGTTGGTAAGCTTATGGAAATGGCAGTTACACTTGGTAAAAAAGTTCGTCCTGAAATGCACTGCGGTATCTGCGGTGAACACGGTGGCGACCCTGTATCAGTTGAATTCTGTCATAACATTGGTCTTGATTATGTATCATGCTCACCATTCAGAGTTCCGATTGCACGTCTTGCTGCTGCTCAGGCTGCTATCAAATCAGGTAAATAATATTCGAAGCGTTATTTGACAAATAAAAACACCCCATATTCAATTTATGGGGTGTTTTAAATTATTGGCAGCAATAAAAATATTTAAGTATATAATTTGACACTAAAATAATAATTATATAATCCGAAAAAAGTGGAATGATAGATATGAGGTGGTAAAATGGTAACGATTTTAAATGACAATAACTTCAACGAAATTATTTCAAAATCCGAAAAGAAAGTAGTTGTTGATTTTTTCGCGGAATGGTGTGGTCCTTGCAAAATGATGGCTCCTGTTTTTGAAAGTATTTCTGAGAAAAATACGGATGTTGAGTTTTATAAAGTTAATGTTGACGAAAGCCCTTTGACGGCACAAAAATACGGCATAATGTCAATTCCTACTATTTTTGTTTTCAAAAATGGGCAGCCGATAAAAAAACAGCTTGGTGCAATGTCTGAAAATGAATTGAATAATTTTATATTATAGAAGAGAAGTAAATACTTCTCTTCTTTTTTAAATCTTTTTATTGACAATGAAAGCAAATTGAGGTATAATTTATCTTGTGTATTTGTTTATAAATTTTTATATGTTATAAGGAGAGAAGTATTATGAAAAAAAGATTTATGGCGTTATGCCTTACATTTATCTTTTTGATTAATGTATTTTCAATTGTCAGTGTCAGTGCTGCTACATACAGCTCGCCTTTGAAAAACTTCGTTATTTCAAAGTATGCTGAATCAGTTGGTATTGACTCTAAGACTGCAGCTGAGGTATTTCAGGGCAATATAAATATCGAAGTTCCTACTGATATCAAAGTGAGAGCTTCAGGTTCAGGTGCTTTTGTCAATGGTCCTGTATCTATGGTCAATAATGGTGTTAATAATGTTGACTTTGAAGCATCTATCGATATGACTCAGGTTAAGGAATCTGTTCAGTTGTTTAAAGATGCAGGTATGAATCTTATCAATTTGTATGGTGCAAATGATACTGAAAAAACCGCCCTTATAAACGAGCTTAACTCTTGTGAAGTAGAAGGTTCTTTTGTAATTGGTGTAAAGTATCCTCAGATTTTTACTCTTCCTTCATCTATTTTTAATGGCAATATGACAGGTTTCTCTAGCACAAAAGATTATACACAGATTTTTGAAGAACCTGCTGCTACACGTCAGGTTAATACTGCTACTGCTGTTAACGGAATTCCGTATAATGTTGCATACATCCATGTTGACGTTAAAGACGGAGTAAATATGTCTGTACTTGAAAACTATCTTGATGATCTTAAACTTACATGTGAAAACATTTCTGTTGGTGCTACCGGTACATATTCTATCATGGGTGTTGTAAGCGGATCAGTTAAAATTATTTCACCAACATATTCAGAACAGATTGGAAGTATCACTTACACATTCAGTCAGGAGCCTTCAAGTGCTGATACATCTGCATCTCTTTTCCCGGGTAAAATTTCCGGTACTGTTATTGTAACTGCACCTTCAGCTCCGTCTGTTGGTCCCGGTTCAAGAGCGGATAAAAAACTTGAAATTGTATACGGCGATGGAATAGAAAATGATGTTTACAAATTTGATAAAGGTACAAAAGTAAACCTTAAGGAACTTACAACAAAGACAAAACCCGGATATTCAATCGTGGGATATTATGCTGAACCGGAATTTGTAACACCTGTAGAAAATGAATTTAATCTTAATGAAAATACAACAGTATATGTTAAATGGTTGAAAGATGTTCTTGACAGTTCTAACCACTTTGCTTATGTAATTGGATATCCTGTTGAAGAAACAGGCAGAAATGAAGTTAGACCTGAAAATAACATTTCTCGTGAAGAAATAACAACTATTTTCTATCGTTTGCTTAAACCGGAAGAAAGAGACAGACTCTTTACTACAGAGAACAACTTTACTGACGTAAGCAAAGACAGATGGTCTAATAAAGCTATTTCTACTATGGCTAATGGTAAGTATATTATCGGTTATGAAGACGGAACATTCAATCCGGAAGGCTTTATAACAAGAGCAGAGTTTGTTACTATTGCAGCAAGATTCTATAATGTTGATGAATCTACATTCATTGGTTCATCAGCAACATTCCCGGATATTTCATCACACTGGGCAGAAAACTACATTAAGTATGCTTTGGGTGCTAATTGGATTCAGGGATATGAAGATCATACATTCAGACCTGATGCTTACATTACAAGAGCTGAAGTAATGAGAATAATCAACAATATGCTTAATAGACATGTAAATGAAGAAGGTTTATGTGAAGACGTTAAGAGATGGGATGATAACCCGGCTGATGCGTGGTACTATTACGATGTTATCGAAGCTACAAACTCTCACGATTATGAAAGAGCTGGGGGTGCGACTGCCGAAACTTGGACTAAGGTTACTGAAAACAAAGTTTGGGTAGAAAAAGAATATTACGAAGACGCTGATTAAGCTGTACAACAAACACATTGCCGAGTGTCCTTTGGGACACTCGGCACTTTATTAATGTCTTTAGACTGTTGAGTACACGAAGTGTACGAAACAATAAACCACCCTCTATGAGGGTGGGAAGCAAAAGGTTATACCAAAAAATTCCAGAATCTGATACAATAAAGTTGTTCAAGCTTATTGCAGAAGAAAGGAGAATTTTTATGGCAAATAAAACAAATAGTTTATCACGCACAACATGGATGTGCAAATATCACATAGTATTTATACCAAAGTATAGGAGGAAAGCAA
>JAZUPZ010000040.1:0-2545 GCA_045605445.1 Clostridia bacterium | reverse complement strand
CAGAACCTGACTTTTTCCGTCAACATAGGTATAACTCTGAGTTCCGCCGTTTGCCTTACTGCTTCCGCTTATTCTTGTTATCTTGCTTGAAACCGGCTGATTATAGCTGTTATAGGTTGTTGTAACAACACTTGTGCTCTGTGGCGTTTCAGGATCGTAAAGCTTCATTGTCTCAACGCCGTCGGAAATCAAAAGCAAAAGCGGTTTTTCAGATGTTCCCGATGCAAAGATACTTGTTACTGTGTTTTTCATCATTCTGCTTCCGGCAAGGACGAATTTATCTTCTGTATTATCAGGTTCAAAGCGGTAAACATTCATATAGCCTTCAGCGTCTTTGGTATTCATTATATAATACATATTACCGTCTGCGCCCTTTTGAAGAGTATAGGAAAAATCCGGATATACCATTCCTGAAGCCAAATATTGACTCATATTGAGGGAAGAAGAGTATGTATATGCAATATTCACAACACCATTTTCATAGTTAAATTCACTGATGCCGGACGTGGTATATAAAAACATTCTGTCACCAAGCATAAAACCGCCGATTATATTCGGATTTCCTATTTTTTTGCCGGTCATTGTATTGACAGTAAGATCCCATTTGTAAATATAATACTGATTTGCGATATATATATCATTTTGGTTATGAGATAAAAACACTGTATTGTAATTGGAATTGCCGGGATTGATACACTCCTGATATGACCAGCGTTCACTTTCGGTCTTTGATGGGTCATATATTGCAACACACGCTGTATCAACAGAAGAACCGCAATGCATAAATCTTGCATAAAATTTGGAGTTCATATAATACATATCATTAAGGTTGAAGTCAGCAAATGATTCTGTATATATCTGAAATGTTTTGCTGTGTGCATTCCCCCATGTATCTGTAGATACATTATATTCTATTGCACAAAACTCTTCTTCTAAGCGATAAAAAACATACAATTTATCGCCACAACTTTTTAAATAAGAATCTGCATAAATTGAACCGTGATATGGTGTTAAAATCACCGTTTCTCCCGTAGCTGTGTTTTGTTTATACAAATAGGTTTCATAATTTGTCTCATCGGTATATCCCATATGATATATCCATCCGCCTGACATAACCGACCATTTGCTCTGTCCGTTTCCGATGGTATACTCGTTCTGAGTATTGTTTTCATCGTAGGTCTGTTCTTTTATCTTATTATGCGCATAGTCAAAAACAGTAACAGTTGCATTTCCGTTTTCTCTTGTTATACAGGAATAGGTGAAGGCGCCGTCTTTTACAGTTCCCGAAAATGTACCTGAAGATGTATAGCCTATCGGCTTTACATTAAGGCTGGAATGGGGATATCCCGAGCGGTCGTTTTCATACTCGTAGGTTCTTTCAAAACCGCTTGAGTCGCTTACCTTTGAAACCTTGTAAACCTCGTACCAGTCTGTTCCGGCAGAATAATAATTTACATATGCCCTGCGGGCTTTTGTGTATTCATATTCAGTATAACCGCCGGTGGGCAAAGACACCTTTGTTAACGCCAAAACACTTCCGTTAACAGAATATGTTGGGTCAGAAGAAACAAGATGCTGATAGATATGAGTAGTTTTTTCTTCGTAATTAAACTTTGTTGTATATCCGTCTGCATCGGTTATCTTAGTGAGCAGATCTGCCGAGCCCTCGTGAGTTGATTTTCGTTCAAGATTCAAGATTGCATAAACAGTTCCGTTCATTTTTATATAAATTTTCTTTACCTCTTTTCCGTGAGAGGTGTTTTTTATATCATATTCAATGTTAATGGTTCTGCCTGCGCTGTCAACTATTTTTGTCAGAGCATTTATTTTTGCTTTGTAGTAGGAAGGATTGAACATATAATCAAGAAACGAACCTCTGAAATAGTTAAGTTCGGAATAAGTAAAGTTTATTTCATTGTTATGAATATCTTTAATCTTAATCAGATTTCCGTAAGTTTCATCGAAGGTATAAACAGTTCCGTTTGAATAAGTAAGCTCATAATTTTTCGTATCTGCTTTTCTTACGAGAGTCATATCGGAAAGCTTATACTGTTCAAGAGTAAGGGTTGTGTCAACAGTAATGTTCTCCGAATCATTTGCTATACTATGAGCACTTCCATCCGGAAAAACAAGACTTGTTTCCCTTTGCCAGCAATATTTTCCTTTTACTTGACTTTTTACAATAGTGGGAAAACCAAAGCTCCAGCCTATTGCAAAATTGTTGAAGTTGATTTTACGAACGCTGTCGCTGCCCGTCTCTGCAAACTCATTTGAATTTATAACCGCATCCCCTGAATTGTATCTTATTGAAATATTCAGGTCGAGACCGTTTGCTCCGGGCAAAGACAAAAGAGATTTTTCATAAGTAAGGTCACCTGTAGCCTGAGAAACATAGTCATTGTTGTTGTTTAAAACATTGTAAACCGAGGCGACGGGTTCAACCCTGAATTCGTCGGCTATTGTGCTTGTTGCAGAGGTGGTTTTAATTGAAGAAAGCTCCGCCTCCTGAAGCTCTTCGGGAAGCTCTGTTGTTACAAGCTCTGCC
>JAZUPZ010000039.1:0-158586 GCA_045605445.1 Clostridia bacterium | reverse complement strand
ACCAATAATAAAAGCCACCCAGATGGGTGGCTTTTATTATTGGTAACGTGGGGAATCGAACCTATCTAAATGCAACAGTCCGGTGGTGTGGTAGTCAATAGTTAGTAGACACAAATGCAACTATTCCACCAGTTCTATTCTGTATAGAGCTGGTGGTTTTCCTTTTAGTTTACGGACAGGCCGCTCATAGTTAAAATAATGTACGGTCTGTTCAATAACGGCATGTAAATCATCGCACTCCCTATATCGAAAGTGCTTACGCAGAGTATCTTTGAAGCGTCCCCAAAAGCTTTCCATAACAGCGTTGTCATGAGGATTACCTGCTCTTGACATACTCTGTATCACATTGTATTCTTTAAGTAGGTTGCAATAACCTGCTGATGAGTACTGGACACCTTGGTCGCTGTGCAAAAGGACTTGGTGTTCGGTGCTCATTTTTCTTTTTAAAAGACGCTCTGCCGGCTTCATGACAAGTAGATTGTCAAAGGTATCACTGAGTTCCCATTCCACGATCTCATTGTTAAACAGGTCAAGATAACCTGCCAGGTAATACCATTTGTTTTTGTGTCTGATATAGGTAACGTCGGTTACGATTTTCTCCAACGGTCGTTCAGATCTGAAATTTCGATTCAATACGTTGGCATATCTCATATGCTCCAGACCAGCTGTCATTGGTGCCTTACGTCGTGGAGTATAACCCTTAATTCCCAGCCGGTTCATTGATTACCAAATTGTTGGATCACTTACAATCCAGCCAAATTCAAGACACAGCTTGTCCCTGATTTGGCGGTATCCCATCATGGGATGATGATTGTGAATATCCAAAACGTAGCTGTCCAATATCTGATTCGTCTTTTCGTAACGGTTAAGTTGGCCATCTCGTTTTAACCACCTATAATAGCCACTGCGGGAAACACCGTAGATACTGCACAATTCGCTAACTGAATGTTTATCTGTCTGCTGCTGAACTCTGACATACATTTCCTGAATCATCTGTTTCGTATATCGCCCCCTTTTCGTTCGTTCAGTTTTTTTAACCGAAGCACCTCGGCATCTTTCTTTATCAATTCTCTTTTCAATAATTCAATCTGGTATTGTAGCTGTTCTTCGTATGTAAGATTTTTACGTTGTCTGTACCTGGATAATGGATCTCCGGGCCGTTTCTTAGGTTCAAAACCTGCTGCGCCTTCTGCAAGATATTTCTTTGTCCACCTTAAAACCTGACTTTGATTACAGCCAATTTCTCTTGCCAGAGCTCTACAAGTTTCTCCGGCTAAGTTTCTTTTTACAATTGCCAGTTTTTCTTCTTTGGTTCTAACTATATATTCTCTCGCCATAGTTTCACCTCCCAATTCCATAATAACATAAAAAATGATGGCAGACACTTTTGTGTCTACCATCATTTTATCACTTCACTTACGGTTTGTTTTGTATAGTTAATTTTAGAAAACCGGTTCACAGGTAAGGTTAATTCCGAGTCTTTTAAAAACGGTTTCATCAACCGAGGAAAGAATCACGGAAGAATGTACTTCAAGACCTCGCAATTTACTTAGCTGCTGCATTGCAAGCTCGGCATTTTCATCGGAAGATGCGCAGATTGATAGTGCGAGAAGAATTTCATCTGTATGAAGTCTTGGGTTTCTGTTACCGAGATGGTCTGTTTTTAAATGCTGTATAGGTCCTATGATATCAGGAGAAATGAGGTGAACATTGTCGGCTATTCCGGCAAGGGTTTTAAGAGCATTAAGCAGCAGTGCTGCAGAAGCTCCAAGAAGGTCTGATGTTCTTCCTGTTACTATGCTTCCGTCAGACAATTCCATTGCTGCTGCCGGCTGACCTGTTAAAGACGCTTTGGTAAGTGCGGGTGTTATAACGGTACGGTCATTTGTTGTTATTCCCGCTTTTTTCATAAGTAACTCAAGTTTTAGCACAACGTCGTTTGACAAAAGACCTTTTTTCTGGTCACACATTGCCATATAATATCTGCGTAAAATTTCCTGGCGTGATGCTGCCTGAGTGATTTCATCATTTATAATGCAGTTTCCGGCCATATTTACACCCATATCGGTAGGTGATTTGTAAGGACAGGTACCGAGTATTGTTTCGAGCATTGCTTTTACAACGGGGAAGATTTCAACATCTCTGTTATAGTTTACTGTTGTTTTTCCGTATGCTTCAAGATGGAACGGATCAATCATATTAAGGTCATTAAGGTCAGCTGTTGCCGCTTCATATGCAAGGTTTACAGGATGAGTAAGAGGAAGGTTCCATACAGGGAAAGTTTCAAACTTTGCATAACCTGCTTGAATGCCTTTTTTGTGTTCGTGATAAAGTTGAGAAAGACAAGTTGCCATTTTGCCGCTTCCGGGACCGGGGGCAGTAACAACAATTAAGTCTCTAGTCGTTTCAATATATTCATTTTTACCGTATCCTTCATCACTGACAATTTTTGCTATGTCAGAAGGATAACCTTCAATAGAATAGTGGTGGTAAACCTTTATTCCGAGAGATTCAAGACGTTTTTGAAATGCTACAACGGTGGCTTGTCCGTTAAAACGGGTCATAACTACACTGCCTACATAAAGCCCAATAGAACGGAAACAGTCGATAAGTCTGATTACGTCAAGATCATAGGTTATACCAAGATCACTGCGTAATTTGTTTTTTTCAATATCAGCAGAGTTGATGGTGATAACAATTTCTACTCTGTCTTTAAGTTGAAGAAGCATTTTAAGCTTACTGTCAGGCTGAAACCCGGGCAAAACACGTGAAGCGTGATAGTCATCAAAAAGCTTTCCGCCAAATTCAAGATAAAGCTTTCCGCCAAAAAAAGAAATTCTATCTCTGATATGTTCCGATTGCATATGCAGATATTTATCGTTGTCAAACCCTATAGCCGTCATAATGGCACCTCTCTTAAATAATTTTCATATTTTATAATTATACAATAAAAAAGATTTGATTTCAAGGCGGAAATATAAATATTTATTAAAATAATACAATAATTCTCATTGGTTCCTTTGTGAGTTGTCAATTTTTGAATTTTATGATACAATTATTTCATATTTATAAATAAAGAGAAAACCAATAAAATTCCATATGAATACAGATTGGAACTGAACAGAGGTAAAAATGAAAATTAAAATTATATGTGTAGGCAAATTGAAGGAAAAATACCTTAAAGACGGAATAGAGGAATATATTAAAAGACTTAAAAGATTTGCTGAAACAGAAATACTTGAGATACCTGATGAAAAAATCCCGGACAACGCTTCTGTGGGTGAAAAAAATATAGTTATTTCAAAAGAAGGAGAGAAAATTTTAAAGGTGATCGGGAAGAATGATTACATTATTTCTCTTTGCGTTGAAGGGAAACAGATGGACAGTGAGGCTTTTGCACGTCAGTTGTCAGAAATAACAACTTTTAACAGCAGTTCTATTTCATTTATAATTGGAGGATCATTGGGGATTGATGAAAAAGTAAAAAATATCAGTCATATGAGACTTGGATTTTCAAAAATGACTTTTCCCCATCAGCTTATGAGACTTGTTCTTGTTGAACAGATATACAGAGCTTTTAAAATTAACAACAACGAAGAGTATCACAAATAATATTTGACAATTATGATAAAATAATGTATACTATAAAAAACTTAAAGGCAGGAATTGTTATGTTTCGAATGTGTAATGAAGTGAATAAATATAACAAACAGAATGATGCTGACACTTCTGCTTTTTTCAGTATGTAGTTTTATTTGTACATTTGGCGGTGGAGAATCAGCTCTGCCGCTTTTTTAATAATCAGGAGGAGATAAATATGGATTACAAAATTGATACAAAATGTGTTCAATCGGGATATAACCCTCAGAATGGGGAGCCCAGACAAATTCCGATTATTCAAAGCACTACTTTTAAGTATGCTACCAGCGAAGAAATGGGAAAGCTTTTTGATCTTGAGGCTTCAGGGTATTTTTACTCAAGACTTCAGAATCCTACAAACGACTGTGTAGCGGCCAGAATCTGTGACCTTGAAGGCGGAACTGCGGCAATGCTTACCTCGTCAGGTCAGGCAGCTTCATTCTACAGTATTTTTAATATAGCAGGGTGTGGCGATCATATAGTGTGCTCGTCGAGCATATATGGCGGAACTTTTAATCTTTTTTCTGTTACAATGAAAAGAATGGGTATAGAATTTACTTTTGTGTCCCCGGATTGTTCTGACGAAGAACTTAACGCTGCGTTTAAAGAAAATACAAAAGCAGTATTTGGAGAAACTATTTCGAATCCCTCGCTTGTAGTTCTTGATATAGAAAGATTTGCAAATGCAGCTCATTCTCACGGGGTGCCTCTTATTATTGATAATACTTTTGCAACCCCTGTGAACTGTAGACCTTTTGAGTTTGGCGCAGATATTGTTACACACTCTACAACAAAATATATGGATGGTCATGCTTCAGCAGTTGGTGGTTGTATTGTTGATTCCGGAAAATTTGATTGGACAAAGTATCCGGATAAATTTCCCGGACTCTGTACTCCTGATGAAAGCTATCACGGAATAACATATACAGAAAGATTCGGTCTTGAAGGTGCTTATATTACCAAAGCAACTGCTCAGCTTATGAGAGATTTTGGTGCAATACAGTCTCCTTTCAGCGCATACCTTTTGAACCTTGGACTTGAAAGCTTACCGCTCAGAATGAAAAAACATTGCGAAAATGCCGAAAGAGTAGCAGAATATCTTGCGGGTAATGATAAAGTTTCGTGGGTTAATTACTGTTCACTCAAAGGTAATAAGTATTATGACCTTGCACAGAAGTATCTTAAAAACGGCTCTTGTGGGGTTATAAGTTTTGGAATCAAAGGTGGCAGAACTGCTGCTGAAAAATTTATGAAGAACCTGAAACTTGCATCAATTGAAACACATGTTGCCGATTCAAAAACATGCTGTCTGCATCCGGCAAGTGCAACACATCGTCAGATGAATGATGCTGAATTGCAGGCTTGCGGCGTTTCTCCCGATCTTATCAGATTTTCTTGCGGTCTTGAAAATGCCGATGATATTATTGCAGATATTGAGCAGGCTTTGAACAAATAGGAGGTATAAAAGATGCCTATTAAAATACCGGATAAGCTTCCAGCAACAGACACATTGAGAAATGAGAATATATTTGTAATAACTGAAAAACGTGCTATGACTCAGGATATCCGTCCGCTTAAAATTCTTCTCTTGAATCTTATGCCTACTAAAATTGCAACTGAAACTCAAATTGCAAGACTTCTCGGAAACACACCTCTTCAGGTGGAACTTGAGTTTATGCAGACAGCTACTCATAAATCAACTCATACCTCAGAAAGTCATATGACTTCTTTTTATAAAACTTTTGAAGATTTCAAAGACAGAAAATTTGACGGTATGATTATAACAGGAGCTCCTGTTGAACTTATGGAGTTTGAAGAGGTTGATTACTGGCAGGAACTTTGCGAAATAATGGAGTGGAGCAAAACCCACGTTACAAGTACATTTCACATCTGCTGGGGGGCTCAGGCAGGTTTGTATTACCATTATGGTATCCCTAAAATCAAACTTGATAAGAAATTCTCCGGAATATATGAACACAAGGCGGATTATAAAAAATCTATGCTTCTTCGTGGTTTTGATGATACTTTTATGGTGCCACAATCAAGAAATACTACTGTAAACAGAGAAGATATAGAAAAAATACCTGATCTTAAAATTCTTTCATCTTCTGATGAAACAGGAGTGTATATTGTTTCTACAAAGAAAGGCAGACAGATTTTTGTAACCGGTCATTCAGAGTATGATGCGGATACTTTGCAAAAAGAATATATAAGAGATATTAATGCAGGTCTGGATATTGATGTTCCAAAGAATTATTTTCTTAATGACAATCCGAAAAACAAACCTGTTGTAACATGGAAAAGTCATGCAAATCTCCTTTATTCAAATTGGTTAAACTATTTTGTTTATCAGACGACGCCTTACGACTTATCAAAAATCAAATAAATACCATTAAAGAACGGTTTTCCGTTCTTTTTTATTGCTCTGAAACGAAATTTGTGATATAATAAAAAAATCAAGAAAGGAAGTGCGATTAGTGATAAAAGTAGATATATTTTCAGGATTTCTCGGAGCGGGAAAAACCACTTTGATTAAAAAATTAATTCAGGAAGTTTTTTCAGATGAAAAAATTGTTATTATAGAAAACGAGTTTGGAGAAATAGGTATAGATGGCGGTTTTCTGAAAAGTGCGGGGGTAGAAATTACGGAGATGAATTCCGGCTGTATATGTTGCAGCCTTGTTGGTGATTTTGAGGAAGCGCTCAAAAAGGTTATTGGAGATTTTTCACCGGACAGAATCCTTATCGAACCCTCCGGAGTTGGAAAACTCAGCGATATAATTAAAGCAGTAAATGAAATTAAAAACAGTAATTTGGTATTGAATTCGGCAACGGCTGTTGCTGATGCAAAAAAATGTAAGATGTATATGAAAAATTTTGGAGAATTCTATAACGATCAGATTGAATGTGCATCCTGCATAGTACTTAGTCATACAAAAAATCTTTCGGAAGAAAAAATTACTGACACAGTGAAACTTATCAGAGAACATAATAACAAAGCAGTTGTTATTACCACTGACTGGGATGAACTCAGCGGTGAAAAAATACTTGAGGCTATAGAAGGTAAAAATACTGTAATGCTTGATATGGAACATATGCACAGTAAGTGTAAAGAGCACCACCATGAACATTGTGAACATGATGACTGCCACGAACACCACAATCATGAACATTGTGAACATGATGACTGCCACGAACACCTCAATCATGAACATTGTGAACACGATAACTGTCACGGACACCACCATCATGAACACCATGATGCAGACGAGGTTTTTGTAAGCTGGGGTAAAGAAACGGTTAAAAAGTATTCTGAAGACAAAATCAGAAATATACTGAGTGAGCTTTCAAATACTGAAAAATTCGGAATTGTTTTAAGAGCTAAGGGTATTCTTGAATCTCCCGATGGTGTGTGGATTAACTTTGACTATATTCCCGGAGAACCTGATATCAGGATTGGTACAGCGGATATAACAGGTAAAATATGTGTTATTGGTTCAAAATTAAACGAAACAGAAATCGGAAAATTGTTTGAATTAGAGTAAGAAAGGATAAAAATAATGGAAATCCCGGTATATTTATTCACAGGCTTTCTTGAATCCGGAAAAACAAAATTTATTCAGGAAACTCTGGAAGATAAAAGATTTTATCAAAAAGGAACCACTCTTGTTCTTCTGTGTGAAGAGGGAGAGGTGGAACTGGAACAATCTAAATTTAAATGCGGAAATACGGTTGTTGAAATAATAGATGATAAGAATGATCTTACTCCCGACAGAATTCTTGAAATTGAAAAGAAATATAAAATAACAAGAGTTATAATTGAGTATAACGGAATGTGGGATATGAATCATTTGTTCAACAATATTCCCAGCGACTGGGTTGTTTATCAGCAAATGACTTTTTTTGATTCAAGAATGGTTATGTCATATAACTCAAATATGAGAAATCTTGTTGTTGATAAAATTCAGGGAACTCAGCTTGTAGTTTTCAACAGATTTAATAAGAATGATGATCTTATGCCATATCATAAGCTTGTAAGGGCGCTTAATCGCCAGTGCGATATTGTATACGAGGCTGAAGATGGTTCTGTTAAATATGATGATATTAAAGATGAACTCCCGTTTAACATAAACGACGAAATTATAAAACTTGAAGATAAGGATTACGCAATATGGTTTGCAGATATTATGGATGATATGAAAAAATATGACGGTAAAATAATGCAATTTACCGGTCTTGTAGCAACCAATTCATCTCTGCCGCCTAAAACTTTTATAATCGGTCGTCATGTTATGGTTTGTTGTGCAGAAGATATTGCTTTCAGAGGCTTTATATGTGAATATAAAGACAGTGTTGAAATAGGGAACAAAGAATGGAAAAAAGTTACTGTTAAAATTTCCTACGAAAAAAACATAATGTACAAAGGTAAAGGACCTGTGTTTAAACTCATTTCTATTGAAGATGGTTGTAAGCCTGAACAAGAGGTAGCAACTTTTTATTGATTTGTCTTTGGAGGAAATGTATGGAACATTACGATGTTGCGGTAATAGGCGGAGGAGCTTCGGGCTTGATGGCTTCGATATTTGCCGCAAAAGAGTTGAAAAACAAAAACGTTGTTATTCTTGAACGCAACGACAGAGTTGGCAAAAAAATTCTTTCAACAGGTAACGGAAGATGCAATTTTACAAACAGCAATATTACAATTGATAGATATCATGGTAGGAATCCGGAATTTGCAATGGCTGCTCTGAATAAATTTTCACTTAAAATGACACTTGATTTTTTTAATTCCATTGGAATTTTACCGAGAGTTGAAGCAAAAAACAAAATATTTCCCAATAGTCTTCAGGCGGCTTCAGTTCTTGACATGCTAAGAGAAAAAGCTCATAGTTCAGGTGTTATTGAAATTTGCAACTTTAAGTGTGTAAATATTATAAAAGATTCAACCGGGTTCAAGCTTGTTTCTGATACGAATAATACAATAAAATGCAGAAGGGTAATTATTTCAGCGGGAGGAATGGCAGCCCCTAATATGGGGACGGATGGAGCAGGATATAATCTGTTGGAAAAATTCGGTCACAGGAAAACTATGCTTTCGCCCTCGTTGGTTCAGTTGAAATGTCCGCCAAAAAGTGTTTCTCCTATGAAAGGGGTAAAGCTTGATGCAAACGTAAGTGTTTTTGCTGACGGCAAGTTACTTAATACTGCTTTTGGAGAACTTCTTTTTACTGAATACGGACTATCCGGACCTTCTGTTTTTGATATATCAAGAGAAGCTTCGGTTGCTCTTGGTGAAAATAAAAAAGTTTGGGTTACAATTGATATGATGCCTATGTTTACAGAAAAAGAATTGTTGGTGCATCTAGAACAAAGAAACCGTAAACTTGATGCAGATATGTTTTTAAACGGAATGATAAATAAGCTTCTCGGAAAACAGATGATGAAAAAAGCAGGAGTTGAAAAGCTCAATGTTTCAGCCGAAACGTTATCTTCGGAAACCCTTAAAAAACTTACGACTATACTTAAAAATTGTAAGTTTGAAATTATCGGAACAAAATCCTGGAATGGTGCACAAGTTACTGCGGGAGGAATAGCGGTTGAACACTTTAACCCTGAAACTCTTGAGTCTGAGCTTGTAAAAGGCGTTTTTTCCTGCGGTGAAATTCTTGATATTGATGGTGACTGCGGGGGCTTTAATCTTCAATGGGCGTGGAGCTCGGGAGCTATTGCGGGAATCAATGCCGCAAAAAGTATAAAGGAATCGTAAAATGGTTATAAGCAATATAAAATTACCTGTGGACCACACAGTTGCTGATTTACAAAACGAAATAGAGAAAAAATCCGGTGGGAAAGTTTCTGATTACAAAATTGTAAAAAAGTCAATTGATGCCAGAAAAAGCAATGTTCAATTTGTTTACAACATAGAGGTTCCTTTTGGGAATCAGACGTTAAAAGAAAACAGACTTTTTATTCCTTGTGCGAAACTGAAAGAAAAACCGATTGTGATCGGAACCGGTCCTGCAGGACTTTTTGCAGGATATGTTCTGGCACGTGCAGGATTGAACCCTTTGCTTTTTGAACGTGGCAGCAACGTGGACAAAAGAACAAATAAAATTAACGTTTTTTTCGAAAAGAGTGTTCTTGATACTGAAACAAATGTTCAGTTTGGCGAAGGAGGAGCAGGAACTTTTTCAGACGGAAAACTTACAACTCAGATATCTAACCCGCATTGTCGTGAAGTTCTTCACGTTTTTTGTGAATGTGGAGCTCCGGATGAAATTATGTATCTTGCAAAACCTCATATCGGTACTGACAAGCTTCGTAATGTGATAAAAAAACTTAGAAACAAAATTATCGATCTTGGCGGAGAGTTTAAATTTAACACACAGGTTACTGAAATAATCTTTGAAAATGGTAAAGTGAAAAAGATTATCGCAGATAAAGAATATTATTCCGATAATGTCATTTTAGCAATAGGACATAGTGCAAGAGACACATTTTCTATGCTATATGGAAAAGGCGTTGAAATGATTTCCAAACCTTTTTCGGTTGGAGCAAGAATTGAACATCTCCAAAATGAACTTGATATATGTCAGTACGGAAAATATGCCGGAAATGAGGCGTTGGGCGCCGCAGATTATAAAGCTTCCGCTCATCTTCCGAGCGGCAGAGGCGTATACACTTTTTGTATGTGTCCGGGTGGTGTTGTTGTTGCCGCAACATCCGAAAAAAACGGAGTAGTTACAAACGGTATGAGTTTTCACAGCAGGAATGGAGTTAATTCCAACAGCGCGTTGTTGGTTAGTGTTGGACCGAAGGATTTTCAAAGCGAACATCCTTTGGCAGGGATTGATTTTCAAAGAAATCTTGAGAAAAAGGCTTTTGAAGCAGGAAAAGAATCTTTCAGAGCACCTGCACAAACGGTTGCAGACTTTCTTAAAAACACACCAACAGTAGGTTTTGGAAAAATAAGTCCTACTTACCGTCCGGGAACTGTCGGTGCAAATTTATGGAAAGTTTTACCGGATTATGTCTGCGCTTCAATGGCAGAGGGAATAGAAATTATTTCAAACAAAGTGAAGGTGTTTTCTGATAAAGAAGCGGTGCTTACCGGTGTTGAAACAAGGAGTTCTTCACCTGTAAGAATTTTAAGAAATGAATTTTTAGAAAGCAATTTTAAAGGTTTATATCCTTGTGGAGAAGGCGCAGGTTATGCCGGAGGTATTATGTCTGCGGCAGTAGACGGTATCAGGTGTGCACTTGCTGTGGTGGAAAGGAGTAAAAAATGAATATAACGGTTCTTGATAGTGAAACTATGGGTAATGATGTTGACTTTTCTGTTCTTAAAAAGTTTGGCAATCTTGAGTTATACAAAACTACGTCTCCTGATAAAGTAGTGGAACGTTTGGAAAAAACCGATATTGTTATTCTTAACAAAGTGAAGCTGGGAAGTGATATTTTATCTCAGTGCAATAATCTTAAGCTTATATGTGTTTTTGCAACAGGGTATGATAATATTGATGTTCAGTTTTGCGGTGATAATAATATAGCATTATGTAATGTTAAAGGTTATTCAACCGACTCTGTTACCCAGACTACTGTTGCCCTTGTTCTTAACCTCATATCTAAAATTAAGCCTTATACTCGTTTTGTGTCTACGGGAGAGTATACAAAAAGCGGTTTTGCAAATAAAATTTCTCCTGTTTTTTACGAGCTTAATGGAAAGACATGGGGAATAGTAGGACTTGGTGCAATAGGTAAAAAAGTAGCCGAAGTAGCACAGGCTTTCGGTTGTAAAGTTGTTGCAAATAAAAACACACCAGTTGATGATTTTGAGTGTGTCAGTCTGGATGAACTTTGCGAAAGAAGTGACATAATTTCAGTGCATGTTCCGTTAAATGAAAAAACGGAAAAACTAATATCTGAAGAAAAAATTTCAAAAATGAAAAAAGACGTAATTCTCGTAAATGTAGCAAGAGGGGCTGTGTTCGATGAAGAAGCTGTATGTAATGCAGTAATAAACGGAAAAATAGGCGGATTAGGAGTAGACGTTTATTCGGTTGAACCCTTTGAAAACGATCATCCTTATAACAGAATTCTTGATAATGATAATGTGATGTTTACGCCTCATATGGCATGGGCTGCTTTTGAATCAAGAACCCGTTGTCTGAATGAAATAGTTATGAATATCGAATCCTTTATAAAAAACGAAAAGAGAAACAGAATTATTTAAGCTAAAAATATTGACAATATTTGCTTTTTTGTGTTAGACTAGATAAACGGAGAGATATCTATGAATTATTCATTAACCAAAATTGCTAAAGAGCTTGAATTGAGCAAAACTACCGTTTCTCTTGTTTTAAGCGGTAAATCAGAATCGGCAAGAATCAGCAAAGATGTGGAGAAAAAAGTTAAGGATTTCTGTGAGCAGGTTCATTATTCGCCTAATATTCATGCGCAACGTATAAACAAAAAATATGTTAAGAATATCGGTTTTCTTGTTGATAAAAATTTGATTGTAGACAATAAGAACCCATTTAGTGACAGTAATATCAGTGAAATAATCGGTGGTGTTATTATTGCTGCAGAAAAAGTGGGTTATAGAGTTACTCTCGATTTGTTTTATCATCAGATGGATGAGAAGAAAGTTTTCGAGTGGTTCCGCACAAAAGAAGTTGACGGACTTATATATTATGGATTAAGTCTTCCTGACACCTGGATTAAAACATTTGCAGAAGAAGACAGAAAGGTTGTTGGAATTGATATTAGTCCTTGCGAAGGAGTTTCAACCGTAAACGTTGATTATTATTCGGTTTCAAAAGAACTGGCATTAAGTCTCATTGAATCCGGAAGAAAAAATTTCATATATCTCGATGGTGTTCAACATAGTCACACCGGTGAACAAAGAAGAGAAGGTTTCCTGGCAGCTTTAAAAGAAAAAGGGATAGAAATTGCTCCTGAATTAGTCGTAAATTGTGAATTTTCAGAGAAAATCGCATATGAAAAAGTTTTGGAGATATTAAAGAAAAATAAGAATATTGATACAATTGTCGGCGGAAACGATATGATGGCAATTGGTGCCCTGAGTGTTATAAAAGAGCTTGAAAGAAATGATATAGTTGTAACAGGAATGGATAATATACCTATATCGCAGTATACATCACCATCTTTGACAACCATAGAAAACATGAATTACGAAAGAGGAGAAAAGGCTTTTAAACTTCTCCTTGATATGATAAAAAACAAGAAAAAAGTTGAAAATGTTCTGCTTAGCAGCAAAATCATAAGAAGAGAGTCATTTTAGCTAATCAATAAAAATCTACCTGTTCATCATAAACGAGTGAACAGGTTGGGATTTTTATTTAATTTTATATTACTAAACTAGTAAAGCAATGAAAGGGGATATATTATGAATTACAAAGATTACAAAACAACAAGAGCTGTAGTAATCGAAAGACCTTATTATGCAAATTTGAGAGAAATCAACCTTACAGAACCGAAAAGCGATGCTTATGTGTGTCAGACTTTATTCTCTGCAATTTCTACAGGAACAGATATGAAAACATACAAAGGTATGCAGCACCCGGAACAATGTTATTATCCATTAGTGCCCGGATATGAAACGGCGGGTATTGTTGTTGCCAAGGGTCCCGATGCAAGAAAGGATCTGAACATTGGTGACAGAGTGATGATTAACGAATGCAGACAGTATGGTGATGTTTGCGCCGCGTGGGGTGGAGGCTCTGAATTTACAATAAAAGACTCTTTTACCTGTAATGATCACTTTGATCAGAGTGTAGTTATTCCGGATAATCTTACATACGAACAGGGGGTACTTGCTTATCTTGCTTGCGTGCCTCTTAAAGGTATCAGCAGACTTGATGTTAAACCAAATCAGACGGTGGTTGTATTTGGTGCAGGCATGATTGGTATCAGTGCAATACAGGAACTTAAAATTATTGAACCTACACTTAGAGTTATTTGTGTTGAAAGAAATAAATACAGAAGAAGTATTGCTGAGAATTATGCTGATTATGTATTTTCACTTGAAGAATCAGTAGATAAAATCAGAGAATTAACAAATGGTAAAATGGCTGACAGAATTATGGAGTGTACAGGAAATCCCGAAGTTCCCGGTATCCTTTGGAAATACATTAAAGAGGGCGGCTGGGAAGATGACGATGAGCCCGGTCATATCCATTTACAGGGGGACTATCCTGATAAAATCATTTTTGACCATTATCACAGATGGTTCACAAAAAATCCGACAATTACAATGACCTGTGCATTGAAAAAAGGATGCAAAGAACAAGTACTTCAGTGGATGAGTGAAGGTAAATTCGACACGTCAAAGCTTCCTTATGAAGTATGGCCTGTTTCAAAATGCAAAGAAGCCTTTGAATATCAGGACAAGGCTAAAGAAGAATGTTTTAAAATATTACTTGATTGGAGTAAATAATGATATACGGATGTGCAGCATGGGGGTTAAGAGAAACCCCTCTTGAAGAACAGTTGAAAATAACAAAAGATCTGAATCTTAATCATCTTGAACTTGGAATTGCAAATGCTGAAAATGATATACCTGCTGATGCTGATGACAACACTGTTGCAGAAGTAAAAGCACTCTATGAAAAATACGGAGTGGAAATGTTCTGTGGGGCAACAGGTTGCGATTTTACAGTTTCTGAAGATGAATGTTATGAAAATGTTGAAAAAATAAAAAAAGTAATTGACCTTTGTGAAAAACTCGGAATAAGATATCTGAGAATTTTTGCCGGATTTTCTCATTTTGAAGAAATAGTCGGCGAAAGATGGTCAAGAATGATTAACTGTCTGAACAAAATAGCAGAATATTCGTCTAAAACAAATGTAGTTCCTGTTATAGAAACTCATGGCGGTGTTGACGGATATGATGACGGAGTTGTTCATTTCAGAAGTACCAGCGCAGAAACTGACTGTGTGAAAAAAATGCTTTCAGAGTTATCCGAAAGAATAGAATTTGTATATGATCCTGCCAATCTATATGCTGTGGGATATGATCCCGCTGAATTTTATAATATAATAAAAAGCAGAACCGCATATGCGCATTTTAAAGATTTTGCGCCTCTCAGCTCAGGACACATTCATCCTGCTGCATGCGGAGAAAGCGATATGGACTGGAAAAGCATTTTCAAAGCTATGAGCGGGTTTGATGGTACCGTTTTCATAGAATATGAAAATGTTGAAGATGTGAGAGAAGGAATAGAAAGAAGCATAAATTATTTAAACAAAATTGAAAAGGAGTTAGCAAATGAATAAAAAAATTATTTTTATGCCTCATGCGAATATTCAGTATTCTCAGCTTGCACCTGAAAGACGCTTGTGGGTAATTAAAAATTGCTACGAAAAGCTTTTTGACTTAATCGATAATGGAGATTATAAAATAGCTTTTGAAGCAAGCGGAATTACAATTGATGAAATCGCAAAGCAGGCTCCGGAAGTTCTTGCTAAATTGAGAAAACTCGTTTCAGAGGGTAAGATCGAACCGGTAACATCACCGTACATACACTTTATGTTGAGCAATATACCGAAGCAGGTATGTGTAGCATCATTGAAAAAGTCTCTTGATGTTTGGGAGAAACATGTTGGTAAGAGACCTAAAATAGGCTGGAATCCGGAATGCGGATGGGCTTCTTATATACCGGATGTATACAAAGAAGCAGGACTTGAAGCACTGGTTATGGATGCAGATTCATTCCTTCTTTCGTTTGAAGATATCAGAAAGGCAACCGGACTCACTTACGATGTTCAGGGTCACAGCAATAAAAACCATCTGTTTAAAATTGAAGAATACATTAAAGACAAACCTGAGTTCCTTAAATATATAACAAATCCATCAGAAGCTCCTAACGGTCTTAAAATGATATTCAGATCCGACTGTATGGCAAATCTTCTTTTGTGGTACCTTATGGGTGCAACAGAAGGATTGAGAGAAGAACCTATCAATATGTGTGAAATCAAAAATATGCTCGGAAACTGGAAGGAAAGAATTGAAGAAAGCGGAAGCTTTATAATGCCGTACGCTGAAGATGCAGAATATATCGGAAGCAGTGCATATTTCTATGTTAAGCAGTTTAATCAGGCCCGTTTCTTTGAAGAAGAACCCGACAGTATTGTAAGGTTCAAAGAAATTCTTGACGCTGCGAAAGAAGCAGGTTATGAATTTGCTACACCGTCAGAGGTTATTGAATCTTCTGATAATATTATTAAAAATGAATATGTTGACTGTATTGAAAATGGAGTAGCATGGCATGGCGGAACAGCAAAAGCCTGGGCAAATACAGAATACTCTAGAATTATGGATCCTGTTTGTATCTCAATATTAAACGGTATCAATGCAGTTGCAGAAAGAATCGGAATGGACAAAGACGATCTTAAGGACAACCTTTCAGAGGCCATGGCGGCTCTTGCAAGCGCATGGGTTTCAGACTCCAGATGGCCTCCTGTACCTACATCACCGGGAAGATTTAACGTGCGCGAATCTCTTGATGATATGTATCTTGCAAATGATATGATTAAAAAGACAATGGAAGTTAATGGAATTGCCGATAAAAAAGCTTTGTATTCACCTGATTTGATGAAAACACAGATAAAGGCTATTGAAGATCTTCTTATGTCACGCAAATATTTTGGAGAATAAAATGCAAAACGAATTAAGGCTTGAAATGGTACATTTCCAGATTACCAAAAGCTGTAATTTAAGATGTTATTTCTGTGGGCAATGGGGAAGTAAAGGATTTTTTTCAAATGAAAACGGAGAAGAACTTACCTTTGACGATTGGAATAACGTTATAGAAGATTTGAAAGATTACAGAAATAAAACAGGAGTTCCTGTCGCAGTAACCGTATGGGGCGGTGAACCCTTGTTTTCTGAAATTTTTGATCGTATTTCTCAGAAACTGCATCAGGAAGGATTTCCTTTGACTTTGATTACAAACGGGGTTTTTATTGATGAACACGCAGATGTTCTCAATAAATGCTACAATAACGTATTTATATCAATCGACGGTCCTCAGGAAATACATGACAATATAAGAGGATTCGGGACTTATTCAAAAGTTATGAAAAATCTCGAACTTCTCAAAGAAGGACGACCCAAAATTACAGTAATGTCTGTTCTTACTGAAGATTTGATAAATAATCTTGATGAACATCTTGAATCTTTTAATGGTAAAAATATTGATGAACTCATTTTACAGGAACTTATATTTCTTAATAAAAATGAAATTCAGGAATATAAGAACTGGCTGAAAAGAGAATTTTCAACAGAATCTGTTTGTGCTGATTCTTGGCTTGGCTCAGTAGATAAAGACTTTGAAGTTTTAAAAAAACAAATACTTGAAAAGGTATTGGATAATAGCTATACCTACAAACTCAGATACATTCCCCACGGAAGATGTGAAGAAAATAAGTATTGTCTTTCGCCGTTCAGACATGCTCATATTGCGTGGAACGGAAATGTTCTTTATTGCACAGATTTTTATGACTTTTCAGCCGGTAACGTAAAAAAAGAAAAGCTTACTGATATTTTTAAAAATGAAATATCAGAAAAATTCAGAACTGAAACAATGAACGGTAATTGCGTTACATGCAATCATTGTTCTTGGATAAAAAGCAGTAAATTTAATTAAGAGAAAGGATGAGCGGTATGAATAAAAGAATAATTGCTTTTGTTCTTGCATTTGCAATGTTCTTGACTTTTGTTCCTTTTATAGGTATGGCAGCAGCTCCTAAATATGATGCTGTAGTATCTATTGACGGAATAAAGGTTGGCTTTACAAATAAGCCATATGTTCAGGGGGATACATTGTATGTTCCCGTTGAAGAACTTGCCGGATACCTTAAATTCGAAACAAAAGGTAATGACTACGGCACAGGTATAACAATTAAAAACGGAGATATTGAAGCATTGCTTCAGAACGGTAATATGTTTGTTGATACAACAGCAGGAAACGTTCAGCTCAAGAATGCTCCGGTTTTTGAAAAAGGTGTTTTCTATGCACCGATTGATGTATTTTCAGATGTCTTTAACTATCCTGTTAATCAGGATGTTGATAACAGAAGTGCAAATATCACAAGCGGATATTACAGATTCGAAATCAGCGAAGAAAATGCTGCAGTTGTCAGCGTAGATGATCCTGAAAAAGACATACTTAATACTTCTGCAACAGGAAGCGATCAGCTTGTCTATAACGAAATCTCTGAGCCACCGCAGGAAATCAGTGCTTTCTACAAGTTTGATATGACTCAGATTGCAGGTAAAAAAATCAAGAGTGCAACTTTGAAATATAATGCTGCCAGAGGTGGTCAATATACTCCTACGCCAAGATTTGTAAAGGCAGATAACTGGGATAAGGCTACAATTAACTATAATAATCAGCCGAAAACATACCCCGATGTAAAAGCTGACGGTACTCGTATCCCCGGCTCGCTGAGAACGGGAACTTTCCAGGATTGGTCAGTTGATATAACTGCTCTTGTAAGCCCGACTGAAGATAATCCTATAGTTTCTATGAAAATATACGGTTTAACATATCAGTCAGCTACAACAGTTAATAAAATGAGAACTGTTCAGGTTAATATGAAGGGTGTAAACACTCCTCAGAGGGCATACATTGAGGTAATCTGCGATGAACAGCTTTCATTCCCTGCATATACAGAAGAGGTTCTTACAGTCGTTGAGCAGAGCGCTTTTGATCAGGTTGCAGCTTTAACAAAGCTCGGCGTTCTTACTCCTGAAGATGAATTTCCAAGCGAAATTACAGAATATGTAACAAGAGGCGAATTTGTTCATTATGCAGTGAGACTTCTTAATGATAACTTTGACTATGCTCCCGAAGCAGGAAAAGAATATTTTGTTGACGTTCCCGCAGATCATCAGTATTACAATGCAATTAACACAGCGGTTGCAAACGGAGTAATAGCCCTTGCAGATGACGGCGAATTCAGACCCGATGATTATATTACCCCGACAGAGGCAATTATAATTGTTGACAGAATATTGGGATATGAAGATTATGCAAGACACAATCAGAATTATCCTACGGGATATATACTTGTAGCTCAGCAGGCGGGCTTGCTTGAAAAGGTTAACACATCAGGAGAAGAATTCTCATACAAAGATATGTTCCAGCTCTTCTTCAATGCAATGTCTGCTCCATTGATGACAATTGTTTCATACAGCTCGACAGGCGAAGCTATCTACGACTTCGATGAAAACAAATCACTTATGAGTGAAGAGTTTGATGCATATGAAGTGGAAGGCATTCTTTCTGCAAATAACTATACCGATCTTGATTATACCAAGTCAGTAAGCGACAACATGATTAAAATCGGAGATACAGCTTATTTTACAGAAAATGATGATTTCAATGAGCTTATCGGTTACAGAGTAACAGCATATTATAAAGAAAATGACATTGGTCAGAACGAAGTTGTTTATGTAGGTCTTACACAAAGAAACTCTTCAATTATAATTGACTATAACGATGTTTCTTCCGTCAGCCCGAATCTTGAAGGCTATCTTGTAAAATATGAAAACGGAACTGAAGAAGACGAAGTTCAGATTTACAAATCAAAACCGATTATCTATAACGGAAAAGCAATAGCTCCGAATCAGCTTACCCAGAGTATGCTTAAAGGAGAAATCGGAACTATTACCCTTGTAAGCAACGGGGGAGCAGAATACGATGTTTTGTTTGTTGATTCATACAAGACCATTATTGCAAACGGAATTGATACCGAACAGGAAATAATCTTTGATAAATACAACTCTGCATTGAAACTTTCGCCTTCGGGAAAAGATTTCTTTGTTCTTAAGAAGACAAGCAAAAACCTTGAGGTTTCTGAAATCAAAACAGGTGATGTAATTTCATATACAGAAAGTATTGACGGAAAATATATCAAAGGCTATGTTTCAAACAGCATAATGAACGGAGAAATTCAGTCTGTATTCAAAGAAAACGGTGAAGTTACAAAGGTAACAATCAAAGGCGTTGAATTTGAAGTAAGAAACAGATATCCTGAGTGGACCCAGGATCTTAATCCTGGACTTTCCGGAACATATTATTTCGATAATTTCGGAAACATTGTAAACTTTGAAACAAATGAAGTTAATAATAAGTTTGGTGTTGTAATCGGCGTTGATATATCAACAAGAATCAGCAAAGACGTAACAATTGCAATTCACACCGGTGATACAGAAGAATACAAAACATACAAGGTTGCAAAAACTGTAAGAGTAACAGACGTAAACGACCTTACAAATTATAACGATACTCCTGTAAGCAATGCAGATGTCAAGGGTTTCTTCTACACTAACGATCAGCTTAACACCGCAAGACAGGGTATAACCTTTAGCCTTAACTCAGACAAAGAGGTTTCTGAAATCTCAACCCTTTACTTTACAGACTATACCTCTGACAACTCAAACGGCGGAGCAGGTCTTTGGTACAAAAACAGCAAATTCCAGGATTTCTTCTATATAAATTCAGACACAATTCGTGTAAAAGAACCTGAAGGAACTGACAACACAGTTCTTGATGACTATGAAATTATAATGGGAAGCTTTACAGCAGATGAAAAATATCCTGAAATCAAGACATATACAACAGATCCTGAAAAACCGGTAGTTGATATTATTATGCTTCCGTTCTCTTCAAGCTCAGGAACAGCTGTTACATCAAACCTTTCAATTGTAACAAACCTTGTTTCTGCAGTTGATGAAGAAGGCGAGCTTATTAAGAAAATTACTGTTAACGAATCAGGTACAAGCAAAACTTTTGTAATTCCTCACGACTATATCAACGCACCTTTGTTTGATACTATTGAAATCGGCGATATAGTAAGATACGGTTCAAACTACAAAGGCGAGCTTAACTGTAAAGGTACTCTTGATTCACAGATAGCTCTTTCAAAAATTTACGATTATTCATCTAAAACTTTTGAAACTTCTAAGTTCGTAACAAGTGTAAATAACGAAAAGAGAATTTACGGCGGTTATGTTTACGATAAAGAGGGAGACTATGTTAAATTTGTTGATGCTGTTAAATATGCAGCTGCAACAGAAAAAGATATAAACAATTATGATCCGATAACAGACTATAAAATGTTTAACTGGTACAGATTCCCAAGCGGCTCAGACCTTTATAAATACGATGTTAAAAACGGCGGCAGAGAAGTTTCTGTAACAAGTGCTTCAACCAACAATATGGTTACATACAAAGACCTTGGTTATGCAGCTTCCGGTCTTATCATTCAGTCAAGATACGAATCACTTAACGTTGCATACATTGTTGATCTTATAAAAACTGTTAATACAGGTAGACTCGTAGCTTCCTTTACAGGTGGCGAAGGTGCTCTTGGTAACGTTACATACAGATTCAACGAAGGAGAAACCTTAACTGTTCCTGACGGAACCGGCTTCTCAAAAGCAGGTTATAAGCT
The DNA here is from genome assembly GCA_045605445.1 of Clostridia bacterium. Classification (GTDB taxonomy): domain Bacteria; phylum Bacillota; class Clostridia; order RGIG6154; family RGIG6154; genus CAZMHL01. The sequence continues at coordinate 137,463 of JAZUPZ010000039.1, read as the reverse complement.
CGTTGGCTGGACAGACAATCTTGGTAATTCATATAACATTGGCGATTCTGTTCTTATGACAGGTGACCTTGTGTTTACTGCAGTATGGCAGCAGGCACACTATGTTAAATTTGTTCCAGGAGATAATGTTTCCGGTTCAATGGATGATATTACAATCCAGACAGCAGGCTCAGTAATTACAATTCCTGTTTGCGGATACACAAAAACAGGCTATGCCCTTGACTACTGGACAGACGGAACAAACAACTACAACGAAGGCGACACAATTACAGCAGATGATACAAGAGATATAGTTCTTACAGCAGCATGGACTAATACAAACGTATCACAGATAAGCTTCAACAGCGGTCTTTCAATTGAAGTTAAATATATCAAGAACGGCAATTCTTACGTTCTTCCTGCAGTAGAAAATACAGCAAATGCAACTTTTGTTGGATGGACCTCTGATAACGGAGCAACCGTTGAGGATGCAGGAACAAATGTTGCTGCATCGGGCGATGCTTATTATGAAGCTGTATGGCAGATGAAAATTAACTTTACAAATTGGGTGAAAGTTAATACTTCTAACGAAGTTTATGTAAATGGCACTACAATGGACACACACAGAACAATTGGTGATATGTTGTATTTTGAATTCCCAACAAGTGGAATTAGCAATACCACCGGTATAATTGAAGCAAAAGTTGTATTTAACAGATATCATAAATATAACGCTACAAGTATGACTGCTTACAGAAGTTCTAACCTATCTGATGAATTACTTGAATTAACTGACGGCTCGAGCGCTGCATCTTCTGTACTTCCTGTAACAGGAGCAACAATTTCAGAAAAATCTGAAGGTGCTCTTGGTTCTGATGACGCAAGCGAAACAGATGCATTGGTAGATCACACAGCATTTGCTCAGTATCTTAAAGACGAAATTAACGGTGGAAATACTAAAGTTACATTTATGATGAAAGATACCTTCAGCGGTAATACGGCAAATGGTGTAGCCATTAAATTCTATCCCGAATCATCTTATGTATCAGTAAAATTGCTTGGTTCTGCACTTCCTGCATATTCTGCAAATGCTACATACACATTTGCAGGTAACGGAAATACAGGAGGTTCAGCTCCTGCAGGTAATACAGTTGCAAAGGGAAGTGTAATTACTCTTCCATACTGCACATTTACAAAAACAGGCTTTACCTTTGAGGGCTGGTCAGACGGTTCAAACATTTATACTCCCGGCGGACAGCTTAATATTATGAGTGATACTGTCTTTACCGCACAGTGGAAAGCAATTTTGAATTATGTTGCCGTAACTTATAAAGCAAATGGCGGTACAGGTGCCGATATAGAAAATCAGGAAGGTGAAAATTCAACAATACTTCTTCCTGAATGCACCTTTACAAACGGTGCTGCCGAATTCGCAGGCTGGAACGACGGAACTAATACATATGAACCGGGAACGGCTTACGAAATAGGAACAACTCCTGTAATTTTCAATGCAGTTTGGGTTACTAAGTATGGTATAACTTTTGCAGGTGGAGATGGCACAACAGGAACAGCTCCTACTATGGAAAGAACTCAGGCAGGAAGCACAATAACACTTCCGGCAAACACATTTGAAAAAACAAACTACGTATTCGCAGGCTGGAATGACGGAACTAACACATATGCAGAAGGTGCACCATACACAATGCCTGCAAATGATGTAACATTTACAGCGGTATGGCAGACACCGAAGACGATTACTTTCGTTCCAAATAACGGATCTGCTCAGAGTGAAGAAACATATGCGCCGGGTGCACAGATTACCCTTCCGACACCTGTTAAAACCGCTTCTGTAGGTTCATATACCTTTGCAGGCTGGGACGACGGAACCTCAACTTATGCCGGTGGTGCATCATACACCGTTACCGATAGTAAAACTCTTACAGCTCAGTGGACATATGTTGGAGGAACAGGATCTCTTCCAATGGTAGAGTCAATTTACTGGAAAGCTGCATCAACAAGTGATACTGCAAACGGTACTGCAACCAAAAATCCGGTAGGTGGCAAATATCTTTACAGATACAGCGAAGGATATGCCGTATACTATGCTAAATTTGATATTTCAGGACTTAAGAATGTTACAGATGCTGAATTCAAACTGTTTATTCAGAAGGTTAACAATCAGTCAGACCTTACTTTCTATGAAATTTCTGAAACTGCATACAACAATGCATTTGGTAGTGTGACAACAAGTGGTGTTTCCTTTGCAAAAGCAAACTTGCCTGAAACAGGAACAAGAATAGTGCAGACAAGAGTAATAGCATCAGGAAATGCAACTTCTAATGTAGGTTATTTTGTAAATCCTTCAACTGATATGACAACCTGGTTGGCAGGAAAAGTAGCTTCCGGAGAAAATTACATTTATCTTAAGATTACAAACGCATCAGGTGGTGGCTTACAGGACGGTGTACGAGTATTTAACTTCCACACCAAAACTGTTATTAACGTAACCACTGCAAACGACTGATAACGTTTAAACTGAAATGGCTGTATGAGGCGGCAAAAACCGCCTCTCTACAGCATAACAGGAGGTATAATATGAAAAAGAAAATAATAGCACTTATCTGTTGTTTCTTAATGGTTATGCCTTTGTTTGTTCAAGCAAAGGTGGGGGTAGATGTTGTTGACCCGGGTAAAATTGACCTCTGGTACGACTTTGACCCTGTTAAGGAAACACAAACTACAACAAGATATACTCCTTGGTATTATGTAATGCATTTGCCAAGTAAAAAACACCTTGAAACAGGTGTGAACGGCGGTGAGGGTGGCCAGGTAATTTATGATATTTCAATCAGCCCTGTTAATCCTGATAATATGCTTGCTTCAATCGACGTTGGAAGTATATACATCAGTGAAGACGGCGGTGAGAATTTCTCACTTGCTGACAGAAACCTTCCTTTGAACGGTCTTGCAGACAGCGTATGGGATCCTGATGATGAAAATACAGTTTATGGTTTTAATACTGTTTTTGGTTCATCTTCAGTTTCAACACCTGCTCAGCGTGCTGCCTCAGGGTATTCAGGAATTTACAAATCAACAAACAAAGGCAGAACCTGGACTCAGGTACTTGAATGTGTAACTACCGAACAGAGACGTAAACTTGGCATGTCCTTTGACAACAAAGGAAATTTTTATGTTAATGCTTACGAAGGTTTGTTCAGATCTCCCGACAAGGGAATGACATGGGAAAAGTTTGGTCAGGAAAATGTTACCTCTTCAAGATTTTATGTTCATCCTGAAGAAGGTTGGATGTTAAGAGCAATTACAGGTGACGGTCTCTATAAGAGTACCGATAACGGTGAAAACTGGACTTTACTCAGTGAAAAAATTGAAGGCTCAGATTCAGCATCTTACTACTTTGCAATCAACCCTAATGATAAAAATATGTGGGTATGTATTGTTGATGAATCCCTTTACTTCACATACGATGGTGGACAGACATGGGAACTTGAAACTGAAGAAGGATTAACCACAAGAAAGAAAAATATCCCCAGCGGCAGCATCAATACATCTGCTAAACCTCACAAGGTTGAATTCGGTTGTTATAATCCTGATGGCAATCCTTGTCTTTACATTGTTTACGGTTCAACTGTTCAGCCAATTAAATGGAGCCACGACCTTGGTAAAACATGGGGGTCAACTCAGCCAACAGATGCTCTCGACCTGGTAATCAATGAATCCTACAATGGCAACACAGGTTACCTTATTGAAGGTCTTATGGGACACCCGTATGATCCTTACACAGTTTTCTATTCGTTCAACGATGTTCTTTACAAGAGTACAGACGGAGGACAGAACTTCTATTATTCAGGCTCAGGAATGTCCGGTAACCGTGGAGCAAAATTTATTTTCGATGATCCTAACTATGCAATTGTCATACCTTGTACAGATAAAGGTATTTTGAGAGCAACAGGAGAAATGAATGGCGTTTATTACTGGGATAATTCGGTTGACAGTGTAACACCAAGATATTCAAATTCAAAATCGATAGGTGACTACAGTACAGACCCCTTTGACCCAAGTCACGTAATTTGTACAATCGGTAACTGGTCAAGCAAAATTCTTGCTGAAAGCTGGGATAACGGAGCCCACTTCAAACATGTTGAAGGAATCGAATCTTCAAGATCTCATTTCCACAAAACAAGACAGGGAATGATTTATGCAACAAATCACATCAGTACAGACGGTGGTAAAACATGGACAAAGCTTGAAAAATCTATTTCAGCAGTTTCAGAATCAAATAATGATATTCTTTATCATGCAAACTCAACAACAAAAAAGGTTTTCCGTTCAGAAGACTGTGGAACAACCTGGACAGAATTAAAAGGAACCCTTGCATCAACAGTTCAGATGTCAATGGTTGACCCGTCTAACCCATACAAATATTACGTTCTTCTTTCAAACGGAAAAATCAATGTGTTTGAAAATGATGAATTAGTTAAAACTATATCAAGTGAGAACGGTATTGTAAATTATGACGATAAATATGCTCCTACATTTGCTGCTCTTGCAGTTGATCCCGATGACGGAAACCATCTCCTTCTCGGCGGCAGAATGTCAAGAACTGGCGGTAAGGGTACAGGTACTTATGAATCCTGGGACGGCGGAGAAACCTGGGAAGTAGTTCCGGGTCTTCCTGGTTCAAGAGATATCTGGGCTTTCGGTTTTGAACCGGGAACTGATAAGGCATGGATTGCAACCTCTGCAGGTAACATTATTTACGAATTCGACAAATACAAGCAGTGGAAAGAAGAAGTAGCAAAAACCGGCTTTAAATTCTTTGTCAATGGTGTAAGAGAAAAAGATATAAACGTATTACCTCAGTTTGAAGAAGGCGAAGTTTATGTCGGAATCAGAAGTCTTTTTGAAAATATGTACTATGAAGTAAAATGGGACGCAGCTCAGGAAGCAGCTATCATTAAAATTGATAAAAAGACATACACTCTTGATATGGACGATAACAAAATTTATGTTAACGGAAAAGTGGTAGAAGGGGACTATAATCTCCACTACTACAATAACAACTCAATGATTTCATTTACGGCGCTAAGAGACATATTTGGCTTTAAAACCGGATGGAACTTAACAACAAGAGAAATTGGAGTATCCGAATAATATTAAAACAGATGTTGCAAAAGCGACATCTGTTTTTTCTTGCTTTTGACTATTGAAAATTCACATCTGTAGTGATATAATAATTTCAAATGCCTTTTTATAGGCTTTGAGGAGGTTAGTATGATCAGAAAAGCTTTTAAAATGAAAGTTTATAAAGGTATGAAAGACGAATATGAGAAAAGACACAATAATCTCTGGCCTGAAATGAAAGAAATGCTGAAAGAATACGGCGCTTCTGATTATTCTATCTTTTGGGATAAAGAAACAAATATACTTTTTGGCTATATGCTGATAGAAGACGAAGACAAATGGAACAAAAGTTCAGAAACTGCAATTTGCAGAAAATGGTGGGACAATATGGCTGATATAATGGAAACTAATCCCGACAAAAGTCCTGTTTCCATTCCTTTGAAAGAAGTATTTCATTTAGATTAAAATAGTAGGTGACTTGTTATGTTTAATGCTTGTATAGTAGGTTGCGGTGCCATTTTTTAAAATCATGCTGAAGCTATAAGATTGACAGATAATGCAAATCTTTATGCTGTTTGTGATAACAACAAAGAAAGAGCAGATGTTGTTCACATCTGTACGCCTCATTATCTTCATTAAGAAATGATAGATAAATCATTAAGAGCAGGTAAAAAGGTTGTTGCAGTAAAACCAATGACTATGACAAAAGAACAATTTGATAAACTTATTAAAGATCACATGGAGTTGAAGGCATTTTCTTTGCTACGAATGGTTATAACACTTGTGTTCCTATGAACATAGAGCTTATTTATGAAAAAACAATTTTTAATTGTTGTTACAATAAACTTTACCGTGATGGTGAACTTATCGCGGTTGACGATTCGGGCGCAATAGGAAAAACAAGCTGGGGAACAGGACATAAAATAAATATTGAGATGATTTATGAGGCAATAAAGAATAATACAAAACCGGAAATCAATTTAAAAAGTACGGTCAATACTATGAAAACAATGTTTGCAATTTACGAAAGTGCTTCCCAAAACGGCGAGTACATATATGTTAAATAGGGGTGGAAAACAATGCTTTATGAAAGATATGAATGCTTGAACGTTATAAAAGAAGAAATAGAAAAAGTTATTGACGCTATTGTGGAAATGTATCACAAGGGCGGAAAGCTTCTGCTCTGCGGTAACGGAGGAAGTTGTTCGGATTGCGATCATATTGTCGGAGAACTAATGAAAGGCTTTACACTTCAGAGAAAGCTTAAGGAAAATGATGTAAAAAAATTCAAGGATGCTTATGACGATGGTGAGTTTATGGCTGATAATCTTCAGTATGGAATTCAGGCAATATCTCTTTCTTCTCAGACGGCGGTTTGTACAGCATTTATAAATGACGTGGAACCTTCTATGGTGTATGCGCAGCTTGTATATGCATATGCTCAGCCAAATGATATTATTATTGGACTTTCAACTTCGGGAAATTCAAAAAATGTCGTAAATGCAATTAAGACAGCCAAAATCAAAGGGATAAAAACTATTGGGTTTACAGGAAGCAAAGAAAGTAAAATAAGTGAACTTTGTGATATAACATTAAAAGTTCCGGAAACGGAAACCTATAAGGTTCAGGAACTTCATCTTCCTGTATATCATTATATTTGTGAAAGTGCGGAAGAAAGATTATTTGATTAAGAGGAATAAATATGACGCTGATTCTTTTTGGCTTGGTTATATTATCAGTTGTATTTTTGCTGAAGAGCTTTGTAAATAAATATTCTTTGCTGTTTACTCTAATGCTCTGGTCACTTATTGTTACTATATATCTTATTCTTATGTATACTGTTAAGAGTAGTATATATACAGGTGGTGGCAGTGTTTTTGTTAATGTTGACAATATAATTTATTCATTTGCAAGAGGGCACCACGTAAATGAAGCTGCAATTATAAGAGTGTTTAATTTGTGTTGTGCAGTTTATCTGGTTTCACAACCTTTGTTTGTAAACGCGTATATAAGTGATAAAAACAAAAGCATTGGTAAAAAACTTATTTCTATGGTCAGTATCGCACTTTTGCCGGTATTGTTTCTTGTTTTTTACGACCCGTTTGTTTCTTACAAATTTTATATTAACGTAGTTGAAGGTGGAATAGCGCCAGGTTGGATTTACATAGCCGATTTGTTCAATTACGGATGGATGATACTTTATCTGATTTTTCCGCTTTACGGATATTGGGCTAATAATTTCAGAATTAAGTCGCCTTTGAGAAAAAAACAGTTTCTTGGAGTAACAGTTTGTGTTATGCTCCTCAATGCTATTTTCTTTTTAATATATACTCTCGGCGTATTCAGGAATGTTTATTTGTTTAAAGGCATACAAGCTATCCTTCCTTCCGCAAGCAGCTATCAGGTTAATTCCGTAATTTATATGTATGCTATGTTTTTTATGATAGCGGTAACGATTGTTGAGTTTGTTGTAATTCAAAGATATGAACTTACAAAAAATTTCGGCAGAATGAACAGATATTTACTGAAAAAGAATATGGTTGGAATCAATGAAAATCTGATAAATGTTTTTCATACTTTTAAAAATATTGTTTTTACATATCAGATTTTAATCAGAAAAGCCAGAGTTGAGCAGGGAGAGGCGAGAGAGAAAACCCTTGAAGAACTTGACAGACAGGTTTCTGATTATATAAACAAATTAAGCAAAATGCTTGATATAAATAATGAAATTGATGTAAATACAGATAGTGTGTCTGTTAATGAAGTTCTTGACGAAGCTTTGTCATCGGTTAAGATACCTGATAATATTGAAATAATCAAAAAGTATAAAAAAGATGACATAAGGATGATAGCAGACTCATATTATATGCACGAAGCACTTTCTAATATAATAATAAATGCCGTTGAGGCTATTCAGAAAAAAGATAAAAAGGGCGTTATTGTTTTAAAAAGTGATATCGACGGTGACTGGGTAATAATAGAAATTGCTGATAACGGTATCGGAATGAGTAAAAAAAATATAAACAAAATCTTTAAGCCGTTCTATACTACAAAGTCAAGAATAAGTAACTGGGGAATAGGACTATCTTATACCTCAAAAATAATAAAACGTCATATGGGTTATATTTATATAGAAAGCAATGAAAATGTCGGCACTACTTTTTATGTACATTTGCCGAAAGGATGATGGTGAAGATTATGGACAATATCAGAGTTATGATAGCAGACGATATGAAAGAAATAAGAGATTATTTTTCTGTTATTGTAAATAACGAAAATGGTATGGAGGTTGTAGCAACTGCCTCTAATGGAAAAGAAGCAATTGAACTGGTTGGGGAGGCCTCGCCCGATGTTATACTTATGGATATTCAAATGGATACCGATGATGACGGCATTACCGCAACAAAGATAATAAAAGAAAGGTATCCCGAAATTAAAGTTATAATAGTAAGTATTCACGACTACGATGATAACATAATGAATGCTTTTGTTGCCGGTGCCAGTGACTTTATTTTAAAAACATCTTCTATTGTTGATATAATAATGTCAATAAGAGAAGCCATGGAAGCCTCCGGAGGGCGAAATGCTGTAAACCGAAAAGTTATAAATGAAATGGTAAGACTTAAAAATGAACGTGACAGTTTTATGTATGTTTTTAATCTGGTCACAAAACTTACAAAGAGTGAATTTGAAGTACTGAATTTAGTTTATGAAGGAAAAAATTACAAGGATATAGCAAATTTGAGATGCGTTGAAGAGGTGACAATTCGTTCCCTTGTAAATAAAATTCTCAAAAAGATGCAGGTAAAAACAATGAAAAACCTCATAGAAACATTGAAAAAAATGCAGGTTTTCGAATTACTGAAAAAGGATTTTCGCAGTGAATAAAATAAAATGCACATTTTTTTTGTAAAATTTGAACAAATAGAAAATTTAAACTTTACAATTTAACGTAAATATGTTAATATAATGAATGTAAAAAAGCAAAAAGAAAGGAAACAGTGTTATGAAAAAGATTATTGCTTTAATTATGTCATTGCTCATGGTTGTTGTTTGCTTTGCATCCTGCGGTGGTGACGAATCAGCTGACGGTGTTACCGTTATCAAAGTTTGGTCATCTTCAGGTTCTACACAGGAACGTATGGAACAGCTTGTTGAAGAATTCAACAACACAACAGGTAAAGAAGAAGGCATCAAGATTCAGTTCGAAACTTATTTGAACGACTATGCTACAATTATTGAGTCTGCATCTCAGAACGATCAGCTTCCACATCTTCTTTTGTGGCCGGGCGATCAGGCTAAAGTTAATGCAGCAAACAAAGGTTATGTAGTTCCCATTGCAGATATGCCGGGCGGACAGGAATTCCTCGATACATATGGTGAAATTCCTCTTGCCAACAGAGAACTTATCAATGGTAAAGTTTACTTTGTAAATATGGCTCAGACAGTTCAGGGTCTTATATACAACAAAGACTTATTCAAAAAAGCAGGTCTTGTTGATGAAAACGGTGAACCTACACCTCCGAAGACAACAAGCGAATATGTTGAATTTGCTAAGAAGCTTACAGATAAGGCTAACAATGTTTATGGTATAGGTCTTCCTCTTAAAGACCAGGGCTGGTCACAGCTTGGTCAGCCGAACAGTGCAACATTTGCTGAACTCTCTCCAAATGGTGCTACAACCGTAATTGACTGGGATAAAGAAACTTACACATTTACAGAACACTGGCTTGAATACATTGATTTTGTAAAAGCTGTTAAAAATTCAGGAGCAACATTCCCTGGTGCTGAGTCTCTTGACAATGATACAATGAGAGCTCAGTTCGCAGCAGGCAGAATCGGTATGTTCATTGGTGCTTCTTGGGACGTAGGCGTTCTTACAGATCAGTTCCCGGCAACATGTGACTGGGCAGTTGCTCCGGTTCCTGTATACGACGGCTATGAAAGATATCAGAATCCGGCTTCAAGATCTTCAGGCTATATGATTTCAAAAACAGCTTTGGAATGCCCTGAAAAAGTTATGAAGGTTTACACATGGCTTCTCGGCGACGAAGTTTGCCTCGACCTTTATGAAAGAGGTTTCTATGTTCCGATCAGAGCTGGTGTTTCTGAAAAAGCAGACGAATCAAAATTCCCTGCACAGTGGGCACAGTTTGCAGCTCTTGTAAAGGATCAGAATATTGAAAGAACACCTACACCTTCTCTTGCTCTTGAAAAAGAAGCATCAGGAGATAAAGCAAAGTATGTATGGCAGGATACATCAATTGATGCATCAAAATACATTCCTGAACTTAATGATACATACACTCAGGCTTTGAGAAAAGGTATTAAAGACGGTACAATTGACAAATCAATTTATGTTAAATAATTTAAAAGCAAACTTAGAACGAAGCGATTTATTCGCTTCGTTTTTTTGTGCAATCTTAACTAAGGATGATAACTTTTTTCGTGCAAATTATACTAATTACACAAAATGTTCACAAAAAATAAACATTTTTTTTGTGAAATTTCTACAATTTGGTACAATTTGTAATATTCTTTGAAAAAGATGTTAAAAAATAAACTTTACAAACTACAAATTATGTGATAAAATCATTATAAGGATATTGGAAGAGTTTGTACATTTTTGAACAACACTCTTTCATATACATTTATTGTATAAATTGACTTAAAGGAGGAAATGATTTTGGCTTTATCAAAAACAGCTGACGCTACAAAAAAGGTCAAGGTTAAAAAGAAGTACAAAAAACAACAGATCGTATCTTCATACTTAATGTTGTCTCCGAGTATTATCGGATTTTTTGTATTTTCAATCTACCCGATTCTCTGGGTTGTAAGGTATGCATTTTACCGTTATGACGGTGTAGATGCCAATACTATGTTTATTGGTCTCGAAAACTTTATCCGTCTTTTCCAGGATTTGGCATATTGGAAGAGTGTTGGAAACACATTCCTTGTTGCGCTTCCTAAACTTATTGTTGAAATTCCGCTTGCACTGATTCTTGCGGTTATGCTTTCAAGTGATAAGATTAAGTTTAAGAGAGTATTCTCTGTTGGTTACTATATGCCACATATGCTTGGCTCGGTAGTATCCTGTCTTATCTTTACATTTATGTTTAGTTCATTCAATGGTGTTGTTAATAATGCCCTTATGGCTATTGGCATCCTTGATGAACCTCATAACTGGTTTGCTGATAAGTGGTCAGCTTTGTCTGTAATTATAATCCACTCATTCTGGCTCGGCTTCTCATCAAATATGTTGTTCTTTATGGCAGGTATTCAGAACATACCTCAGGATATGTATGAAGCAGCAGACCTCGACGGTGCAAATAAAGTTCAGCAGTTCTTGAAAATTACTGTTCCTATGATTGCTCCTACTATAAGAATTATACTTATGCTTGCAATTGTTAACGGTTTGAAAACATATCAGAGTGTAATGCTTCTGACAAATGGTGGCCCTGCTAACCAGACAAACGTTGTTATGCTTTATATTTATCAGCAGTATTTTGAATCATCAGGAACTATTCCTCAGTATGGCTATGCGTCTGCAATGGGCGTTATCGTTTCATTCATCGTTGCAGCTGTTACAGTTCTTTACTTGAGAGTTTCAAGAAAAGCAAACGATGTATATTAATTTGTAGAAAGGAATATTACATAAAATGAGTAAGAATAAAAAAAGATTTGACCTTTCTGTCATTCCGATGTATGCATTTTTGTTGGCATTATTGTTCCTGGTAATTTTCCCTGTTATCTTTGAATTTGTCAATTCATTCAAAAGCAATATGGACATTCTCGCAGGAATGAGCTTCTGGCCTTCAGAATGGTCTTTTGATAACTACATTCAGGCTTGGACAGTTGCTAACTTTGCAAAATATACATGGAACAGTGTTTACTACTGCTTCTTTAACGTAACAATGAGCCTTTTCTTTGCTGCAGTAAATGGTTACGTTTTTGCAAGAGCTGAATTCCCGGGTAAGAATGTTATATTCGGAATCAAAACCGGTATGATGTTCGTAACACTTGGTACTTCATCAATGTACCCAACACTTCAGATTCTTAAAGCTTTACATTTGAACACATCCCTTTGGGGTCTTATATTCAAACATTTCTTCGCATCATCTATTACAAACATCTTCCTTGTAAGATCGTTTATTTTCTCACTTCCGAAGGAAATGGATGAAGCTGCAGAAATCGACGGATGTACATTCCTTGGCATATTCTTCAGAGTTATATTGCCGCTTCTTAAGCCGGTTATGGCAACAATCGGTATCCTTTCATTCCAGAGCTCCTGGAACGATTACTTAATGCCTATGATTGTTACTTTGGCTAATCCGGATCAGAGAACTCTTCCTGTTGGACTTAAAGCTCTCGCAGGTAGCTCAGATGCCGCAGCTGCATGGAACCTCGTAATGGCTGGTGCAGTTATATCATCACTTCCTATGATTATTATTTACTTATTCCTGAATAAATACTTTGTAAAGGGTATGACAGCAGGTGCAGTTAAAGGTTAATTTATTATTGTATAAACTTGATAAGGACAAACGACGAAAATCGTTTGCCCTTATCGTGGTTTAAATAAAAGGGGGAGACCAAATGAAAAAAATGAAAAAATTACTTGCTGTTGCTTTGACATTGGTAATGCTTTTCTCAACTTGTGTGTTCACCGCTTATGCAAGCAGTAACTATACAAGAGTTATCATTGAGGGCATTGAATTGTCTTTTGCAACAGACCCTGTTCTGGTAAACGGAACAGTGTGTGTACCTATGCAGCAGATTTATGAGCTGTTCAGGTCAAAAGTTGTAGTTGATGAAGAAGACTACACTATTATCATTACAACCCAGGATAACGTTAAAATCGTTATGCAGGTTGGTGAACCGGTTGCTAAAGTCGGAACAGAAATGAAAGAGCTTAAGGTAGCACCTTACTTGCTCAATGGCGAAATTTTCGTTCCTATCGATTTGGTTGCCGATTCTCTTAACATTACAGCTACATATGATGAAGAAGAAAATGTAGTAACAATGGTAAGAAAACCAAAAACCACTAAGATCAACCTTGCTGATTCAATCTATTTCTCTACCGCTTCAAGTGGTGCAGAAACAGGTACAGCAAGAAGAAATCCTACCGGTCAGAGAAATCTTTTCAGAAACTACCCGAGAGCTGATTACTACGGAAAAATAGATATTTCAGCTATAGAAGGCGTTTCAGCAGCAAATTTCTATTTCAGTAACGTTAAATTCAACACAGCTGCAAACATTGCTATTTATGAAATTACAGAAGAAGAATATAATGCATTTGCTGACGTTACTTCTGAAGGCGTTGAATTTAAAACAGAAAAAGTTCCAAACGGTACTTTGGTTGCAAGCAAATCATACAGCGCTACATCTTCAGGTGTAAGTGCCGGATTTTATCCTGCTCCTATTGATGTAACTGAATTTATTGCAAGCAAACATAAAGCAGGAGTTGATACAGTTTACTTCAGAATGACTAACATTTCAGGTGGTAATGCAACTACTGACAGCTCCCGTATTAAGGATTTCCATACAAAAGCATACTTTGAAATTACAACTCCTCCCGGAGAATTGTCATTTGATGGTATGAAACAGTACACAACCAATGTTTATGATTACGTTCCTTCAACATTAAGAACACTTCTTACAACAAGTGGTTCTATCTATTCTTCAGCTCTTAATAAGCATAATGCTGGTAAAGAACTCAATACATTTGGAACACTTGAAGGATTCAGAACTTCAAATATGTACTATATTACAGATGTTGAAAAGTATGAAGGAAATCTTTCAAATGCATTCCTTACAATTACAGGAAGAGCTACAGTGAACGGAACTATTAACGTTTACCTTGTAAGAGATGATAAACTTTATGCAAATGTTCTTCCGAACGCTGACTCTACACCGTTCTCTTCAACAAAGGTTACAGCATCGTCAGAATACGGTCAGATCAGACTAGACGTTCGTGAATGTTTGACACAGCTTGACGATAAAGTTGCAGTTAAGATAGAGTTCATCCCTGATGAAGCAGTAAGACAGATGCCTTGCTTCTATGTATATAGTGCAGATTCAGAATTTGCTCCATCAGTTACTGTTATTTCAAAAATTGAAAAATAATTTATTGTTTAAGTTGTAATTTCAATTATAAAGGTACAAATAGTATGATAAAAAATAAATTTCAAAAAGGAGAAAATCTATGAACAAGACAATTAAGTGTTTAATATCGCTTATGCTCGTTTTTTCCATGATTTTCACTACTATGGTAGGTTCAGTTTCAGCTGCCCTTACTGTAGCAGATATTGTGGATGTTGAAGATCCGCAGTTTGACATTGTACATCTTCTTGTTAAACTCGGCGTTTTCAAAGAAGGGGACGAATTCCCGGCAAGCATGAGTGAAAGTATCACAAGAGCAGAGTTCGTTGAATATGCAATGAGACTTTGCAGATACAATGACATTGATGTTTCTGATACTTATGAATTAAGATATACTGACGTTGACAGTTCTCATAAGTATTATAAAACAATCCTTTTGGCAGCAGCTCTCAATGTTCTTACATATGATGAGTATGATTTAACTTTCAAACCTGATGACTATATCACATTTGATGAAGGTTTGGCTGTTGTTATAAATGCATTAGGATACAAAGAATATGCTATGCATACAGGTGAATATCCTGCATCATACAGAGTTCTTGCTTCAAACCTTGATTTGTATGATAGCCTTGACTCTGCAAACAACGATGGTATTATGACATATGAAACTGCTTGCCAGCTTCTTTATAATGCATTCGTTGCACCTTTGTTCGAAGTTGCTTCAACTTCTACAACAACAGGTGAAACCTTCTGGGAAATAAATGAAAACAAATCTGTTTTATCTGAAAAACATGGTATTTACCAGGTAGAAGGAATTTTGACAGCAAATGATGTTGCATCTATTATTCCTGGTGTTTCTGCAGAACGCGGAACAGCAAGAATTGGCAATCAGCTTTATTACAATGTTAACACAGATGAAGCTGTATACGATTATCTTGGATACAATGTAAAAGCTTTTTATACCGAAGAAGATGGTAGAAAAGAACTTGTTTATGTTGGTACAATCGGCAAAAAGAATGAAATTTTCACTCTTGCAGCTGAAGATATCAGTGAAGTTAGAAAGTCCGGTTCAAACGTAATTATCTCTTACTGGGATGAAAACGATAATATCGACACAATAACCATCACTCCTTCAACTTCTGTATTGTTCAACGATAAAGCTTACGATTCTCCTGTAATTTACAAAGAATGGTTCCTTGTAAAAAATGGTGAAATCGTGTTCCTTAACAACGGTGGAACAAACGAATATGATGTTGCATTCATTTATGAATACAACACAACAGTTGTTGATTCTGTAAACGTTGAAAATAAGTATATCTATGATATTGATGATACAACTCTTAATGTTGATCTTAATCATTCTACAAATACTTTCTATTATTCAATTACAGATGAAAACGGAAAGAAACTTGAACTTTCTGATTTGAAACCGGGTTATGTTCTTTCTGTTGCACAGAGTGCCGACAGAAGAGTAACAAAAATGAAAGTTTCAACAGAATCAGGAAATCAGATTATTTCAGCAAAAGATGCTGGTGAAAGAAAAGTTACTATCGGAACAAAAGACTATGATGTTGGCGAACGTGTAGATATGACAAATCTTCTCCTTGGAGAACAGGTTACTGTATACTTCGACGTATTCGGCAACGTTGCATATGTTGAAAAAGTTTCTTCAACATCAGGCAAATCCATTGCTTATCTCGTTTCTATGGACAGATCAGGAAGATCAAGCCTTAGCAGAAATATCGATGTATTACTTGTAAAATCAAAAGACGATGAAACTTCTGTTTTCCGTCTTGCAGAAACTATTACTCTTGACGGTGAAAAAGTAAAATCATTTACTTTGTTCACAGATGCATCCCATCTTTCATTGTTCGACGCAGGTAATTCAATTAAACAGCAGGTTATTTCATACTCTGTAAATGATAAAAATGAAATTGATTATATCGACACACAGAGACTCGGTGCTGAAGAAGATCCTGAAGAGACACTTACTATAAGACATACATTAAGTGACAGCGCATTGTACCTTAAGTCTGGTTATATGGCAACAAAAGGCAGCGCTAACATAAAATTTGCTTATTCATCTTCAAAATCAACAGTATTCTATATTCCGACTGATCCTACCGCTTATGATTCTTTTGAATCCAATGCAAAATCACTTGTTGATGAATCAGAAAAGAAATACGATGTTTATACAATGGGTAACGTTTCAGTAGTTCCGATTGCATTCGTACTTCAGGAATCTTCAGGTAGCTCTGCAGGAGCTATCGACGAATATGCAGTACCTCATTATCTTGAAAAGATAGTTTATACTGTATATAAAAATAAAGACGGAGAAGAAGATGTTGGACGTAAGATTTGTCTTATGGATACAGATGCAAAATCAAAATCTGTAATTCTTCCTACTGAAAACGAAACATTGAATTCTGCTACAAAATGGTCATCTTCAACCAATTTGAAGATTGGTGATGCCGTTGCTTTACTTGGCGTTGGTGATATTCTCGTTTATGCTGAAGACAGTGACGGATATATGAACAACATTCAGGTACTTTACGACTGGGATGCTAATGCAGTTGTAACAGGTGCAACATATACACCTAACTCAAATGCTTATCAGGGACTCAGAGCATATCACTTCGGTCAGGTATACCACAAAGAATCAGGATATTATTCAATATCTCCGAACACAAGTGTTCTTACTGATACTGATCTTACAAACGATTCTACACTTCAGATTAAGCCATTCCCGCTTTCTGAATCAGCTACAGTAAATATCTTTAACGTTGAAAACGGAAAACTTACTTATAAAGCCGGAACTAAGAAAGACGTTATAGACTATAAGACTTACGGTGATGAAGCTACACTTTCATTTGTAAATGCAAGATACGCTTCTCCTCAGAAAAAATTGTTCTTCAAGAATCACACAGGTGTTGGCTCTTCAACAGATGCAAATTATGGTAAATATCCTGCATACTTCGTAGAATCAGAAACCGTTACATCTGTAAAAGCTACTCTCAGAGCTGATGCAGGTCAGACAATTACAATCCCGGGCGATTGCGGAATGAATATTTCCGGCTATAAATTTATGGGATGGAACGATGGTATGAATACCTATGTTGCAGGCTCTTCATACACAATGCCTGAAGCAACAGTTATTTTCTATCCTGTATGGTCAGTTGCTAATAATACTACTTTTACAGCCGGTGTTCATGCAGGAGCTACGACGGGTGAAGCTCCTTCATTAGGTAAATTCGTTGAAGGTGAAACATTCACACTTCCTGCAAACACATTCAACATTATGGGTTACAAATTCGTAGGTTGGAATGATGGCACATCTACTTATGCAGTAGGTGATACATATACAATGCCTGCAACAGACGTAACATTCGAAGCTCAGTGGGTTACAGCATTTACTGCTACATTTGTAGGCGGTACCGGAACATCAGGTACAGCACCTACTTATATCGGCGGACTTGAAGGCGATGTAATTACACTTCCTGCAAACACATTTGCTAAAACTGCTTTAATCGGTTCTTATACATTTACAGGTTGGTCTGCAGATGGTGGTGTAACTGTTTACCAGCCGGGTGACAGATTCACAATGCCAGCATCAAATGTACAATTTACTGCTCAGTGGGATTTCTCAGGTATTTCTGAACAGCCTATCAGCACAATGAATTCTGCATATGTAATTCTTGATAATGACACTGCTGATGGTGGCACAGGCAGAGGTAATCCTACGGATTACAGAATTTACTATAACAGCAGCCAGAGAGCTGATCTCCAGGGTGGAGCACGTTCTAACCAGTGGTATGATGCTTGGTATTTACTTGGTATAGATCTTGGTGAAATTCCGGCAGTATCAAAAGTAACACTTAAGCTTCCT
Source organism: Clostridia bacterium (assembly GCA_045605445.1). GTDB lineage: Bacteria > Bacillota > Clostridia > RGIG6154 > RGIG6154 > CAZMHL01. The sequence continues at coordinate 119,357 of JAZUPZ010000039.1, read as the reverse complement.
GCTTATAGAACAAAGTTCGGTCCTTTGACACTTTATAAGGTTACAAACGGTTGGGACGGAGCAACAAGCTTTGGTGGCGCAACACTTACTAACGGACTTAACGAAATTTCCGGATCAAGCATTACAATGCCTACATTAGTGCAAATCGGTTCTCAGTCACTTGCATCTAAGACAAGTGAATATACTGTTGAATTTGATGTAACATCATATATTAACGAACTTAAGAATAATGGCGCAACAAAAGCACTCTTTGCAATGCAGTATGCTCTTACCACTAACCATTCTGATTCAGTTAAGGGCGCATCTAATGCTTATCAGAGCATGGGTTGTTTCTACACTCCATTTGAAGCAACCGAATCAAAGAGACCTTCACTTGTAGTTACATCCGGTGTTCCTGTTTCTGTTAACTTTGACGGAAACGGAGCAGAAAGTGGCTCTGTTAGTGCAATTAACACAATTCCAGGAACAGAAGTTACACTTCCTGCAAATGGTTTTGTAAAAGAAGGTTATGAATTCCTCGGCTGGTCAGCAGATGGAAACGAACCTGTACTTACAAATCCATACACAGTTCCTGATACAGCTACAACTCTTAAAGCTGTTTGGAAACCGATGATTAAGTTTACGTTTGAAAGCGGAAGAGCCGATGCAACAACAAATGCTGGTGCTCAGACTGTTTACTACGGTACAACAGGTAACAGACTTGAACTTCCAGCATGTATGTTTAACGTATCGGGTTGTGTATTCAGCGGTTGGAAAGAAGGCACAACAACATATACAGTTGGAACTCCAATTACCTTTGATTCAAACAAAACATTTACAGCAACATGGATTGAAGCAAAAGCAGCAACCTTCGATACAGGAGTTGCTCCTATATCAGCTTTGCCTGGTGAAGATATTACACTTCCTGCTATGACTGGAAAGGTTAAAGGCAAAATATTTGATGGTTGGCACGACGGTACAGCAAAATATCAGCCGGGCGACGATTATGAAATGCCTGCAAACGGCGTTACTTTCACATCAGTTTGGGTTGACGGTGTAGCTATTGATTTCACATATGCAACAAAATCTGATTTTGAAACTGTTGCACTAAATGACAAAATTATACTTCCAAACACAAGCGATAAGACAGGTTATACTTTTGAAGGCTGGACTGCAGATAACGGAACAACAATTCTTCCTGCCGGATCTGAATATACTGTTGCAACAACAGGCGTAACTCTTAAAGCAGTATATACAAAAGATTTAGAATTTACTCAGTGGTATTTCCGTGATCCTGATGGAAAAGTTAAAAACGGAACTGCTACTCTTGGAAGAAGCAATGGCTCTTATTTCTATACAACTCTTGATATTTCAGGCGTTGATTGCCAGATGTTAAAAGCAAACTTCGGCTTTATGTCAGCCTTCCATAATGCTGGATCTTGTACATTGAGAATTAAACCTGTAACAGGTGACTATTCAACAGTATTTGCAGGTATTGCAGCCGGTCAGACATCATCTGCTGCAGTTGATATTTCAGCTTTGACAGTTGGTTCTGATATAGCTACTCAGTCTATAAGTAGTAGTCGTGAGTATAAATATCGTCAATACTCAGCAAATCTTGCACCATATATTGCTGAACAGAAAACTGCAGGAAAAACATCAGTTCAACTTGCTTTCACAATAACCGGTGGTACTTCTCATAATGATCTTATTAGAAATAAAACGGTAGATGGCAAACTTGCATTTGTAAAAATTTATGTAATTGCCGATGCAAGCGCACTGTAAGCACAACAAACTGAATGTAATAATATTTGTTGGAGAAGACGGCGCTTCCGGCACCGTTCCGACAACAATTCAAAATTATATTCAGACTGTAGTAAATAACGACTAATAAAAAAGGACACCCTTAGGGGTGTTCTTTTTATGTCGGGTATTTTTAATATTAAATTTGACAAAACGGACATAGTGTTTTATAATAAATTTTGTTAATTAAATGATAGGGGGAAAATATATGAAAAAATTATTAAGCGTTATTTTGGTATGTAGTATATTACTTCTTATGTACATACCAACACTTGCAGCAACAAAGGTATATGATCATACAGGGGATATTCCTGATGGTGATCCTGCAAAATTTTATGCTTATCCGATAGCTCAGAATGCAACAAGATATTCACCCTGGTTTGTTCAGTGGGCGAGACAAAAACAGGCTGAATATGACACAGGAAGAAGAGCCGGAGACGGAAATCAGATGATTATGGAACTTTCTGTATCTCCTGTTAATCCCGATCACATTATGCTTGGCAGCGATATGGCAGGTATATGGAGAAGTACCGATGGAGGCATTAACTGGGAAACAGAAGGAGAAAACAATAACAACTGGTGCGTAAATGACATTGTGTGGAGCCCATTTGATGAAAATGTTGCATTTGCAGTTCAGACAGGAACGAGAACATTAAGTTCTGCTGTCAGCAAAGCAAGCAATTCTTCTTTGGATGGACTTTATAAAACTACCGATGCCGGTAAAACCTGGAAATTAGTTTTACCTAAAAACTTTATTTCAATGGCTTGTACTGACGGAGCAGTACAGTACGACAAAAACGGAAATGTGTTAGCTCTTTCTTCTGAGGGCTTGTTTAAGTCGACAGATGACGGGGAAACCTGGGAATTTATTGACAATTCTTTCTTAAAAGAAAATGCAGCGGTATTTTCTATGCACTTATTTAATGGTGAAAGTAAAAAAATGCTTGCTTGTGTAGAAGGTGGTCTGTATTATACTTCAAACGGAGGACTTCTATGGAAAAATTTAAATTCCAATGTTGAGGGTGTAACAATGTGTACCTCTGTAACTGTAGACCCTTATGATGAAAATCATTGGTTTGCTTGTTTTCAAGGTCCAAAACATAAGCTCTATGAAACTTACGATTCGGGAAAAACCTGGGAGCAGGTTTATTACAGAATAAATTCATCCGGACTTGCTACGCCTCAAGTTATAAGATACGTTATTAAAGATGATGGAACAACAAGATTGTTTTTAATTTACACACAGTGCGGTAATCCAATTCAGTATACTGATGATGAAGGCGAAAACTGGGTGGTTCCTAAACTTATTGATCGTGAAATGGTATATAATCAGCAGGGAATGGGATATTTTTGTGAAGGTTTTGATGTAGACCCATCCAATCCGGGAACAATGTATTATTCTTTTGCCGATACTGTATATAAATCTACAGATTATGGTGAAACATTTGATTACAGAAATAGCGGATATTCAGCGATAAATACAAACAAAGTTGTATTTGACCAAGAAGGTAGGGTTTGGTTTGCAGATGTAGATCGTGGACTTGCACATACTAATTTTCCATATAAAAAAGGTGAGTATTCAACCGTTGAAAGAGATTTGATGGCTACTGCATCAACTGCGGTTGCTATTGATCCTAAAAATGTTAATCACGTTTTATCATTTTGTGGTGGATTAAATGAAACCTTTGACAGAGGAGAAAATTGGACCAAGGTTGAAGGCTTTTCCGGAGACTATATTGTTCTTCAATATCACAATAAAGATGTTAATTTTATATATGCAGGAAATAAATACAGTACTGACAACGGGGAAACCTGGAAGGACCTTGAATATGCTGTAACTACTGTTTCTCCTGCGAATAACGACGTTGTGTATAGCTATTCAGGTGGTATCATAAGAAAGTCAAAGGACAGAGGTATAACCTGGGAGGATGTTAAAAATATAGGAACGTCAGCATATGTTGTTATTGCTGATGTTGCTGATGAAGATACTGTTTGGTATGCGGGTTATTCAGGAACAGTTACTAAACTTACCGGATCTGATACAACTACGTTTGGAAAAGCAAATGGTCTTTATACTGATAAAGGCGAACTTGTTTCTATAAATACTATGGCACAGAATCCGAAAAATAAAAATCATCTTGTGGCAGGCGGAAAAGAAACAAAATGCGGACTTAAAACACCGGGTATTTATGAAACCTTAGACGGCGGTAAAACCTGGGTTTTAGTTCCCGGAATGAAAGGAATAGCTCACATAAATTCGTTGACATTTTCACCTGTATCAGAAGAAATTTTTATTGGTACTTGCTCAAACGGTCTCATAGTTTATGATTACAATGTTTTCTATAAATGGTATAATGGACAACTTAACAGTTGGGATTTTTCCGATGAATATATAATTCCAAATATGTATACCGATGGAAGAATAAGAGTTAAAATTGACAGCGATGTAATTGGCTTTGACTCAGAGCCATTCCTTGAAAATGACAGAACCTTTGTTCCTATGAGAAAAATTTTCGAAAAGCTTGGCGCAACCATTGAGTGGGACGATGCAACTCAAACTGTAACGGGAACAAAAGGAGATACAGTTGTTAAGCTTACAATCGGAAACCCTGTTGCAACCGTAAACGGTAATGAGGTTACCCTTGATGCGGTTCCGCAGCTTAAAAACTCAAGAACAATGATTCCTCTTCGTTTTGTTGCCGAAGCTCTCGGCTGCAAGGTTGACTGGAGCGATTCGAACAATCTTGTTATCATAAAAAGCAAATAATACTGAAAGCACCCCTCAAAGGGTGCTTTTTTGTCAGATTGATTATACAAGATTGACAAAAAAAGAGCGATATAATATAATATATCTAGCTAGAATATTTATTTGGGGGAAAAAGATGAAAAAGACAATATCTGTAATACTTCTGTGTGTAATAATTTTTTCTATGTGCACATCAGCAGCTGCAATCAAACTTTATGATTATTCAGGTGATATTCCTGAGAACAGCTCTGCAAATTTCTACGCATATCCGATAGCGCAAAATGCTACAAGATATTCGCCCTGGTTTGTTCAGTGGGGAAGACAAACTAAAGAAGAATATGATATGGGAAGAAGAGCAGGAGACGGAAATCAGGTTGTAACAGCAATAGGCGTTTCACCTGTAAATCCCGATCATGTGCTTTTAGGTTCTGATATGGCAGGCATCTGGAGAAGTACTGACGGCGGTATCAACTGGGAAACAATCGGAGGAAACAACAATAACTGGTGTTGCACCGACATTGTGTGGAGTCCTTATGATGAAAATATTGTTTTCGCAGTTCAGACCGGTAAAAGAGATAACGATTCGAACTCAAGAGGCAAAGCAAACCATTCTTCCTTAGACGGACTTTACAGATCTACCGATGCAGGAAAAACCTGGACTCAGGTTATAAATGACAATTTTATTTCTGCAGCATGCAGCTTCGGACTTGTTCGCTATGATAAAAACGGAAACATTTTTGCCCTTTCATCAAATGGTTTGTATAAATCAACTAATGACGGAAAAACCTTTAGTCTGCTCAGTAAATTTGCCGATGATAATGCCGGGGTTTATACCTTGTATCTGTTTAACGATGAATCCACTAGAATGCTTGCGGGATGTACCGGTGGCTTGTTTTACACAGCAAACGGCGGTCAGTCATGGGAAGTATTAAGCAACAGTGTTGATGGTGTAACCTCCTGTTCTTCAGTAACCGTTGATCCTTATGATGAAAATCATTGGTTTGCATGTTTTCAGGGACCTGAACACAAACTTTATCAGACAAGGGATGCAGGTAAAACCTGGACAACAGTTAATTACCCCATAAACGCTTCGGGGCTTGCTACGCCAAGACTTATTCAGTACATAATTAAGCCTGATGGAAACACAAGACTGTTTATGGGATATAATAATTGCGGTAGTCCGTTGCAGTACAGTGACAACGAAGGTAAAAAATGGAATGTTCCAAAGCTTCAGAACCGTGATATGATTTACAACAATACAGGTAAAGGTTACATGTCCGAGGGTTTTGCAATTATTTCTACAAGACCGGGACATATTTATTATTCCTTTGCCGACTATGTTTATCTGTCAACCGACTGCGGTGAAAATTTCTATCCGAGAAATGGCGGATACAGCGCAATCAACACAAGAAACATAACCTTTGACCAGAACGGAAGAATATGGTTCTCTGATGTTGACAGAGGTGTTGCGGTAACTGATGAACCTTATGAAAAGGGCAAATACTCAACAGTAACAAGAAAAGAAAAAAGCACATCCGCTCATATGGTTGCGGTTGATCCAAATAATGCAAATCACGTTTTTGCATCCATGAAAACTCCGAAAATTGTGGAGTCTTTTGACGGAGGTGCTACATGGAAAAAAATTGCAGGCATCAGTAGTGCAAATGAGGTACTGCAGTATCATAAAGATGATTCGAATATAATTTATTCCGGTTATTATACAAGTTTTGATGGCGGAAAGACCTGGAATAAAAATTCACAGGTAATAACTGCAGTTTCGCCTGTAAATAACGACGTTCTTTTTTCTTATAAAAGTAATAATATCTATCAGAGTAAAGACAGAGGACAAACCTGGAAAAAACTCACAGGGGCAAGTTCTATGTATGTTATTTATGCCGATGCCTTTGACGAAGATACTGTATGGTATGGCGGATACAGCGGAACTGTAAATAAGTGGCATAATGGTCAGGTTACCTCTTACGGAAAAACTAACGGACTTAAAACAGATGTTGGAACGTTAGTTTCAATTACCGCAATTGCCCAGGATCCAAAGGATAAAAATCATCTTATTGTAGGTGGTAAAAACACAAAAGAAGGACTTAAAACACCAGGCGTATATGAAACTTATGACGGTGGAAATGAATGGATTTTAGTTCCAGGAATGAAAGGCATTATCGATGTTACATCAATCACTTTCTCGCCGGTTTCCGATGAAGTATTTATCGGTACCTGTTCAAACGGGTTTATAATTTATGATTATCCTACATTTAAAAAATGGTATGATAACGAATTGCCAAAATGGGAAAAGACTGATGAATACATAATTCCGAATATGTATACTGACGGACGTATAAGAGTTAAAATCGACAGCGACATAATCGGCTTTGACTCGGAGCCGTTCCTTGAAAATGACAGAACCTTCGTTCCGATGAGAAAAATATTTGAAAAGCTTGGCGCAACAATCGAATGGGACGACACCACTCAGACAGTAACAGGAACAAAAGGGGACACTGTTGTGAAACTTACAATCGGAAACCCTGTTGCAACTGTAAACGGTACAGAGGTTACCCTCGATGCAGTGCCGCAACTCAGAAACAGCAGAACAATGATTCCTCTTCGTTTCGTAGCCGAGGCTCTCGGTTGTAAGGTCGATTGGAGCGATTCTAACAATCTTGTTATTATTAAAAGCAAATAATATTCAAAAAAGCACCTGGCGACAGGTGCTTTTTTAAATAGTTAATATAGTATAATTTTTTGTCAATATATTACAAGATATGAAACAAGTTACCATCTATAATTGAAGTGTAGAAAAATAAGGGGGGAGAATATTATGAAAAAAATTTTTGCTATATGTATTTGTATAACAATATTTTTTAATATTATAACAGTAAATAGTGAAGGCTTGTATGATTATGGTGATCTGGATGTTAATTCTGATGCATATTTTTATCCTTATCCTGTAGCACAGAATGCAACTAAATATACGCCGTGGTATACTATGTATCATATGCAGACTATTCCACAGATGGAGGAAGGTATACGAGGCGGTGAAGGTGGTCAGGTAATAACGGCGCTTGAATCTTCTCCTATATATCCTGAACTTATGATTTTTGGTTCCGATCTTGCAGGAGGCTGGCGTTCAACAGACGGAGGCGTTAACTGGGAAAGTATTACAGACGGAATTCATATGTGGTGTATTACCGATATAGAATTTCACCCGACAAAAGAAAATGAAATTTATATTACCCAGGGAATTGTTGGTAAATCCTCAGGTGAAAAAAGCAAGGTTAATGCTTCTCCTTTTGACGGATTATATAAATCAGTTGATTATGGAAAAACCTGGAAACAGGTGCTTTCTGAGAATATTATCTGTGAGAATGGTTCCGAAAACCTCATTCAGTTTGATGATAAGGGTAATGTGTATGTACTTACATCAACCGGTGTGTTTAAATCAACTGATGATGGAGAAACATTTGAATCAATGGGTGAAATCTTTGAAAAGAACACAATGGTTTGGGGAATGTATGTTTCACCTGACGGAAAAACCGTTATTACTGCCGTTGATGGCAAAGGTCTTTTTGGTACTACAAATTCGGGATTAATTTGGAAATCTTTTAACGGAAATCTTGAAGAGAAGACAGCTACCTGCATTATTTCCGATCCTATTGATGAAGACCATTGGTTTTCGATATATAGAGGAGAATGGAAAGATAAAAAAACATATTCCGGTGGAATATATGAAAGTTACGACAAGGGGAATACGTGGATTGAGATACCCTTTATTACAAACGGTAATGGGAAAGCAATGCCAATGTTTATAAGATTCGGAGGATTAAGAGATGACGGCAGACCACCAATTATGTATCTTGTATATCTGAATATGAATATGCCTATAAGGTACAGCGAGGATATGGGTAAAAGTTGGAAAACACCGAAAGTAAACCTTGGAAACGCATTTGAACAATCTGTAGGTTACACTTCAGAAGGATTGGCGGTGAGTTCAAAAGAGCCGAATGTTGCATATTATTCTTTCAGAGATGTTGTATACAAAACTACAGATGGCGGTGCAACCTGGAATTATTCCGATAGCGGTTATTCAGGAAATAATGTATCCTTCTTCGAATTTGATGACAATGGAACATTATGGATACCAACTGTTGACAAAGGCTTAGTAAAGACAGACGGTCCGTTTACTCAGACAAATTACCCTTCAGCAAAATTTGCTCTGACCGGAGGAACTTCTGCAGCTTTCGCAGTTGATCCTTTTGATAAAAGGCATATGTATACCTCTCTGGGTGGATGGTCAACTCAGACTCTTTATGAAAGTTATGATTCGGGGAATACATGGGCAAAAGTTCCAACGGCACCTGCGAATGTTTCATACAACAGTATAGAGTTTAACAATAAACAAAAAGGGGTTGTTTATTGTACAGATTATTCATCCTTTGACGGAGGAAAAACATGGGTGAAAAATGAATACAAGTTCCAGAGCATATCCCAAGTTGATAATAATTATGCATACTATCTAAACGGTAAGAGAGTTATGCTTACAAAAGATAACGGAAAAAGCTGGATTGACCTTGGTGAATTTTCACAACCATATATTGTTTATCCTGACAGAAAAGACGTGAATACTGTTTGGTTAGGTTGCCACAGCGGTGCCATTTATAAAGTTACCAATGGTCAGACAAAAAAATTCGGAGTTGACAACGGATTGATAAAATATGAAGGTTCTCCTTGTGCAATTCAGGCTATTGCACAAAATCCTGATAACCACGAGCATATGTTGGCAGGAGGTAAATGTACAACTTGGGGAACTAAAACTTTAGGCCTTTACGAGACATACGACGGTGGTAACAACTGGCATATAGTAAGAGGTATGCCGGGACAGAGGTATGTTCAGGATATTGTGTTTGTTCCGGGGACAACAAGAGTTCTTGTCAGTACTTGCAGTAACGGAACTATAATTTATGATTACAGCATACACAAAGAATGGCTCAAAGGTGAATATAAAATAAATTTTGATGATGAGATTATTATTGGAAACCAATACAGAGACGGAAGAGTGAGGGTAAGAGTGGACGGTGAAACATTATTGTTTGATGTTGAACCGGAGATAATAAATGACAGAACCTTTGTTCCTATGCGAAAAATTTTTGAAAAATTAGGTGCAAAAATCGAGTGGGATGATGTAACTCAGACGGTAACAGGAACGAAAGAGGATACTGTTATAAAACTTACAATCGGAAATACCGTTGCAACAGTAAATGGAACAGAAAAAACTCTTGATGCAATTCCTTTGTTGAACAACGGCAGAACCATGATTCCTTTGCGATTTGTTGCAGAATCCTTGGGATGTAAGGTTATCTGGAACGAAGAAAACAATCTTGTAATAATTAAAAGCTGAAAAGAAAGACCTGAAAACCTTTCGAAATAGACGGAAGAATCAGGTCTTTCTTTTTATTCTGTATTTCTGAGGGTTTTCGTTAAATTTCATCGTAAATCTTCTTGAAAAATAAAACTGATCACAAAAACCAAGTTCTGAACTTATTTGATTTATACTTTTGTTTGTTTTAACAAGCATGCATTGAGCTTTGTAAAAAACAAGGTCATCAATATACTTGCTTATGGTAATTCCAACTTCGTGTTTAAATTGTTTTGTAAGAGTGCTTTCTGAAATATAGAGCATTTTGGAAAGCATAGGAATATTTAACTGTATAGAAAGATTGTTTTTGATATATTCAATTGTTCTTTCTACGTTAATTGAGTAATTTGTATATTGAAAATCGATATTACTCATTTTTGTTAAAATGGATGTTACACTTTTATAAATTTCTTCTTTTAGAAGAAGAGCGTGTAAAATGTCATTACTGCGGTAATATGATGACAACTTGTTTACCTTACTGTCTGTTATTTTAATACTGTGAATATGAGAATATTTTTTTAATATGTCATATCCTGTTGCATTTATAATGTTTATGTGAAAAAATAAATGCGAAAAGGTTTTTATACATCTGTTTCTGAAGGTTGCATTGCTTGGAATAAGGTAAGCATATCCGGGAACGAGGTGAGTTTCTGTTCCGTTATCCATAGAAAAAATTGCCTCTCCGTCATAAACATAGTAAAGTCTTGAAAAAGGCCCGGACACTGCTTTTCCGTCCCAGGAAGAGTCAACAACTGCATCGCCACTGTCAATAATTTCAATGTTAACGTTGTTTATTATTTCTGTAATAACAGAATTTTTAGAAATATCAATACCCATATCGAAAACTCCATATAATTTTGCTTTTATATTAGCATTTAATATTGAAATACACATATATTATAGAATAAAATAATAGGAAAATCAATAATTATTTTAAAAGCCCTGATTATTCAGGACTTTTTTTGTTGTTCTTATTTAATTTTTCAGATTTGAAAATTATGCATATTATTCCTGCGAACACTGACAGCAAGGCTACAATTTGGGAAACCCGGAAGTTGAAAAAGTATAAACTGTCAGTTCTCAGACCTTCAATAAAAAATCTTCCTATACCATACCATATAAGATAGGAAAAAAATATTTGTCCGTCAAAAATTTTCCTCTTGAGGAATATACTTAGTATTATAAATCCAAGCAAATTCCATAGACTTTCATATAAGAATGTTGGATGAACGTCTGAAAGCTTTCCGTTTACGTAAACTGACATTCTCCAGGGCAATGAGGTTTCTGAACCAAACGCTTCAACGTTCACAAAATTGCCCCATCTTCCTATTATTTGCCCGATTATTACTCCCATTATGCAAATGTCAAAAATTTTCAATATGTTAAGTTTTTTTGCTTTGCAGTAAACATATGCTGTGATTACTGCACCTATTATTGCTCCGTATATTGCAATACCGCCTTCCCAAATTGCAAAAATATCGGATAGGTTGTTTTTGTATTTATCCCAGGAAAAAATAACGTAATACAGTCTGGCAAAAATAATTGATGCCGGGATACCATAAAGAACTATGTCAAGTATATTGTTATAATCAATATTTTGATTTTTTGCCATCAGGCTGCAATACAGGATTGCAACAATTATACCGGTAGTGATTATTATTCCGTACCAATATATATTTTTGCCCATCAGAGTGAAAGCAACGGGGTTAATGTTGAATTCTATTCCTGCAGAAGGGAATGCAATGTAGTTCATAGTTTTTAATCCACCTTGTTTTTCGGAAGTATAACAGATACAACTCTTTTTTCTTTTGTCATAGTTTTTATAAAATCTTCAATATCGGTTTTTGTGATGCTGTTGATGATTTCCATATGTTCGAGAATATTGTGCCCATTGAAATAGCACTCCATAGCAAACCTTGCAACCGACTCGGGACTGTTGAACATTTTGATATAACTGCTTTTAGTTATTTTGCTCTGCCTTTCAAATTCTCTGTCAGTAATTCCGTCGTTGGTAGCTTTGTCTATTGTTTTCTGAACTTCTATTGTCAATCCTTCTATATTATTACTTTCTCCAGAAAGAATACTGTTTACAAACTGTTTTTCACATGAAAACTCTGTTCCGAAGCTATCGTTTATATATCCTTTCTTATACATAGTATCATAAAACAAGCTGCTTTTGCCAAATAGGATATCAAGAGCACATTTTCCTATGCAACAGAGCTTGGCATAGTCTTTTCCGACAAATCCGGTGCGGTTGGATTTGAATCCTATGTTAAATATCGGAATACTTACATCGAGGGTCTGTGTTATATAGTTTTTTTCTGTCTCTTCCGGCTCATCGACTTCATCTACGGTAATATCTGCACTTGGATTTATTTTTGTAAGCAAAGTGTCGATATATGTTGCGATTTCATCGGGGTCAACATCGCCACAAACTGATATTGCCATATTTTTTCCTGCATAGAACTTTGAATAACATTCATAAAGAAGTTCGGGGGTTATTTCTGAAATTGACTCTACCGATCCGGCGATGTCAATTCTGACCGGGTTCAGTTTATACATTGCGGTTAGCATATTAAAGTAAACACGCCAGTCAGGACTGTCGAGATACATATTTATTTCCTGACCGATTATACCTTGCTCTTTGTTTACATTTTCTTTTGTGAAATATGGTGTTTGCATTAGTTCAACAAGGATTTTAATGTTTTCCTTTACTTTGTCTGTACATGTAAAATAGTAGACAGTATTTGTGAAAGAAGTATATGCATTTGCACTGGCCCCGGTTTTAGCATATTTTGTGAAAGCATCGCCATCTTCAGCTTCAAAAAGCTTGTGTTCAAGAAAATGTGCAATTCCATCGGGCAAAATTATTTCGGAGTGGGCAACATTATCGTAATATTTGTTTGTTACTGAACCGAAATTTGTTCCAAACATTACGGTTGTTTTGGAGAAACCTTTTTTAGGAGAAATAATTATTCTGAGTCCTGTTTCGTGGGTGTAAATATAGTTTGTTTCGCCAAGCGTTTTGTTGATGGTTATAATGGCTTTGTTCATCAGTTTTCTCCTTTCAGGAAATACACGGTGTCGGCTTTTATTGATTGAGCTGCTGATATAATTTCAGACTTTGTGACCGAATTAATCTTTTCGATAAAACCCTCCGGTGAAAATCTTGTTTTTCCTATTGATTGAGAGGTGTAAAAGGAAATAACAGATCCGAGACTGTCGCTTAAAGCACGATAACCTGTTATAAGAGCAGCTTTGGAAAATGTTATTTCATCTTCTGTTATTTCACCATCTTTAATTTTCTGAAGCTGATTTTCAACTTCAGAAAGAGTTACTTCGTATTTATCAAACTCAATTCCACAGTTTACAAGAAGTAGTCCTTTGAAAGAGTTATATCCGCTTCCTGCATAGTAGGCGAGAGAAAGCTTTTCTCTTACATTGGTAAACAGTTTTGAGTGTGGTGCCCCACCAAAAAGATTATTCAACACCAGCATAGCAAAATAAAGATCGTTTTCTTTTGTTATATTGGTTCGGTAACCGATTGCAAGTTTTCCCTGAGTGATTTCAGCAGTTTCGCAAACATATTGGACTTCTTCACGAAATTTACCGTGTGAAATTTCAGGTATAGCATTTTGGTTGGTTGCTAAATCAAAGGTTTTTTCTAACTTCTCGGTAATTCTTTCCTTATCAAAGTTGCCGCAAACAACAATTTTAACATCAGATGTATTTATAAAATGTTTATAATATTCATAAAGAGTTCTTTCGTTAATTTCTTCAAGATCAGAAACATATCCGTACTCAAAAATCCCAAAAGATTCGTCTTTATACATTTCTTCTATAACCCTTTTTTTTGCATATTCTCTTTTATCGTTTTTTATCGATTCTATCAATTCTTTAAGGTTTTTCTTTTCAGTTTCAACGTATTTTGAAGAGAAGGCTTCGTTTATGCAAAGTGGATGATAGATTATTTCGTTCAGTATATCAATAGATTTTTCGAATGGAAGCTCTTCTTTTTCAAATGAATCTGAAACAGTAGACACAAGAAAAGAAATAATTTGAGTGTCACCGCATTTTTTTGTATCGGTGAAAAGTGAAGCGCCGAACAAATCCCCAAGATAACAATTGAGTTCATAAGTTGAGGGTATTTTCTCACATCCCTGTCTCATTACCGAAGGAAGAAGAGCATTGAAGGTAACTTCTTTGCGATTCAGTTTTCTATAAAAATTAACAGAGATAGCTGCGGTTTTGAATTTGGTATCGTTAATGCAAATAATCTGTTTATTCATTTATAATCCTTTCGTATATGTTTTATTTCAGTATATTCTCGCCGATTTTATAAACATTTCCAGCACCTATGGTAATTATTATCCTGTCAGGTGCTGCAGTGTTTTTCAGATATTCTTCAATATCTTCTGTATTTTTTATATAAACGGCTTTAATTCCTTTTTGAACCATTGTTTTTACAAGTTCTTGTGATGAAACAGACCCGTCATCCCTTTCTCTTGCAGCATAGATTTCAGTTATTATCACTTCATCAGCGTCGTAGAAGGACTCTGTGAATTCATCAAACAAAGCTTTAGTTCTTGAATAGGTGTGAGGCTGAAAAACTGCTGTTATTTTTTCAGGATTGATTTTTTTACATACAGAAAGGGTTGCTTTGATTTCTGTGGGATGATGAGCGTAATCATCAATGATCGTTGCGCCGTTATATGTTCCTTTAATTTCAAAACGGCGTGCTGTTCCTTTGAATTTGGCAAGACCGTTTTTTACATCCTCAAAGGAACAACCTTGCGCAATACACATAGCAGCAGCTGCAAGACTGTTAAGAAGATTATGCTCACCAGGAACACTTAAACTGATTTTTCCAAGAAATTTTCCTTTGAAAAACAAATCATAAGAACAAATTCCAAATTTATCCTGAGTAAGATTTTCAGGGTAATAATCGGAATTATCTTTCATCCCGTAAGTTATTATGTTGCAATTTATTCCGGAAAGTGCCTTTTCCATATTTTCGTCATCGTTATTAACAACTACAACGCCGTCCTTTGGAATAAGTGAACAAAACTTGTTAAATGAGGAGATGATATGGTTTATATCTTTAAAGTAATCCAGATGGTCTTCGTCAATATTGGTGATAATAGCCTTGGTGGGGGAAAATTTAAGGAAGCTTTCAACATATTCACAAGCTTCTGTTACAAAAACATCATTTCCGCCAATTTTTATATTACCGTCAATTTGTTTTAATTCGCCGCCGATAAGAATTGTCGGATCAAGTGCTGTTTCAAGCATAATGAGAGCAACCATCGAAGTTGTTGTTGTTTTGCCGTGGGTGCCGCTGATACAACAGCAATCTTTGTAATTTTTCATCAGTTCTCCAAGGAAAACAGAGCGTTCAACGAGAGGGATTTTTTTTCTTTGTGCAGCAACAAATTCAGAGTTGTTTTTGGGGATTGCTGCGGTGTAAACCACAAGAGCTGCTTCGCCTATATTATCCTCATCATGACCTATATGAATCTTTGCTCCAAGTTTTTGAAGTTTCTCGGTAATATGACTGCTGTTCATATCAGAGCCTGTAACTTTATAACCGCTATTTATGAGTATATGAGCAAGGGAAGACATACTTATTCCGCCAATGCCGATAAAATGTACGGTCATTGAATTGTCTGTGTTGAAAATTTTCATAAATGTTTCCTCCGTTTAATACAGTTGTGTTACAATAATACTATACCAAATTTTAACATAAATATCAATAATAAAGGAAAATAATGTTGCAATTATTTAAAAAAAGATATATAATATACAGATAATAGTACACAATAGCAAAAGGAGAAATTTATAATGATAAATGTAGCTATACTCGGATTCGGGGTTGTAGGCTCCGGTGTTCTTGAGGTTATAAACAAAAATAATGAACTGATATCAAAGAAAACAGGCGATGAAATTCGTGTTAAAAGAATTCTTGATATCAGGGATTTTGATGGTCACGAATTTGCTCATCTCTTTACTAAAAACTTTGATGATATTTTAAATGATAAAGATATTTCCGTTGTAGCAGAGGTTATTGGGGGAGTAGAACCTTCGTTTACATTTACAAAAAAAGCTTTGTCAGCGGGTAAGAGTGTGGTTACTTCAAATAAAGAGTTGGTTGCAAAGCATGGTGCGGAACTTATTGAGATAGCTATTAAAAATAATGTTCATTATATGTTTGAAGCAAGCGTAGGAGGCGCTATCCCGATTTTGAGACCTCTTAACCAGTGTCTTGCAGCAAACTGTGTTGAAGAAATTTATGGCATCGTGAACGGAACTACTAATTACATACTTACTCAAATGTTCAAAAACGGTCAGAAATTTGAAGATGCGCTTTCAAAGGCTCAGGAAAAAGGCTACGCTGAAAGCAATCCTTCTGCCGATGTAGACGGTATAGATGCCTGCAGAAAAATTGCTATAATGATGTCTATTGTAACAGGTAAAGAATTTGATTGCGATTTGATTGAAACAGAGGGGATTACGAAAATTACCTCCGAGGATGTTGAATATGCAGAAAAACTCGGTTGTAAAATTAAGTTAGTTGCATATGGAAAAAATATTGGCGGCAAAGCGTATGCGAGAGTTTCGCCTTTGATGTTACCGGCAACTCATCCGCTTGGAAATATAGAATATGTTTACAACGGAGTTCTTGTAAAATGCAATATGGCTGACGAGGTTATGTTTTACGGAAAAGGTGCCGGTAAGCTTCCGACTG
The DNA here is from genome assembly GCA_045605445.1 of Clostridia bacterium. GTDB lineage: Bacteria > Bacillota > Clostridia > RGIG6154 > RGIG6154 > CAZMHL01. Next base: position 102,659 of record JAZUPZ010000039.1, on the reverse strand, counting down.
CCAGTGCTGTTGTTGCAGATATTATAGATATTTCAATAAATAAAAACAGGAAACAGGAATTTTTCTGGGAAAAACCTGAAGATAACTCATTTATCGTCAACTCAGATGAGAATGTTTCAAGGTTTTTTGTAAGAATGAACAGCTTTTGCGAAGATGATGTTAAAACTGTTTTCAAAACCGCACAAATCATTTCGGATAAAAATGATAAAGAAACTGCTTTTGTAACAGAAGAAATCGAAGAAAAATTATTTAATGAAAAAATTATTAAGCTTAGTGAAATGTCAAATAAAGTTATTTCTGTTATAAGAAAAATAGATTAGGAGCAATTATGAACGACAATTTTTTGATTGAAGGTAGAAATCCGGTACTTGAGGCAATCAAGGCCGGAAAATCTATAGAAAAAATCTATGTGCAAAAAGGTGAAAAACAGGGATCGGTTGTTAAGATAATAAGTCTGGCACAGAAAAACAAAATACCGGTTTCGGAAATTGATAAATTCAAAATCAATGAAATGTCTGAAACTAAGTCACACCAGGGTGTTATTGCCGCAATGTCTCCGATAGAATATGTTTCTGTCGAGGAAATAATTGAATCTGCAAAAGAGAAAAATGAACCTCTGTTTGTTGTAATACTTGATGAAATTGAAGATCCGCACAATCTTGGCTCTATTATCAGAACTGCGAATGCTGCAGGAGTGCACGGTGTTATTATTCCAAAACACAGAAATGCTCCTGTTACTTCGACTGTAGTAAAAACTTCTACCGGAGCATGTTTTCATACTCCTATTGCAAAAGTAACCAATCTTGTAAGAACAATGAAACAACTGAAAGATGCAGGTGTCTGGTTTGTTGGAGCTGATATGAACGGTGACAGCAACATTTATACTGCAGATTTTTCCGGCCCGATAGGATTGGTTATAGGAAATGAAGGTAAAGGAATCGGCAGACTTGTTAAAGAAGAGTGTGATTTTCTGGTAAATATTCCAATGCTTGGGGAAATTGAGTCTTTGAATGCATCAGTAAGTGCCGGAATTTTTATGTATAGCATATTAAAAACAAGAATTAAATAAGGAGAATTATAGAATGAAAGCTGTTATTACTGTCTTGGGAAAAGACACAATAGGAATTATTGCAGGCGTTTCTGGAGCTCTTGCTGAAGAAAAAATAAATATACTTGATATAAGACAAACTATTATGGGTGAAATTTTTTCTATGTTTATGATGGTTGATATTCCGGAAAAGTCTGATTTTTCATATTTAAACGACAAATTTGACTCAGTGGGAGAAAAACTCGGAGTAAAAATTCAGATTACTCAGGAAAAAATTTTCGATTCTATGCACAGAATTTGAGGTGACATTATGATAAGCACAAGAGAAGTTTTCGAGACTATCAATATGGTGGAAAATGAGAATCTTGATATACGTACAATTACAATGGGAATATCGCTTCTTGATTGTTCTACCGACAATGTTGATAAAACCTGTGAAAACATTTATAATAAAATTACCACTAAAGCTAAGGATCTTGTAAAAACCGGTAATGAAATAGAAAAACAATTTGGTATACCGATAATAAATAAAAGAATTTCCGTTACACCTATTTCTTTACTTTCACCCGCTAACAAACCTGAAGATTATGTTAAATATGCTTTAACTCTTGAAAGAGCAGCAAATACTTTGGGGGTAAATTTTATAGGCGGATATTCTGCACTGGTTCAAAAAGGGTTTACTGAAAAAGATAAAATATTTATTGAATCAATTCCCGAAGCACTTTCTAAAACAACAAAGCTCTGTTCCAGCATAAATATCGGAAGCACAAAATGCGGTATAAATATGGATGCAGTTTATGAAATGGGGAAAACTGTAAAGAAGATTGCAGAAGCAACAAAAGATGAGGGTACAATTGGATGTGCCAAGTTTGTAGTTTTCTGTAACGCGGTTGAAGATAATCCTTTTATGGCGGGAGCCTTTCACGGGGTTTCTGAACCGGAGTGCGTGATAAATGTAGGTGTAAGCGGTCCGGGGGTTGTTAAGACAGCTCTTGAAAAGCATAAAGATGCCGACTTTATGGAAGTAGCAGAAATAATTAAGAAGACAGCTTTTAAAATTACCCGAGTAGGACAGCTTGTGGCAAAAGAGGCTGCCGAAAAACTTGGCGTTCAGTTCGGTATCGTTGATTTATCCCTTGCTCCGACTCCTGCGATAGGAGACAGTGTAGCTCATATACTCGAGGAAATGGGAATTGAGTCTTGTGGTACTCACGGAACTACAGCTGCGCTCGCTTTGTTAAACGATGCAGTTAAAAAAGGCGGAGTTATGGCTTCTTCTTCTGTTGGAGGCTTGTCAGGTGCATTTATTCCGGTAAGCGAAGATGCCGGAATGATAGATGCCGTAAAAGCAGGTGCACTCTCTCTCGATAAACTTGAAGCAATGACTTGTGTTTGCTCCGTTGGTCTTGATATGATAGCAATTCCAGGTGATACAACGGCTGAAACTATTGCCGCAATTATTGCGGACGAAGCTGCAATAGGTATGATTAACCAAAAAACTACAGCTGTAAGAGTTATACCTGCTGTTGGTAAAAAAGAAGGAGATATGGTTGAATTCGGTGGTCTTTTGGGCTATGCGCCTGTTATGAAGGTAAACAACTTCAGCTCCGACAAGTTTGTTAAAAGAGGCGGAAGAATACCTGCACCTATTCACAGTCTTAAAAATTAATTCTTAGGACTTGCAAAACGCTTTGTTTAAAACATATACTTACTTTGAGGTGAGTATATGTTTTTTTTACTGTCTTCAACTTTTGCACGTATGTTTTTTCTTCTTTCGTATGTTTCAACAGGAAAATCGTTTCCAAAACCACTTTCTGCAGAAGAAGAACAAAAGTATATTAAGTTGATGGAAGAAGGCGATGAAAAAGCAAGAGATATACTTATTGAAAAGAATCTGAGGCTTGTAGCTCATATAGCAAAAAAGTACAATTTAAACGGAAGCGACGCAGATGATCTTATTTCAATAGGAACGATAGGATTGATTAAATCTATCAACACCTTTAAAAATGATAAAGGGATAAGACTTGCTACATATGCAGCAAGATGTATTGAAAATGAGATACTGATGGCAATAAGGAGCAGTAAGAAAAACGGAAATGAAGTTTCGCTGGAAGAACCGATCGGGGTGGATAAAGAAGGAAATGAAATCAGCTTTTTAGATATTGTTTGTTCTATTGATGACGATGTAATAGATTCTGTTGAAATGAACGAAAAGACAGTTAAATTATATAAATTTATAGACTCGTCTTTAAGTGAAAGAGAAAAAACAATTATTGTTTACAGGTATGGAATAGGGGATACAAAAGAACTTACACAAAAAGAAATTGCCGGAAAATTAAATATATCGAGATCATATGTATCCAGAATAGAAAAGAAAGCAATAGAAAAACTTCGTAAAAGATTTGAAGAATATTGCAATGAAAATAAAAATATGATATAATAATAACGGAATAAATTTTCGGCGGTGTACTTATGAAAAAAGTTAATGTATATACAGATGGTGCTTGCTCGGGCAATCCCGGACCGGGTGGGTTCGGGATTGTTCTTGAATATAAAGGTGTAACAAAAGAATTTTCAAGAGGTTTTAAACATACAACAAACAACAGAATGGAATTACTTGCAGTAATTACAGCTCTTGAAATGCTTAAAGAACCCTGTGAAGTAGTAGTTACCAGCGATTCAAAATATGTTGTTGATGCCATAAATAAAGGTTGGATATATTCATGGGAGGAAAACGGTTGGGTAAAATCTGATAAAAAACCTGTATTAAATGTTGATTTGTGGGAACACTTAGTAGTGTTACTCGACGTTCATGAAGTTACATTTAATTGGATTGAAGGTCATGCAGGACATCCCCAGAATGAACATTGTGATAAGCTTGCTGTAAATGCGTACAAATCGTCAGAACTTGAAGAAAATGATGTTCCGTAACGGTGAATTTCACCGATACCTGCCTTAATAGCTCAGTCGGTAGAGCACGCGGCTGTTAACCGCGGTGTCACAGGTTCGAGTCCTGTTTGAGGCGCCAAAATCCCCGTTCGTAAGAATGGGGATTTTTTAACTTACGATTATTCACTTTTTCAGAACATTAACAAGGATTTTTAATAATAAGAGGTATGGCGGTTTGTTAATATAAGGCCTATTTTTGTATATATTGTTAAGTTGTTCAGCTATTCCTGTTCTTTTCTGATAGATAATCAATCATAGGTTCAACTGTATCTGTAAAAAAAGTCAAAATATCTTCTGTTAACATATTTTGTCCGTGTTTTTTATGATACTCCTGAAAAATTTTCATTGTTCCCGATGTAGCAAATTGACGAATATAAGGAGAAAGCTTCATAATTTTAACAGAAAGCTTTTCTATGTGTTCTGATATTTTTCCACGTTCACACATACAATTTAGGATACCGTTTTCGTTGAGAATAGCATCTATATTATGCAAACCTTCTGCACTTTCAAAAAAATATATGTTTTCCTCCGGCATTGCTCTTTCTCCTAAGATATTTACATAGTCATTCTCAGCTGAAATACTTCTAATAATTTTTGCTTTTAAAGCAAAATCTTTTCTAAGTCTTTTTTTGAAAACAGTAATGGCTTCCGGCGAGAACCCCTGTCCGCTAAAACTATAGCATTCATTTATTATATCGGAATGTAACGTGATAAATTGTGCTTTGTTTCCTCCTTTGGAATGACCTGAAATTATTATATTATCAGTTTTTTTGAAATTTTGTTCAGCAGAAATTTTTTCAAACCAATTGAGCGCTTCAACCTGTTGCTTGGTAGCATAGTCTTTTGCTATGGTGATACTGTGAATCTGTTTGCCGCCTTTTTCGTAAAACTTGTAGGTGTTTCTTTCAGAGATGCCTGACAGACCTTTGCCGTTATCAAGCCATTCTTCACTTCCGCTCCCTTTAAAAACCACAGAAATATCTCCGTTAATTTTTTTAAATACACAGGCAGACAGACCTTTTTCAGAATTTATAGAGGTTACGATTTTTGTCTGAGAAATTTGTTTGTTTGAATTGATAAAGTTTTCAATTATTTTTAATTGTCTTTTATTTTGTGCGCTCTGTTCTTTATCAGAGTGGTTAAAAATGTTTTTAATTCTTGAAATTGACGTAAAAAGACTTTCGTTTGGATTGTGGACATCTTTATCCATCAGATACATATAAACGTTATAAATGGCTTCTTCGTTAATTCTTCTTAATAATGATTTATCTGATATTCTCATAATTCACCCCTGAAGTTAATTTGTATATTATATGAAGTTAATCATTTTAAATTAACAAAAAAATTAATAGATGCTGATAAATATGAATAGGAAACATTTCCTTAATGAACAAAAAAGAACTCAGTTAACTGAGTTCTTTTTTTATATCAATCGAACAATTCGTTGATAAAATAAGCATTGGTTGTAGCAACTTTTCCTGTTGGGCCGGTAACTGTAACACGAACATAAAGACAAGCCGGATCAACTTTATAAGAAGCACTGTTTAAATATTTTCCTTCGGGAGCAACATTTCTTCCATTACGTCTTCTGTCAGTTGTGAATTCAATTTTTTGTGCATCTGAAGTAGTGATATGCATTTCACCGTCTTCAAACCAGAGTTCATATATTTCAGGACCTTCTGAAGCGTAGAAATTTCCATCAAGTAGCGCTTTTGTTACCGTGCGGTATTCCAATTTATCTGCTTTAATCATTACCCATGATTTTCCGCATCCGCTTGTTAATTCCGGTCGATTGTGATTGTCATCTCCGGCGATACAGTAAATACGCTTTCCTGCTCTTAACATATCGTCATATACTCTTGGGTTATATTCGTGACCGCCGTTAAACATTTCCATTGCATGCATGTTGTGATAGTTAATGTAGTGGCTGTAGTTTTCAAGATTACCACACGGGTGGTTGTATGTAACAAAGAATCCGTGCTCACGGCCCTGACGGAACATTTCACTTATGCATTCACCGGTATATTTTCTTTCAAAATCAGGTTCGTCTTCGTAAAATTGAATCTGATCTCTGAAATTTACTGCATTTGCATAAAGGTATTTGGATCTGTGCCAGCAAGCCTGTTTAAGATTGTCAGGTTCTAAAGCAATGAAATTTATATGACAGCTTTCCATCCAAGACCAGTCAGGTTCACCTTTTCCGTTTATTTCCATTTCGTAACCGTTGAGAGCAAGAAAGTTCTCATCGGTAAGATAATTTCGGTCTAACATTATATCGTGATCGGTATAAGCTACAATTGAGTACCCCATAGACTGATATACTTCTTTAACCTGGGCAGGGGTGGCAGAACCATCTGATTCGTTTGTATGGCTGTGCAGATTAGCTTTGTAGAATTTACCGCTCTGTGGTAACAGATATTTTTTCATTTTTCTCCCTCCAGAAAATAACTAAAATTTACATTTGTAATTTTATACCATTTTCTCACGGTTGTCAACAATTTGAAACATTTAATACTTATGATTTTAAGTATTAAAATTTACGTAATCTTAATTTTTTTGCTTTCTTTTGCTTTGTTGTAACTAATTAACTTTCTGCATATCCTATGAACAATAAGGAAGTAATTATTAAGAAATGTTTTCAAAATACAAAATAAACAAAATTAAAGCAACAAAAACACAAGAAAAACAACAAAAAATTCTTGACTTTTATAAGTCTGAGTGTTAGAATGTGTTATGATAACTATAAAGGAGAAAAATAATGATTTTAGAATACAAAATTAAGAAAGAAATATGTGAAATAGGGAAAAGAATTTATAACAGAGGTATGGTTGCTGCAAATGACGGAAATATTTCTGTTAAGCTTTCTGATAATGAGTTTCTTTGTACTCCGACAGGAGTAAGTAAAGGTTTTATGACTCCGGAATATATCTGCAAAGTTGATGCGGAAGGAAATGTTATTAAGGCAAACAAAGGTTTTAAACCATCTTCTGAAATTAAGATGCATATGAGAGTTTACAAACAGAGACCTGATGTTAAATCAGTTGTTCATGCACATCCTACATATGCAACAAGCTTTGCTATAGCAGGGATACCGCTCACGCAGCCAATTATGCCTGAAGCTGTAATTGCTCTTGGTAGTGTTCCGATTGCCGAATACGGCACACCTTCTACTGACGAAATTCCTGATGCAGTTGAAAAATATCTGCAGCACTACGATGCTGTTCTTCTTGCAAATCACGGGGCACTTTCCTTTTCTGATAGTCTTCTTGCAGCTTATCACAAAATGGAATCTCTTGAATTTTATGCCGAACTTCTTTTTAAAGCAAAACTTCTTGGCGGTCCGAAAGAACTTACAGATAACCAGGTTCAGAAACTTTATGAAATAAGAAAACAGTTCGGACTTAAGGGTAAACATCCCGCTGATGTATGATATTGGTATTTGTTAAAAATCAAAATAGTTTTTAAATTTCAGGAGGTGTTTTCTTGTTTGCGGTAGAAAGACAAAAATATATACTTGAACAGTTAAATGAAATTGGCTCTGTGCTTGTGAATAAGTTGAGTGTAGAACTTAATGTTACAGAAGAAACTGTCAGAAGAGATCTTGAAAAACTTGAAAATCAAGGATTACTTATGCGTACTCACGGCGGTGCTATCTTGATGGAGGAAAATAACATAGAACTTTCCCTGGAAAAAAGAAAAAACTTGAATGCGGATGTTAAAATCAAACTTGCTAAAGAAGCGGTAAAGTATATTTCAAGAGGTGACACTGTTTTTCTTGATGCTTCAACTACAACATTTTATATGGCAAAGGAAATAAAAAAACTTAATAATGTTACAGTTGTAACTAATTCAATAAGAGTTATAAATGAACTGTCCTCTTCTCCGGATATAACTGTTATTGCAATAGGTGGAATTGTAAGTGATAATCAATCTTTTGTAGGCAGTCATGCTGAAAATATTATCCGGAATAATTTTTTTGCTAATAAAATGTTCTTTTCAAGCAGAGGTATTACTAAAAATGCTGAAATTCTGGAAAGCAACGAAAGAGAATGCGGTGTAAAGCAGAGCATGCTTAAAAACTCTTCAGAAAAAATATATTTGTGTGACAAAAGCAAAATTGGTAGAATTGGATTCGCTAAACTTACTTCGTTTTCTGAAATTAATTGTGTAATAACTGAAAAAGATGTAGACAATGATCTCAAGCGGGTTCTCGAGGAAAATAATGTTAAAATTATTGAACTGTAAAAAAGTGTTGACTTTTTGCAGAAATAATGATAAAATGTGCGTAAGTTGAAATAAAGACTATGATCGGAAAAAAGTAGAATTACGTGGAACCTTGAGAGAGTTGTCGGTTGCTGCGAGACAATGGAAAGCGTATTTTGAATACATTTCGTGAGTTGTGTACTGAAAAGGTACAACGGGAGTTCCCGTTACAGAACTAAGGTGTTACAGTGTACCTGAAAAGGTTGGTATTGTGAAATGCCGACGAACTGAGGTGGTACCACGGGAATTATTCTCGTCCTCTACTTTATTGAGAGGACGAGTTTTTTATACCTTAATTTTAAGTGATATATATCTATCAGAAAGGAAAAAATATATGCCTATTACTGAAATTTTAAAGAAAAATGCGGATTTTTATCCCAACGACATAAGCCTTGTGGAAATTAATCCAAAACTTGAAAAACAGGAAAGGATGACCTGGAGAGAATATGCTCTTATTGAAGCAAATCCAAGCGAAGCCTACAGAAAAGAAATTACCTGGAGCGACTTTAACAAAAAAGCAAACCGAATGGCTAATTTTCTTCTTACCAGAGGTATAAAGAAGAATGATAAAGTTGCAATTCTTCTTATGAACGGAATTGAATGGCTTCCGATCTATTTTGGTATTTTAAAAACCGGTGCTTTAGCTGTTCCTCTTAATTATCGATACGCTGCAGATGAGATAAAATATTGTCTTGATCTTGCCGATGCTGATGCGCTTATTTTTGGACCGGAGTTTATTGGTCGTGTTGAAGAAATCAGCAATAAAATACCTAAAGTAAAATTTAAGCTTTATGTGGGAGATGACTGTCCTACATTTGCAGAAAGTTACGATAATCTCGTTTCATATTGTTCTTCAAAAAATCCTGAAATCAAACTTACGGACGATGACAATGCAGCTATTTATTTTTCTTCAGGAACCACAGGATTTCCTAAGGCAATTATACATAAACACAGAAGTCTTGTTCACGCAGCTATGACAGAACAAAATCATCATTCTCAAACAAAAGATGACGTTTTCCTTTGTATTCCACCTTTATATCATACCGGTGCTAAAATGCATTGGTTCGGAAGTTTTCTTGTTGGAGGTCGTGCTGTTCTTTTAAAAGGAACTGAACCTGAATGGATACTCAAAACAGTTTCGGAAGAAAAGTGCAGTATTGTTTGGTTGCTTGTGCCGTGGGCTCAGGATATTCTTGATGCAATAGACAGGGGAGAAATTGATATTGAAAAATATGATCTCAGTCAATGGAGACTTATGCATATTGGTGCTCAACCTGTTCCTCCAAGTCTTATAAAACGTTGGAAGAGCGTATTTCCGAATCATCAATATGATACAAATTACGGTCTTTCAGAATCAATTGGACCCGGTTGTGTGCACCTTGGAGTTGAAAATGAACACAAAGTTGGCGCTATTGGAAAAGCCGGATATGGTTGGGAAGTAAGAATTGTTGATGAAAACAGAAATACCGTAAAACAGGGCGAAGTAGGAGAGCTTGCTGTTAAAGGACCGGGCGTTATGACGGCATATTACAAAGATGAAAAAGCTACCGAAGAGGTTTTGAGTGACGGATGGCTCTTTACCGGAGACATGGCTGAAGAAGATAAAGACGGTTTTATTTTCCTTGTAGACAGAAAAAAAGATGTTATCATTTCCGGTGGTGAAAATCTTTATCCGGTGCAAATAGAAGATTTCTTAAGAAAGAATGATAAAATCAGTGATGTTGCGGTTATAGGGTTACCTGATGCAAGACTTGGAGAAATAGCTGCTGCTGTAATCCAGGTGAAAGAAGGAATGAGCATGACTGAGGAAGATGTGAATGAATTCTGTATTGATTTGCCGCGTTATAAGCGACCAAGAAAGATTATATTTGCTGACGTTCCCAGAAATCCCACAGGAAAGATAGAAAAACCGAAACTCAGAAAAATTTATTGTGGTGAAAGTGTAGTAGCACAACAGAATGAAATATCGGAGGATAGAAAATGAGAAAATTATTACTTGGTAATGCTGCTGTTGCAAGAGGAGCTTATGAAGCAGGAGTTAATGTTGTTGCTTCATATCCTGGTACTCCAAGTACAGAAATTACCGAAGAAATTGTTAAATATGATGAAATATATGCAGAATGGTCACCTAATGAAAAAGTTGCTGCTGAAGTTGCTATAGGAGCTTCTATTGGTGGTGCCCGTGCAATGAGCTGTATGAAACATGTTGGTCTTAACGTAATGGCGGACCCGGTTTTCACAGCAAGCTACACCGGAGTTAACGGAGGACTTGTTCTTTGTGTTGCTGATGATCCTGGAATGCATTCTTCTCAAAATGAGCAGGATTCAAGACATTATGCGAGAGCATCGAAGATTCTTATGCTTGAACCTTCGGATTCATCAGAGTGTAAAGAATTTACAAAAAAAGCTTTTGAACTTTCTGAAGAATTTGATACGCCGTGCTTTATCCGTCTCTCTACAAGAGTTTCTCATTCACAGAGTCTTGTTGAAATCTGTGAACGTGAAGATGTGGCAGTAAAAGACTATGAGAAAAACATCGGCAAATATGTTATGATGCCTGCCAATGCTATAAAGCGCCATGTGGATGTTGAAGAAAGAATATTAAAACAGAAAGAGTATGCTGAAACCTGTTCTTTTAATGTTGTAGAAGATAATAAAGCTAAAGTCGGGGTTATTACCTCAGGCGTGTCTTATATGTATACAAAAGATGCTTTAGGAGATAAAGTTAATTATCTTAAGCTTGGTATGGTTTATCCGTTACCAGAAAAACTTATCAAAGATTTTGCTGACAAATGCGAAACAGTATATGTTGTTGAAGAGCTTGATCCTTATATTGAGGAACACTGTAAATCTCTTGGTATCAATGTGATAGGAAAAGAAAAATTTTCTCTTCTTGGTGAGTATTCGCAGAATTTGATAAAAAATGTAATTCTTGGTGAGGAAACTGAATTTTCTGCTATAGAAGAAGTAATTCCTGCAAGACCACCGGTAATGTGCGCCGGATGTCCCCACAGAGCGACATTCTACGTTTTGAAAAAGCTCAACCTTGTTGTTTCAGGTGATATTGGATGTTACACCCTTGGAGCTGTACAGCCTCTTGAAAGTGTTGACACAACAATCTGTATGGGAGCGTCTGTTTCTGCGGCACATGGTATGGCAAAAGCAAGAGGGGGAGAATTTAATAAAAAACTTGTTTCTGTTATAGGTGACTCTACATTTATCCATTCGGGAATAACAGGTCTTATTGACATCGTGTATAACAAGGGTAATAATACTGTAATCATTCTTGACAACTCTATTACAGGAATGACAGGACATCAGGAAAATCCTACTACCGGATATACAATCAGAGGGGAAGAAACAAAGCAGGTTAATCTTGTGGCATTATGTAAGGCTGTTGGAATTGAGCATATTACTGTTTGCGACCCGTTTGATATAGAAGAATTTGAAAAGGTTGTAAAAACTGAAACTGATAGAGAGGCGCCTTCAGTAATAATTGCTCAAAGACCTTGCGCACTTCTTAAAAAGGTTAAATATACAGGACATTGTAAGATTACAGATAAGTGTAAAAACTGTAAAATGTGCCTCAAACTTGGTTGCCCGGCTATTTCGGTGGTTGACTCAAAAGTATGCATCGATATGTCGCAGTGTAACGGTTGTGGTCTTTGTGTTAATGTTTGCAAATTCGGTGCGATAGAAAAAACGGAGGAATAACAATGACTAAGAATATAATGATTGTAGGCGTGGGCGGACAGGGAACTCTTCTTGCATCAAGAATTATCGGTAATACTGCAATAGACAACGGCTTTGATGTTAAAGTTTCTGAGGTTCATGGTATGAGCCAGAGAGGCGGAAGTGTTGTTACATATGTCAAATATGGCGAGAACGTTTATTCTCCTATAATAGACAAAGGTGAAGCAGATATTATTCTTGCTTTTGAAAAATTGGAGGCGTACAGGGCTTTACCGTTTTTAAAAAAAGTCGGAAAGATAATTACTAACACTCAGAAAATCAATCCTATGCCCGTTATTACCGGTAAAATGGAATATCCGAATGATATTGAAAATAAGATTGCCGAGAAAGCTGAGTTGATCAGTGTTGATGCTTTTTCTCTTGCGGAGAAAGCAGGGAATATAAAAGCTGTTAATGTTGTTCTTATAGGTGTAATGGCAAAGTTAACTGATATACCCAAAGAAAAATGGCTTGAAATTATAAAAAACAGTGTGCCTGCTAAGTTTCTTGATGTTAATCTTAAAGCGTTTGAACTTGGGTACGAACTATAATAAAAAATCACCTGAAATTCAGGTGATTTTTTATTATAAATTTGCGCATAAAGTAAATGAATTTTATTATTTAAAAAGGCATAATATAAGGGGTTAAGCTATTGACAAAATATTTACGTTATTGTATAATATATTGACAAATTTGTTCAGAATTTGTAAAAAACAATTTATAAAAAGGAGGGCTATTATGCCTCATTTAAGCGAAGCAGCAGTCGTTCAGATTAACGAAATCTGCGACAGATATGCAAATGATACCACTCCGTTAATGATGATTTTGAGCGATATCCAGGGTGAGTTTGGATATATACCGCTTGAAGTTCAGGAAATCGTTTCGGAGAGAACCGGAATTTCAGTTGCTGAAATATACGGCGTTGTTACATTCTATTCATTTTTCTCATTAAAACCAAAGGGAAAATACGTTATCGGTTGTTGCCTTGGTACAGCTTGTTACGTTAAAGGTGCACAGCAGGTTGTTGATAAGTTCTCTGAAATTATCGGAATTAAACCCGGTGAAACTTCAGAAGACGGCTTGTTCACACTTGATGCGCTTCGCTGCATAGGTGCTTGCGGTATAGCCCCTGCCGTTACTATCAACGGTAAAGTTTATCCTAAAGTTGAAGTTAGTGCAGTTCCCGGTATAGTTGAAGAATATCGTCAGCAGGGAGGTATAAACTAATGATTAAAAATTTTGATGAATTTAATAAAGTTGCTGAAGAATGCACCAAATCTCTCGCTTGCAAATTTAAAGGCGAAAATGGTGTGAGAGCTATTGTTCTTTGCGGTGGTACAGGATGTCTTTCTTCAAACTCGGCTGAAATTAAAGAGAAACTTGAAAAGCTCATTGAAGAAAATAATATGCAGAACAAGGTTACAGTTAATCAGGTTGGCTGTTTCGGTTTCTGCTCTCAGGGTCCTTTCGTGAAAATTTTCCCTGAAGATACTCTTTACAGATTGGTTACCGTTGATGATGTTGATGAAATCTTTGAAAAAGATATCCTTAACGGTGAAATCGTAGAAAGATTACTTTTTGTTGATCCTACTACTAATGAAAAAGTTGCAAAACAGGACGATATCAATTTCTATAAAAAACAGGTTCGTATCGCTCTTCACGGATGCGGTCAGATAAACCCTGAAGATATCAACGAAGCTCTTGGTGCAGGTGCTTTCCAGGGATTGGCAAAAGCTTTGAAAATGGACAGAGCTGATGTTATTCAGACAGTTCTTGACTCAGGTCTCAGAGGCCGTGGCGGCGGTGGATTCCCTTCAGGTAGAAAATGGCAGTTTGCATATGCTCAGCCCGAAGGAACCAAGTACGTTGTTTGTAACGGTGACGAAGGTGACCCCGGTGCGTTTATGGATAGATCAATCCTCGAGGGTAATCCTCTCGCAGTTATCGAAGGTATGGTTATAGCAGGATATGCTATTGGTGCACAGAATGGTTATTTCTATGTTCGTGCTGAATATCCAATTGCTGTTAACAGACTTAAGATTGCTATTAAACAAGCGGAAGAACTCGGTCTTCTCGGTGATAATATCATGGGAACCGATTTCAGCTTCAGAGTTCATATCAGACTTGGTGCAGGTGCATTTGTTTGCGGCGAAGAAACAGCTCTTCTTAATTCAATAGAAGGAAAACGCGGTATGCCTCGTCCAAGACCTCCGTTCCCGGCTGTTAAAGGTTTATGGGGATGTCCTACAATAATCAATAACGTTGAGTCTTTGGCATGTGTACCTTACATTCTTAGAAACGGTGCCGATACTTTTGCAAAATACGGAACAGAACGTTCTAAAGGAACAAAAGTATTTGCTCTCGGCGGTAAAATTAACAACGTTGGACTTGTTGAAATTCCAATGGGTACTACACTCCGTGAACTTATTTACGATATCGGAGGAGGTATTCCTAACGGCAAGAAATTCAAAGCTATTCAGACAGGTGGTCCTTCAGGCGGATGTCTGACAGAAAAAGATCTTGATACTCCAATTGATTTTGATAACCTTGTAGAAAAAGGTTCTATGATGGGTTCGGGCGGAGCTATTGTAATGGACGAAGATAACTGTATGGTAGACGTTGCTAAATTCTATATGGAATTTATTTGTGATGAATCCTGTGGTAAGTGTTCTCCTTGCCGTATTGGTACAAAGAGAATGCTTGAAATTCTTACTAAGATTACAGATGGTAAGGCTGATATGGATGACCTTACACAGCTTGAAGAACTTAGCAAAACAATAAAAATCGGTTCACTTTGCGGTCTTGGTCAGACTTCAGCAAACCCTGTTATTTCTACACTTACACACTTCAGAGATGAATATATTGCTCACATTGTAAATAAAGAATGTCCTGCAAAGGTTTGTAAGAACCTTATGAAATATGAAATTGAAGCAGATAAGTGTAAAAAATGTAGCTTGTGTGCACGTCAGTGTCCTGTTAATGCTATTACAGGCGTTGTTGGTAAAGAACCATATGTAATTGACCAGGATAAATGTATCAAGTGCGGAATGTGCTTGTCATCATGTAAATTTAGTGCAATAGTTAAGAAATAAGGAGGGGAAACTAAAATGGCTAAAGTAAATATTAAAATTGAAGGTATTCCCTATCAGGTAGAGGAAGGCTTAACAATTCTTGAAGCTGCTAAAAAATGCGGATATGAAATTCCTTCTTTGTGCACATATAATCACGGAGAATGCTCACAGGGTTCATGCCGTGTATGTCTTGTAGAAGTAAAAGGAGCAAGAGGTCTTGTTGCTTCTTGCGTATATCCTGTTAACGAAGGTATGGAAATTTCAATTTCTGCACCGGCAGCTGTTGATGCTCGTAGAGCTTCAGTTGAACTCCTGCTTTCAAATCATTCAATGAAATGTCAGCAGTGTGATAAGAACGAAATGTGTGAATTGCTCCATGTAGCTAAAGCTACAGGCGCAAGGGAAGATATGTTTGTTGGGGAACAGACTCCTGTTACTTTTGAAAATGTTTCACCTTCAATCGTAAGAGATACTTCAAAATGTATTCTTTGCGGTCGTTGTATTGCAAGATGTCAGAATGCTCACGGAAACGGAGTTCTTGGCTTTGAAAACAGAGGTTTTGCTACAATAGTTGCACCTGCTGAAAACAGAAGCTTTACTGAATCACCTTGTATTCTTTGTGGTCAGTGTGTAAGCGTATGTCCTACCGGTGCTTTGATGGAAAAATCAGAAATTGATAAAGTTGATGAGGCTAAAAAAGCAGGTAAATTCATCGTTGTCCAGACAGCTCCTGCTGTTAGGGCAGCACTTGGCGAAGAGTTTGGCATGAAAGTAGGAACTCCTGTAACAGGCAAAATGGTTTCTGCACTCAGAAGACTTGGATTTGATAAAATTTATGACACAAACTTCGCTGCTGACCTTACAATTATGGAAGAAGCAAATGAGTTGCTTGGAAGAATTAACAACAATGGTGTTCTTCCTATGATTACATCTTGTTCACCGGGATGGGTTAACTATGCTGAATATTATTATGGAGATTTACTTGGACATCTTTCTTCATGTAAATCACCTCACGAAATGTTTGGTGCTATTGTAAAATCTTATTATGCACAGAAAAACGACATCGATCCAAAAAATATTTTTGTAGTATCAATTATGCCTTGTACTGCTAAAAAATATGAAAAAGAAAGAGAACAGCTTGTTACTAACGGTCTTAAAGATGTTGATGCAGTTCTTACAACAAGAGAACTTGCAAAACTTATAAAGAGATCAGGTATCAACTTCGTAAAACTTCCTGATGAAGAATTCGACCAGGATTTACTTGGCGATTACACAGGAGCCGGTGTTATCTTCGGAGTTAGCGGCGGTGTTATGGAAGCAGCTTTGAGAACAGCTTATTTTGCTCTTACAAATAAAGAACATGAACAGGTTAAATTTGAGGCTGTTCGTGGATTTGATGGAATTAAAGAAGCTTCAATAGATATTAACGGTACTGTTGTTAACGTTGCTGTTGCTCATGGTATGAAAAACGCTAAAGTTCTTCTTGATGAAATCAGAGAAGGAAAAAGCAAATATCACTTCATTGAAATTATGGGTTGCCCCGGTGGTTGTGTAGCAGGTGGTGGTCAGCCATATATCAAACCTTGCTTCTTGCCAAATGAAGAGGATGATATTCTTGACACCTATAAGGAAAAACGTGCAAGCGCTCTTTATTCAGAAGATGAAAGACTTGCTATCAGACAGTCTCATAATAATCCGCAGATCAAAAAACTTTATGAAGATTTCCTTGTTAAACCAAATTCTCATAAAGCTCACGAATTATTGCATACAACTTATAGTGCAAGAAAACCTTTTGCTGACAAATAATATAGTATCTTTAAATTTTCAAAGCCCGGAAATCCGGGCTTTGATTTTATAAAAAAATAAAAAATATGAAAAAACAGTTGAAATTATTTTGCATTTGTGTTATACTGTCATAGTGTTGATAGAAATCACACGTATCGGGGTGTAGCGCAGCTGGTAGCGCACCAGACTGGGGGTCTGGGGGCCGCAAGTTCAAGTCTTGTCACTCCGACCATAAAAAAGACAGATTTCAAAATGAAATCTGTCTTTTTTTGTATGAATTTGCTTATGTGAGCTAAATTGAGCAAGCGTGCATAAATTACCTGAGTCGGCCAAAGATGTTTTGCACGCTTATTGTGAATTAATTTAGTTACTCAGAAAAGTTTTTATATTACTATAAATTTACTTCCATTGATTTCAGGTAGTAATTCTTCGGGCTTATTTACATCTGTTATAACACAGTCTACGTCTTCGACTGACATAACATTATAAGGGGCAGACATGTAGAATTTTGAACTGTCACATAAGAAAACTGTTTTATTTGATTGTTTTGCAACAACTTTTCGTAATGTTGTTTCGGGTAGGGAAGCATCGACTATATTACCCTGGTTATTTATACCATAAGAAGAAAAGAACATAATGTCAATATTGAAATTTTTGACAAAATCCTCTGCATAACTTCCGGCATAACCAAGAGATTTTTCCTGAATTTCGCCACCGGTGGAAAAGGTTTTTATTCCTTTTTTGCTTAAGTTTAAAGAAAGAGGTATACTGTTCGTTATAACAGTAACAGTTTTTTTAGTAGAAATGTATTCGGCAATATGTACAGCAGTTGTTGAAGCATCGATAAAAATTATATCATTATCTTTTATGAGCTTTGCTGCTTCGCTGCAAAGCTTTCTTTTTATACTGTAATTAAGAGTTTTTCTAAAATCAACAGGCATAACTGTATGTTCACTGTTGATTTTTTTTGCACCGCCATGACTTCTTATAATAAGATTTTTTCTTTGAAGCTCGCTGAGATCCCTTCTGATTGTAGGCAAACTTACAAATAGTCTTTTACTCAGACTTGCTGCCGAAGTGTAGGTTTCTTCTTCAAGAATTTCAAGTATTTTATCATATCTTTCATCTTTTAACATATTATCACCAATTTGAGCGTTTTTGATTGTTATTCAATTTATAAGCCATTGATTGACAATCATATTTGATTGTTTTATATTATATTTATGAAAATATTTTTTGTCAATAGAAAGGATAAAATTTATGGAACTTAAAAATTTATTAAAAGGAATTGATGATTGCAATTGTGGTAAAAAACACTCTTGCCCGATTGATTTCGTAGAAATAGGAAATGGTGTAATTGAAAAGCTTTCTGAAATATGTGAGGCATATAAACATATTGTTCTGGTGTCAGATGGGAATACATATGAAGTTTGCGGAAAAAAAGTTTTTTCAGTATTAAAAAATAAAATTGACACAAACCTTATTTTAAATGAAGACGGTGAACTTGTAATTCCAAATGAAAAAAGCATTGCAATTATTGGATCTAAAATTACAGCTGAAACTGATCTTATTATAGGTGTAGGTTCCGGAGTTATAAATGACCTTTGTAAATATGTAAGCTTTAAAAATAATCTGTATTATTTTATTGTTGCAACAGCGACATCTATGGATGGTTATGCTTCGGTTGGTTCTGCACTTATACTTAACGATATGAAGGTTACTTTAAATGCTCGTCCGCCAAAGGCAATTGTTGCTGACACTATAGTTCTTAAAAATGCTCCGATGGAAATGCTCCAGGCAGGATATGGTGATATTATCGGCAAATATTCATGCTTAAATGACTGGAAGCTCAGCGCACTGATAAATAATGAGTATTTCTGCCAAAAAGTATATGATATTACATTTGAATCAGCAGAAAAAGTCAAACAACTTTCGGAAGGTGTAAAAAACAGAGACGAAAATACAGTAGCTGCTTTAATGGAGGCTCTTGTTGTTGTCGGAATAGCTATGAGCTACGTAGACTGTTCCAGACCTGCTTCGGGAAGTGAGCATCATCTTTCTCATTTTTTTGAAATTACCGGTATTTTAAACAAAGAAAAATATTTCCCGCATGGTATAGACGTTGCCTATTCTGCAGTGGTTACGTCTGAAATAAGAGAAAAAATTATCAGTTCAAAACCTCACGAAAGAATGTTTAATCGTGAGAAATGGTTGTCGGAAATTAAAAGGGTCTATACAGAGGCTGCTGATGGTGTTATAAAACTCCAGGACTGTCTTGGTTGGTATGAACAGGATGACGTTGCAATCATAAATGATAAATGGCAACAAATTATTGATTTGTTAAATGATGCTCCAAAGCCGGAAGAATTTATTCAAATGTTAAATAAGGTTGGACTTGATTATAATGAATTTACAAAGCTTTATGGAGAAAAGAAAATTAGTGATGCAATTTTATATGCTAAAGATTTAAAAGACAGATATAGTGTTCTTTGGCTGAATTATCTGTACTTTTAAAGGAGGTAAAATTATGGATAAAAATAAAATAAAACTTGTGGCTTTTGATCTTGACGGAACATTAACACAACATAAAACAAAACTTAGTGATGAAAATAAAGCAGTTCTAAACAAACTAAAAGAGAACTATAAATTGCTTATGGTTGGTGCAGGTACCTGCAGAAGAATATTTGAGCAGATGGATAAGTTTCCTATAGATATTATCGGAAATTACGGTATGCAGTATGCCGAATATAACGATAACCTTAAAGACATTGTTATTGTAAGAAATGAAGAATTGTCTGTTGATAAAAAAACAATTGAAGAAAAAATTACATATTTTAGAGAAAAATATAATTATACTGATTTTGCGGGGGACAATGTTGAATATCACCCCTCAGGATGCATAACTTTCCCTCTGCTTGGAACAAAAGCAAAACAGGAAGATAAACTTGCTTTTGACCCGGATCGTTCAAAAAGACGTAAATTTTATGCAGAAGTAAAAGAAAAATTCAGTGATTATGTTGTTTTTGTCGGTGGTTCATCATCTTTTGACATGGCTCCGGCGCCATATGATAAAGCATATGCACTATCTTTGTATTGTAAAGATAATAATATAGCCCACGATGAAGTTGTTTACGTTGGAGACGACTACGGTCAAGGTGGAAATGACGAATCAGTTTATATTTCTGATTTCAATTTTGTTGAAATTGATGACTATACCACACTGTCAGAAAAATTAAAATTTTTACTTTAATTTTTGTAATATTATTGACAAATTTTGTGTTTTGTTATATCCTATTATGGATTTCGAAGTTTGATTTAAAGAAAGAAGTGTAGTTATGAACACATTATTGACAGTATCAATAGCACTTTTAGCAGGGCTTCTTATGACAAGGGCGTTTAAACCTTTGAAATTGCCGTCTGTTACCGCATATCTTATTGCAGGGGTGCTTATCGGACCTTATTGCCTAGGAGCTTTAGGAATTAATGGTTTAGGTTTTAATTCCTCAGAAGCTGTAGTGGCATTGTCGCTCGTATCTGAAGTAGCGCTTGGCTTTATCGCTTTTTCTATAGGAAGTGAATTCAAATTAAGTGAACTGAAAAAAACGGGAAAGCAGGCATTTGTTATAGGAGTTTTTCAGGCAATAGTTGCAACTTTATTTGTTGATTTGGCATTACTTGTTGTACATATTATTATTCCTGATAAGTTGACCGTTCCTCAGCTTATAATCTTGGGAGCAATTGCTACTGCAACAGCTCCTGCAGCAACTCTTATGGTTGTAAGACAGTATAAAGCAAAAGGTCCTTTGACTGATCTTCTTTTGCCAATTGTAGCACTTGATGACGCTGTTGGTCTTATCGTTTTTGCTGTTTCTTTTGGAATTGCCAAAACACTTGTAGTCGGTACTGTTGACTTGATTTCCATAATAGTAAATCCTTTAGTTGAAATTGTATGTTCGTTACTGCTTGGCTCAATTATGGGATGGATACTTACTCAGCTGGAAAAATTGTTTAATTCAAATACAAACAGATTGAATCTTACCATTGCTTTTGTTTTTTTGACAGCCTCGCTTGCTATGCTGGACTTTTACATCGGACCTGTGCATATCAGTTTTTCATCACTTCTTGTTTGTATGATGCTTGGTACAATATTTGATAACATATGTCCATTGGCTGATGACCTTATGTCCAGGGCTGATAAATGGACTTCGCCATTATTTGCTTTATTCTTTGTAATAAGCGGCGCAGAACTTGAATTAAATGTATTTACAGATGTTGCAATTGTATGCATAGGTCTTGTTTATATTGTTTTCCGTTCTCTTGGTAAGTATTTTGGTGCATTTTCCAGTGCAAAATTTACCAGATGTTCGCCTGAAATTTGTAAATATCTTGGTATTACCTTACTACCTCAGGCCGGGGTTGCTCTTGGCATGTGTGCAACAGCTATGCAAATAGGAGAACAGGGCAACCTGGTGAGAAATATTACCCTGTTTGCTGTTTTAGTTTATGAATTGTTCGGACCGGTATTTACAAGAATGGCACTTACAGCTGCAGGCGATATTAAACCAATGCCTGAACATGTTAAAATGAGAAGACATACTAAACTGAAAGAAGCCAATAAAGACTAAAAAAAGAACCGCTTTGCGGTTCTTTTTTTAGTCTGAAAATATATAAAAACAGACTGATTATATATTGATTTGTTTTTTGGTAAAGTGTATAATACATAATATATATAATAAATGAGGTCAACTATGAAAAAGTCTTTCAATCCAAACGAAATATTGAGCAAATTTAATATAAGTTCCGAAATAAAAGAATTTGGTAATGGTCATATTAATGATACATACTGTACTGAATCTCCTAAATACATTCTTCAAAGAATAAATACAGAAATCTTCAAAAAACCTGAAGAGCTTATGGCAAATATTGAAAATGTCACTAGTTTTCTCAAGAAGAAAATTCAAGACAATTCCGGAAATCCTGAGCGCGAAACACTTACTGTTATTAAAACAGCTGATGGAAAGAATTACTACAAATACAATGACAACAATGCTTTCAGGGTTTATAAATTCATAGATGATACAAAAACTATTGAATTTAATGCAAGCTTAACAGAACTTGAAAGTTTTGGTAAAGCTTTCGGTCGTTTTCAGAAGATGCTTGATGAATATCCTGTTGAAAATCTTTACGAAACAATTAAAGATTTTCATAATACTCCCGAAAGGGTTGCGGCTTTAAAAAAAGCGATAAAAGACGATGCTTGTAAAAGAGTGTCATCAGTAAAAGAAGAAATAGAATTTGCACTTGAAGGCGAAAAATATGCAGATACAGTAATCAAAGCCATTGAATCTAAAAACGTACCTGTAAGGGTTTCTCATAATGATACTAAAATTAACAATGTTTTATTTGATATGAAAACCAATGAGGCTGTTTGTGTAATTGATCTCGACACAGTTATGCCTGGAAGTATGCTTTATGATTTTGGAGATGCGCTCAGAGTTGCCGGATCTACTGCTTCTGAAGATGAAACAGAACTTGATAAAGTTATGTTTAGAAAGGATGCTTTTGAAAGCTTTGCACTTGGTTACCTTAGTGAAATGAAAAACTTCCTTACTGAAACAGAAATCGAGTTACTGCCTTTTTCTGTAAAACTAATGACATATGAATGTGGAATCAGATTTCTTACAGATTATATTAACGGAGATACTTATTTTAAAATTCACAGGGAAAACCACAACCTTGACAGAGCGAGAAATCAATTCAAATTGGTAAGGGAGATTTCCCAAATTGAAGATGAACTTAAAAAAATAATCAAAGGAATGATAGAATGATACGAACAATAGTTTGCAAAAATTATGAGGAAATGTCTGAAAAAGCAGCAGAACTTGTTGTTGCACAGTTAACATTAAAACCCGATAGTGTACTTGGACTTCCTACCGGCTCGACTCCGGTCGGAATGTATGAATTGCTTGTGGATAAATGCAAAAGTGGTGATGTAGACTTTTCACAAGTAACTACATTTAACTTAGATGAATATTATCCTATAAAAAGAACCGACCCTAACAGTTATTACTCTTTTATGTACGAGAACCTTTTTTCACGCATAAATATTAACGTAAATAATGTTCATATTTTAAATGGCGAAACAGATAATACTGAGCGTGAATGCGAAGAATATCAGGAAACTATCAGAAAGAGCGGTGGGATAGATCTTCAGATTCTCGGTATAGGCAGAAATGGCCATATAGGCTTTAACGAACCGGGAGATAACCTTAATTCAAACACTCATTTGACAGAATTAAAAGAAGATACAATAAAAGCAAATTCAAGGTTTTTTGAAAAATCAGAAGATGTGCCAAAATACGCGTTAACAATGGGAATTACAGACATTCTTAATGCAAAAAAAATACTTATACTGGCCAACGGTAAAGAAAAACACGAAGCGGTGGCAGAACTGATGGATGAAAATATTTCCACATCAAGTCCTGCAACTATGTTGAAAACACATTCGGATGTAATTCTTATCTGCGATGAGGAAGCTTACGGTTGCAATAAATAGAGAAACTGCCTTCGGGCAGTTTTTTTGTTGACACTTTTGTGTATTTAATTTATAATTGTTATGTGATAATTTGTCTGAATTCTCACCCGGGAACTAATTTTAAACAATTATGGAGCTATATATGAAACTTACCCCAAGATTAAATGCCATAGCAGGTATGGTTAAATTCAGAAGAGTTGCTGATATAGGTACAGATCATGGGAAAATTCCGGTGTACCTTGTGAAAAACAATATGTGTGATTATGTTGTTGCTTGCGACATAAATGAAGGTCCTGCAAAAACTTGTGAAATGAATGTTCGTAAACACGGACTTGAAGATTTTATTTCAACAAAAGTGTGTGACGGTCTTAAAGGTCTTGAAAAAGATGAATGCGAATCTGTTGTAATAGCCGGAATGGGTGGCGAGTTGATTTCAAAAATTCTTGAAGATTCTTTTGAAATTGCGTGTTACGCAAAAGAACTTATTTTACAACCTATGACAGGAACGGAGGAGTTAAAAGTTTATCTTTCCAAAAGAGGTTACCGGATTGTTGAGGAAAAATTAGTAAGCGAAAAAAATAAAGTTTATTTGATAATAAAAGCAGTTTTTGATGTTCCTTATACAATTTCATTTAAAGAACGGTACATTTCCGACAAAATTCTTAATGATGAAATCAGTTCTCTGAGAATGTATCTTGAAAAGTTGTTAAACAAACTTAAGAATGAAGTAAAAGGTATAGAAAAAAATGATAACAAATACAATGATTATCTGGAATTGATAAAATTTTTGGAGGATAAATATGAAAGTTGCTGAAATCATTTCATTTTTAGAAGATTTTGCCCCATCTGAACTTGCTGAAGAATGGGATAACGTAGGTCTCTTGGTGGGAAAATCACATTATGATGTAAAAAAAATTCTCGTAACACTTGATTTGAACGATGAAGTTCTTAAAGAGGCGATTGAAAACGAAGTAGACCTGATTATAACTCATCATCCCGTTATTTTCAAACCGCTCAATAAAATAAATGACGACCTCCTGATAAAGGCTATCAGAAATGATATATCCGTTTATTCCCTGCATACCAATCTTGATGCTGCTGATGGGGGAGTAAACGATGTTCTTGCAGAAAAAATCGGACTTGACGACATCAAAGCTTTCGGAATGATCAGAATTGGAACAATAAACAAAATTTCACTTTCAGATTTTGTTTCAAAAGTAAAAACTGTTCTCAACACCAATGGTGTTAGAGCTTGCGGCAGAGACGATATGATTGTTGAAAAGGTTGCGGTTCTCGGTGGAAGCGGGGGAGGTTTTGTTACTGACCTTAACAGGGATTTATGTGACGTTTTTCTAACAGGTGAGGCGTCTTATCATCGTGCTCAATATGCTGATGAAAATGGCTTTGCCCTTGTTGCGGCAGGACATTTTGAAACAGAAAATCCTGTGGTTGAAAAACTGGTTGAAATATTAAAAAGAAAATTTAATGTGGAAGTACTTGCATCCAAAGAAAAAAATGTGTATAATATCAGATAGATAAATGTTTGAGTAAGCCAGACAATCGCGGAACTGCATACGAAAGGGCAGGAACGAGGAAAGTCCGGGCTTCATAGGGCAGGGTGCCGGATAGTTACCCGGTGGAGGCGACTCTAAGGAAAGTGCAACAGAAAATATACCGCCATTTTTAATGGTAAGGGTGGAATAGTGAAGTAAGAGCTCACTGGAAAGCGGGAAATCGCTTTTTTCGTGTAAACCCCACCTGAAGCAACGCCGTATTAGGAGAATACGTTGGCCCGACGCTCCTGGGTAGGCGGCTTGAACCGGACAGAGATGTTCGGTCTAGATAGATGATTGTCTAATACAGAACCCGGCTTACAGACTTACTCAAATTATTTATATTTATAACGGTGCATACTAGCAAATTCTCAAAAAAATGCGATTTTTCTCAAAAAATCAAGAAAAATGCACATCTTTTGATATTTTGCCGGAGATAATGCCTGATAGCAGATTTCACAAATTCACCTGAGTGATGTATTATATACACGAGGTGAATTTTATGTTATATAAACAGAATAAGCCAATAAAAACTCTTGGTGTTTTTACCTATGAAGTTATTAAAGATGATAAGTATGGTGTTAAGATTTCCTGTGACACGGAAGAAAAAGCAATTTACAACGCTTTTAACACTTATGAAGAGGCACATACATTTGCAAAGGTTTTGTTTGAAAATGATGTTACTTGTGTATCTTTAAAATACATATTTGAAGACTATATGTATGATAAATATAAAAAAATTACTGATGGTATACGGTGAAAAATGAATAGTAAGGTTTTAACAATACTTGAATACGACAAAATAATAGATATGCTTTGCGATTGTGTAAGTGGCGAATATACTCAGTCAAAATTAAGAAAACTTAAGCCTTCTTCTGATTTTAATGAAGTAGCTTTTATGCTAAATGAAACCGATGAAGCGGTTTCTGCATTGCTTAAGTTTTCTGATCCGCCTTCAGTCGGAATATCCTTTGAAAACGAGGCTCTTGACAGAGCTAAAAACGGAGGAACACTTTCAATTCCTCAATTACTCAGTATTTCTCGTTTATTAAGGATTATAAAGCAATATATAAATTATGGCGAAAATCTAAAAGAATTCCATATTATAAATAAATACATTGAAAACCTTATCTACTATCCAAAAGTTGAAAAAGAAATAGAAGGAGCGATATTGAACGAAGAGGAACTTAAGGATAATGCCTCGTCAGAATTGTTTTCTATAAGAAGAAGCATAAAATCAGCAAATGATAAAATCAGGACTATGCTCAATGAATATATATCTTCTCCTAAGTATACAAAATTTCTTCAGGAATTGCTCATTACTACAAGAAACGGAAGATATGTTATTCCCGTAAAAGCTGAATGCAAAGGGGAAATTAACGGCATTGTTCACGATACTTCAGCTTCGGGTGCTACCTTGTTTATTGAGCCTGTTTCAATTGTTGAAAGTAATAATAAAATCAGACAGCTTCAGGTTGATGAAAAGGAAGAAATAGAAAGAATTCTGTCAAATCTATCTGCTTCCGTTTCTGAAATTCACGAGAGTATGAGAGAAAACATACGTCAACTTCTGAACCTTGAAATTGTTTTTGCAAAAGCAAAGTTTTCGCTAAAAATAAACGGAGAAAAACCTAAACTTAACGATAAACATATAATTAATCTGAAAAAAGCAAGACATCCGCTCCTTGATAAGAATAAAGCTGTACCAATTGATATCAGGATAGGTGATGATTTTGATACTCTGGTTATAACCGGACCAAATACCGGTGGAAAAACTGTTTCGTTAAAAACTATCGGACTTTTGCAACTTATGGTACAAAGCGGGATATATATTCCTACATCTTCGCAGTCAGAAGTTTCAGTTTTTGAAAAGATATATGCTGATATTGGTGATGAACAGAGTATCGAACAAAGTCTCAGCACCTTTTCAGCACATATGACGAATATAGTTAAAATAATAAACAGGGTTGATTCCAATACCCTTATACTTTTTGATGAGCTTGGTGCGGGTACTGATCCGATTGAAGGAGCAGCTCTTGCAATTTCAATTCTTGAAAGAACAAAAAAATCCGGTGCAAAAACTGTGGCTACAACTCACTACAGCGAAATAAAAATGTATGCACTTTCATCGGACAGAATTGAGAATGCATCCTGTGAATTCGATGTTCAGTCTTTAAGACCTACTTACAGATTGATTACGGGTGTTCCCGGAAAGTCTAACGCTTTTGCTATTTCTGAAAAAATAGGACTTCCTAAAGATATAATTGATAACGCACAGAAGCATATTTCCAATGAAAATATAAAATTCGAAGATTTACTTTCCGAACTTGAAACTCAGAGAGTTCTTGCTGAAAAAGAACATTCAGATGCTGTAAGCATGAAAGCAGAAGCTGAAGAATACAAGTCTAAGCTTGAGGTTGATATTGATAAAATTGACAGACAAAAGGTTAAGATTCTGAATGATGCCTATGCTAAAGCAAAACAGATCGTGGAAAATGCTCAGAGAGAAACGGAAGAAAAAATAAATGAAATTATTAATGCCAGAAAAACTCAAGGAGAAGAAAAAACTTTACTTGAACTTCAAAAGATAAAGAAAGAACTTAAAAATAAATCAAAAAAAATTACATCTAAAATTGTAGTTAAAGAGAAAAAGGTTCCCGGAGAGCCTGTTAAAAATCTCATTCCGGGTACTGAAGTTTACGTTGTTGATACAGATACAAACGGAACTGTACTTACAGCGCCTGACAAAAAAGGTAATGTTGTGGTTCAAACTGGGATAATAAAAATGACAGTATCAGTGAACTCTTTGAGAAAAATCGAGGAGGATACAGGTAAGAAAGCTGTTATTGAGTACAACAGAACCACAAGCGGTATAGCAAAAACTCTTACCCTTGCATCTGAACTTGACTTAAGAGGATTATATCCTGACGAAGCTGCGGCAAAAACAGAAAAATTTATTGATGATGCGATGATGTCGTCCTTGAAGACGGTTACAATAGTTCACGGAAAAGGAACCGGGGTTTTAAAAAAGACTATTCACGAATTATTAAAGACATATCCTTATGTAAAAAGCTATCGCTTAGGAAACTATGGTGAAGGAGATTCTGGAGTAACGGTGGTAGAATTAAACTAATCAGATATTTTTTTACAAAACACTTGATTTTTTCTAAATGTTGTGTTATACTATCATAGTTATCAAGGGTGGTCCGCTTAAAGAAGTGCCAAACTTTAATGAACACCTGCTAAGAGAGGAGGAAATTTAATGAATAACATTATTAATTCAATTACTCAGAGTCAGATTAGAACTGATTTGCCAAAGTTGGTAATAGGTGATACTATTAAGGTTCACGTAAAAGTTAAAGAAGGAACAAGAGAAAGAATTCAGGTTTTCGAAGGTACAATTATTTCAAAGAAACATGGCGGTATCTCCGAAACCATCACTGTCAGACGTATTTCATACGGCGTTGGTGTTGAAAGAGTTTTTCCTGTTAATTCTCCTAACATCAGTAAGATCGAAGTTGTGAGAAAAGGTAAAGTTAGACGTGCTAAACTTTATTATCTCAGAGATAGAGTTGGTAAAGCAGCTAAGGTTAAAGAAAGAATCTAATTTACTGAAATGTTGCCGGGCATCGTCAGATGTTCGGCATTCTGTTTTGGAGGCAGATTATGAACAATGATAATGAAAAATTAACCGGCGTTGAAGAATTAGCTGAAGAAATTTCTGAAGCTGTTACAAAAAAGAGCCTTCAGAGGGAAATTCTTGAATGGATACTCTCGATACTTATAGCTTTCATTCTCGCTTTTGTAATAAGACAGTTTATTTTTACTGTTGTTAGGGTAGAAGGTGCATCTATGCAGCCTACTCTTTCCAATAATGACAGATTGATAGTATGGAGACTTGGTTATTCGCCTGATAACGGAGATATAATCGTTTTTCAACAGGCAGGGAATCTTCCTTATATCAAAAGGGTTATTGCAACAGAAGGTCAGACTGTTGATATTGATTTTGTTCACCACAAGGTTTATGTTGACGGTCAGGAACTCAACGAAGATTATATATTGGAACCTACTGTAATCAGCGGAGATGTTGTTTTCCCGGTAACGGTACCGGAAGGATGTGTTTTTGCCCTCGGCGACAACAGAAACAACAGTCGTGATAGCAGGTTTGAAAGTGTAGGAATGGTTACTCGTGATGAAATTATCGGAAGAGCGATTTTCAGATTTTATCCTTTTAATGCTATTTCAACATTAAATAATTAAAAAGATCCCCATAGCTTGAGTTATGGGGATTTAAAATAAGGAGGTTTTGAGAAATGAATATACAGTGGTTTCCGGGGCATATGGCGAAAACAAGAAAGCAGATTACAGAAGATCTTAAACTTGTTGATATTGTTTACGAGCTTGTTGATGCCAGAATTCCTCTCTCAAGCAGAAATCCCGAAATAGATAAAATTGCAGCAGGCAAACCCCAAATTATTGTAATGAATAAGTCAGATATGGCAGATCCGGAAGAAAATAAGAAGTGGGTACAATATTTCAAATCTCAGAATCTTGAGGTGGTATGTGTTTCTTCTTCTGACGGAAGCGGGATAGGAACCTTGCTGAATTTAACCGATGCTCTCCTTAAGGAAAAATACAAACATAATGCCGAAAAAAACATAGTAAAAGATAAACCTAAGGTTATGATAGTAGGAATTCCGAATGTTGGCAAGTCAACATTGATAAACAAACTTTGTAAGAGGGCGGGAGCAAAAACCGGTGACAAACCCGGAGTGACAAGACAAAAACAGTGGGTATCAACAACTAATGGAATGCTTTTGCTTGACACACCCGGAATTTTATGGCCGAAATTTGAAAATCCTGAAACTGGGATAAAACTTGCTTTTACAGGGGCGATAAAAGGTGAAATTTTAGACATTGAAGAGCTTTCTGTTCATCTGGTTGACTTTTTTAAAGAAAATTACACGGAAAACTTCATGAAAAGATATAAACTTACAACTCTTGAAAAACAGTCTTTTGAAATTCTGGACGAGATTGGTAAAAACAGAGGTTGTGTAGTTAAGGGCGGAGAAATCGATTACAACAGAGTTGCTAACATTTTGTTTGATGATGTAAGATTTCTTAATGTTGGAAGAATTACTTTTGAATTTCCGGAGGAAGCAAATGTTTGAAATTGAAAATGAACTTTTTGATAAAGGTTATAAATACATTGCAGGTATTGATGAGGCGGGGAGAGGCCCGCTTGCAGGACCGGTTTTTGCCGCAGCTGTTTTGCTAAAAAAAGGCCAGTTTATAGAAGGTGTAAACGATTCAAAGAAACTTTCTGAGAAAAAAAGAGATTACTTGTTTGATAAAATCCGTGAAGAGGCAGCTGCGTTCAGCATCACTATGATCGATGAAAAAGTAATTGATGAGATCAATATAAGAAATGCTACTTTTCTTGCTATGAATAACGCTGTAAATTCTTTGAGTACTTCTCCTGACTTTGTGCTGATTGACGGAAATGCAATTTCAGATATGAAATTCCCATATGAATGTATTGTTAAAGGAGATGCGAAGTGCAACAGTATAGGGGCTGCATCAATATTAGCAAAAGTTTCAAGAGACAGGTTTATGTTGAAATGCGCGCAAGAGTATCCCCAGTATGAGTTTGAAAAACACAAAGGATATCCTACAAAACTGCACTATCAAAAAATTGCAGAATTTGGAATTTCACCAATACACAGGAGAACTTTTTTAAAAAATGCGTTTAGGTGTAAAGATATTTAACAAAAAGAATATCGGGGATGCAGGAGAAAATTATGCGGCATCATATCTCAAAAGAAACAGATACAAAATTATTGAACGTAAATTCAGAACAAAATACGGTGAAATTGATATTATTTGTTCAAAAAAGGGAACTTTATACTTTGTTGAAGTAAAAGCAAGAAGTAATGAAAAATATGGGGCACCGGCAGAAGCGGTTAACTATTTTAAACAAAAGAAAATACTCGGATGTGCAAAATATTATTTACTTAAGAATAATATTTCAGATATGTTCATAAGCTTTGATGTTATAGAAGTTTATATGGATAATAATCATAAACCTATTAAATTAAATCATATTAAAAATGCTTTTGGAGATTTGTAATGAAAATTTTTGACCTTCACTGTGACACGCTGTTGAAAATGTATGAAAACAACGAAGGATTTATCAATAATGAATTTCAGGTTTCTTTAGAAAAAGCTGATTGTTTTGATGAGTATGTTCAGGTTTACGCTCTCTGGATTGATGGTAGAAAACACAAGGACAATTTTTCGTTTGCAAATAATATGCTCAGTTATTTTGAAAGAAAACGACGTGAATTCAGTTTGCTATTAAACTTTTTTTCTGAAAAAGAAAGTAAATTTAAATATCTTCTTTCTATTGAAGGTGGAGAAGCACTTGGACACGATGTAGAAAATGTTTCCTATTTCAAAAAAATTGGAGTTAGTATTATAACTCCGGTGTGGAATTATGTTAACATCATTGGTACACCTGCAATAGAAAACGAAGTTGACGGGATTACCCAATTTGGGAAAAATGTGATATATCGTATGAATGAAGAAGGAATGACAGTGGACTTATCACACATAAATCAGCAGGGTTTTTTTGAAATATGCGATATTGCTGAAAATGTTATAGTATCACATTCAAATTCCCGTTCTGTTTGCGACAATCCGCGTAATATAACAGATGAACAATTCTTGAACATAGTGAATAAAAACGGTTTAGTTGGTATAAATTATTATCCTCAATTTCTTAATAATTCAGTTGATGCCGATGTAAATGACATTATCAGTCATATTTATCATTTTCTTTCTATAGGGGGAGAAAATAACGTCTCTCTTGGAAGTGATTTTGATGGAATTGATTGTTTCCCATCAGGTTTTTCTGACATCAGAGGTCATGCTATACTTGCAGAAGAAATGCTGAAAATAAATTTTCCTGAAAAAATTGTTGCAAATATACTGTGTGAAAATTGCAAAAATTACTTTAAAAGGGTTAAAATATGAATTTTTTAAAAAATAATCTTGCATTTTCTCAAAAATATGGTAAAATATAACATAGTTTGGAGGCGTAATGATGAATTATTCAAAAAAGAATATGTTAATTGCTCAGTCACCGACACTTGCAATTGATTCAAAATTTAAAGAAATGAAAGCCAACGGTGTGGATGTAGTTGGTTTCGGCACCGGGGAGCCTGACTTTGAAACCCCTCGCCATATAAAAGATGCTGCAATTAAAGCAATAAACGAAGGCTTTACCAGATACACACCCGCTGCAGGAACAGTGGCACTCAGAAAAGCTGTTGCTGAAAAATTCAGAATAGATAACAACATTGATTATAAACCTAATCAGATAATTATTAGTAACGGAGCAAAGCATTCGCTTGTTAATGCTCTTAATGCTATATTAAATCCCGGTGATGAAGTTATCATCCCGGCGCCATTTTGGGTAAGTTATCCGGAAATGGTTAAAATGGCAGACGGAGTTCCGGTTGTTATTGAAACGAAAGAAAAGGATGATTTTAAATTTTCGATCGATGACCTGAAAAAAGCGCTTACAGAAAAAACTAAAGCTCTCATTTTAAATAGCCCATCAAATCCGACAGGCTCTGTATACACTAAAGAAGAAATAATCAAAATTGCTGATTTTTGTGTTGAAAACAACATAATGGTAATTTCTGATGAGATTTATGAGAAACTTATATATGAAGGTGAACATATAAGTATAGCATCTTTAAATGAAAAAATTAAAGATCTGACTATTACCATCAATGGTGTTTCAAAGAGCTATGCTATGACCGGATGGAGAATAGGCTTTGCCGCAGCAAATGATGAGATTGCTTCAATAATGTCCAATATACAATCTCATGCAGCGTCAAACCCTAATTCAATCGCACAGGCAGCTGCTCTTGCAGCTCTTGAGGGTCCGCAGGATGAAATGGAAGAAATGTGCAGAGTATTCAAAGAAAGACGCGATTATATGATTGACAGAATCAACAAAATGAAAGGGATTTCTTGTCTCAATCCAAATGGTGCTTTCTATATTATGATGAATATTACCGGCCTTTACGGAAAAAATATTGATGGCAAAGTTATAGACAGTTCGGATTCCTTTGCTGAACTTTTCCTTGAAACACAGAAAGTTGCTGTTGTTCCGGGTGCGGGTTTTGGTGCTGAAGGATATGTAAGATGGTCATATGCTACATCTCTTGAAAATATAAAAGAAGGTCTTGACAGACTTGAAAAGTTTATAGGTTAAGGAAATTTAAACAGCTTCGTTTTCGGAGCTGTTTTTATCATAGTAAAATACCTTTTGGCATAAATATTATAAGGGTGAGTTTATGTACAGGTTTGGGCTTTATATTCGTAATATTTTTCAAAAAATTAAAAATCTGATTTTTATAACTCTGCTGATTTATTTAATAGGAGTGTTCTATGGAGCAGTATATTCAACCGGAGTGTCGTCGGAACAGGTTAGCAGCTTGATGTATGAAAATATGACACATTGTACACGTTGCTCTCTTTATGTGGTTATTGTTTTTATGATGTCAAACTGTTCTTTAGGAATTCCTGTAATACTGTATTTTCTTTACATTTATGGTATAAATAACGGAGTGTTTGTCAGTGTGTTTTTTTCTGCATTTAAAGACTACTATAACCTTATACATTTATTTTTTTTGTCTGTTGCTTTTTCGGTAGTTTCGGTTATTGTTATCGGAACTTCAGCTATCAATCTTTCAAAGGAAGTCTTTCTTGTATCGTTTAGCAAAAGACATAAAAAAATAACAAAAACATTTATAAATTCTGTTGTGACTTTATTGATAGGTTTTTCTTTTTATTATTTTTCTGATATTTTTAAAATCGCACTTATAGGAAAAATTAAATAATTTTTTTGTATACAAAAGTGAAAAAATGTTGTAAAATATAAATGGTGATAAAAATGCAGGATTACATTACTAAATATATATCATATTTAATTCTGAAAAAACAATATTCGGAAAATACCCTTGAGTCATATAAAAGGGATCTGTTCTACTTTTCGGAATACCTGGCTTCTAAAAAAATTACTTTTGAAAATGTCACAAAATTAAATATAAGCGTATATGCTGCAAATCTTGCAAGAAATGGCAAATCCGATGCAACAATTGCACGCGTAATTTCTACACTCAAAGGTTTTTATTCTTACCTTTACATTAAGAAAGTAGTTAAAAATGATCCTTCAAAAGGCGTGACCACGCCTCATGTTGTTCGCAAAAATACTGAAATAATTACAATTGAAGAGATGGATTTGTTTTTATCTCAGCCTGATATCTCAACGTTCAAAGGTAGTCGTGACAAAGCAATCCTTGAGATTATATATGCTACCGGCATAAAAGTAAGTGAACTTATTAACCTTAAAGTTGGAGATGTAAATTTTATTACAGAAACCATTTTTGCAGGTAACAGAGAAATACCTTATGGTTCAATGTGTTCTGCATCGGTCAACCTTTATATAAAAAAGTCTAAGTTTATCGATTTAAAGAACAAAGAAGGCTTTTTCTTTACAAATCTGAAAGGAGAACAACTTTCGCGACAGGGTGTTTGGAAAATTATAAAATATTACAAAAAAATGAGTGGTATAGAAAAAGATATAACTCAGCAAACTATGAGACATTCTTTTGCCGTACATCTTATCGATAATGGGATTGATATCAGAACTCTTCAGGAACTTATGGGCCACAGTTCGCTCGCCTCTACACAGGCATATATAGACTATAGTAAAAGAAAAATCAGAAATATTTATAAATCTGTTCATCCCAGGGCATAATTGTGCATAGCTTTTTAAATTTAATCATATAAATTCGTAAGGAGTGATTAAATGAAAAAGCTATGTATTTTTTTTATTGTAGCAGTTTTGTTGGCAAGCAACATATATGTGCAGGCAGAAGAATTACAAATTTCTTCAAAATCGTATATTCTGATGGACTCTTCTTCAGGTAAGATTCTGATTGAAAATAATGCCGACGAAAAGTTGCCGCCTGCTTCTATAACTAAAATTATGACTATGCTTCTTACAATGGAAGCTATAGACTCTGGGGAAATCAAAGAAAGTGATATTGTAGTTGTAAGTAAAAATGCAGCGATTAAAACAGGCTCTCATGTATATTTGTCCGAGGGCGAGCATATTAGTGTCGAAGAACTGCTTAAATCCGTTGCTGTCGCATCCGGAAACGATGCTTCAATTGCTCTTGCTGAATATGTATCAGGTTCGTTAGATGAGTTTGTAAAAGAAATGAACATTCGGGCAAAGGAACTCGGGATGATAAATACCAACTTTGTCAACTGCAATGGTCTTGATGCGGATAATCATTATTCAACTGCCAGGGATATAGCCTGTATGACAAACGAGCTTTTAAAGCATAAAGGGATTTTTAACTATACAACTATATGGATGGATACAATAAGAAACGGAAGTTTTGGCTTATCTAACACAAATAAGCTTATAAGATTTTACGAAGGTGCAAATGGTATGAAAACAGGCTCAACATCACTTGCAGGATGTTGTCTGTCTGCAACTGCTCAAAGAAACGGAATGCAGCTTACTGCAGTTGTTTTGGGAGCACCAACCTCAAAAGATAGATTTTCCGATGCATCTGATTTGCTGAATTTTGGATTTAACAACTTTGAAAGTGTACAATTTTGTAAAAAAGATGATGTATATAAATATGTAAATGCTTCCGGCGGAAAGAAAAAAATATTTAAAACAGTTTATGAATCTGATGTAAATGTGATAGTGAAAAAAAGTTACGGAAAAGAAACAGTTGCAAAATTTGATATACCTGACGAAATTGAAGCTCCGATTAAAAAGGGAGATAAAATAGGCTGTGTTGAATTTTACTGCAAAGGTAATAAAATTGGAGGCACAAATATTATCGCAGGGGAAGAGGTTGAAGAAATCACTTTAAAGTATACAATTTTATTGACCTTGAAAAGTTTTTTAAATATTTTATAAATTAAAAGAGAGATACTACCGTATCTCTCTTTTGGCACATCCTGAGGGATTCGAACCCCCGACCTACTGGTTCGTAGCCAGTTACTCTATCCAGCTGAGCTAAGGATGCAAATTTAACTTACTTGAAAGATTATATCACAACTTTTTTAAAAAATCAACATAATTTAGAAAAATATTGACTTTTATTCCTCAAAGCCTTATAATATAAAAGTATATTTCCGCATATAAATAAGATTTACAATACTACAGGAGTTATTTCTATGTCTGTAAAATTTTTATTATTTTTAAATAAATTTTTTCCTTTGCCAAAACATCCGTTTAATATGCAAAATAACGGTGAAATGACGTATGCTATGTGGCAGTACACTAAAGGTATTGATACAATTAAATTTTATTTAAAATATGCCGATGAAAAAGATATGTTTGAAGGAAAAGATGTTCTCGACATTGGTTGCGGAGCCGCCGGTAAGTCACTTTACTATCTGTCCCTTGGTGCAAAAACCGTTACCGGTATAGATGTTGTTGAAAAATATGAAGAAGAAGCATATGCTCTCAAGAAGGAATTAAAACTTGAAGGGTTTAAATTCTGTGTGGCAGATGCTGCCAACACAGAATTTCCTGCAAACTCTTTCGATACAGTAATAATGAACGATGCAATGGAACACGTTGATAAACCCGCTGAAGTTCTTAAAGAAATAAAACGAATTCTGAAACCGGGCGGAAAACTCTTTGTTAATTTTCCACCCTATAATCACCCTTTCGGAGCTCATTTAAGTGATGCTATAGGAATCCCGTGGGTGCATCTCTTTTTCGGCGACAAAACCCTTATTAAAGCTTATAAATTGCTGGTGAAGAAACATCCAGATGGGGAAGAGCGAATTAAGTTCAGAATAGGTACAGATAAACAAGGAAAAGAATATTTTTCATATATAAATAAAATGACCATTAAAAGATTTTCTGCATTAGCAAAAGAATGTGGTATGCGTATAAATTATTATTCTGAAGAACCGCTCAGAAAAATCTTCAGACCTCTTTGTAAAATTAAATTTATAAAAGATTGTTTTGTAAAAATGGTGGTTTGTGTTTTTGAAAAAGAATAAACCCGTTAATTAGGAGAAAAATATGTGGACAGAGATTTTTGTTACACAAAATTTTGAAACAGTTCAATTACTTTGTGCAGAACTCAAAAAAATAAAAGTAATTACAAGAATTTCAGGCAATAACGGAAGCTTCAGAGTGCTTGTACCCTTTGCGGAAGTAAACGAGGCTCTGAATTTGATAATTGACCTCGGCATTTAGGAGTGAATTTTTTGACGATACCAAATTTAATAACGATTTTCAGGATAATTCTTGTTCCTGTGTTTGTAGCAGTTTCACTTTCTGAAAATCCTGATAAGTTCCGTATAATGTTTTTCATACTTCTTTTTTCTGGTATAAGTGACGTGTTGGACGGAACTATAGCAAGAAAATTTAATATGAAATCTAAACTCGGAAGTCTGCTGGACCCGATTGCTGACAAGCTTATTCAATTTTCAGTTTTCGTTTGTCTTGCAATAGAACGTATAATTCCGGTATGGCTCGTAGTAATAACTCTGTTAAAAGACTTTTTTATGCTCATAGGCGCATGTGTGCTTTTAAAAACAAAAACCGTTATATCTGCTGATTATTCCGGAAAAACTGCTACGTTAATTTTTTATTTGGCATCTCTGGTTTTTATAATCTCTGATCCACCCGTAATGATTAAAAATACAATGATTCTGATAATTGTGCTAAGTGCCTTGTGTGCTTTTGTCAATTACAGTATGATTTTTTATAAAACAATAGTAAAGGAAAATGATAAAAATGTTCAGACATACAAACATTGATAAGACTTACGAACCACAGAATTTTGAAGAAAGACTTTATAATGAATGGGAAGAAAAAGGATATTTTAAAGCCGATTCTTCATCAAAAAAACAACCTTATACCATTGTAATTCCGCCTCCGAATGTTACCGGACAGTTACATATGGGACACGCTCTTGATGAAACTCTTCAGGATATTCTCATCAGATATAAAAGACTTCAGGGTTTTGAAGCACTCTGGGTTCCCGGAACGGACCATGCAGGTATTGCAACTCAGATAAAAGTTGAAGAAACTCTCAGAAACGAAAAAGGGTTGACAAGACATGATATAGGAAGAGAAGAGTTTCTTAAGATTGTATGGGAATGGAAAGAAAAATACGGCGGAACAATTATCAACCAGCTTAAAAAGCTCGGTTCATCCTGTGATTGGTCAAGAGAACGATTTACTATGGATGAGGGCTGTTCAAAAGCAGTAAGGGAAGTATTCTTTAACTTATATAATAAGGGTCTGATTTACAGAGGAAACAGAATTATTAACTGGTGTCCCAGCTGTATAACTGCTCTTTCAGATGCTGAAATTGAATATGAAGAACAAGACGGTAATTTCTGGCATATCAAGTACCCTGTTAAGGACAGCAATGAATATGTTGTTATTGCTACAACAAGACCTGAAACTCTTCTTGGTGATACTGCAGTTGCAGTTCATCCTGAGGATGAAAGATATAAAGCTTTAGTAGGTAAAATGCTTGTTTTGCCGTTAGTTGACAGAGAAATCCCTGTTGTTGCTGACGAATATGTAGATAAAGAATTCGGAACAGGTGCGGTTAAAATTACTCCTGCACATGATCCCAACGACTTTGAAGTTGGTCTTCGTCATAATCTGCCCGTTATTAAAGTTCTTGACGACTATGCTAAAGTTAATGAAAATGGCGGCAAATATGTCGGAATGGACAGATACGAAGCAAGAAAAGCTATGGTTGAAGATCTTGAAAAACTCGGTCTTCTTGTTGAAATAGAAAAACACGTTCACAATGTTGGAACATGTTACCGTTGCGGAACTACTGTTGAACCAATTGTTTCGGATCAGTGGTTTGTTAAAATGCAACCATTGGCTGAACCTGCAGTTGATGCAGTAAAAAATGAAGACGTTAAATTTATTCCTGAGAGATTTTCTAAAACATATCTTGGCTGGATGGAAAATGTAAGAGACTGGTGTATATCCAGACAGCTTTGGTGGGGACATCGTATACCTGCTTTCTACTGCCAGGATTGTGGAGAAATGACAGTTTCTAAAGAAGATATTGATACATGTCCAAAATGCGGCGGTGCGGTTAAACAAGACGATGATGTACTTGATACCTGGTTCAGTTCGGCATTATGGCCATTCTCAACTCTTGGCTGGCCTGATGAAAATGCTGAAGACTATAAGAAGTTCTATCCTACAAATACCCTTGTTACAGGATATGATATTATTTTCTTCTGGGTTGCAAGAATGGTATTTTCTGCTTTGGAACATACCGGTAAAGCACCTTTTGAACACGTATTTATTCACGGTATCGTAAGAGACAGTCAGGGCAGAAAAATGTCTAAATCATTGGGCAACGGAGTTAATCCGCTGGATGTTATTTCTAAGTTTGGTGCCGATGCACTCAGATTCACTCTTGCTACAGGTAATTCACCCGGAAATGATATGAGATATTATGAAGAAAGGGTAGAGTCAAGTAAAAACTTCGCAAATAAAATCTGGAATGCTTCAAGATTTGTTTTAATGAATCTGACCAAAGAAGAGTATAAACTTCCTGAAGTTGCAGAATTAAAAATGGAAGATAAATGGATTTTGAGCAAATATAACCGAGTTGTGAGAGAAGTTACAGAAAATCTCGATAAATTCGAACTTGGTATTGCTGTTGCTAAACTCTATGATTTCATTTGGGACGATTTCTGTGATTGGTATATAGAGCTTGTAAAACCGAGACTTTACGAAGAAGCTGAACCTTCAAACGAAGCCGCTCAGAATGTTTTAGTATATGTTCTCAGAAATACCCTGGTTCTTTTACACCCGTTTATGCCTTTCGTAACTGAAGAAATCTGGCAGCATCTGCCTCACGATGGGGAAACCATTATGAGAACTCAGTGGCCTGTTTATTCTTCAGACCTTGTTTTTGAGAATGAAGAAAAAGATATGGCTGTTGCAATGAATGCTATTAAAGCTATCAGAAACACCAGAGCTTCTATGAATGTTCCACCTTCAAGAAAAGCAAAAACTTTTATTAAAACAACCAGTGAAGAGATTTTCAAAAATGCAACATCATTCTTTATTAAACTTTCATCAGCTTCTGAAATTGAATTTATAAGTGACGAGACTTCTCTCCCGGAAAATGTAGTAACAGTAGTTTCTGACGAAGCGACTATATATATTCCGGTTGGTGAACTTGTTGATATCGAAAAAGAGCGTGCAAGACTTCTCAAAGAAAAAGAAGACCTTGAAAAAGAGGTGGCACGAGTTCAGGGTAAGCTTTCAAATCAGGGATTCATTTCAAAAGCTCCTGAAAAACTTATTAATGAAGAGAAAGAAAAAGGAATCAAATACCAGCAAATGCTTGACAAGGTTCTTGAAAATCTTAAAAAACTGTAATTATATGTATTTTAGTGTCGTAAACTTTAAATAGGTTTACGACATTTTTTTATTTTATATTTTTTAAAAATCTGTTAATATACAAACGAGGTGATATATATGACGGTTTTATTTATAAATAATAATCTGGTGATAAAACTTGAGGGCGAAATAGACCATAATAATTCGGCGGTGTTAAGACATTGTATCGATAAAGAAATTAACAACCGGCCGGTAAAAAATCTTATTTTTGATCTTGAAGGTGTTAATATGATGGACAGCTCAGGAATTGGTATGATTTTAGGGAGATACAAAAATATAAAAGCATTAAACGGTTCGGTTTATATTGCAAGACCTAAACCTGAAATACTTAAAATTATAAATATTTCAGGTTTACACAAAATAATACCGGTATATAAAGATTTGAACAATGCTATTACTTCCTGCAGTGGGGTGAAATGATGAAAAATTTTTTAAAAACAGAATTTTCTGCTATTCCTGAAAACGAAAAACTTGCAAGACAGATTGCAGCTTCGTTTTTAATGAATTTAAACCCAACGGTTGAAGAAATCTGCGATATTAAAACCTCTGTTTCCGAAGCGGTAACAAACTCTATTATTCACGCATATAGAAATAATGGCGGTAGTATACATATGGAACTCAAATTAACCGATAAAATTTTTGAAGTAGAAATCAGAGATCTTGGCGTAGGTATTGATGATGTTGACAAAGCAAGAGAACCTCTTTATACATCTCAACCGGAACTTGAACGGTCAGGGATGGGATTTACCGTTATGGAATCTTTTATGGATTATGTTGATGTTATTTCAGAAAAAAATAAAGGAACAACAGTGATAATGCGCAAAACTATCGGTGAAACCGATGGATAAAACAGAAATAATAGTAAATAAGAATATGGGACTTGTTTACTCTATGGCGAAAAAATTTTTAAATCGTGGAGTTGAGTATGATGATTTAGTGCAAATTGGCTCAATTGGTCTCATAAAAGCTGCCGAAAAATTTGATGAAAAACTCGGATATAAATTTTCAACTTACGCTGTCAGTCTTATTATTGGAGAAATAAAACGTTTTTTAAGAGACGATGGAATGATAAAGGTATCAAGAAAATTAAAGGAGATGCATGGCAGGGTTAACAGATCAAAAGAAAAGTTGAAACAAAGTCTTGGTCGTGAAGCGAATTTGTCTGAAATATGTATTGATACGGGGCTTACAGAAGAAGATGTTATCAGCGCTATTGACTCGGTAATTTATCAACAGTCTATATATGACACAATCGGAGATGACGATAGTCTTTATGTTGTAGATTTACTCAGAAGTTCTGAAGATATGCAAGTTGAAGAAAAAATCTACATACAGGAACTGATTGACAAGCTTGATGAAAGAAGCAAAAATGTAATTATTCTCAGATTTTTTCATGATTGTACACAACAACAGGTTGCAAATGTTATGAAGCTTTCTCAGGTTCAGGTATCAAGAATAGAAAAAAGAGCTATAGATTTAATGAAAAATTATGTATAAATATCACCTTAAATGGTGATATTTTGCTTTATCTTCTTGAAAATAAGTAAGGACTATGGTAAAATTATTACCATAAAAGGAGTCTTTGCTTTGAGTAAAATTTATTTTGATAACAGTGCTACAACCCCAATTTATGATGAAGCACTAAAAGAATACATAAATATATCAAAAACGTGCTATGAAAATCCTTCTTCGTTGCATAGCGGTGGTCTTGCTGCTGAAAAGATTCTTAACAATGCAAGAAAAATTATTGCTGATTCATTTTATGCTAATGAAGATGAAATTATATTTACTTCCGGCGGAACAGAAAGTGATAATATTGCCATACTTGGTACTGCATTTGCACGGGAACGCGCAGGAAAGCATCTGATAACCTCCAGAATAGAACATCATGCTGTTCTTAATACATTTGAATTTCTTGAAAAAAGAGGGTTTGAAGTTACATATATTGATGCTGACGAAAATGGAATAATTAACTTAGAGCAGCTTGCCGGGGCAGTTCGCAATGATACAACCCTTATCAGTATTATGCTGGTCAACAATGAAACGGGATGTGTACAGCCTGTAAGCAAAATTAAAGCGGTTGCTAAAAATGCATATATTCATACTGACGCCGTTCAGGCATATGGAAAAGTTGATTTTAAAGATCTGAATGCAGATTTAATCTCTGTTTCAGCCCATAAAATTCATGGTCCAAAAGGTGTAGGCGCATTGTATATAAAAAAAGGCACTAAAATCAATAATATCGTTTTTGGAGGCGGTCAGGAGTTTAATATGCGTTCAGGAACGCAAAATACGCCTGCAATTTCAGCTTTTTCAAAATCTGTTCAAATAATGCAAGAAAACAAAAACAATGATTTGAAGTACATTTCTTGTCTTGTTGAATATTTTAAAGAAAAACTTTCCAAAAATATTGATGATATATGTTTCAATGGAAAATCAACCACCAATATATTAAATGTTTCTTTTTCAGGAATAAGAGGAGAGGTTCTTATGCATTTCCTGGCCGAAAAAGGAATATATGTTTCTACAGGATCTGCCTGTAACTCAAAATCAACCAAAATAAGCTACGTTCTGGAGTCAATGGGTATTGAAAGAAATTTAGCTG
This sequence comes from Clostridia bacterium, assembly GCA_045605445.1. GTDB lineage: Bacteria > Bacillota > Clostridia > RGIG6154 > RGIG6154 > CAZMHL01. The sequence goes on along the minus strand of JAZUPZ010000039.1, from coordinate 59,598 downwards.
AAGGTGCCGTAAGATTCAGTTTTTCCTACAAGAACACAAAGAAAGAAGTTGATTTTGCTGTTGAACAGATCAAAGAGGGAGTAACTTTTTTAAGAAGATTTAAAAGGAGATAATTATGAAAGAAGTAATATTGCTCAAACTCGGTGAAGTTGTATTAAAAGGGTTGAACAGAGCGAAGTTTGAAAAAAGATTAGTAGATAATATTTATCAGACAGTTACTGATTGCGGCAAATACAAACTTATGAACGCCCAGTCCACAGTTTATGTAATTCCCGAAGATGGTTTTAATCAGGAAAAAGCTTTGAGAAAACTAAAAAAGATTTTCGGAATAGTAAGTGTTGTTATTGCCGGTGAATTTGAAAAAGATATTGATTATATAAAAGAAAATGCAGCTGAATATCTGAAGGATAAGTTAGATGGCGTAAAGACCTTTAAATGCGAAAGCAGACGTTCAGATAAAAAGTTTCCGTTGAAAAGTCCTGAAATCAATGCACAAATGGGTGCTGTAATTTTAAATGCGTTTCCACATCTGAAAGTGGATGTGCATAATCCTGATATTGTAATATACACCGAAATCAGAGATTATGCTGCATATGTTCATGCTGGTAGAATTAAAGGAGCAGGCGGAATGCCTATTGGAAGTAACGGGAAAGCAACTCTTTTATTATCCGGAGGAATAGACAGTCCTGTTGCGGGGTATATGACAGCTAAAAGGGGAGTAAAAATTGATGCTGTTCATTTTGCATCGCCCCCTTATACAAGCGAGCGTGCAAAGGAAAAGGTTGTGAAACTTGCAAAATATATTGCTGAATATACAGGTCCTTATAAATTGTATATAGTTAATTTTACAATGCCTCAACTTGAAATTTATGAAAAATGTCCTCACGAGCAGCTTACTATTATAATGCGAAGAATAATGATGCAGATCGCGGAGAAAATTGCAGTTAAGCATAAATCGACTGCACTTATAACCGGAGAAAGTATAGGTCAGGTGGCAAGTCAGACCCTTGAAAGTCTTGCTGTAACAGATAAAGCTGCCAATATTCCTGTTATCAGACCTCTTATAGCTATGGATAAGGATGAAATTGTTGAGATTTCAAGAAAAATTAATACATTCGAAACGTCAATATTACCTTATGAGGATTGTTGCACGGTTTTTGTTCCAAAGCATCCTGATATTAAACCTATACTTTCAAGAATAGAAAAATCAGAAGAAAATCTTGATATTGAAAAACTGGTAAATGATTCACTTGAAAATTTAGAAATCATTGATATTGAACCGTAGGTGATATTTTGACTTGTGAAATTATTAACGTTGGTACTGAACTTTTGCTTGGTAATATACTAAATACAAATGCTCAGTTTTTATCAGAACAGATTTCTCATCTTGGGATTGACGTTTTCTTTCAAACCATTGTAGGAGATAATAAATCAAGACTTTCTGAAATGATAAGATTAGCTCTTACAAGATGCGACTTACTTATAGTTACAGGAGGTCTTGGTCCGACTGATGATGATATAACAAGAGAAGTAACAGCCGAATCTGTTGGTCTGCCGCTTGTATTTCATCAGGAGAGTTATGACAGAATTGTTGAGCACTTTAAAAAAAGAAATATGGCTCCAACAAATAAAAAACAGGCATATATTCCTGAAAATGCCATAATTATGAAGAATAATAACGGTACAGCTCCGGGGTTTATTATTGCTAAAAACAACAAACATATTGCTGTTTTGCCCGGACCGCCTTCGGAATTGATTCCTATGTTTAAAGAAAGTCTTGTGCCTTACCTTTCTTCATTATCTGATGAGATTATATGTTCAAAATTTGTAAAGGTGTTTGGGTTAGGTGAATCAGCAACAGAGTACAAAATAAAAAGTCTTATAGAAAGTCAGACAAATCCTACAATTGCACCATATGCAAAAGAAACTGAAACTCACCTGAGAGTAACAGCTAAAGCAAAAAATGAAAATGAAGCTTTTTATATGATAAATGAAACAGTGGATAAAATCGAAAATATTCTTACTTCCGGAGTTTTTGGCTATGACAATGAAACGATGGAAGGAAATCTTGTTAAGCTTTTACAAGAAAAGAAACTAACTATTTCATTTGCAGAATCTTGCACATGTGGTCTTTTGGCGTCAAAAATCGGCAGTGTACCGGGTGCTTCTGAAGTTTTGAAAGAAAGTTATATAACGTACTCAAATGAGTCTAAAAATAAAATTTTAGGCGTTAAAAAAGAAACTATTGATAATTATACTGAGTACAGCGAGAAAACTGCAGTTGAAATGGCTGAAGGACTTTATAAAATATCAGGTTCGGATGTGTGTGTATCTGTTACAGGAATTGCAGGTCCGGGAGGCGGAACACCTCAAAAACCGGTAGGAACCGTATATATTGGAGTATATTATAAGGGGAAAACATTTGTTAAAGAGTTGTTACTAAGGGGTAACAGAGACAGAATAAGGAATAATGCTGCGTCTCACGCATTAAATTTAATAAGATTATTATTAAAAGGAGAAGAATTATGATTAAGATTACAATGGAAAACGGAAAAGAAATCAAACTTGAGCTTTATCCTGAAACTGCACCTATTACAGTTGAAAATTTCGTAAAGCTTGTTCGTGAAAAATTTTATAACGGTCTTATTTTTCACAGAGTAATAAAAGGATTTATGATTCAGGGTGGATGTCCTGATGGCACCGGCACAGGAGGTCCCGGTTATCAGATTAAGGGGGAATTCGCAGCAAATGGCGTTGCTAACAACTTAAAACACACAAGAGGCGTTATTTCTATGGCAAGAGCTATGAACCCTGATTCAGCAGGTTCTCAGTTCTTTATTATGCATCAGGATGCGCCACACCTCGACGGACAATACGCCGCTTTCGGTAAAGTTGTAGAAGGTATGGATGTTGTTGATGAAATCGCCAATGTTGAATGCAATTATATGGACAGACCTCTTGTTGTACAGAAAATTAAGGAAATTGTTATTGAATAAAGGAGTTTAATATGAAAATATTAGTTACCGGCGGTGCCGGATATATCGGAAGTCATACTTGTGTACAATTACTTGAACAAGGATACGAAATAGTTGTTCTCGATAATCTTGATAACAGCTGTGAAGAATCATTAAACAGAGTAAAAAAAATAACAGGGAAAGATTTCAAATTTTATAAAACTGACTTGCTTGATTACGAAGGTACAGAAAAGGTTTTTGAAGAGAATCAGATTGATGCCGTAATTCATTTTGCAGGTCTTAAAGCGGTTGGAGAAAGTGTTCGACTTCCGTTGAAATATTATCATAACAACATAACCGGAACTTTAAACCTGTGTGACATAATGTCAAAACATAATGTAAAAAAACTTGTTTTCAGTTCTTCGGCTACTGTTTACGGTGATCCTCACACTGTGCCAATTAAAGAAGATTTTCCACTGTCTTGTACAAATCCTTACGGTCAGACAAAGCTTACTATAGAGTACATACTTAAAGACTTATACACATCAGATAATGAGTGGGATATAGCAATCTTAAGATATTTTAATCCTGTTGGTGCTCATATAAGCGGGACAATAGGAGAGGACCCTTCCGGAATTCCAAACAATCTTATGCCGTATATATCCCAGGTAGCTGTAGGAAAACTTGAATGTTTGTCAGTTTTTGGCAACGATTATAATACCAAAGACGGAACAGGCGTAAGAGATTATATACACGTTGTTGATCTTGCTAACGGTCATTTAAAAGCTCTTGATAAAATTAAAAATCATGTTGGTGTAGTTGTGTACAATCTTGGTACCGGTACAGGATATTCTGTTCTTGAAATGGTTAAAGCTTTCTCAGAAGCATCAGGAATAGATGTAAAATATAAGATTGTTGACAGACGCCCGGGAGATGTTGCCGCTTGTTATGCTGATACTACAAAAGCCGAAGTTGAAATCGGTTTTAAAGCGACACATTCGTTATACGATATGTGCAAAGATACATGGAATTGGCAAAAAAATAATCCTAACGGATATAACCAGTAAAATAATTAAACCCCTTTTCTACGTTTTGGTAGGAGAGGGGTTGTTTTTTAATTATATATCAGCTAAAGGGTTATTGTTCAGCGCATCTTTTTTAGAGGTGTTATCAACGTGAGTGTAAATTTGTGTAGTAGATAGTTGCTCGTGCCCGAGTATTTCTTGTAATGTTCTAAGGTCAGTATTTCCATATTTATACATAAGTGTTGCAGCTGTATGTCTTAATTTGTGAACAGAATACTTTGTTTTATCAATTCCTGCTGATTCAAAACACTTTTTTATTAACCATTGAACAGTTTTATTACTGATTCTTTGTAGTCTTTTGCTTAAAAATAAAGCATTTTTATCTTTAACGTTATCAACCGGGCGAACTTTCAGATATCCGTTTATAGCGTTTTTGCAAGCTTTGTTTAAATAAAGAGATCTTTCTTTGTTTCCTTTACCTGTAACAACAAGAATTTCTTCTTTAATATCATTTATATTTATATTTACAAGCTCTGACAATCGCAAGCCGCAATTCAAAAAAAGTGTTACTATAGCATAATTTCTGGCGTAATTTTCATCACGAGGAATACTTGAAAGCATTTTTTTTGATTCTTCAAGAGAAAGGTATCTTGGAAGGGACTGTTTTAATTTTGGTGATTCTAAATCTTTAGCGGGATTATCAGAAAGATATTTTGCTTTATTTGTCATATATTTAAAATAACTTCTCAGGCAAGCAACTTTTCTTGAACGTGTTTTAGCAGAGTTGTTTCTTTCTGAACTCATATATGATAAATATTCATATATATCTGTTAATTTAATTTGCTTTACAAATTCAATATCAAGATCTGTAATATCAATTTTATCAAGATCAGATTCATTAGTTAAAGAAAATTTCATTTTCATAAATTTAAAAAATATATTCAAATCTAAAGCATATTCCGAAATCGTGGTAATAGATTTTGATTTGATAGTTTGCAGATAAGTAAGAAATTCTCTGTAAACCGCAGGACAATGCATAATTTTAAACTCCATAAGACCTCACCCCAATTATACAAAATCTTTATTTTGTATAATTGTATCACAAATTTTATCCTATGTCAAGTATTAAAATTAACCTCTCTCCCTTACTAAAAAAGTAAATAAAAAACGCAATGCAGATGCATTGCGTAATTATTTGTTAATCCTGAATTACTTGTCGAGATTAAATTTCTTTCTGAATTTTTCTACACGACCACCGGCATCAACCAACTTCTGTTTGCCAGTAAAGAACGGATGGCAGTTTGAACAAACTTCGACGCTGATATCTCCTTTTGTAGAACGTGTTTCAAATGTTGAGCCACATGCACATTTAACTGTAGCTACTTCATAATTAGGATGGATTCCTTCTCTCATTTGATTTCACCTCTTTCTGTTAATACAACATTTGGTATTATATCATAAAATTATTAAAAATGCAATAGTTATTTTAATTTTTTAAAATATATTTTTATTTTCTTTAAATTCGTTAAAATAAACTGTTTTTACTTCCCCGTTCGCCATATTTTTTAACTGAGCTGACTGTGACGAAATTTCATCATCACCAATTACCATTGTATATTCAGAATTGATTTTGTCAGCATATTTCATCTGAGCTTTTACAGATCTTCCTAAATGGTCAAATTCTGCAGAAATTCCGTTAGATCTTAATACGTTAGTAAGTTCAAAAGCTGTTTGTTTTGCTGCTTCTCCAATTGAAACAAAGAACACTTTAGGTTTTGATGGATTGCCTATTTCAAGATTCTGAGCTTTTAAAATATTAACAAGTCTTTCTAATCCGATAGAAAATCCTATTCCCGGGGTTTTATCCCCTCCCAACTGCTCAACTAAACCGTCATATCTGCCACCGCCGCACACAGTGGATTGTGAACCTGTACTTTCATCGTCAGATTTTACTTCAAAAACAGTTCTGGTGTAGTAATCAAGACCTCTTACAAGACCTGTATCAACCGTGAATGTTATTCCGATTGAAGTAAGAATATTTTTAAGCGTTTCAAAATGTTCTTTACATTCTTCGCAAAGTACATCGGAAATACTTGGAGCATTTGCAATTATTGTCTGGCAACTTTTATTTTTGCAATCAAGAACTCTTAATGGATTTTTGTACATTCTTTCTGAACAAAGTTCACACATAGAGCTTTTGTTCTTTTCAAGAAATTCTCTAAGAATAGAGTTGTATTTATTTCTGCATTCAGGACACCCTATGGTGTTTATGTATAGAGATAATCCTTTTACACCAACAGAATTAAGAAGATTGATTGCAAGTGATATAATTTCGGCATCTGTATAAGGCGAAGAACTTCCGAAGTTCTCTATACCAAACTGTCTGAACTCTCTGTATCTTCCTGCCTGAGGTCTTTCATATCTGAAACACGAAACACAATAACATAGTTTGGCAGGTAACGGTAAGTTTGACAAACCGTTTTCTATATAACTTCTGACTGTAGAAGCTGTCCCTTCCGGTCTTAGAGTGATGCTTCTGTCCCCCTTGTCATTAAAGGTATACATTTCCTTCTGAACAACGTCTGTAGTATCCCCTACACCTCTGTTGAAAAGTTCAGTATGTTCAAATGTAGGGAATCTGATTTCTTTATAGCCGTAATCAGAAGAAATTTTAAGCATATCCTGTTCGATTTTCTGCCATATGTGAATATCTGAAGGCAAAACGTCATGAGTACCTTTCGGGGCAGTGATTTTAGTTTTGTTGCTCAATTTTCATTCTCCTCGTTTTTAGTTTTTATATTAGATATTAAAATAATTGATATTGCCGTTATAACCAAAAGAGCTATATTGATTAGTTTAAATACTAACATATTTATGATGTTGTTTCCTAATAATAAATTGTTAGTTCCGAACAAATAAAGAACTACAGAAATACCCAACGGAGTATATCCTATATTTTTATGTTCAGTAACAAAATAAATAATTAAAAGCAGAGTTGCGCTGAAAAGATAGTACGCATATCTGATATTATCGTTAATAACAAGGCTGTTGATATAAGAAATTATTGAAAAGAAGGCAAAGGTTGCTGAAAAAAGAATAAATATTTTCTTTTTTGAAAAGAAATAAAAGAAAATAAATACCAGGATAAACCCTGCCGTTAAATAACCAAATGGTTTATTTATACCCAAAAGTGCAAAAGAAGCCATAATTCGTACTATACCGCTTACAACAAAAACTGAAGAGATATATTTCAACAACTGAATCTTATTTTTACAAGCATAAATCATAAGAAATGTACCGAAAGTTAAAATAAGAAAATGCTTATAATCAATACCAAACATATCCAGCAGATAGACAACTGCAACTAACAACAATAGAATTCCAATGTAGAAAGTGGCATTGAATTTGTTTTTCATAATATCACCCCTCTGAGAATATAGATGTACATTTGTAATATTATAGCACTAATTAGCTAAACTTTCAATAATATCAAGAATTTTTTCTTTACCTTCACCTGTTTCGGCGGAAAAAGGTATAAAATATTTATCTTCTACAAGCATAGCTTCTTTCAGACCGTCTAATGAATTTTCTCTGACCGATGGCTTTAGTTTGTCTACTTTAGTTGCAATTACATAAAACTTTTTAGAGTAATGTCTTATCCATTTTACCATCATAAGATCGTCTTCTGAAGGCAGATGTCTTGCATCTGTGAGCAAGAAAATCATTTCTAATTTATCCCTTTGGCTAAGATAATCAGTAATCATACTCCCCCACTTCATCTTTTCAGTTTTTGAAACTTTTGCATAACCATACCCCGGCAAATCAACTAACCTGAGTTTTGAATCAATATCGTAAAAATTGATTGTTGTAGTTTTTCCCGGTTTTGAACTTGTTCTTGCAAAGTTTTTTCTGTTAAGAATTTTGTTGATAAGAGAAGATTTTCCAACGTTTGATCTCCCTACCATTGCAATTTCCGGACAAGTTTCTTTTGGATACTGACTTTCTGAAACAGCGGATATTATGAAGTTTACATTGTGAAAATTCATATTATTCCTCCTTTAACGTACTGAGAAAATTATTATTTTTGTCGGAAACATTACTAAGAGCATATTTAATTACATCCTGAGCTGAAGACACATATCTTACCTTAACGTTCCCTTTTACACATGCAGGAAGCTCAAGGGCATCCTTTTTGTTTTCAGCAGGAATAACAATTTCTTTTATATTATTTCTGAGTGCAGCGAGCGCTTTTTCTTTTAATCCCCCAATCGGCAGAATTTTCCCGGTTATTGTTATTTCACCCGTCATTGCAACGGTTGATTTTACTGTTTTACCGGTAATTGCGGAAATAAGAGCTGTTAAGATGGTAATTCCTGCTGAAGGACCGTCTTTGGGAACGGCTCCCTCCGGGAAGTGAATGTTTATATCACATTTTGAAGCAAAATCCGAAGGTATATTGTAAAAGAAGCTATGGGATTTAAGATAAGCAATAGCAACCTTTGCTGATTCTTTCATAACTTCACCAAGATTTCCGGTTAATTCAAGTTTTCCTGTTCCGGGAACAACTGTAACTTCAGTTCTTAATATGTCACCGCCATACTTGGTCCATGCCATTCCAGTGCAAACACCGGATAATCCGGAATAATCAAGCTCTTTTTCATCAAATTTTTCTCTACCGAGATATAAATGTAAATTTTTATCGGTTACAGTAATTTTTCTGTTTCCCGAAGTTAATTTTTTTCTCACCGCTTTGCGGCAAATAGTAACAATAGCTCTTTCAAGATTTCTTACCCCTGCCTCTCTTGTGTATGAAATAATTATTTTTTCAATAGCAGAGTTAGTAATTTCAACATTTGAAAGTTTGTGGATTTCAATTTGTTTTTTTATAAGAAAATCTTTTGCAATCATTATTTTTTCGTCAAAAGTATAGCTTTCAATATTGATAATTTCCAGACGGTCTCTGAGAGGTTCCGGAATAGTCGAAATATCATTTGCAGTAGTTATAAAAACTGTTTTTGATAAATCAAAGGGAATTTCTATATAGTTATCTCTGAACTCGTAATTTTGCTCGGAATCAAGAACTTCAAGCATTGCAGATGAAGGATCACCTTTATAATCATTTCCAAGCTTATCTATCTCATCAAAAAGGATGAGCGGATTGTTCACATTTGCCTGGTTAATGGCAGAAATAATTTTCCCCGGCATAGAACCGATATACGTTTTTCTGTGACCTCTGATTTCGCTTTCATCTTTAACACCGCCAAGAGAAATTCTTACAAATTTTCTGTCAAGTGCTTTTGCTATAGACTTTCCAATGGAAGTTTTTCCTACTCCGGGAGGACCAGAAAGACAAATAACAGTTCCGTTATAATCAGGATCGTTAATTTTAACGGCAAGATAATCGATTATTTTCTCTTTTACCTCTTCAAGACCATAGTGTTCATTGTTGAGAATTTCAGAAGCTTTTTTGATATCTGTTTTACAATCGGAAGAAATGTTCCACGGTAATCCCAAAACGGTATCAAGATATGATTTAATTACCGTATATTCAGCGGACATAGGTGAAGTGTAGGATAATTTTTTTGCCTCACAAAGAAGTTTTTCTTTATATTCATCACAGATGTTCAACGCGGAGATTTTTTCAGGATATTCAGAAAGTTCGTCATCAAATCTATTATCCTCACCCAGTTCACTTTTAATCTGATTCATTCTCTCTCTTAAAATATGTTCTCTTTGATGTTTATTTATTTCAGCATTAACTTTATCCTCTATTTCTTTATTGACGGAATAAACGTTAATTTCTCGTGTTAAAACAGTCAGTAAATCATAAAGTTTCTTTTTTTGTTCGCTTTCTTCAAGAAGTCTCTGTTTTGTTTTAAGTTCTGTTTTTAAATTTGAACAGATTATATTAAATAATCTTTCGCTGTCTTCAACAGCGATAACTGAATCGATTGCTTTAGCGCTTATTTTGTTGTTGAAATTGAAATATTCAACAAATTTAGCTTTTAATGCACGGCAGTAAGCTATGACTTCAGGATCTTCTTCATTTTGGATATGTTCTATAGTTTCGGCACGGCAATAGAGAAATTTTTGATTTTCTGTAAATTCAATTGCACGCGCTTTAAAAAGCCCTTTAACTACCACACGGTAATATTCATCATTAAGTTTTGTAATTTGTAATATTTTTACCACAGTACCTACACGATAAAGATTAGAAACAGATAATTTTTCTTCAGCAGAATCAATCTGAGAACACAGCAAAACATTCAAACCTTCGTTTACAGCAGTTTTTACGGCATTTATAGATTCTTTTCTTCCAACGTCAAAATTAACAATTTCGTCAGGAAAAACCACCATACCGCGAAGTGATATAATGGGTAGATCAATTATATTCATTTTGTGTCTCCATTTTATTACAGTTAATTATAATAAATGGAGTAGCATTCCTGCCACTCCATTTGATAATTTGAAAATTATTCTTCTTCAGTAACCGGTGCTTCTTCAGCAACTTCTTCAACGGTTTCAACTGCAGGTTCAGATTCTTCTTTAACTTCTTCTGCAACAGGTTCTTCGAGTGCACGAATGCTTAAAGCAATTTTCTGATCTTCAAGATTGATTTCAACGATTTTTGCATTTACAACATCTCCAATGTTAAGGACATCTGCAGGCTTGCCGATTTTCTTATTGGAAATCTGTGAAATATGAATCAAACCGTCAACACCTGGGATGATTTCAGCAAATGCACCAAAAGGAAGAAGTCTGACAACTTTACACTCAATAACGTCATTCACGTTATAGTTTTCTTTAATCTTAATCCAAGGATTGTCTTCAGCTTTCTTGTGACCAAGAGACACTTTTCCTGTTTCTTTGTCAAATTCAAGAATTTTAACATCAATTATATCACCGGGTTTAACCAATTCTGATGGTTTTTTAAATGAATCCCAGGAAAGTTCTGAAACGTGAACTAAACCGTCAACACCACCGATATCAACGAATGCGCCAAAGCTTGTTACAGATTTAACAACGCCTTTGATTTCCATACCAACTTCAACTGAAGCCCAGAAAGCTTCTTTTTTAGCTTTCTTTTCTTCGTTAAGAACAGCTTTGATTGAACCTACAAGCTTACGTCTTCTTCTGTCCATATCAATAAGCTTAAGTGTAACTTCCTTATTCATAAGTGTGTTAAGATCAGTATTTCTGTTGTCTGATGCAAGTGATGCAGGAACAAAAACTCTTGAACCGAATACAGTAACGATTATACCGCCTTTAATTACATCTGTAACAATACCTTTTACTTTTTCACCGTTGTCAAAAGCTTCCTGAATCTGTTTCTGAGCAGCATTTAACTGAAGTTTTTTGAGAGAAAGAGTAATATAACCGTCTTTGTCATTAACTCTTACTACAAAAGCTTCTACTTCCTGACCAACTGATAATATCTTTTCAAGTTCAGGGTTTGGCTCTAATGTTGCCTGATCAGCAGGTATAATACCATCGGCTTTAGCGCCAAGGTCTACATATGCCTCTGACTGGGTAACTTTAATAATTGTACCTTTGACAGTTTCTCCTGTATTTATTGGTTTCAGAGTTTCGTTAAGAGCCTCTTCAAAATTCAAATCTTTTTCTTCTAGCATTTTTGCTACCTCCTTAATTATGTATGCAGGTGTCGACGCACCGGCAGTAATACCAATAGTTTTAAACCTTCGCATATCTTCAATATTTAAATCGTCAGAATTTTCGATTAAATAAACATTTGAACAATTACCCGAGGCAACATCAGCAAGACGTTTTGTGTTTGAGCTGTTTTTGCCGCCAATTACGATAACCGCTTCAACCTCGGAAGAAATTTTTGAAATTTCATTCTGTCTTTCTTCGGTTGCATTACAAATTGTATTCAGAATTTCTGCAGAAGGATTTGCAGAAAGAATCTTTTCAGTAATGCGCTTCCAGACACTTTGTTCAAAAGTTGTTTGAGAAACTACGCAAATTTTACTTTTGGTAATTTTCAATAAATCAATCTTTTCAGGATCGTTTATTACGTAAGCATTTTCACACCAACCAAGAATACCTTCGACTTCAGGGTGGTGTTTATCACCTACGACTATTATATTATAACCTCTTTTGTAATATTTTTCAACATAATTATGAATTTTTTTTACAAAAGGGCAAGTTGCATCGATAATTTTACAGTTTTTTTGGCTTAAAAAGTCAATTGTTTGCTTGTTTACACCATGAGTTCTTAGAACTACTGTCATATTTTCTTCTATTTCATCAATAGAATTTATACAGGTTACTCCCCTTTTTTCAAAGTCTCTAACAACGTCGGGATTATGAATCAATGGACCAAGCGTAACAAGATTGCTATATTTTTCTACCGAATCATTTACTATATTGACCGCTCTGTTAACTCCATAACAGAATCCTGCGGTTTTGGCAATAACTATTTTCATTAGTCCTCCAGGTAGTCAAGAATTTTATCAAATACAATATTTGCACTTTCGGAAATTTCATCCATTGAATATTTTCTTTCCTCGAAATAATACGGTTCGAAAATTCGGATTGTTATCTTGTTTCTGAATTTGTAATCACCTTTGATAGCCACAGGTAAAACAGGAACATTGCACTTTGATGCAATTAAGAAAGCTCCACTTTTGGCTTGTCCGTGTTGAACATCATCCACTCTTGTTCCCTGAGGAAAAATTCCGAGAATATTACCATCTTTAAGGACTTTCATTGATGTCTTTATAGCATTAATGTCGTTTTTACCTCTGTTTATAGGAAAAGCTCCTGCTTTTTTTAAAATATAGTTCAGAAATTTATTGTCAAAAAGTTCTTTTTTTGCCATAAAATGCATTTTTTTCGGCAGATGTGTATAAAGTAAAACCGGATCCATCATACTTTTGTGATTACATATAAGTACAAATGGTTTGTCAGAAATGAAATTGTCTGCCCCTTCTATTTTTATTTTATATATAATGTTTAAAAACGGTTTGATTATTGCAACAAGAATTTTTATAAGCATATTATTTACCCTCTATCAAACTTGCTATTTTTTCTATAGTTTCTTCAAGAGAAAAACCGGAACTGTCGAACAAAACGGCATCTTCTGCCATCATAAGTGGAGAAAACTCACGTTCAGTATCGTTTTTATCTCTTTGTATCATATCTTTGAGAACTTCATCATATGTTACAGAAACGCCTTTTTCAATAAGCTCTTTGTATCTTCTTTCAGCTCTTTTTTCGGGGGATGCGGTAAGAAATATTTTAATTTCAGCGTCAGGCAATATATGTGTTCCCACATCTCTGCCATCCATAATAACATCTTGTGATTCCGAAAGTGCACGTTGTATAGCAACAAGTTTTTCTCGTACTGCTTTCACAGTACCGGCATCCGATGCGGCTTTTGAAACTTCAGGAGTTCTGATAAGTCCTGTGACATTTTCATTATTCAGAAAAATCTGTTGTTCCCCATCTGAATATGAAATATCTATGTTAATATCATTGAGATATGGTAATATGTCGTTTTGATTTTTAAGACTGATATTTTTTCTTAATGCGAACAATCCGATAGTTCTGTACATAGCACCCGTATCAATATAAATATATCCAAGCTTTTTAGCCAGTGCTTTAGCTATTGTGCTTTTCCCTGCCCCCGAAGGACCGTCTATTGCAATTTTCATATTAACTCCTTTAAACAAGAATTTCCGGCAAGATATCCGGTTGAGAATGCAATCTGAAGATTATAACCACCGGTGTATCCGTCAACATCAAGAACTTCTCCGCAAAAATACAGGCCGGGTACAATTTTAGATTCCATTGTAGACGGATTTATTTCTTTTACACTTATACCTCCGCTTGTTACTATTGCTTCCTCAACAGGTCTTAATTTACTAACAGTCAGTGTAAGATTTTTTAAGCATTCTATCAAACTAACTCTCTCAGCCTTTGTAATTGTGTTTACTTTTTTGTATGGGTTAATTCCTGACAATCTGATGATAACAGGAATTAAAGCTTTAGGCAGCAAATCGTTGAGAGCGTTAGAGAAGTTTTTATTTTTGTTTAATTCAAAATCCCTCAACAACCTTTTGTCTAAAACCTCATTACTTAATGAAGGTTTCAGATCAATAATAATTTCATATGATTTTTCGGGTAAAATGTGTGAACTTGCACTCAGAATAACAGGCCCGGAAACACCGAAATGGGTGAAAAGCATTTCTCCAAAGTCGTTATATATTTCTTTTCCTTCTGATACAAGTCTGATAGATATATTTTTCAACGAAAGCCCTTGAAGTTCTTTGCAGAAAGACTCTTTTATTTCAACAGGCACCAAGGAAGGCTTTAAGAAAGAAACGGTATGTCCAAGTTTTTCTGCGAATTTGTAACCGTCTCCGGTTGAACCGGTAAGAGGATAAGAAAGACCTCCGGTTGCAATTATTATTTTTCTTGAAAAATAATAATTTTGATTTGTTTGTACACTTTTGAGCATATCATCATGAGTGAGAATTTTATTTACTTCTTCACTGACGAATTTTACCCCTCTTTTGTCAATGAACCTTTTTAAAGCAATTGCTACGTCAACAGCTTTCTGAGATTCCGGAAAGACACGGCCTCCTCTTTCTACAACAGTTTTTAAACCAAGGTTATTAAAAAATTCTATTGTGCTGTAGTTGTCAAATGTGCGAAATGCACTAAACAAAAATTTAGGATTTACAGGTATATTATCAAAAAAGTGTGAATCTTCGGAAATGTTAGTTATATTGCATCTTCCTTTTCCGGTAATTCTCAATTTTCGACCGACCATTTTATTTTTATCAAGAAGCAGAACTTTCTGACCGCTTGATGCCGCCTGTCCTGCGGCAATGAGTCCGGCAGGTCCTGCCCCGATTACGATAACATCATAATTCTTCATTTTTAATTATAAACGTTGTACTCTCCCCATATTTTTTCAAGACTGTCAAATGTATCCTTAATTTCATCTTTCTTTTTCATTCCTATTGCTACTATAAGAGCATTTATCAAAGATAAAGGAGCAACCAGAGAATCAACAAAGGTTACCATATCGCTCTTTGCATATAAAGATATGTCTGAACAAGAAGATATTGGTGAAAGAGGGGTATCTGTTATAGCAATAACAGAAGCATTGCGGGACTTTGCATATTCGAGAGCTTTCACTGTTCTTTTTGAATATCTCGGGAAAGTAATTCCGATAACAACATCGGTTTCCTTCACCTTAAGAATCTGCTCAAACATCTCGCTGGCACTTGTTGAACTGACAAATCTTACATTTTCGAATAAAAGGTTTAAATAAAAACCAAAAAAAGAAGCAAGTGACGAAGAACTTCTTACACCAAGTATATAAATCTTATCAGCTTTCATAATAGTTTCAACAGCTTTGTCGAAATCTTCTTTATCGATTTCTTCCAATGTATTTTTCAATTTACTGATATCGGAATTTATTACCTTTGAAAGTATATCTTTGTTTCCGAGATTTTCCAACATAAGTTCATATCTTTGTAATGATGTAAGTTTTGTTTTAACTATTTCACGCAACTCTTTCTGAAGTTCAGGAAACCCTTCATAACCTAACGTATTTGCAAACCTTACAACTGTGGACTCGCTTACTCCGACTTCGTTACCGAGTTTGAGTGCAGTCATAAAGGCAGCTTTGTCATACTTTTCAGAAATAAATGCTGCAATTTTTTTCTGACTTTTACTGAATTTTGATTTACTATTTTCTATTTTTACTAACAGATTATCCATTGTTTTCTCCGCTATTTCATAAGTAATTTTACCTCTTCGGGATTAAGATAACGCCACTTCCCGTAAGGCAGATTTCCTAATTTTACGCCTTGAATTTCAATTCTTTTCAAATTGATAACTTCATGTCCTACAGCATCAAACATTTTTCTTACTTGTCTGTTTTTTCCTTCTGACACTGTTATTTCTACAATCGACGTATTGTCATTAAGAATATTTGTAACCGAAACACGGGCAGGTTTTGTTTTGTAACCGTCGATAATAACTCCGTGTCTTAAGGCTGACAATTCCTCTTTTTTTATAAGCCCGCCTTTAACCTGAGCAAGATAAGTTTTTTTAATGCCGTTTTTGGGATGGGTAACTTTATTCATAAAATCGCCGTCGTTTGTAAGCAGCAAAAGACCTTCAGTGTTGTAATCGAGACGTCCGACAGGGTAAATTCTTTCGTTTAAATCTTTTTGAACGAGATCAACGACAGTACGACGGTCTCTCTCATCTTTGGCAGATGAAATATATCCGACGGGTTTGTTTAACATAATGTAGAGTTTTTTCTTTGAGGGTCTAATTATTTCTCCGTTATATTCAACTACATCTGTATCTGAGTTAATTTTATCGCCTATGCTTGCAACAGCGCCGTTAACCTTGACAAGCCCTTTTTCTATCAGTGTTTCACAATTTCTTCTGGAATCAACGCCGCAATTTGCAAGATATTTTTGTAATCTGTATTCCATATTTCTTTTCCTTATTGAAAAATAATAACAATTTATTATATAATATAAGTGTTTTTTTGTCAATAAAAAACGCCCATAAAGAGGGTTTACAACAAAGAAATCAGCTGATAAATTTTTTTAATATAAAACTTAAAATCCGGAATAAATTTTACCTCAACATCTTCAGTTGTTATTATAGGTATTTCATATATTTTTTTGTTGTTTATATATATTTCTTCTTTGCCGACAACAGAACCTTTTTTTATTGGCGCAGTCAAAACATCGGGAATTGTTTTTTTTATTTCAAGTTTATCATCAGAAGTTAAAGGAATTTGTTTTGAGACCTCGCTTTTGGCAGTTACATATTTTTTCGTTCCGTCGCTAAGTGAAATATTATAGTTATTACATTCTATCAATTTGTTAGTAAGAACTGTAAAGCCGTAATCAAACATCGTGATATGATCATTCCAGTCATCAGGGGCATTTAATGTTACAGATATAAGCAAAATACCGTTTCTTTCTGCTGCACCCACAAGACATCTGCCGTCTTTCTTTGTAAAACCTGTTTTTACTCCGATTGCACCTTCGTATAAGTTTAAAAGTTTGTTGTGATTTTTTAACGATCTTCCCCACTTATGATTTTCCCAGGGTATTGTATAACTTTTGGTTGAAACAATCTTTCTGAATATTTGGTTTTCCATTGCATAAGCTGTTATTTTTGCAAGATCATAGGCAGTTGTATAATGATTTTCATCATCAAGTCCGGATGGGTTTGTAAAATTAGAATTTTTTGCTCCTGCCTTTTTGGCAGTATTATTCATTAGCTTTGCAAATTCTTCAACACTTCCGGAAACATGTTCTGCTATGACAATAGCAGCATCGTTTCCGGAAGAAAGTAATAATCCGTATAATAAATCTTCAATTTTCATTTTTTCTTTTTCATCAAGCCATATTGATGATCCTTCAACAACTGACGCCTCATAGCTTGTAATTGCAAAATCTGATAAATTTGTATTTTCTATAGCTGTGATTGCAGTGAGAATTTTAGTAGTACTTGCCATAGGTAATTTTTCATTTTCATTTTTAGAGTATATAACTCTTTTTGTGACAGGTTCATAGAGTACAGCAGATTTTGCAGATAAAGCCTTAACTTGGCATTCTGAATTTATTGTTGCAAAAATGAAAAGAAATAAAATTATTTTTTTTAACATAAAAAAGCACCCTTCATATACTATGAAAGGATGCTTACTGTTTATTCGGTTGTGTTAGTATTTTTTTTCGAAGAAATCAGACTGGTAATTTTATTTACCATAACAGGAATATAGTCTACAAGCTTTGAAGCAGCCTGATCTCCTTCTACCGGCATAAGCTTAACCTGATCTTTTGTAGCAACAAGAAATGCAACCGGGGTAATTGTAACACCTGCACCTACGCCGCCGCCAAAAGGATTATTCTGTTCGGGATTCTTTTTAGATGAAAATTCGCTGCCGCCTGCCGCAAGACCAAAACTTACTTTAGAAACAGGAATCATAACCGTTCCGTCTGCAGTTGTAACAGCATCACCTATGATAGTGTTTACATCTACCATACTTTTTAAATTTTCCATAGCACAATCCATTATACCGTTAATTGGATGTTCAGCCATTTTTTACACCACCTTATATTTTTTTTATTTTAACCACAATCTGGCAGCTTTTATACCAAAAGTCAGCAGATGAAATAGTCTTATTTTAGCTGTAAAAATCAATGATAGTGATTGAATTTCATTATCAAAATCCGGTAAAATTTCAACTTTTTTGTTTTTAACATAAAAATTGTGATCAATATACGCAACAAGAGAGTTTATTATGCCGTATGCCAGACCGCTGAATATCCCGGTCAAAGCGGCATCGTCAAATCCGTAAGTATATTTTATATCAAGATTCTTAATCTTTAAATGACCGTTTAATAATTTATTCAGCTCTTTCAGTATAGATTTAAGTTTACCGAATATTTCCTTAATATTATTCAGTTCGTTTTCAAACTTCCGGTCAGCTCTGTTCTCTTTTGCCTGTTTATCTTTTTGGGCTTTTTTGCGTTTGTTTTTTGAAGAATAAACTGTTATGCGGAATAACTTAACTGTAATGCAAAAATTGTTATTATATACAAAATTTATTTCTACCGATGATAAAACCAGAAATAATATAATAATTAAGAAAATTATTAACCCTGTCATTCTTCTTGTTCCATTTCTTCCATTGACATCTGTATAGATTCCAGGTCAGGTATATCAAGAAGATTTTTCAAACCGAAAATCTTAAGAAATTCCTTGGTCGTTCCATAAAGAATAGGTCTTCCCGGAGCATCAAGTCTTCCAACTTCTTCAACAATTTCTCTTCCTATTAGTTTCTCAAGCGGACCGAAGCTGTCAACTCCTCTTATTTTATCAATAGTAGAACGTGTAACAGGCTGATTATAAGCAATAATAGACAGTACTTCAAGGGCTGCATTGGATAAATTATTTGGTCTCTTACTCCCTGAGAATTTCACAAGAAATTCGTGATATTCAGGCCTGGTTGAAAGCTGGTAAGTGTCATCAAATTTGATAACCTTCAACCCCGAAGAATCATAGTTGTATTCGTCACAAAACTGGTTCAATATCTTTTCCATTTCTTTTTTGGGGATCTCGAAAACTTCGGAAAATTTATTAAGTTCAACACCTTCGCCTGAAACAAATAATATTGCTTCGATTGCATTATAAATCTTCTCTAATTCCATCTGGTGCACCATCACTTACTATAATATCTTTTTTAGTAAATTCCACAGTTATCATACTGTTTCTTACCAACTCAAGGACTGCTAAAAATATAGCAACTATTTCACTTTTAGATTCAGCTTCAACAAATAAATCGTTAAAGGACATTTGCTTTCTTTTTGAAAGAATTCTTCTGATTGAAGAAATTTTTGTTTTAACCGGAACCGGATCTCTTCCAACAATACCACTGAATACAAGTTTAGAAGGAGCAAGTCTGTTCTCAGCTCTTTTCATAACCTGTTCAAAAGCTTCTGTCAGTCTGTCGATATCTAGGCTGGGATTAACGTTTATCTTAAACTTTTCTCCATCCCCGGGACGTTTAAAATACAAAAAATCGCAAATGTTTTTTCTGTCACCGAAAAACTTTGATACCTCTTTGTATTTTTTATATTCAACAAGTGTAAGAATAAGTTCCTGTCTGGGGTCTTCTTCCTCTTCTTCAAGCTCCTCGTGTTTAGGTAACAGCAGTTTAGATTTAATATACAAAAGACGTGCAGCCATTACGATAAATTCGCTTGAAACTTCAAGGTTGTTATCCTGCATTTGCTTAATATAATCAAAATATTGTTCCGTTATTAAAGCAATAGGAATATCATATATATTCACTTTGTTTTTTTGTATAAGGCTTAAGAGTAAATCAAGCGGACCCTCGAAAACCTCAAGTTTAAACGATATTTTTTCCATTAAAATACACCAAAAATAAGTTTGATTATTGCAAGGTAACCTGAGTATATTCCGTTAACACAGGTTGACAAAACAAAGTGGAAAATTCTGCTCACAAAAGGAATCATAAAAACAATTAAAAGCAGTACTGTTCCGTATTTTTCAAAAGAATAGTATTTATATGCCGTTCCGCCTCTAAGGAAAACTCCAAGGATTTTAGAGCCATCAAGCGGAGGTATCGGTATAAGGTTGAATACACCGAGACCGAGGTTGAGACTGATTATGCTCATAAAAATCTGATACAACAGATTAGTTGCAAAAGAATATCTTATTGAAGCATACATAATAAATGTTGCAACAAAAGCAAGAATAAAATTAGAAACCGGGCCGGCAAGACTGACAATAATAATATCTTTTTTATAATTATTAAAATTGTTTACATTGACAGGTACAGGTTTTGCCCAGCCGAACTTAAAAACTGCAAGGCAAAGCGCACCTATCCAATCGATGTGTTTTAAAGGGTTAAGAGAAAGTCTGCCGTATATTCTTGCTGTGTTATCTCCACAAAGGTATGCCGCATAGCCATGAGACAGTTCGTGGATAACGATAGACATAACAGTAACTGCCAGGGTTATGAAGATATATATTAAATTGTCAACATTTATAATACCGCTTAACATTTTATTTCCCTTTCTTTTACTATATATACTTTATCACAAAAGAAAATTATTGTCAATTTAGAAGAATGTCATCTGAGCGGTTTCGTTTATACCGTCAAGGCAACCTTCTTGTCTGAGCACTTCAATTGCTGTTTTGTTGATACCGCTTCTGATTCTCAGGTCTTCAACTGAAGTAAACTCCCCTTCTTCGCGGGCTATTGCTATTGCTTTTGCCGCCTGATCGCCAAGGCCGGCCATTGAGGACAAAGGAGGTCTTATGCCATCTTCACAAAGAGTAAACTTTACAGCATCGGATTTATATAAATCAATTTTTGCAAACTTATAACCACGGGAATACATTTCGTTACATACATCAAGTATTGTCAGTGTTGCCTGGTCTTTAACCGACAATTTTTCTTCCGAATGTTTGTATCCGCCTATAAGTTCCCTTACCTTTTCAATTCCTTTTGTCATAACAGTGGAGTCAAAAACATCAGCTCTTATAGTATAATACGCCTGGTAAAAAGCTTCCGGATGATACACTTTAAACCAAGCTATTCTGAAAGCCATAGTTACATAAGCGGCAGCGTGTGCTTTCGGGAACATATAACTAATCTTCAAGCAGGAATCAATATACCATTGAGGAATTTTTGCCTCTTCCATAACCGGAATTAACTCAGGATGCTTGCTTAACTTACCTTTTCGCGTAAATTCCATTATATCGAAGGCATTTTTTGAGTCAAGTCCCATCTGCATAAGATTAACCATAATGTCGTCACGGGTACAAATAACTTCCTTCAGAGGCGCAATACCGTTACGAACGAGTTCCTGCGCATTGCCAAGCCAAACATTTGTACCGTGGGAAAGTCCTGAAATTCTTATGAGTTCACCAAAGGTTGTAGGTTTCGTATCAATAAGCATCTGTTTAACAAAAGATGTTCCGAATTCTGGAACTGCACTGGTGCCGACAGGATCGAGATATGTTTCTCCTTGTAAGTACTCTTCTTTATAGTTAAGTGCCTCAGTTGAGGTAAATAAACTCATAACTTTCTGATCATCAAGAGGTATTTTCTGTACATCAACTCCGGTAAGGTCACCGAGCATTTTTAAAACAGTAGGGTCATCGTGTCCGAGTATGTCGAATTTAAGAAGCGTACCTTTCATTTTACTGTAATCAAAATGAGTAGTTGTATTATCTGACTCCGTTTTATCTGCAGGCTTTTGTATAGGACAAAATTCGTAAATATCCATATCATCAGGAACAACAACCATTCCGCCCGGATGCTGACCGGTAGTCTTTTTTACACCTTCACATGCAAGCGCAAGTCTTGTTTTTTCAGCATTTGAAGCTACAAGATTCCTCTCCTGTAAATATTTTAATACATAACCATAAGCAGTTTTAGTTGCCAGGGTTGATATTGTTCCCGCTTTGAACACATGTTCCTTGCCAAATATTTCTTCCGTATATCTATGCGCCTGACTCTGATATTCACCTGAAAAATTAAGGTCAATATCTGGGTCCTTTTCGCCGTGGAATCCAAGAAATGTTTCAAAGGGTATATCATATCCGTCTTTTTTCATTTTTGTTCCGCAGACCGGACAATCTTTATCAGGCATGTCCATTCCGCAGGCATATGAACCGTCGAAAATAAATTCATGATGTTTACAATCAGGACAAACATAATGAGGAACAAGAGAATTAACTTCGGTGATTTTCATAAGAAAAGCGATAAAGGAAGAACCTACCGAACCTCGCGAACCAACAAGATAACCGTCTTCAAGTGACTTCCAAACCAGCTTCTGTGCAATAACATACATAACAGAAAATCCGTTATTGATAATTGAATTCAATTCTTTGTTCATTCTTTCGGTAACGTATTCCGGAAGATTATCACCGTATATTTCTTTTGCAGTTTCATAAGAAATACGTTTTACATCTTCTTCTGCTCCATCAATTCTTGGCGCATACTGTTTCTTTTTCAGAGGCGTAACGTCATCCTCCGTCATATCAGCAATAAGGTTTGTATTTTTTACAACGGCATTAAGTCTTGTTTCTTCATCAAGATATTTAAATTCATCCAGCATTTCAGTAGTGTTTCTGAAATATAAAGGAGGTTGCCTGTCAGCATTTCTGTACTGAGGCGCTTGTATAATTGCACGAAGAATACTGTCCTCCTTATTAAGAAAATGAGCATCACAGGTGGCAACATAAAGCTTATCCATATCTTTTGCAAGCTGAACAATTTTTTTATTGAAATCCTGTAATTGTTCATGATTTTCAGCAGTACCGTTTTCTATCATAAATTCATTGTTTCCAATTGGCTGAATTTCAAGATAATCATAAAAGCCGGCTATTTCTTTTAATTTTTTATCATCGTAACCGGCAACTACAGACTGAAATAACTCCCCTGCTTCACAAGCAGAGCCGAGAATCAAACCTTCTCTGTTCTCTTCAAGAATCCTTCTTGGAACCTGAGGTCTGCTGTAAAAATAATTCATATGCGACTCTGAGATTATTTTGTAAAGATTTTTCATGCCAACCTGATTTTTAACAAGAATAATAGCATGATATCGCTTCATTTTAGAATAATCTGCTGTGTTGTAATAAGATTCAAGCCCGGATAATAATTTCACATTGTCTCTTATCAAAACCTCAGAAATTTTAACAAATATTTCTCCGTAAACACTGGCATTCTCTATTGAGCTTTTGGCATTACTGTTGCCCACAGCCGAGCTTGCACTTTCATCAGAATCTGAAGAATCATCAGAAATTGAATCAGAATGATAGCTTATGCCTAATTTTTTTGCAACAGTCGAAAGTTTATATCTTTTAATACTTGTAACGTGTAATTTTGCAAGATTTGAAATTTCGATTGTGTTATTACTAAAAGAGCATCCGATCTTTTCACATATTTTATTTATAAAGTTAACCTTAATTGCAACATCTTCTGCAATAACAGGAAGATCGCCTGCAAAATCAAGAAATCTTTTTACAACATGCTCCGCATTTTCTTTATCGGAAATCATATCAGTGGTTATTCCGGTTTTTTGAGTAACAACGTAATTTAAATTGAACCCCGGATTAACCAACTCCTCAAAGGATGCTACAAGCTGTCCTGATGATATTCTTACTGCTGCAATTTCCAATATAGAGCCTGTAAAAGGACTGGTAGTTGTCGCTTTAACGTCGAATGCAATAAAATCCCCATCAAGTGGGTAATCTTCAATTTTAGATGCAATTGTCAGCTTGTCATCTACAAGATAACATTCCATTCCATATATTATTTTAATGTTATTTTCTTTACCTGCGTCCATTGCGTCGGGATAAGCCTGAACAACACCGTGGTCGGTAATTGCAATAGCTTTATGTCCCCACTGAGCGGCTCTTTTGATTGCTTTATCTATGTCTATTACGCTGTCCATTGCTGACATTTTTGAATGAAGATGAAGCTCTACCCTTTTTTCGGGAGCATCATCTATAAATTTAGGAGGTTCGGCAAGGTTAATAGATTCTGCAAAGATTCCAAGTTCTTTGTCATATTCGTCGAATCTTGCAGTACCTCCTACTCTGAGATAAACATCTTTTTTTATGTGCTCGCTTAGTCTTTCAAATTCGCCTTTACTAAGCATACATTTACAAGTAATAGAAGACGTCATATCTGTTATGTCAAATTTAAAAACGATATTTCCTCTTTTTGTTTCAAAATCACTTACTTCTATAACAGAACCTTCGATAACGGCTTTACCATAATATTGATCAATATTTTTTATTTTATCCGGTTCAGCCTTTTTAAGATCTTTTCCTCTTATAATTGGATTTATTGTTTTCTTTTCTGTTTTAACTATGTATTTGGCATCAAGTTTTTTTACAGGATATGCAAGAAGAATAGATTCTTCGATTTTTTCTTTATCTTCCTTTGAAATTTCGTATGAAGATACAAATTCTACGCTCATACTTTGAGATAAAGAATGAAGTTTTACATTTTTTACTTTCAAAGAAGCTACAACCTGACTTGATGGTATATCGCTGAATACTTTTATAAAATCCATTTTATTTCTCAGTAATTGTCTATTTCCTTTAATAACTCAGGTATAACGTCGTTAAAAGAAATTTTTCTTACTAATTCTCCCTTTCTGAAAAACACGCACTCATTAAGACCGCCTGCAACTCCCATATCAGCATCTTTAGCTTCCCCGGGTCCGTTAACAACGCATCCCATAACTGCTATTTTCAAATTTTTATTTATATTTCTTACTTTTTTTTCTAATTCTTTTACAATTTCAATCAAATTATAGTTACATCTGCCACAGGTTGGACAGGAAACAATTTCAATTCCGTTTTCTCTTAAACCTACAGACTTAAGTATTTCTTTAGCTGCGTAAATTTCCTTTACCGGCTCTGCAGTTAAAGAAACTCTGATTGTATCTCCTATCCCGTCAAGCAACAAACTTCCGAGTCCAACAGAAGATTTTATCAAGCCTGAATATTCGCTGCCTGCTTCTGTAACGCCGATATGCAAAGGATAAGGAATGAGTTGATCAATTGACCTGTAGGCTTCTACGGTCTTTTTGACATCAGAAGCTTTAATAGAAATAACTATATCCTCAAAATCGCACTGTTCAAGTATTTTGATTTCATTCAGTGCACTTTCCACCATAGCATCGGCAGATACTTCACCATATTTTTCAAGAATATTTTTATCAACGGAACCGGAATTTACACCTATTCTGATAGGAATTGATTTTGCTCGTGCCGCATCAGCAATAAGCTTAACATTTTTTCTGTTACCGATATTTCCCGGGTTAATTCTGACTTTATCTATACCCCTTTCGATACATTCAAGTGCAATTTTATAGTCAAAATGTATGTCTGCAACAAGTGGTATAGAGATATTTTCCTTAATTTTATCTATAACTTTTGCAGAGTCAATATCAGGAACCGTAACTCTTACAATTTCGCATCCTGCCGATTCAAGTTCTTTTATCTGCTTTATTGTATTTATATAATCATAAGTTTTAGTATTTGTCATCGATTGGATTGCTACAGGATTGTTTCCGCCAATTTTAACGTTTCCAATATTGATTTCTTTTTTATTTTTCATATTTTACCTCGCAAAAAGTTTGACAATATCATTAAAAGTAACAAAAACCATAACAAGCATTAAAAGAGCAAGCCCCACTGTATGAATTATAGCTTCCGTTTTTACAGACACTTTTTTTCTTGTTACTAATTCAAATAATGAAAACACAATTCTGCCACCGTCAAGAGCAGGAATCGGAAGTAAATTAAAAAGTCCTAAATTTATAGTTATAATTGCAAGAATATATATAACATTAAGAAATCCTGCCTGTGCTGCTGTGCCAATTTCTTTAACAACTCCAACAGGTCCCGAGGCTTCGCTCAGCATTATTTCGCCTGTCAG
Source organism: Clostridia bacterium (assembly GCA_045605445.1). Lineage (GTDB taxonomy): Bacteria > Bacillota > Clostridia > RGIG6154 > RGIG6154 > CAZMHL01. The sequence continues at coordinate 33,616 of JAZUPZ010000039.1, read as the reverse complement.
CATTTGCCACAAAGATTTTATTATCAGTTTACTTATGAAAACTTCATTATAAAAAGCACTAACAAGACTTTTTAAAGGCGTATTCTTGTGTATTTCAGGAGTAATGCCGATATAGTATCTGTTTCCTTCGTAATAAGGCTTTATATTTAAGTTTTGAATACTACCGTTTCTTGACACTGTAACTGAAATTGTTTCACCTTTATTTTCGGTCATAAAATATAAAATGTCATTGTATGTTTTAACTTTTTTATTATCAAGTTTAAGAACTTTATCTCCAGCTCTGAGACCTTGCTGATAAGCGGGCGATTCAATATTTACTTTTTCAATATAAGTAGTTGTACAGGTAGGATTTGACAGAGAAATTATAAGTAACGCAATAAAACCCAGAACAAGATTCATTATAGCTCCGGCTGCAAGAACAGAAATTCTTCTTAGCGGAGACTTTGAAGAGAATGCATTTTCTGACCCGGTTTCTTCGTCTTCACCTTCCATATTGCAAAATCCGCCGATAGGTAAAAGTCTTAACGAATACAAAGTTTCTCCTTTTTTGAAAGAAAAAATTTTAGGTCCCATTCCTATTGAAAATTCAATAACATTTATTTTGTTTATTTTTGCAGCAATAAGATGACCGAATTCGTGAATTCCGATCAACAAACCAAACAACAATAATGATATTATAATAGTCACTTTTAAAGCTCCTTTGAAAGACGATAAACAGCTTCTCTGGATACCTTATCTGCAAGGTAAACGTCGTCTATAGTATAATCAAAAACAGGTTTATATTCAGATAAAGCCTTTTCTATAATATTTCCAATATCAAGAAATTTAATCTTTTCATCAAGAAACAGTTGTACAGCTGCCTCATTTGCGCCATTCAGGAACGCAGTCATTGTTCCACCGATGCGAAGGGCATCTTTAGCAAGTTTGAGACACTTAAAAGTTTTTTCGTCCGGCAAATCAAAAGTAAGAGTTGAATTTTTAATAAAATCAAACGGTTGAGAATTATAAATTTCCCTACTCGGATAGTTAAGCGCACAACTGATAGGCACACGCATATCGGGCTCGCCTATTTGAGCAAGTATAGCACCATCGGTGTATTCAACCATAGAATGAATTATGCTCTGTCTGTGAACAACTACATCAATTTTGTCAGGAGTCATATCAAACAGCCATTTTGCTTCTATAATTTCAAGTCCCTTGTTCATCATTGTAGCAGAGTCTATGGTTATTTTTTTACCCATAGACCAATTTGGATGCTTCAGAGCATCTTCGACAGTAACAACTTTAAGTTGTTCTTCAGTTTTTCCAAAGAAAGGACCACCCGATGCAGTAAGTATTATTCTTTTGATATTATTTTTATCTTTGTTACCCATAAGACATTGAAAAACTGCCGAATGTTCGCTGTCTACAGGTAAAATTTTAACATTATTCTCTTTTGCAGATCTTATAACAAATTCTCCTGCGGTTACAAGAGTTTCTTTGTTTGCAAGCGCAATATCAGATTTTGCATTTATAGCACATAAAGTTGGTTCAAGTCCTGCAATACCAACCAAAGAAGAAACCACTATATCATTTTCTGATTCAGAAGCAATTTCGTTTATGCTTTCTGAACCGCACAATATTTTTGTATTTGTGTCTGCAACTGATGTTTTCAAAGAATTAAACAAAGCCTTATCAGCTATTGCTGCTTTTAAAGGCTTGTAAATTCGTATTTGTTTTTCAAGTAAATCTATGTTACGGTTGGCTGTAATGCCAACCACATTATATTCTTTTTCATTTCTTGATATTACATCAAGCGTCTGTGTTCCTATGGAACCGGTTGAACCAAGTATTGATATATTTTTCATAAGTCACCTATTTAATTATTGGCAAGTAAACCACGAAGAGATAAAGAACAGGAGATACAAGAAGAATCGAGTCAAGTCTGTCCATTATACCACCGTGACCCGGTAATAAATTACCGTAATCTTTTACATTGTAATATCTTTTTATAAGAGATGCTGTAAGATCTCCAACCTGGGAAATTCCTCCACAAATAAGACTGAAAAGTGCAAGATATATATAATTAACAGAAAAATTATTTGCGGAAATAATTAACCCTGAAATAATAAGTAAAGTAATGCAACCCAGCCATCCGCCGACAGAGCCTTCGATTGTTTTTTTAGGGCTGATTTCAGGGCACAATTTATGTTTTCCGAGAAAAACTCCTGAGAAATAGGCAAAAGTATCTGTTGCAAACACTCCTACAAAAAGTATTGCAAGATACAATAAGCCGTGCGTCGACTGTCTTATTAAAGTAATAAAATGAATAAGACAAATTGTATAAACAATAAAGAAAAGAGAAAATACAACGTTTTCAACATTAACTTTTTTGTTATTGAATATCATCAGCGCAAACATTGAGAAAAGATGTGTAAACAAAACCGAAACAGATGCAGTAAGACTAATCCTCATTGCTATAACAAGTAAAACGGCAAATATGTAATTAAGAACAAATAATGACGTAATTTTATTTATACCGGCTGTTTTCTGAACTTCGAAGAAAGCAAGCAAAGAAATTAAAATGCAAGCTACTTCAAAAAAAGGAACAGGAGAAAAAATCATAAAAATCAAAATAATCAGGCCTATTATCCCTGTAAATATCCTTGTTTTCATAATTTTTTCTCCTCCTAAACCTTATAATCCGCCATAACGTCTGTGTCTTGTCTGGTAATCATAAATAGCCTTATCAAAATCATCAGTTGAAAATTCAGGCCATAAAACATCTGTAAACCAAAACTCGCTGTATGCAGACTGCCATGTAAGAAAATTACTCAATCTGAGTTCACCGCCGGGTCTTATGATTAAGTCAGGCTCCGGGATATCTTTTGTATAAAGATATCCTGAAAAAAGACTTTCACTAACATCATCAAGAGAAAGTATCCCGTTTTTATAATCCTCGGCAAGTTTTTTAGCTGCTTGAACAATTTCATTCCTGCCACCATAACCAAGTGCTATGTTCAAAACAAGTTTTGTTTCGTTTTTTGTCTGGTCGGAAACATAATTCATAAGTTTTTGTAAACTCGAATCAAAAAGTGAAACATCTCCTAAAACTCTTATACGAACACCCTTACCTCCTATGTACTTTTCCCAGTTAAGAAGGTACATACGAAGTAATTTCATAATACCTGCAACTTCTTCTTTTGGCCGTTTCCAGTTTTCGGTAGAAAAAGTGTATACTGTAAGATATTTTACTCCGAGGTTTCCTGCATGCTCTGAAATTATATTCAACTGTTCTGCTCCGGCTTTATGTCCTTCAGTTCGTTTCAAACCGAGTTTTTGAGCATACCTGCCGTTACCATCCATAATAATTCCAATATGTTTTGGTATATTGTTTAAATCAATATTATACTTCAAGAATTTCAGCTTCCTTCTTAGCAACGATTCCGTCGATTTCCTTAATAGAAGAATCTGTCATATCCTGAATATCTTTTTCAATACCTTTAAGATCATCCTCGGTAATTTCACCGTCTTTTTTTGCTTTTTTGTATTTTTCAAGAAAATCTCTTCTTATAGAACGAATTGCAACTTTTGATTCTTCGGCAATTTTCTTAATCTGTTTAACAAGATCTTTTCTTCTTTCTTCAGTAAGCGGCGGGAAATTAAGCCTGATAATTTTACCGTCATTATTAGGGGTAATTCCGATATCTGATGCAAGGATTGCTTTTTCGATATCTTTAACAAGCGATGCATCCCATGGCTGAATGGTAATCATTCTCGCTTCAGGAACAGCAATAGTACCAACCTGAGAAACAGGAGTAGGTGTTCCGTAATAATCCACTTTAACTTTGTCAAGAATTGCCGGGTTTGCTCTGCCTGCCCTTATAGATGAAAATTCTCTCATAAGTGCATTAAGGGTTTTTTCCATTTTTTCGTTAATTTCAGTATACTGTTCTTTCATAACAATACCTCCGTTAATGTATTTTTTATTCAACTATCGTTCCGATTTTTTCACCTTTTACGGCTCTGATTATATTTTCAGGATCATCAAGTCCGAAAACAAGAATTGGTATTTCATTGTCCATACACAATGAAGTTGCTGTTGAGTCCATAACTCCGAGACGACTGTTAAGAATACTTATGTAATCGAGTTTGTCAAACTTAACTGCAGCAGGGTTGATATTTGGGTCACTGTCATATACTGCATCAACCTTTTTAGCAAGTAAAATAATATCGGCATCTATTTCAGCAGCTCTTAAAGCAGCTGCTGTATCGGTTGAGAAAAACGGATTTCCAGAACCACAACCAAAAATTACAACTCTGCCTTTTTCAAGATGTCTAACTGCTTTTCCTCTGATATAAGGTTCAGCAATTTGTCTCATTTCAATAGCTGTCTGAACTCTCGCCTGAACATCCTTTGATTCAAGTGAATCAGCAAGTGCAAGGGCGTTGATAACAGTTGCAAGCATTCCCATATGATCTGCTCTTGTTCTGTCCATTCCCTCGCCGGTTCTTCCTCTCCAGAAGTTGCCTCCGCCAACAACAATAGCAACCTGAACACCCATGTCTACACATTCTTTTACCTTATCACAAATGCTGCTGATTGTAGCCTGATTAAGACCAACGCCTTTATCGCCTGCTAAAGCTTCACCGCTGATTTTCAGCAGAACTCTTTTGTATTTGGGACTAACCATAAATACCCTCCTATATTAAACTAATTAACAATTTTTTCATTTTATCGGAATCTGTACATAAGTTGATTTCATTTTTAATTTTTGAAGCATTATGCATTCCTTTTACATACCAGGACATATGCTTTCTCGCTTCTCTTATACCGATGTGTTCACCTTTATACTTAATAATTAAATCCAGATGCTTTAAAGCAACCGTAATTACTTGTTCGGGTGTAGGTTCAATATTGTGGAAAATAAAAGGATTTCCTAATGAACCTCTTGATATCATAACTGCATCACACCCGGTAAAATCTGTCATCTTATGTATATCATTATAAGAAAACACATCACCGTTTCCAATTACCGGAACAGAAACAGAGCTTTTCACAGCTTTAATCAGATTCCAGTCTGCTTGTCCGCTGTAGTACTGAGAACGGGTTCTCGGATGAATCGTAAGAGCATCCGCGCCCGACTCTTCACACATCTTTGCAAATTCAATGCAATTGATTGAAGAGCAGTCCCAACCGGATCGGAATTTTACCGTAACCGGCAAATCAGAAGAAGCAGCCACAGCTTTTATAACTTTGCTTGCTTTATCAATGTCTTTCATAAGAGCGGAGCCGTCATTGTTATTAACAATTTTAGGTGCAGGACACCCCATGTTAATATCAATAACCGATGCTATATCCATTTTTTGAATTTTTTCAGTTGCTTCTGCCATATATTCAGGCTCTGAACCAAAAATCTGAACAGCAAGAGGTTTTTCTTCCGGTTCAGTAGCCAGAAGTGTGACAGTTTTTTTATCTGAATAATGTAATGCTCTTGAAGATATCATTTCGGAATAAACCATAGAGCAACCAAACTCTTTACAGATAAGTCTGAAAGCTAAATCGGTTATTCCTGCCATTGGACCGAGAAATACGTTTCCATTGACAGTGAAATTGCCTATTTTAAGCATAGATTATTTATCAAGTGTTGAAAGGTAGTTGTTAAGTTTTTCAACAAGTTCGTCAGCATTTACGCCATGAACAGCGCAAGCCTGTTCAATTGACTCTCCGCTTGATGCAGGGCAGCCAAGACAATGCATACCTATAGCAAGGAAGAAAGGTGCAGTACCTTCATCCATATTTAATACATCTCTGATAATAGTGTCCTTTGTTACTTTCATTTTTATAATCTCCTTTTTTTAATTTATCATCCTGCCGCCGGTTATTGGTCGCACAAATATATAACAGTTACGACCGGCGACAGACAAGGTTTTGCATAATAAATATTCATTTGAGTTGAACATTCCTTGTTATACAAATATACCCTGTTATTGAAATACTATCCCCTTCTACTGATATTTTTACGGTTTCTATCAAAAGAAGTTGTTTTGATTTTCATCGTAACCTTGCTTGAATTACGAAAGCTTTTTAACATAAAGTGTGATTTCTATACCGTTGATATTCCAGTTTTTTGAATATCCGTCAGTAAAATCACTGATTTTATCAGCGAGAGTTTCGCTCATAATAATTTTGCAGTTTTCCTGAATTACATCTGCAAGTTTTGTATCAGAATTATAGCTTATTGCTATGTGATTCTGAACTTCAAAGCCTGCTTCCTTTCTCATTGTCTGAATTTTACTTATAAGTTCTCTCACATAACCTTCGGTAATAAGTTGTTCATTAAGATTGGTATCAAGAACGATGGTAACATTCTTTTCGGATGCACTGAACATACCTTCCTTCTGAACTGTTTCAATAAGTAAATCTTCTTTAGAAAGTTCAATCTTTTCACCGTCGATATCAAATTTATAAACACCTTCTGAATTGAGAATATCCATTGCAGCAGAAGTATCACATGAGGCAAGATGTTGAGAAATTTTACCTAAAAGTTTTCCGTATTTAGGACCAACTGTTTTGAGCTGTGGTTTGAATTTATAACCGACAAAACCGTTAACATCATCTGTAAGTTCTAATTCTTTAACATTAAGTTCATCAAGAACAATATCGAAATATTTTTCGTCAAGAGCATATGCAGTTTTAGCGAAAATCTTTGACAAAGGCTGACGGTTTTTAACATTAGCAGCATTTCTTGCAGAACGTCCTGCAACTACTATGTTCAAAACAGTTTCCATATTATTTTCAAGTTCTTTATCAATGTATTCTTCAACAGCAACCGGGAAGTCACAATAGTGAACACTCTCTTTTGCAGATGGATCATTTGTTCTTACAATGTTCTGGTAAATCTGTTCACTCATAAAAGGAATATAAGGAGCAGCCAGTTTTGAGAGTTCAGACAAAACTGTATAAAGTGTCATAAATGCATTGATTTTATCCTGAGGCATATCTTTCTGCCAGAATCTTTCACGACATCTTCTTACATACCAGTTGGAAAGTTCATCAGTGAATTCCTGAATACTTCTTGCAGACTCAGTAATTTTATAATTTTCAAGGTCATTGTCAACCTCTTTAATAAGAGAATTTAACTTTGAAAGAACCCATTTGTCCATTACAGACAACTTGTCATATTCAAGTTTGTACTGAGTTGGATTAAATTCATCTATGTCAGCATAAAGCACATAGAATGCATAAGTATTCCATAAAGTTCCCATAAACTTTCTCTGACATTCATTTACGGCGTCATTTGAAAATCTGTTTGGAATCCACGGCGCGCTTGTAGAATAGAAATACCATCTTACAGCATCAGCACCCTGATTGTTAAGAACATCCCACGGGTCAACAACGTTACCCTTATGTTTACTCATTTTTTGACCATCTTTATCCTGAACGTGTCCAAGAACAATAACATTTTTATATGGTGATTTGTCAAAAATAAGTGTAGAAATAGCCATAAGTGTGTAGAACCAACCTCTTGTCTGGTCGATAGCTTCACTAATAAAATCTGCAGGAAAATTATTGTCAAATATATCTTTGTTTTCGAAAGGATAATGCCACTGAGCGAATGGCATAGAGCCTGAATCAAACCAACAGTCGATTACTTCGGTAACTCTCTGCATTTCGCCACCGCATTCTGTACATTTTATTTTAACTTCATCAATGTAAGGTCTGTGAAGTTCAATATTGTCAGGACAGTTATCGGACATACTCTTGAGTTCTTCAATACTACCGATTAAATGTCTGTGACCGCAGGAACATTCCCAAATAGGAAGCGGTGTTCCCCAATATCTTTCTCTCGAAAGTCCCCAATCGATAACATTATCAAGGAAATTACCAAATCTTCCGTCTTTTATGTTATCAGGCATCCAGTTTACGGTAGCATTGTTTTTCATGAGGCTGTCATGAACTTTGGTCATTGCTATAAACCAGGACTGTCTCGCATAATAAATAAGAGGTGTATCACATCTCCAGCAGAACGGATATGAGTGGGTAAATGCTTTTGCTTTAAAAAGCAAACCTTTTTCATTTAATTCATCTATGATAACCGGATCGGCATCTTTAACGAACATTCCTTCGTATTTTCCGCAACCTTCAACGAATTTACCTTCTGTATTGATTAACTGAACAAAAGGAAGGTTGTTTTCACGTCCTACCCTTGCGTCGTCTTCACCAAAAGCAGGGGCAGCGTGAACGATACCGGTACCATCTGTCGTTGTAACGTAACTGTCTGCAACAACATACCAACACTTTTCTGTCGGCGCTGCATAATCAAACAAAGGTTCATATTCAAGACCCTTAAGGTCATTTCCTGTATATGTTTCTACAATTTCAACTTCTTCTCCAAAAACTGTTTCAATAAGTTCTTTTGCAAGAATGTACTGCTTGTCCTGATATTTTACTTTTACGTATTCAACATCAGGATTAACAACAAGAGCAACGTTAGAAGGTAAAGTCCAAGGGGTGGTTGTCCATGCGAGGAGATATTCATCTTTTCCTTTAACCTTAAAGTTTACAAATACAGAAGTTTCTTCAACGTCTTTGTATCCCTGGGCAACTTCATGACTTGAAAGAGCGGTACCGCATCTCGGGCAATAAGGTACAATTTTGTAACCTTTGTAAAGTAAATCCTTGTCCCAAATCTGTCTTAAAGCCCACCAAACAGACTCTATATAATCATTATGGTATGTTACATAAGGATCATCCATATCTGCCCAGAAACCAACTCTGTCACTCATTTCTTTCCAGAGGCCTTCGTATTTCCATACACTTTTTTTACATTCTTCTACAAAAGGCTCTATTCCATATTTTTCTATTTCAGGTTTTCCGTCTATTCCAAGTAATTTTTCAACTTCCAATTCAACCGGAAGACCGTGGGTGTCCCATCCGGCCTTTCTTAAAACCCTGTAACCTTTCATAGTTTTATATCTCGGAACAATATCCTTCATTACACGTGTAAGAATATGACCGATATGAGGCTTTCCGTTTGCAGTCGGAGGACCGTCAAAGAAAGTAAATACCGGAGCCCCTTCCTCTCTTGTACTGTTTTCAAATACTTTTCTTTCTTTCCAGAATTCTATAACATCGAGCTCGCGCTCTTTAAAATTTAGATCTGTGGAAACTTTTTTATACAATTTGATTACCTCCACTCAATTTTATGTATCAATATATTTTACTCTATTTTTTACAATTTGTAAATAGTTATTGAGTAAATTTAGTGTTATCTGATTCGTACATTGCATCTCTGTTTATATTGCAGTATTCATATTCAAAGCCGGGAATATACTTAATGCACGCATCAAGCAGACTTGTTGCCTTCAGATTCATAGGCTCACCTGTAGCAAGAACAGTGTTAATAACAAAGCTTTTTCCGTTACCTGATATAATATCAAGTCTGTAAATAAAAGGTTTGATATCTACGTTGGAAATGCCGCTTTTAGTTTTTTTAGAAATAACAATGTCATCTTTTTTTTTCAAAGCTTGTATATACTCCTCAAAGTTTTGAATTTCATTTTTAAGAAACAACTCAATAGTATATTCTGATTTTTTTATAAGATTAAGCGGTTTAACGGGCTCATAAGCTTTTATTATTTCTATTCCTTCAGGTAATACACAGTTTAGTGAATTTACTATTTTTTCATAATCAGGTTCAGAATTAACAGATATATCCATAAATTCACAATCCCCGGTAACGCCTAAAGGAAGCGGATTTCCAATTGACATTTTCGGATGAGGGTTGAAGCCGTTGGAATATGTGATATCAACTTCAGCGATTTTGAACACTCTTTGAAAAAGTTTCATTAAATCGAGATGTGATATGTATTTAGAAAATTTCTTTTTTGAAAAAGCTAATCTGACTTTAAACACAAGAACCACCTCCAAGCACAGCAGCACCGCATCCGGTACAACCTTCACGACAATCATGGGTTGTAATTCCCTTTTCAGCCTTCATTCTTTCGTTGTATAAATATTTTTCTGAAATTCCGACGTTTATATGAGACCAAGGTAAAACTTCGTTATAGTCTCTTTTTCTGTTTGCATAAAAATGAGGGTCTACACCGCATTCTTCAAATGCCTGAAGCCACGTTTCATATTTAAAGCACTCATTCCAGCTGTCAAATTTACAGCCAAGTTCGTGAGCCTTAAGTATTACTTTTGAAAGACGTCTGTCTCCCCTTGCAAATACAGCTTCCAGAAAACTGAGTTTACTTTCATGCCAGTTATAAACAACTTGTTTACGCTGAATGCTGCTTTTTAATATACGTTGTTTTTCTATAATACTTTCTATACTGTCCTGTGAATCCCATTGAAAAGGTGTAAAAGGTTTCGGTACGAAGGTTGATGTGCTGACAGTAACACGTACATTTTTTCTTTTTTTATCGTTTGAAGTCATAAAATATACATTAACAACCTTGTCAGCAAGTTCTGCAATTCCTTTTACATCTTCTATTGTTTCCAAAGGAAGCCCTATCATAAAGTAAAGCTTAATTGTGCTCCATCCGTTTGAAAATGCAATTGAGGACGTTCTTAACAAATCGTCTTCATTTACATTTTTGTTGATAATATCTCTCAACCTTTGTGTTCCGGCTTCAGGAGCAAACGTAAGTCCGCTTTTTCTTACCTTCTGTATTCTTTTCATAAGTTCAACAGAAAAATTATCAACTCTTTGTGAAGGAAGCGCTATGCTTACATTTTTATCTTCGGTAATTTCAAGAAGTTTGTCTGTAAGTTCATAAAATTTTGAATAGTCGCTCGAACTTAAAGAAGTAAGAGAAATTTCATCGTACCCGGTATTTTTTATAAGTTTTTCCGAAAGTTCAAGTAACCTTTCAGGTGATTTTTCTCTCACAGGTCTATATATAAATCCGGCCTGACAAAATCTACATCCTCTTGTGCATCCTCTGAAAATTTCAAGCATTACTCTATCGAAAACAATTTCTGTGTAAGGAACAACCATATTTTCAGGATAATACACTTTGTCCATATCCTTAATAATCCTCTTAACAGGTTTTTCAGGAGCCACATCACAGTTTGGAGTTATACTTTTTATGGTGTTATCTTCGTTATATTCAACATCATAAAACGAAGGAACATAAATACCTTCAATTTTTGCAATTCGTTTAAGAAACTCAATCCTTGGCAGCTTTTCTTTTTTCCATATTTTGTATTCTTCAACTACCTCAATGAAAATTTCTTCGCCTTCGCCGAGCATAACAAAATCAGCAAAATCTGCTATTGGTTCGCAGTTATATGCACAAGGACCGCCAAAGCACACAAAAGGTCCTTTTTTGCGTTCTTCAGACATTAGCGGAATACCGGAAAGGTCAAGCATATTCAGGATGTTAGAATATGACATTTCATATTGAAGAGTAAACCCAACAATATCAAAATCCGAAACTTCTTTTTTGTTTTCAAGTGAATATAAAGGAACCTTATGTTTTTTCATTTCCTCTTCCATGTCAATCCATGGAGCAAAAACTCTTTCACAAAGACAATCCTCATGGTCGTTAAGCATATGATAAAGAATTTTCATTCCAAGATAAGACATGCCAATCTCATATACATCAGGAAAGCAGAACGCAACCTTACAGGAGGTATTGTCAAAATCTTTAACAACGCTTCCCATTTCTCCTCCAATGTATCTTGCAGGCTTTTGGACATTCAGCAAAAATTTATCTAATTGATTCTTATCCATCATTATTCTCCGTTTCAACAATTAAAATATCTTTTAGAGAACGATTACATTTCTCTTCAGAAGCATATTTCATAATTTGTATATTTGTAATAAAATTAACTATTTCATTATCATTATTTATCAGGTATATGATAATAAAACGATCCATCTTGATGTGTTTTATACACTCGTACAGCATAATATTTTCGTTAATAACAACGAAAGCCGGTGAGTATACATTTTTATTATTGTAAATAAAGTCACAAATTTTACGACTTTTATTTTCCGAAACTTTTGTACTGTTAATCATAAAAAAACCTGCACAAAAAAGTGAAAAATTACTTTTGGTTTTTATAAACAGAAACATTCCTAAAGCAAGTACAAAAAAAGATGTAACCAAACTGAGTATGGTTGTATACTCTGAATTGATGTCATCGCCGAATACACATCTGAAAATTCTGCCTCCGTCAAGAGGAAATACAGGAATCATATTTATAATCATCATATATATGTTTGCATACGCATATGAAGATGTGTCTACTGCAAAGTTGTGCTTAATCAAAGTACACAACACCAGCATCAATAAATTTGATACAGGTCCTGCCGAAGTAACAATAAGTTCATCATTTGAATTTTCAAAAGTATTTTCTAATTCAAGACATGCGCCGTAGGGCAAAATTTTAAATTTTGCTATTTTGTATCCAAGGCAAGAAGCAGTTGCAAGATGAGCCGACTCATGAATTATCGCAATGATAAAAACAATTGCACACTCATTATTTTTAAAGAAAAACTTGAAAAGCAATATAACAACCAGGGTGTATGGACTAATGTAAATCTTTTTCATTCCAAATCAACTGCTTCACTGTACTCTTTAAAACATTGTTCTATTTTTTCGTAAGCATATTTGTAACAGGCTTTAAAATCAGTGTTTTTCTTTGTATAAATTCTGACAGTTTCTTTAAAAGGAACGCTGATTTCCGATAACAGTATGACAGTTAAAAACAAAGCAACAGAAAAAAATAATTGTTTTAATAGTTTTACTGAAATATCAGGTTTATTCTTGATTTTTTTATAACTTTTCTTATTCATAAGCACCTCCACTATTTTAGTAAAGTATATTTTATGAATAAAAATTATATTCTGTTGTTTTATTTAAAGAAACGTTTTTTCTTAATATCTGTCAGAGGTATGTTTACACCACAGATACGCTTCGCCATATTTAAAAATTCAGCTGAAGTTTTGCTCTTTTTCATCATAACAGCAGGCGTACCTTTTATCGATGCTTCAATAACTGTCTTATCTTCAGGTACAACTCCAAGCAATCTGATACCCATAACTTCAATGATATCATTGATACTAAGCATCAGGCCCTTTTTCACAAAGTCTTTTCTGATTCTGTTAACAACCATTCTTACATCTTTTAACTGCCCATTTTCTTCCATCACAGAAACAAGCTTATCAGCATCACGCAAAGAATATGGTTCGGGATTGACAACAACTATGCCAAATGTGGCAAAATGAGCCGCAATGGTAACATTTTCACCGATCCCCGCCGGACAGTCAATAATTATGTAATCGTATTTTTTCTTTAGTTCTTTAAGAATTTCTTCAAATTTTTCTCTATTGAACTCTTCGTTATCCTTAAATTGTGATGCAGGTATTAAACCCAAAGAAAAGTATTTACTCTCTTTGATTACTGCTTCTCTTAATTTGCAGTTTTCAAGCATAACATCAAAAATATCATAAACAACAAGATTTTCAACACCAAGAGCAAGGTCGAGATTTCTCAAACCAAAATCAAAATCTATAAGACAAACCTTTTTTCCCATCATAGAAAGTGAAACTCCGATACTTGCAGCAACGGTTGTTTTACCAACTCCGCCTTTTCCCGAAGCAACCATTATAATTTCTTTCATAGTTCACCTACTTTAACAATGTTTTTACAGTAAGCAGATCATCAAAAGAAGAAGATTTGAAATATTCTTCGAAAACTGCTTTTGCAACCGGTGCAGCAAGATAACCACCGGTTCCGTGTTCAATAACAATAGCTATGGCAATCTGTGGTTTGTCATAAGGAGCAAAAGCAACAAAAATACCGTTGTTGGAACCTTTGCTTACTTCGGCTGTTCCTGTTTTTCCGGCAACTTTAATGAAAAAATCCTGAAAAACATTACTTGCTGTCCCCTCTTCTGCAACCTTTTGCATACCTTCTTTTACTGCCTTTAACGTGCTGTCGCTTATATCAAGTTCATCAATTGCTATTGGCTTTTTTTCTTCAATAAGTTCCCCGTCTGCAGAACGTTTAACATATTTCACCAGGTGCGGTTGGTACCTGGTTCCGCCGTTTGCAATTGTGGCAACATAGCTGGCAAGCTGAATGGGCGTGAAAAGATTATCAGATTGTCCTATTGAAGCCTGTAGTGTGTCTCCGGGATGCCACGTTTCTCCTCTATTTTCTTTATTTTCAGGAGATGCAATCTGTCCTGAAACCTCACCGTTAATTTCTATTCCGGTAGTTTTTCCAAACCCAAATTTTTCCTGATATCTGTTTAAGTTTTCTATTCCAAGCTTTCTGCCAACGTCGAAAAAGTAATAGTTACATGATTCCTGAAGGGCTTTTCTAACGTCAACATAACCATGAGTTTTCCCGTATTTCCATTCCATGCATTGGGGTTGATAATCCTTGTAATACTTATAAACACCATTGTCAAGTATCACATCGTTCGTTGATATAACACCTTCTTCAATAGCAGCAATTGCAGTTAACATTTTAAATGTAGAACCGGGTTCGTAAGCACCGCCAATCGCTCTGTTCCAAACAGGATTACCAGGGTTTTTAATTAGCTCGTTGTATTTTTTATTATATTCAGAAGGATTGTAGGACGGATATGAGGCAATAGCTATAATTTCGCCACTGTTAACATCAATACAAACTGCACTTCCGGAAGTACAATCAGAAGCATAACCATGATTGATAATACCAATTGTCTCAGCAAGTGATTTTTCCATAACCTGCTGAACATCTTTGTCTATTGTAAGGAATACATTATTTCCCTGCTTGGCAGGTTTTGAGGTAATTACATCACTCAGTCCGGAAAGCGTTTGTTCAAAGCCTTTTATTCCATCGGTTCCTTTAAGATATTTTTCATAAGAAAGTTCTATTCCCTGTTTTCCGATTGTGGCGTCCATACTGTAATTTTCGTCTTTTAATTTTTCATACTCTTCCTGATAAATTACTCCGACATTACCAAGCACGTGTGCACACAATGTATCATTTGGATAGTATCTGATAGTTGCTTCAACAACAACAATCCCGGGAAGCAAACTACTGTTTTCCTTTATAATAGCAATAGCTTCTGCGGAAATGTCTTCCTGTAAAGTATAAGGGTTATAAAGACTGAACCCGCGAAGCTTCATATCATATATCAAGCCGCAGAGTATTCTTTTTTCTTCCGGCGTATAATTTTCATTTATTCCATACACTTCGCAAAGTTTTTCAACCGTTTGCTGCGCGTTCATAGGGTCAAGATTATATTTGTCAAACCATTTATTAAGTTGTTGTTTTGCTGAGTTCTTTTTATCATCAACAAAAGTAAAAGAAAAAGGTGTATCTTCAGTAATAGGCAAACTGTCTGAAAACTCTACATGATTCCCTACAAGCTTGTACATCTGATATAATGTTTCAGAAAATTCTTTTTTTGAAGCACCGGTGTCTTGAATCTGAAGATTATAGCAGGTTTTATTGCCGGCTAAAACTTCTCCGTGTCTGTCTAAAATGTTACCACGAGGAGCTTTGATGGTCATAGACATATACAATTTTTCTTCAGAAACTTTGCGCAGATTACTTCCGTTAACAAGTTGCAGATTTGATAATCTGAATATGCAGAGAAGCAACAAAATTATAGATATAGCAGATATTAGCAAGCCTCTTGCTGATTTGTTGTAATTCATATTATTCTCCGTAAATTATAATTAGCCGATAAAATTTACCACTTCTTATTAAGTCCGAGTTTATTATAAAGCCACTTATATATGCCAAAAACTATTATGGTAATAAAGCTGTTAATCAAAGCCTGAGGAATGATAATTTTTGTGAGTGCAAAACTATGATAAGCCATTCCTTGTGGTACTATAAAAATATAATACATTAAAAGCTCCGATAAAATTGTCAAAATTAAGGTAATGACTATTGTGGTTACAAGACTTCCTTTATACATAAATTCGGAAATGAACATTGTAATAAGTGCAACAATAAAAAATATTGCAAGATAAGTTCCGTAATGTGTTGAAACATATGTGTCAAAAACTATGCCGCATACTATTGAATTGATTATTGCAGTTTTTGTATCATAAATACAAGAAACAACAATAACAGACGTCAAAGCAAATCCGTAATTCAATCCGAAAAACTTAAAGCGGGACATTAACGTTACTTGTAAAATAATCATCAAAACGGAAACAAGGAAAACAAATATTTTCTTCATCATTTTCCACCGTTTCCCTTTATTACAAGAACCTCGTACAAATGCTGAAAATCAACATAAGGCTTAAGGATAGCATAAGTGCCGGTACCGTCTGCATTTTCTTCGAATTTCTGTACTGTGCCTATAACGATGTTTTTAGGATATACGCCACCCATACCGGAGGTTTCCACAGTATCACCTATCATTACATCGGCATCTTCTGTAATGATAGACATCTTACAGAAACCGTTTTTCATAAGTTTAATATCACCGTCAACCTGAACGAAATCGCCGGTTCTTCCGATTATTCCGCTGACAGAATGTTCAGTATCAATTATTGTTACAACTTTTGCATAATTAGTTCCACATTCAGAAACTTTACCTATAAGGCCTTTGGAATTGATTACTGTATCATTTACTGAAATCCCGTCGCTTGTTCCCTTGTTAATGGTGAAAATCTCAAACCAGTTGCCTGAGTTTTTAGCAATAATCTCTGCAGCAACAGCATTATTTTCAGAATAACCGTTTTTCAGTTCAAGCATTTCATTAAGTCTGTCATTTTCACTTTTCATTCGTTCGTATCCGGCAAGCTGTTGATTCATTTTGTCAATTTTTTTTAGTAGCTGAGCATTCTGGGCATCAACCTCATCAAGACGTCCAAGATATGCAAAATATCCCTGAACCCCGGAAACGCACTTGGTTATTCCACTTTGAATAGGCGATGTAACAAAGCCTACTGCATTACCGATATATCTGAGTAACGGTGTAAATATACAAAGTAAAACTACTGCAACTATGAGTAGCAATATAAATATTCTTTTTGGAAATTTATTTCTCATATTTATCCTCAAATCTTTTTAAATTCAGTTTAATAATAAATGCTGTAATAAAACCTGAAAAAATTGAAATTAACACAAAGTAAGGTAAATAGTAAAAAACCGTTTGTGTTTTCATATAAACGGAAGCAACGAAAATCTGCACTATGTTAAACACAATGCTTCCTGATATGCTGATACCATATATTGATATTTTGTCCGGAAATAATTTACGAAAAAGAAAACTCATAATTAAAACGGAACATATAACGGAAACCACACTGTAAATTATAGTTGTTACTCCTGAAAACAGCAATCCTGAAAGCAAGGATTTCAATACGCCGATAATTACAGGCCATTTAGCATCCATTTTCAAAACAGCGTACAAAAGAACAATATTAGAAAGTCCTATTTTAACCCCCGGGACCGGAATATAAATCAATATATTTTCAAAATATCCCAGTATTAAACCAATCGTAATCAGCAAACAGGAGCGGGAAATCTTATCAATATGTGTTAACATCAGAATCTGACTCCCCTTCTAAAAAAATAACCGTCTTATTAGGTAAACAGATTAAACTCTGACCTGATCTTTCTATTGTGCCTGCTTTCACTTCAATTTTATCTTCGCAAGTTGTTTCACGAACGTAAACTTTCTGTTTTTCTATAACAACTACACTTTCACCGAACTTACTGCTAACATTTATAATTCTATTTTCTGAAACAGGATATCTGGCATATGGTTGACCGTTAACTTCTATCACAACTTCAGAAGCTTTCAGTCCGGAAGAAAAAATGATAAAAGTAATCGAAAATATAAATGCCAGAGTAATTACAACATAATCAAAAAATTTCAGCTTAATCATCAGACGCCTGTCGAACCAAACCCTCCGCTGCCGCGCTGTGTTTCATCAAGTGTTTCACATTCGGTGATTTCAGCTTTACAAACGGGAGCAATTACCAACTGTGCAATTCTGTCTCCGAAATTAACAGTAAAATCTTCGGTTCCAAGATTTATAAGAGCACATTTTATTTCGCCTCGGTAATCACTGTCAATTACCCCAACGCAATTTGCAAGAGTTATTCCTTTCTTACAAGCCAAACCGCTTCTGGCATAAACATATGCAACATACTCGTTAGAAGGAAGTGAAATTGCAATCCCTGTAGGTATAAATTTAATCTCACCTTTTTTAATTACAACAGGTTCATCTACACAAGCAGACAAATCCATTCCTGCACTGCCCTCTGTTGCATAAAAAGGACGGTTAACTTTTTCACCTTTTGAATTAGGTATGTACTGTATTTTCAAATTCATATCAGTTTCCTTTCATTTCTAACTTAGCTATTTCAATTTTAAGTCTTTGAATTTCATTATTCAGATTGTCAATTTTCATTTTATTATCCTGCAAAACAACTTTATTTCTGCTGATAATTTTGGAATATTCACTGATTTGTGCAAGATATTCCTCGCCTTTGCTTTTTTCTTTTATATAGTCATCTGCAATATTTATAGCCGCCAAAATAGCAAGCATATTTGTTGGAAGCTGACCGTTCCTAGATGCCACTTCATTAAGCTTTTTGTCAACATAGTACCCAACTTTCTGAACATATTCATCCGATTCGTCACAAACTATGTTATAGTCGTTACCAAGTAATCTGACAACTTTATTAGCCATATTCTTTACCTCTTTACATTAAAGTTTTTGCATATTGAATTGCAATTAGTGTTTTTGCATCATTGATTTTGTTATTTTTCAACATTTCATCAAGTTCTTCTATGGTGTATTTGTAAATTTCAAGAAATTCACCTTCGTCAAGATGTTGCTCTTTTTTTATAAGATTTTCAGCTAAGTAAAGGTATATTCTTTCGCTTGCAAATCCCGGCGAGGAACAAAAGTCATATACAAAAGTAAGCTTTTCAGCGCTGTATCCGGTTTCTTCTTCAAGTTCTCTTGCTGCGCATTCGCATGGATCTTCACCATACTCAAGTTTTCCTGCAGGAACTTCAAGCATAACTTCCTTCGGACCTGAGCGGTACTGTTTAACCATAAGTATTTCTTTTTCATCTGTTATAGCAAGAATACATACACCACCCGGATGTTGAATTATTTCCCTTGTAGCAGCAGAACCATCAGGTAATTCTATTTCTTCAACATGAAGATTGATAATTCTTCCGTTATATATTTCTCTCTTTCCCGTTACTTTTTCAAACATTTCCATATTTATTTACTCCTATTCATCATCAGTTGCAAGGATATTCTGAGCTTCCTCGTCTTCAAGTTGAGTTACCGCTTTAAGTTTTTTCTGAATCTGTCTTGTTCTTACTCCAACAAGTTTATCAAGCTCATTACTTGCTGTTTCTATCTTAGCCTGCGCATTTTCAAGTACACCGGCAAATTTATCAAATTCAGTTCTTACAGCTCCGAGAATCATCCACACTTCACTTGACCTCTTCTGAATAGCAAGGGTTCTGAAACCCATTTGCAGGCTGTTAAGAAGCGCTGCCATATTAGTTGGTCCAGCAATTATTACGTTATACTCTTTCTGAAGTTGAAGAAATATGTTTCTTTTAACCACCTCTGCATATAATCCTTCCGTAGGTAAAAACATTATTCCAAAATCAGTGGTGTCAGGAGGTGATATATATTTTTCATTTATATCTTTTGCAAAAGATTTTATTCTGGAATCAAGAAGTTTTTCACAAGAATCAATCTTTTCCTGAATCCCACTTTCATAAGCTTCAAGTAAATTATTGTAAGCATCCAAAGGAAACTTCGCGTCAATCGGCAAATAAACCGAAGAATTTCCTTCGCCGGGCATTTTTACTGCATATTCTACAAAACAGTTCGTTCCGGGTTTTGTAATAACATTTTGAACATACTGGTCTTTGTAAAGTATCTGTTCAAGAATAGAGCCGAGCTGAACTTCACCAATAATCCCTCTTGTTTTCACGTTTGAAAGAGTTTTTTTCAAATCCCCGACACTTACAGCAAGATTTTGCATTTCTCCAAGACCTTTATATACTTCTTCAAGCCTCTCACTTACAATTTGAAAAGACTGACCAATTCTGTCATTTAAGGTCTTGTGAAGTTTTTCATCGACAACCAAACGCATTTCTTCAAGCTTTTTATTATTATCTTCCTGCAATGATTTAATTCTTATTTCCATTGTATTTCTTATGTCCTCAAGTTTCTTATCACTTGAAGAAGAAATCAAAGAAACTCTTTCATCAAATTTTTTCAACAGTTCAATAACACTTTCTTTGAGATTGTTCTGGTTTTCAGAAAGGTGAACAGATAAGTCTTTTAATCTTTCTGTCTGTATATTCTGAATAATATTCTGAGAATTTGTAAATGTATCTCCAAACAGTTTCATTGATGTTTTAATTTCATTTGTAACATCGTTACGAAACTGAAAATTATCATTATTATTTTTCTTTAATATTATAATCAGCAAATTGATTATCGAAACAATTAAAAGTAATACAAGAATATATAATTCCAATTTTATACCCCTATTTAAAATTTAAAATTTTTTCTCCTATTTCTTTAAAAACAGGAGCTGCAGTCAAACTGCCGGATTTCCCGTTTTCTATAAACACACACAAAGCAAACTCAGGTTTTTCTGCAGGGAAAAATCCGGTAAACCAAGCATGTTGATAGAATTCGTTATTTACAAGCCATCCTGTTTGAGCGCTTCCGGTCTTTCCACCTGCTCCTAAAAAATCTATTTGAGCCGATGAACCGGTTCCGTGTCTGCACGTTAATATCATCATATCTCTGATTTTCTGTGCAGTACCACTACTAATTATCCTTTCCGGATTTTCTTTATTTTTTTCTTTTATCAAATTCCCATCAGAATCTGCTATGCCGGTAACTGAATCAACGTATTTAAAAAAGCCACCGTTTGCAATAACTGCACTTAAAACTGCGCCTTGAACCACACTGCAATTTAAACCTCCCTGACCAATTGAAATATTCGCCAGATCAGAAAGATAATAATTGTTTCTGTCAGGTAAAGAGGAAATTGAACACCCTAATTTCATAGGATTAAGAATATTTTTTCCAAAGCCAAATTTTTCGGCCATATTCAATATTTTAGTATACCCTATTCCTGCCCCTATGTCAATAAAAGCCGGGTTACAAGAGTTCATAAAAGCTTCTGTTATACTCTGTTCTCCGTGACCGTATATATTGTGACATTCAAAAATCTGATTATGAACAGATGTCTTTCCTGTGCAGTTATATATTTTTTCGTCCGGATTATATCCGTTTTCAAGGGCCGCAGCAGTAACCACAATTTTAAATATAGAGCCCATATCATAAGCCTGAAAAGCTCTGTTACTGAGTGTACCGTCATCTCTGTTGATATATTCTCCGACATTATCCTGTTCAAAAGACGGATAAGATGATATTGCCAGAATTTCGAAATTGTTAACATCAATTAAAACAGCAGCTGAAGGAAGACCGTTGTTTTTAAGAACTTCATCACAAATTCTTTGATAATCAAGATTTAATGTGGTCTGCAATGTATAATCATTATTTTGAGCGTCTATCTTTATGTCACCATATAAATTTTTCAGTGAATCGCTGAATACGCTGAAACCATTTCCACTATCACTTGTAAGAAATTCATCATATACAGCTTCTAACCCTGAAACACCTTTTCCGTCTGACAAATATCCTACAAAAGCAGCAGCAGGATAATCAGAAATGTATCTTGAACTGAATTCAGAAATTTTTATGTTTCTGTATTCCGATAAAGGTGACAAATCTCTGTTTTTAGTAATTTTTAATATCGCTTTTTTGTTTTTATACAAATCAGCATATATCTTGTATTCATCAGAGTTGGTATATTCAGATAATATCTTTGACAATCTGAAATTTTCCTTGTTGTCCTCTGTGGAAAAAGCTACAATATATTTGTTTTTTTCAACTCCGGTAATAAATTTACCATTTCTGTCTGTAATGTTTTTTCTGCCATTATTGATTGAAACTGAAACAAAATTTTGTTTTTTTACCTGACTGGAATATTCCTCTCCTTTTATCACGGCAACTATATATATTTTAAAAACCAACAATGCCAGAACAAAAATAAAACAAAGTCTTAAAATTCTGATTTTAGTATCCATTATATCACCATAATTAGGATAACCTGTATCAAAATTTTTATTTTCTTTTCCTAAGTATTGTAAAAGGCTCGCATTTAATGTCGCATGGTATAGAAAGCTTCATGGTAGCATGAGGACAGGAATCAATTTCTTCCCCTTTTTCATTATACATTTTTTGAATCCTGATAGTTTCAAATTTGCCTACCGGTTTAAGCAGTTCTATCTCATCACCTACAAAGAATTTATTTCTTTGTGTAACTTTTAACATCTTTTCATTTTCATCATAAGCATCAACAATTCCAACCAGGTCATATTCTCTTACATAGGAATTGTTAGTGTAAACTTGTTCGTTATCCGTTGGTTTTCCAAAATAAAAACCCGTTGTATATTCTCTGTGACTGACTTTTTTAATTTCATCCATCAAAGATGGAGAAAATTCTTTACCTTCATAATACAAATCAATAGCATCGCGGTAGGCCTTTATTATAGTCGAAACATAATATTCACTTTTAACCCTGCCTTCAATTTTAAAACTTGATATGCCCGCCTCTATCATTTCAGGTATATGGTTAAGCATACAAAGGTCTTTAGAATTGAAAATAAAAGTTCCTCTGTCATTTTCAAAAACAGGCATATACTCTCCCGGGCGTTTCTCCTCCATAAGATAATACTTCCATCTGCAAGGATGTGAACAAGCGCCAAGATTACTGTCTCTATTAGTCATATAATTAGATAACAGACATCTTCCAGAATATGAAACACACATTGCTCCGTGAACAAAACATTCAATTTCAAGATCATCCGGCGTGTTTTTTCGTATTTCGCTAATTTCTTCAAGACTCAATTCTCTGCCAAGAACAACACGTTTTGCACCAAGTTTGTGCCACATTGATGCAGAAGCGTAATTTACATTATTAGCCTGAGTACTTATATGAATTTCAAGGTTTGGCGTAGCATTTTTCGCAATGTCGAATAACCCAATATCACTAATAATTACTGCATCTGCTCCAAGGTGGTTTATCTCTTTAATGTAATTTTCAAAATCATTCAAATCGCAATTATGTGGGATAATATTGGCTGTAATATACACTTTTTTTCCTAAATTGTGTGCATATTCTATTCCCTCTTTCATTTCATCGGAAGTAAAGTTTTCGGCTGCTACTCTGAGCGAATACTGCTCACCGCCTATATATACAGCATCTGCTCCATATTTAAGAGCATATTTAAGTTTTGTAAGACTCCCTGCAGGAGCTAATAATTCTGGTTTCATTTATCAGAAATCTCCTCTTTTATATAATAAGAAACAGCCAGACCGTCACCCATAGGAATTATAGATGTTTTTAAATTTTCATCACGACAAATGCTATGGAGAAAATCTCTCATTCTGTAAACAATTGTTTTTTGTCTTCTTTTTAAGAGCTCGTCGGTTGCCGTCATACCTTTATACAATATGTTATCACAAACTATAACTCCGCCCGGGTTTATAAGATTTTTAGCATATGAGAAAAAGTCAGAATAATATCCTTTGGCTGCATCTATGAAAATCAAATCATATTTTTCCTTCAAACAATCAAGAACCTCAAGTGCATCACCTTCGATAATTCTTATTCTGTCAGATAACCCGAGAATGCTATGATTTTTTAGTGCAAGTTCGGTCATAGCCGGTTCGCGCTCAATTGTTGTAACTTTAGTTGTTTCAGATGTCATAGCAAGAACTGAAGAAGAATATCCGATTGCAGTACCAATTTCCAACACGCGTGAAGGTTTAATCATATGGCAAAGCATTTCAAGAAAAAACTTTACTTCCTTATGAATAATCGGAACATCATTTGTTAATGCGAACTTTTCCATTTCAGCTATATAACCTTCGCTTTCCGGAAGAACTTCGTGTAAATATTCAGTTATATATTCTAAATTGATTTTTTCTCCTGCCAATTTATAAACCGGCCTTTCTCATATTCTCCTGATGTTCTGTGAATGTTTTTGCATAATAAATTTTCCCCGAAGGGTCTGATGCAAAATAAAGATATTCTGTTTTTTCAGGATACAATGCAGCTTCAATAGTTCTAATTCCCGGGGACGCAATCGGTCCTACCGGAAGTCCTTCATACATATATGTGTTGTATGGAGAGTCTATTTTTGTATCCTGAATCGAAAGAACATCTTTTCTTTCCTTCAATATATACTGAACTGTGGCACAAGATTGGAAATATCCAAATCCTTCTCCAACATGATTCATTCTGTTATAAAAAATTCCGGAAACAAGCTTAAAATCCTTTTCAGTAGCAGCTTCGCGCTCAATAATTGAAGCCAAAGTGATAAGTTCGTCAAAAGAAAGTTCAGATTTATTAGCTGCCTCTTTCATTTTCTCAGTAATTTTACTGTCAAAATTATTAAGCATTTTTAAAATTACATCTTCAGCCGAAGAACCCTTGGAAAACTCGTAAGTGTCAGGGAATAAATACCCCTCAAGTTCACTTTCTCTCTCGGGAATATTTTTTAAAAACCAAAAATTACTGAAATTCTTAATTTTTGCTGCCCGATTAAATTCATCAGCAGAACAAATCCCCTTTTTTTCAAGAAGATCTGCAATTTCCCGTTGTTCCATGCCTTCTGTAATTGTTACAGTTATTGATTCACCTGATGTTACCGAAGACAGCTCTTTAAAAAGTTTACTATAACTTTTTTTGTTGAATGTATGCTCACCAGCCTGAAATCTGGCATCTTTAACAACAGAATAAAAAGAAAAGAAAAAAGGATACCTGATCAAAGAGTGCTCTTTTAGCATTTCTGATATCTGAACAGGATTTGAGCCTACAGGAATATTAACAGTAACAGGTTCGGACGATTTGAACACCCCAAAAAAGTCAGATAATAATATTACTGCGGTTATGATAGAAACAACTATCAGAACTTTAATAAGTTTTTTCATTTTTACCTCTTTACTTGAAATATGCAGAATTTTTAACTGCATCAGCGCTTTCTTTATCCTTTAGGTATGAAATAATTTCATAGGCAAAATCAAAAGCGGTACCGGGACCTTTGGATGTAATAATGTTTCCGGATATAACTACATCTTCTTCAACAGCCTCAGCGTTAACCATCTTGTTTAACATACTTGGATAACAAGTTGCTTTGACATTATTTAGAATACCCATTTCGTGTAGCAAAGTAGGTGCTGCACATATTGCTGCCACAAGTTTTTTGTTATCATAATGTTGATTAATTGCACTTATAATTCTCTCATCGGCTCCAAGATTAGGAACTCCGGGGATACCGCCGGGAAGTATAACTCCGTCAGAAAGTTCTATTTCATCTGCAGAAATATCGCAAAGAATCTTTATATCATGAGCTCCGATAACTTCGAGAGTATTGTTAACAGAAACAGTCAGAACCTCAACATCAGCTCTTCTGAGCAGATCAACAACAGTAAGAGCTTCAACTTCTTCAAAACCATCTGCTAAAAAAACGTAAGTCATAATAAATCTCCTATCCGTTATATTTTCTGTGAAAGACATCATTGCAAATTACTTTCATAATTTCATTATTTATATCTTCAATGGAACGTATTTGTCCTTCTTCTACGCAGAAGATTTCTGTCCAGTCAAACTTGTTTGCTGTGTATAAAGCATTCACATATGTTCTTTCAAGATATTCATTGTTACTTTCATGAATATCCTTCTTTTCACTTCCTGTAATCTTATTAGGTCTTTTAGCCATAAGCTCTCGAGATGTCTCAGGAGGCATATCAAGAAATATCACCTTATTGGGGACGGGAAGCTTCAAAAGTTTATACTCATAATCATACAGCCAGTCAAGGTACAGATTTTTAATTCTTGTCCCATCTATTTTAGCACCTTGATGTATCATATTGGATGTAGTATATCTGTCTGCTATTACAACTCCGCCATTTAAATAAAAATCTTCCCATTCACATTTATAAGAAACATATCTGTCAACAGCATAAAAAGAAGATGCTGCATATGCATTTATATCATCCGGGTTTTTGGATATTTCGCCGTTCAGATACATTTTAACCAAGGCAGATGAATCACTTTCATAATTCGGGAAAGTAACAAGTTTTACTTTATAATTCATCTCGGCAAGTTTTTTTGCAACCAGTTTTGATTGAGTTTCTTTACCCGAAGAGTCAAGCCCCTCAATAACAATCAGTTTCCCTTTCATTACTTATTTTCTCCTAAATACTTATTTCTTTTATCCAACATTTTACCGCAAGACATACTTCCCTCCGGGCATGCTCCACTAATACACGGGGGTCCTGCTTTTTTGAAAAACGAAGGGGCAGCTTCTTTGGCTAATTCCAACATTTTTTCTGCGAGCTCTCTGATTTCCCACTGTGCCCGTTCACAGCATCTTTTATGGAAAAAGTTCCATAAGCTTCTTACGTTAAAAGTTACAATCATAGACGTACAGCAAGCATTGGGAAGAACATACCTCGCATCTTCAATTGCCTTTTTTTCAGCAAGTCTTGATGCAGTTTTTTCATCTTTTCCTTCATTTAAGAATGTTTCATAGTGCTTATTGTAAAGAATTTCAGTAAGATTGTTATATTCTTCCTGCTCCTTCTGCATAATTTTAATATAACGTTCCTTTGCTTCGGGAACATTTTCTATTTCAGGCGGAAGAACAAATTCAAACTGTCCTTCTTTAACATAGCGCTGAGATTTAACAGTAAAACTTGCTATCCTGTGTCTGGTTATCTGCGCAAGTAAACTTCTGCTTACCCCTTCAATACCAAAAGTAAAAGTTGCATGCTCAAAAGGGCTTTCGTGACCAAGAGAAAGAAGGTGATTCAAAAATTTTTCTGTATTCTCTTCAGTAAGATTTTGAGTAATTTCGTCAATTCCGGCACTTGAATAACATAACTTCGCGCTTGCAGCGACAAGTCTTTCACAGTCCCCTGTGTATTGTAATAATTTAACTTTCATTATCTTTCCCTCTCTTAAATATTACAGATAAAATAAAAACAGGCAATTTCATCATTCGACCGATTCTTTTAGGTTCTTTAATCAAGCGATAAAGCCATTCAATTCCAAACTTTATGAATATCTGAGGCGCACGTTTAACTGTTCCTGCAAGTACATCAATGCTTCCACCTGCACCAATCATTATGCCACAGTTAAGCTTTTCTTTGTTTGTGTTTATCCAGAATTCCTGTTTAGGAGCACCGAGGCATACCAACAATAAATCAGGCGATTTATCAGCAATGTCGGAAATAATATCGGAATCTTCTTTGAAATATCCGTGGTGAACACCCGATATTTTAAGGTTTTCATATTTCAACGATAAATTTTCAGCAGCCTTATCCGCAACCCCCGGCTTACCACCAAAAAGATAAACTGAACCGTTTGTTTTGTTTAATTTTTCGAGCAAACCACAAACTATATCAAATCCTGCTGCTCTTTCTTTTATATTTCCTTTCAATATTTTAGATGCATATACGATTCCGATTCCATCAGGAGTTACAATGTCTGCACCGTTTAAGACCTTTTTGTATTCGGAATTTTTTCTTGCAATGTCAACAATTTCAGGATTAGGTGTAAAAATAACAAATCCTCTTTTTTCCTTTAAGGATTCAAAAGAAATGTCAACTGCCTCTTTAATACTGAAATTATCAAATTTTACTCCAAATATATCTGTTTTCATATCAATAATCCCTATTCTTTTCAATTATTTCTATAAGCTCATCTCCGCTGGTTCCTCCTGCTGCCGTAATACGTTTAAGTCGATAAATGTTCTGATTATTCGTATTAACCCCCGGAAAATCGTCCTGAGATATGATAACAGCCGTGGTGTAACCTGCCTTGACAGCAAAATCAACTACCCTGTCATTATGAGAACCGTAAGGATAAGCAAGAACGGTAGCTTCCTTATTTAGATGTTTTTTTATAAGATATCGCGATTTTCTCAATTCATAAACAAGAGAAGAGTCTGAAATGTCCGTTAACTTGTTATGATAATTCGTGTGACTTTCTATACTTATAACTCCACTGTCTTCCATTTCTTTTGCCTGCTCCCAACTGAAATGAGGGTAAACAACAGAATCATTCAGATTCACTCTGCCGGTTATTATGAAAATAGTTGCTTTCATTCCATATTTTTTCAGAAGCGGATATGCAGTAGTGTAATTATTGAGATATCCGTCATCAAAAGTAATAATTACAGGATTTTCAGGTAAATCCTTGTGCCCGTTTCTGTAATCAAGATAGTCCTGAAAAGTAATTGTATTATAATTATTTTTTTTGAGAGCTCTGAGTTGGTCCTCAAACTCAACAGAGGACATTTCATTTGACCTGTTGCTGTAATCATAATTGTCATTTATATTGTGATACATTAAAATCGGCAAAGAATCATGCGAAGCGAATACGTTTGAACAAGAAAAAACAACAACAATAAAAATCATAAATGAAAGTATTTTTTTGATGTCAATCACCACCTTCGTCGATATATACACAATAAACCAAATTTAATTATAACATATGAAATATCAATTTTCAACGAAAATATATAAAAATTTACTTAAAATATAAAAAGGTCCGGAAATCCGAACCTTTAAATCAAATCACTTGAGAGCATCAATACATTGCTTACAGATAAGCTTGTTTTTGTACTCTTTAAGATTGCTCTTAGAAGAACAAAAAACACACGCACTCTTATCTGTATATTTCTTTATAACAATATTTTTTCCTTCAACAAGAATTTCAACAGGTGTTCTTTTCTCAAAACCGATAATGTTACGTATCTCTTTTGGGATGACTACTCTTCCAAGTTCGTCAACCTCACGCACTATGCCTGTGGATTTCATCAACATCACTCCTCAGCAACAATTTTACTATAATTGACAAATTTTGTCAACTATCCTCTGATTTCTACAAATTCACCATCCAAGGACCAGGTTTTCGCTTCTACAATTTTTGCAAAAACAAACTTGCCAATAAGTTTTTCTTCTCCTTTGAAGTTTACAATCTTATTTTCAGGTGTTCTGCCCTGTAAAAACTCTGCATTGTTTTTCGAAACTCCATCAACAAAAATCTCTACTGTTTTACCAACATAGCGCTCATTATTATTTTTAGATATTTCATTTTGAGTTTCAAGAAGTCTGTTGAAATTTTTTTCAATTTCTTCAGGACTGAGGACAGGAGTCATTTTAGCTGCAGCAGTCCCCCTTCTTTTTGAATAAATGAAGGTAAACAGAGAGTCATATCCAACTTCTTTAACCAGAGAAATTGTATCCTCAAAATCTTCGTTTGTTTCCGTTGGAAAACCGACTATAACGTCACTTGAAAGGGCAATTCCGGGGATTTTTTCTCTGATTTTTCTAATAGTGTTGAGATATGTTTCCCTGGTGTACCCTCTGTTCATATCTTTCAGTACTTTATCCGAACCGGACTGAAAAGGTAAATGAAGCTGCGGGCATATTTTTTTGTTATTTGCCATAACCTCAATAAGCTCCTCAGAAATATCCTTTGGATGAGACGTGGCAAATCGTATTCTTTCAATACCGTCAATCTTACAAACCTCATCAAGTAGTTGTGCGAAAGTGTACTCATTTTCAGAATCATTGCCATACGAGTTAACATTCTGACCAAGTAAAGTGATCTCTTTGTATCCATTTTTCGCAAGCTGAGTAATTTCACGGAGAACATCTTCGTGTTTTCTGCTTCTTTCCCTGCCTCTTACATAAGGAACTACACAGTATGAACAAAAGTTGTTACACCCATACATAACCGAAACCCATGCTTTGAATTTATCATCGTGTCTGACCGGGATATTTTCTGCAATTTTACCATCAATATTTACAACATCAACAACTTTTTCCTTCAAAGCTTTGAAAAGTAACTCAGGAAAACGGTACAAAGAATGAGTGCCGAAAATCAAATCTATATGTTTGAACTTACTTTTAAGTAAATCAGCTTCTTTTTCCTGCTGTACCATACAACCGCACACTGCGATAATTAAATCTTTTCTTTTTCTTTTTAAAGACTTGAAGGCACCTACGTTCCCTCTCAACTTCATTTCTGCATTTTCACGTACAGCACAAGTATTAAAAATCACAACATTTGCATTTTCTCTGTCATCTGTAAGAGAAAATCCCATTTTTTCCAGCATTCCCTTTAAACGTTCTGAATCGTTTTCGTTTTGTTGACATCCGTATGTTATGACACACGCAGTTTGTTTTTCTTTTTTGCTGTTAATTTTATTTATTTCTTCAATGTATCCGAACTGTTTTTCAATTTCAGCCTCGGAAATAAATATATTCTTTTCAGACATTTAATTTTCCTCTAAAAGTTTATTTTTGATATTCCAAAGTGATTGAGAAAGATCCACATAGTATGAATGAGGATTTTCAAATCTGGTCACTTCATCCCACAGGGTGTCAATTTGCTTACTGCAATATTTCTGTATTTCTTCAAGACCTGGTGATTTATAAACGCATTTTCCCTTTTCAAAAACAGGTACAAGCAGCCTTCTTGCGGTAAAATCAGATATAACTTTTCTTTTCCATGTGTGATTGGGATCAAAAATAGTATACTCTTTTGATGAATCTATAACTTCATCGTGCAATGTAATTACGTCGGCAATTGCCTTCCCTGTGTCATTCGCATAAAGTCTGTAAAGCATTTTAAAACCGGGAGTTGTAATTTTAGCAACATTCTCACTTTTTTTAATTTTAGGAATTGTAACATTTCCTTTTTCAACCGCAACTAATTTATAAACACCACCAAAAACAGGCTCCGATTTTGAAGTGATTAAACGTTCACCCACGCCAAAGGAATCAATTTCAGCGCCCTGAATGAGTGTGTCACGAATAATATACTCATCCAAAGAGTTGGATATCATAATTTTACAATCGTGATAGCCGGCATTATCAAGGATTTTTCGCACTTTTTTTGTGAGATAAGTTATGTCTCCACTATCAATTCGTATGCCGGAAGGTCTGTAACCCTTTGGTTTGAGAACATTGTCAAAAACCTTAATGGCATTCGGAAGTCCGGACTTAAGAACATTATATGTGTCAATAAGTAAAACACATTTTTCCGGATATAAATTAGCATATGTTTCAAATGCTTCATATTCACTGTCAAAAGCCTGAATCCAGCTGTGTGCCATTGTGCCAACCGCCGGAATGCCAAACATTTCTTCAGCAATTGTACATGCTGTTCCGGCGCAACCACCAATATAGGAGGCTCTTGCTCCGTAGATGGCACCATATGCACCTTGAGCTCTTCTTGAGCCAAACTCAAAAACAGGTCTTCCCTTCGCCGCACGTACAATTCTGTTTGATTTAGTCGCGATAAGACTCTGATGATTAACTGTAAGTAAGATCATTGTTTCAATAAACTGAGCCTGAATTATAGGTCCTTTTACGGTAACAATAGGTTCGTTGGGAAATATAGGAGTTCCTTCAGGAACTGCCCAGATATCACATTCAAATTTAAAGTTTCTGAGATATTCAAGAAACTCTTTTGAAAACATATTCTTGCCGGATAAAAATTCTATATCTTCATCAGTAAATCTCATATCTTCGATATATTCACAAAGTTGTTTTACTCCAACCATAATAGCATATCCGCCATCGTCAGGAACTTTTCTGAAAAACATATCAAAAATACCGATTTCATCTTTTTTGCCACTTTCAAAGTAACCGTTAGCCATTGTCAGCTCATAAAAATCAGTTAACATAGTCAAATTATCGCAATACATATCAACATTCCTTTCTGATATCAAAACAGGCGCATTCAGCGCCTGGATTTTACTTATTAACTCTTATAAAATAAACAATAATTTCATAAACATAGAATAGCAAATATACTAATGCGAGTAATGTATATCTTCTGGAAACGTATGCTCCGAAGAAGGTGGAAAAAGTCCACGCATACTCTAAAAACAAACCGGTGAGTGCTAATACAAAGAAAATAACCAGGTGATATAAACCGCTTTTTTTCATTGCAAAGTGTCTTACGGCAAAATATATTGAAAGAGCAAATCCTAAAAGTATGATGCACCAATGGATTTCGTTAACAGAATTCACTACCGCTAAGCCAAAACCGCCACAGGAAAGCTTATACATAAAATAAAGGAACATCTCAAATACTATAATATAAACTGTTGAAAGTAGAAATCTATTTACAACTGCTTCATTTTCTTTTTTACTCATTTAATTATCTCCTTTTACCCTAATTCATTTATTTCGTACATTATTGTCGAAAGTAAAGCAACCGCTGCTGTTTCTGTACGC
The DNA here is from genome assembly GCA_045605445.1 of Clostridia bacterium. GTDB lineage: Bacteria > Bacillota > Clostridia > RGIG6154 > RGIG6154 > CAZMHL01. Next base: position 1,262 of record JAZUPZ010000039.1, on the reverse strand, counting down.
AAAATTCTTTTTCCTAATGTAACTGTAGTAATACCACTTTCTTTGGCAAACTGAATTTCCTGTTTAGAAAAACCACCTTCAGGACCAATCATCATACCGATTGAATCTGAACGCTCAGTTTTGGGAGTTCTTATTACAGATTTAAGCGATGTTTCTTTCTCCCCTTCATATGCAATAATCCTTATATCGCAATCATTAAGCATATCGACCGCTTCATTGAACGATACCGGACTATGCACCTGCATCATAACATTTCGTTTACACTGTTTTGAGGCTTCCATAGAAATTCTTCGCCACCTGCTGAGTTTACCTTCTTCATCCGATAATTTAACAACCGAAAATTCAGTGTTAACCGGAACCAGCATGTAAGCTCCAAGTTCAACAGACTTTTGTATTACGAAATCCATTTTAGTTCCTTTAGAAAGGCTTTGAAAAACAAAAATCTTTTTTTCCGTAGTGCTTTCTTCTTTGTAGGAATTAACAATTTCAGAAACAACGTTTTTTTTGCCGCAATCAATAATACGACATACAAATGTATTTTCGGAATTATTGCACATTTCAAACAAATCACCGCATTTAAGCCGGAGAACTTTCAAAATATGAATAGCTTCATTACCTCTTATTTCAAATTGAGTACCTACAGTATAAGAAACTGTATTATCGTTATTATCTAAGAAACATCTATGCATAATTCACTCCATAACTACACTAAATAATTTTACTATTATTGAACGAATTTGTCAATATTTTTTAAAAAATAAATCAGGTGTAATAAATAATTATTTGTTGAATAAAATTTATTAAAAAAAGTTGTTGACAAATCATAAAATTTATGTTATTATATTCTTTGTTAGTTAAATACCGCGGGGTGGAGCAGTCTGGTAGCTCGTCGGGCTCATAACCCGAAGGTCGTTGGTTCAAATCCGGCCCCCGCAACCAATCACAAGCCTACAGTTATAGACTGTAGGTTTTTCTTATTTAGAAAGAAATATATGTTAATAACTATTTTGAATAGTACATCCCTCGCAAACACTCAACAGAAGAATTGCGAGTTTTTTATCTGTTTTATGATATTTGTATATCAAATAACAACACACAAATAAACATTAACAATATTATGGTAAATCATAACCACCCGTCAAACGGGTGGTTTGCACTAAGGCTATAAGCCTATGTTGCCGGCCAGCGACTCAAGTCGCTGGCTTTCACTTTTGTTCAAGCCTATTGCCTTTGCCTCTTTCGCCACCCCTTAAAGGGTTTTT